>NZ_JBIUYE010000011.1:34743-367786 GCF_044744365.1 Kitasatospora sp. NPDC087314
GCCCCCGGCCACCCTGGGGGGGGGGTGTTGTGGGCGTTGGTGCACAAGTTCATTTACAACTAACACCCGTGGCGGGCCGCCCGCCCCCGGGCGCCCCCCGCCGCCCGGGGGTGGCCCCCCGGGGCGGTCGTCGCTGGTGAGCGCTCCGAGTTCTACCAGAGAGACACCAACCCACGGCCAGGCCATAACAAGATCCGAACCTTGAACAGCTCCTAGCATCCTCAGAAAGGGCACTGGGGTCAGCCCGGTTCACCGGGTTGAGCTGCTGCGAGGCACATGCTCGAACTGGGCCTTGAAGCCGTCGTGTTCCTGGCCCGATGCAGCGAGGTTCTCACCGTCCAGGATTGTCTCCACGACCGATTGGATGGCGTGCATGACGGGCGTCGCCATGTAGATGCAGACGTCTGCCATTTCCTGCGTCGCCATAGGAGGCTGGGCCGAGCTGTGCCGCAGCCCAAACGGTTCTGGAAGCTGCACCTGACCGCGGACAGGCGTGGTGGACCAGCACGCGCGGGGTGCTCGGACCAGCAGTCGCGTGAGTTCGCCAAGGTCCACACGCGTCTCACTCTCACGCATGGTCGACAGTGGGTTGGCCTGGGCCCAGTGGGACTTGGGCGACTCCTGAAGTACTGCGGAGAGTGTCCCCAACGCGTAAGCGTCGATGTCCACGAGCAGGTGGGATCGCCGGATCTGCACGCGCACCAGAAAGGTCAGGACGGCGCGTCCCTCGAAGAGGTGCAACTGCAGTGCCAGGGCATGTCGGGGACCATGCGGGTCGGCCGTGTTGCAGATCCGCTGAAGCGCTGACGGCCGCATTCGCAGACCGTCCATGTCTGGGCCAATCGGCCAGGGGCGGTTCTCGGAGCGTGCCCGGAGCGGGTAGAGGGCCCAGTCATCCACGGCCACAGTACCTGGCACGGGCGGCTGCTCCGTCAAGCGTGCCCGTACAGCAGCCACCACGGTCCACGGGTGGAAGTCCTGGGCCGCACTGACGCGCTCGCCGTTCAGTGGCTGGTCGAGATGCCAGCTCGCCCAACGCTGGCCAGCCCCTGTGACGCCGGCGTCGTCGTAGAAGAAGATGTTGCTCTCCTGCTGCGCTGCGACGAGCGCGAGAGCGTCCCGTAGACGCTTCGCCTTGATGTCCCTGGGCCCGGTGGGAACTGCTTCGGGGACGAGCGCGCTGGGCGGAACTGGGCCGTACAGGAGGTCTCGCGCCGTGATCAGGTCGGCTTCCGCGTGCCGCAGCGCGATGTCGGTCGCGATCGGCCAGCACAGGACCGGCGCGAGCAGTGCGAGCGGGATGTACCAGTTCCACGGGGTCGGAAGACCGGGTGGGGTCACGGTGAGCCACATAGCGAGGCCGAGGATCAGGGCGATCGGGACGGTTCGTACGGCCTGTCGAGCCGGGAGCGTGGCCTTCACGCGAAGGGCTGCGTACCACGCTGCGGCGCCTGGTGCGAAGGGCAGCAAGGCAAGAGCGACCAGAGCCAGCTTGCGGTCCCGGGACCGGCGGCGGGCGCGGGCCTGGAGACAGTGCTCGATCACTGGGACGGGGTTCGTTCCGAACGCCTGCACCTGCGGGTGGTCTGTGTGGTCCAGCGCCCGGCGGATCAGAGCATCGCTGTATGCCTCGGCGAAGTTCTGTGCCAGCAGGGCTGGCCGGCGACGGAGACGACTGCCGGGAAATGCGTCGAGAATCCTCTCCACCGGCATGTTCCGGTAGGCGGCGGCGGCCATGATCCGGCTGGGATCGGCTGCCGCCTCGGGAGTGGTAGCGACCGCGTTCTCATCGGGTTCCACAAACAGGTACTCGAGGTCTGCTGGCTCGATGGGAGTCCTGAAGTGGAAGCGGCGCGACTTGTACTCCTCGAGCGCGCCCCGGAGCCGGGCGGAGGGCCCGTCAATGGCCATGAGCGTCTCCATTCGGCCGGGTCGGAAGGTCGCTGATCGGCTCACCGCTCTGAACTGGCCCGCGGGCGGGGGGCGGGAATGCCAGCACGCCGGTCTCGACGGCAGGTGGCGGTTCCGAGCCTGGCTGGGTGCCGCCCAATGGACTGCCGTTGAACAGTCTGACGAGTAGTGTGGGGGCCGAGGCGCCAACGATGACCGTAGCGTAGGGGCCGCTGATCTGGCCGCTCCCGGCCAGTAGGACTCCGGCCAAGCCGCCGAGCAGGACCTCCAGTCCGGCCACCGTCAGATCGGCTCTGTTGTAGAAGGTCCCGCCCCACAAGCGTGGAGGCGCCACGGGCCGTCGCCTGCGTTTCGCGGCTTCCTCGGCGAAGGCCGAGGCCCATTGGTTGGCACGCTGGTAGAAGTCGATCAGCCCTGCGAACGCTCCTCCCATGGCTCCCAGGAGAGCGGCCTGCCACAGGCTCAAGGGGACTCCTCTCGATATGAAGTGCGTAGTTGAAATGAGGGTTTCGGTCGGTGCCTTCGGTAGATCCGCGTTGATCCTGTGCCGCGGAACTCCTCGACGGGGATCGGGGTGACGCCTGGGCGCATGCGGTCGGTGTAGAGCAGGCCGTCGAGGTGGTCGATCTCATGGGCGACGAGCCGGGCCCGGCCCCTTTCGTAGGTCTCGGTGTCGTCGGATCCGTCGAGGGCGGTGGACGGGGTCCAGGTCGGCCGGGAAGTCGACGCGGACCATGAGGTGTTGGGTGGGCAGCCGTACGGCGCGCTGGAACCAGTGGCCGCTCCGGCCGGCCGCAAGGCTCAGCGTCTTCCTGTGGGCATCGAACCCTGTGTGGAGGCGGGCAAGGTCGCCCAGGTCACAGGCATCAGACCACAAGCCAGTACGTGCAGCCGGTCCCGCTGGACACCCGCCAGATAACGCCGAAGCCACGCCCCATCGCCTCCGTGGTGACCTGATCACGTGGGTCGAACCTACGGCGGAGATCCTTTCCCAGGGGCGCCTTTCGAGAATCCGGTGCACGGGAGTTCAACCGTGCTGGAGCGCCGCCCTGTACGTATGTGACAACAAGACTTGACAGTCCGAGCGCAGCCATGGCGAGAGTAACTGACACCACCCCAGCTCAGAGGGAAGCGCCGGTGGCATCTACGGCAGGCAGTCGCACGCCGTGCACCCGTGTCTACCTGGGTGCGATTGCAGTCTCTAGTTGACACATACCAGGTGTGATTGGCACACGAGAGGCTCCAGGCCCTGAAGCGGTGGGCTCACGGAGCCCACCTGTACGACGCGATCGACGAGGAGACGACCGCGCCGCCGCGCGAAGCCGCCGAGGTGCATTCCTGCTGTGTAGCTTTCCGGGCTCTTGTGGTATCGGGTGGCCAGGGTGCCGGGTCGCAGCGGCGTCTCGCGCAGCATCTCGCCGGCGTACAGCGGGATGCCCGAGAACGTCTCCGCCAGCCCCACCCTCGGCACGAAACCGGACGTCGTACCCGGCCGAGCCCGGCGGCAGCGGCCTGGTGGCGAGCGCGATCATCTCGGCGGGCCCGGTCACGTCCAGCGCGTCGATCCCGTTGAAGACCGGGATCACCACGAGGCGCGGGAGGGGTGGGAGCTGGCTCATGCCCCCGGCCTCGCCTGCGACTGGCCGTGGCGGCGATGACGGGAGTGTGCAGGATCCGGACACGGGGGCCAAGGGCGCCGGCAGCGGGCGGTCCAGGAGCGCGACAGCAGTCAGGGGCAGGTCTGGCGGTAGGACACGTCGGCGGGGACGTACTGCCGCCATTCCTCCCGGGTCATGGAGCGGCCGGCGGTCGTACAGAGCCTGCTGACGACGGCGTCGAGGTCGGTATACATCCCGGTGTCCCACAGGCGCACCGTGCTGTCCCCGCCGTTGGTGGCCAGGAGGGCTCCGTCCGGGCTGAAAAGCCCGGACGATACGTTGCCCGTGTGGCCGGTCAGGAGCGCCACCTGACTTCGCGTCTGTATGTTCCACAGCCGGACCGTGGAATCCTGGCTGCTGCTGGCGAGGGTGTTCCCGTCCGGGCTGAACGCCACATTCCACACGATGTCTGCGTGGCCCGTGAGGGCGGCCTTCTGGGTCCGGGTCCGGACGTCCCACAGTCGCACCGTGGCGTCCCAGCCGCCGCTCGCGAGGGTGTTCCCGTCCGGACTGAACGCCACGGACTGGGTGGAGCCGGTGTGGCCGGTGAGGGCGGCCTCCTGGGTCCGGGTCCGCACGTTCCACAGTCGTACCGTTCCGTCCCAGCTTCCCGTGGCCAGGAGGGCTCCGTCCGGGCTGAACGCCGCCGAGCCGACCAGGCCGGTGTGGCCGCTGAGGACCGCCGGCTGGTCAGGGTGCCGCACGTCCCACAACTTGACCGTCGGCGCGGTGAGGCCGCCACCTGTGGCGAGGGTGCTGCCGTCCGGGCTGAAGACCACGGGGCTCGACGTGCCCCTGAGGATCGTCAGCAGGCGATGGGACGACACGTCCCACAGCCGCACCGTGCCGTCGACGTAGCTGCCGGTGGCGAGCGTTCTTCCGTCCGGGCTGAAGGCCAGCGCGCCCACCAGGCCGGTGTGGCCGGTGAGGGTGGCGACTTCACGGTCGGTCGCGGTGTCCCACAGCGTTGCCGTCCCGTCGTCGCTCGCGGTGGCGAGGGTCCTCCCGTCCGGGCTGAAGGCCAAGGTGAGCAGCATGCCTTCCCGGCCCGTCAAAACGGCCAACTGGCGGTGCGTTCGAACGTCCCACAGCCTCGCCGACGGATCCCGGCCTCCGGTGGCCAGCGTCCGGCCGTCCGGGCTGAACGCCACCGGTCGCATCGCGCCGCCCTGCCCGGCGAACACGGCCAGCGGACGGCCCACGCGCATGTCCCACAGCCGTACCGTGCTGTCCTCGCCGGCGCTCGCCAGGGCACTTCCATCGGGACTGAACGCCACCGAATTGACCTCGCGCGTATGGCCGTTAAGTGTCACCAGAGCCCGGCGCGCAGGCGCGTCCCACAGTCGCACCGTCCAGTCCTGACCGGCTGTGGCCAAGGTCTGCCCGTCTGGGCTGAATGCCACCGCCCGCACAGCACCTCTGTGGCCGGTGAGAGTCGCCAGCTCCGTCCGGCTCCGCACGTCCCACAGGCGCACCGTGGCATCACCACCCGTACTGGCGAGGACGGTACCGTCGGGACTGAAGACCACCGCCAACACCTGTCCGGTGTGGCCGGTGAGGACGGCCAGCTGGCCGTGGGTTCGCACATCCCACAGCCGCACCTCCTGGTCGGCGCCGCCGCCGACGGCAAGCGTTGTCCCGTCCGGGCTGAACGCCGCCGAGATCGGCCACGAACCGTGGACACCTGCGAGTGTGGCCAGCTGACGGCGGGACTCCACGTCCCACAGCTGCACCGACCCCTGGGCATCGCCGACGCCTCCCGTGGCCAGGATCCGTCCGTCGGGGCTGAAGACCAGAGGACCCGCCGCACCGGTGAGATCTCCGACCGGGTCGAGCGTGCGACCGTCCCACAGTCGTACCCCTTGACGGGCGTAGTCGAAGGTGGCCAAGTTCCTTCCGTCCGGGCTGAACGCCACCACGTCGAGGTTCCGGCCAGGCAGGGTGCTCACCTCGCGGCGTCGGGATACGTCCCACAACCGCACCGCTTCATCCGCGCTGCCGGTGGCCAGGCTCTTTCCGTCCGGGCTGAACACCACCGATCGCACCGGGCCGGTGTGCCCGACGAGCGTACTGATCAACGGCGAGCTGGCTGCGGAGAGGAGCCGCGCCCGGGTGTCAGCCGTCGGGTGGATGCGCTGCGCGGCCAGGGCCAGGTTGGCGGCCATGGCGGGGTCGGCGGTGGCCAGGCTCGCGCTCCGGGCAATCAGTTGTCGGCTCGCGGCCAGGTCCCGCTGTTCATCGCCCGCCCGGGCGTTGACGAGAGCGAGGCCGGAGGCGATAAGTACGAGGACGGCGAGCAGCGCGAAGCCGCCCCGTACGAAGCGGCGCCGACGGGCGAGGCGCGCCTGGGCCCGCGCACTGGTGGAGACGAACTCGACTTCCTCGGCCGGGACTTCGTCCGGGCGCTCGTCGATCCATCGCCTTGCCTCGTCGACCTCGCGCCGCCCGAGCAGGAGTTCATCCGGTCGGCCCTGCTCCTGCCAGGCACGCAGGGCACGCCGGAGCTTCTCCTGCCAACTGCGGAAGGCACGGTTCGCCTCGACCCAGCGCTGCAGTCTCGGCCAGCTCTCCACCAGCGTCTGGTGGGCGAGCTCGACGGTGTCCGGCCCGTTCGGGCGGCGGGTCACGACGACCAGCCTGGTACTGGCCAACCGGTGGATCAACGACCAGTCCTGGTCCGAGAACTGAGTGCGGTCGGCGACCCTGCGGGTGTCGGGGCCGCGATCCCCTGCGTCCAGTTCCTCTGCCGGGCGGACCAGCTGGATGAAGATCCGTTCCAGCGCCGCGCGCTCGGACTCGTCCGCCCATTCCCACAGGGTGGACTCGGCGTTGCCGACCAGTGCCCCTTGGACCCCGCCGAGCCCCTGATAGGAGGCGGCGGTGAGAATGCCGCGGGTCTGCTGTTCCCAGAGTTGACTCAGGGTGAATTCCAGCATCGGCAAGGCGGCCGCGCCGAGCGGTGTGTCGCGGAGCAGCTGCTCGACCAGGCCGTCGGCGTAGCGGACTCCGCCGTGCGCCTCCAGGGGGAGGATGATGGCCGCATGCAGCTGGTCCCGGGTCATCGGCGGCACGACGACGTGCGTCGCTTCCCACGCCGCGCGCAGGACGGGAAGCTGCTCGATCTGGGAGAGGAAGTCGATCCGGGCGACGACGACGGCCTGGGCCGGCCTGCTGCCGTCGGTGCGCCGCGCGGTCAGGACACCCAGCATCGCGTCCAGCTTGCGTGCCGTTTCGGGCGCATCCGCGAGCAGAGTCTCGAACTGGTCGACGACGAGGAGGAGTTTGGCGTGTCTGCCGTGGCGGGCCAAGGTCTGTTCGAGTGCGGTGCGCAGTCCGTCCTCGCCGCTGGCCAGCTGACGGGCCAGGGCGGTCCATCGGTCGTGCCACTGGGCCGTGTCCGGGTCCGCATCGCCGGCCGAGGCGAGCGCCCAGGCGAGGAGTTCCTCGGCGGTGAGCCGCAGCCCGTGGGGCACGCGGGCGATCACATATGCCTGGTCGTCGAGCCCGGCCAGGAGGCCGGCGCTGACAAGTGAGGACTTGCCAACCCCGGAGGCACCGAGCACCGGCAGTACCGGCACCTGCTGCTCTCCGAGGAGTTCGAGCAGTCGGCGCGTCTCGTGACCGCGCCCGTGGAACACCGCCTCGTCCTGTTCGGTGAACGCCAGGAGCTCGCGGAAGGGGCTGTCGGCCAGCAGTCGGACGCGTAGTTCCGGCCATTCACGGGCCAGTGACTCGACGGTCAGGGCATAGCCCGTGCGCCGCCGCTGGTCCCCTTCGACCGCGACGACGACACCGACGACGCCCTGGAACTCCTCGTCCCACACCGGCGCGCCGCTGAACCCGCCGGCCAGCGGGAACCCGGCGTGCTCGTCACAGGTCAGCTGCCACCAGCCGGTGCCCTCGCGGCCCTCGATCGTGCCGGTGGTCCAGATTCCGGCGTCCTTGCTGCCGCCCGGCCCGGCGTACCGGGGGAACCCGAACGCCCGCCAGCGGTGTCCGGCCAGTTGGTCCGACTCCAGGATCCGCAGGGGAACGGCGCTCTCCGGCGGCGGGTCGGACAGGCGCAGTACGGCGACGTCACCGCTGTTGTCGGCCGCCACCGGGACGCTGACGTGGACTGTGGCCGATGCCCTGGGGCAGCCGGGAAGCAGCGGAAAGTCGACGGTCACGGGGAAGTCCGCCGGGAGGGGCTGGTCGTCAGGGATGCCCGCGACGGCGGCGACGACGTGCGAGCAGGTGAGCATGAGCCGTCCGGGTATCAGGAATGCGGCCCCGACCGGCCGTCCGTCGTGAAGGACGCGGGCCGTCCCGCGCTCCCAGGCCAGCGGCTGGCTCATGCTTCACTCTCGTGGCGGCTCCATTCCAGCTCCAGGGTGAAGTGCGCGTCGCCGGACGCCTTGGCCACGACGAGCCCCGCCTCGGCTGTGATCTTGATCCCGAACTCGGCCCGGATCTGGTCGGGTTTGCGGGGCAGATCGGCCAGCCGCTCCAGCAGGGCGGCGGCGACCTGCCGTACCCGGGCCAGGCCGGACTCGAAGGTCTCGGCCGAGGACTCGACCAGTGCATCTCCCCGAGCCGCCCGGAGTACGCCGGAACCCTGCCCTTCGGGCAGCTCCACGACGAACGTCTGGCCGTCGTCGAAAGGAACGCTGAGGAACATGCGACCACCCCCGTATCGCGCCGGTAAGTGTCCCGACTGGCCCGCCAGTTGACTGTGTTACGCAGCACTGCTGGACCGGCTACGCTAGGCCAGGGTGCCGGGCCGGGCAGGGGAACGATGGAGTTGTACCCCAAATCGTGATGTGGCCATGCCGTCACTTCGCAGGACTCAGCCGTTCCTCAAGGGCTCCAAGCCGAGCGCAGCCGCCGACCGCTGCATCACCGCGGTGATCCCGGAGCGGGTGGACCAGATGGCGAATCGGAAACGGAAGGGCGCCGCCGGCGGCCGCCCGGCTGTTGGTGGACCTTCTGATCGCCATCGTGCACCGGAGCGGCGACCGTCCTCGCCGCCGAACTGCGCGCCCCCGACCCCGACACCCGCCCCGACCTGCGCGTCGTCGCCCCTTGATCATCCGCAGCATGACGTCCAGGCGTCATACCGGCGGCAACCCTGTCCCCGGCGAAACGGATGGACGTCGCGCCGCAACCCGCGCTCGCCGGGCCGCCCGCCTCCTGTACGCCCGCGACCGGCACTTCCCGGAAGACCACATGGAATCCCGCCTGCGGCCCGCCGAGGCGAACGTCGGGTGGCCGCACTCCGGACAGGTCAGCTCCTGCACCGTGCGGCGGTCGCCCTGCAGTACGCGGCACCGAGCAGCGCGTGGCGCCGCCCGGCGATCCGCCGGTCCTGGTACGCCTGGGCCCGGCATGCGCCGTCGCAGTACCGGCGGCTAACAGGCGCCCTGAGGGAGAGCCGGCCGCCGCACGAATCGCAGAAGCGGACACGGGCCACGACTCCAGGCTCGCTCACCCGGCCGGGCTCCGGCTACGGCCGGGTGAGCAGGGCGGGGCCTACGCCGAGCGGGGTCCGCCTGTTCGCGTAGCGCACAACCGACTACCGGACCCCTGCCGCCTCTGTTCCATGGGCCGGTTCACCTCGTCGGCCGGAACCCTGGCCGTACGGTTTCGGCCAAATCCGGCACGGGCGCCGGGCAGTTCGGCGCTTCCGCTTAGCGGCGCCCAGGAGCACACGCTTAATCATGGCCCTGACAGGACAATGCGGCGACGACGGCCGGACCGTGCGGCGTGCCTTCCGTTTGGGGACCGGCGGTTCGGTGATTCCGGCCAAGCTGCACGCCACCTGTTCCCCGGGGCCCGCCGGTCGCGGAAGACTTCACGCCTCTGCCTGATCCGTCCAGTTGGGACCGGAGGAGAGTGGACCCGCGTCCTGCCGTGTCACGGGTTCCGGCGGACGTCGACAGCGTTGGAGGGGCCTTGTCCAGAGGTACCGGTCGAGCTCGGTTGTCCGTGCGGTCGTGGGTGCGGTTGCGGTGGATCGCGTTCGCCGTGGCGACGGTGTTGGTGGCTTCGCTAGCCCAGGCGGGCGTCCTGCCACCGGCACAGGCGTCCGCCGCATCGAGGCCGGTGCCGCGGGATCTGCCGATCCTGTCGGTCCCGTCGGCGGCCGAGCAGAAGCCGCAGGCCGAAGTGCCGCAGCAGAAGGCCGACTTCGCGCCGCTGGCGACCGGCGAGCACCCGCAGTTCGCTGCCCGCGCCGCAGCCCCGGGGGCGCCGCAGACCAGCCTGGTCTCCCCGGTCGACGGTGCCGTGGTGGGTACGGAGACGCCGGCGCTGCAGGTGGCCCCGGCCGGTGACGGCGTCCTGTACTGCTTCAAGATCTCCACCGGGTTCGACGGCCGTTCGGGCAGTGTGGTGGACTCCGGGTGCCTCGACCAGCCGCAGTGGACCGTCCCCAAGCACGTGCTGCACGACGGCGCACGCTACACCTGGACGGCGGCCACCGCGATGTCCGGCGCGACGACCGCGACCCCGCCGCAGTGGGTCGGGCACTTCACCGTCAACCAGCGGGTCGGCGACCCGGGCCCGGCACCGACGGACCACCTGGGCCCGGTGACGGTGAACCTGTTCAACGGCAACGCGCACGTCGAGGCCGCCGGCCCGGCGTTCCAGACCGTCGGCGGATCGGCGGGCGTGAACCTCGCCTACAACTCCCGCGAGGGCGCCCCGCACGGTGTGCGCACCTCCTACTTCAACGACTCCCGGCACGCGGGCACCCCGGACACGACCCCCGTGATGGTGCGCGGAGAGTCCCAGGTCAACCTGGACTGGGGCATCCCGTGGACCGGCAATCCGGACAACATGCCGTGGCGCGACAACCCGATGCCGCCCGCCCTGGACAAGAACTGGTTCGTCGTGCGTTGGGAGGGCCAGTTCAAGGCCCCGGTCAGCGGTGACTTCCGGTTCGCCGGCTCGCACACCGACGGCGCCCGGGTCTGGCTGGGCGACAAGCTGGTCTACGACAACCCCGGCCCCGCCGACCCCGGCGACGACTTCCTCCTGCCCGGCCCGCACCAGGCCCAGGAGATCGCACTGAAGGCCGGTCAGCTGGTGCCGCTGCGCGTCGAGCTGTACCACCACTCCGACCAGCGTCCGCGCATGGTGCTGTGGGCCAAGAGCAGCACCGGCCCGGACACCCAGCGCGTACACACCCTGGATCCGAGGATCGTGCCGACGGAGTGGCTGTTCTCCTCGGATGCGCAGGCGCTCCCGGCGGGTTGGACGCTGTCGGCGCAGTCCAGCGGCTACAGCCACGCCGAGATGCTGGACGGCTCGGTGGTGCTCACCGACGGAGCCGGCGGCAAGCACACCTGGGGCAAGGCATCCACAGCCGGCTACACGCCACCGGTGGGCGAGGACGGTGTGCTCGCCTTCGACACCTCCGGCCGGATCACGCTCACCGAGGGCGACACCGTGTCGCTGTTCAACCCCGACGGCACGCTGGCGGCGGTGGAGTCGGTGCTGGACGGCAAGAAGCCGGCCGCACTGCAGTACGTCTACAGCGGGACGCCGCCGCGGCTGACGCAGATCAAGGACCCGGTCTCCGGCCGGTCGCACCAGCTCTTCTACAACACCGACGGCAGCGACGGCTGTTACGGCGGGGTCGCCCGTCCGCCGGGCTCCGACCCGGCACCGCCGCAGATGCTGTGCCGGATCCGGTACTGGGACGGCAGCGAGACCCGGCTCTGGTACCAGATGGGCACCCTGGCCCGGGTCGAGAACCCCGGCGCGGTGATGCAGGACTTCGACTACGTGGGCCGGGCCTCGGCCAAGCAGCGCTACGACGAGGCCGGGGACAACGAGTTGGAGAAGCAGAAGGCCCTGGACAGCATCGGGCCGCTGGCCACCGTCCGGGGCAGCCTGGCGTACGACTGGGTGGCGCACCAGGCCCCGTCCGCGGAGAACGGGTGCACCAACACCGGTGACACCGCCGCCGCCTGCACGGTGATCGGCTACGACTCCGTGACCGAGGACCCCAAGGAGCCGCCCGCCCTGCGCGCGGTGCAGGTGCTGGCACCGGCCCCGGACGGCCGTTCGAGCGCGCTTCGGGCCGAACACTTCTACCAGTACTACCTCGAACGCAAGCAGGCCACCGTGGCGCTGGCCGGGGTGTACGACTCGACCCGCTCGCGCACCGTGACCTACGACGACGCCGGCCGCACCCTGGTCACCACCGACTTCACCGGGGCGAGCATCGCCGCGGAGTGGAACACCAAGGACCAGGCCACCGCCTCCGTCGACAGCGCCGGCCGGCGCTCCACCACGGTCTACGACCACGCCGACCGCCCGGTCGACAAGTACGGGCCCGCGCCGACGTCCTGCTTCACCGGCCAGACCCCCACGCCCGCGTGCGCGGCGAGGATGCCGCATACCCACACCACGTACGACGAGGGGCTGGCGGGGCTGTCCGCCGCCTTCTACGACAACCCGGAGCTGGCGGGTGTGCCGACGGTGTTCGCCACCGGGGTCGGCGCGGGCGACGGGGCGCTGTCGCGGTCCTGGGGCGCGAGCCCGCCGGTGGCGAACACCGGTGGCTGGTCGGGCCGGTTCACCGGCGAGGTCCAGTTCCCCGCCGCCGGCGACTACGGCCTCGGGTTCACGGCGGTCGACGGCGTCCGCCTGTGGGTGGACGACGTGTTGACCGTCGACAGCTGGAGCGACAAGCCCAGCACCGCGGTCACCGGCACGTACACCAACACCACGGCCGGCAGTCGGCACCGCGTCCGGGTCGACTACTACAACCGCTCCGGCACGACCGGGGCGCTGGCCTTCACCTGGACCCCGCCCGGCACCGGCGCCCCGGCACCGGTGCCGGGGGCGAACCTCGCGCCCCGGTACGGCTGGTCGACGGGTACCACCACCGAGGACACCTCCGGCGGCGACAAGGAACGGGCGCCGTCCAAGCGCGGCGCGAGCAGCTACTCCGACCCGGCGGCCGGGATCGACCCGGTGTACGGGCTCAAGGTGTCCGCGACGGCCGACCCCGGCGGGCTCAACCTCACCGCCCGCTCCGGCTACGAACGGCCCGGCACGGGATACCTGCGCAAGCTGACCGAAGCGCTGCCGGCCGGCGACATCACCGACCCCGACAGGCGCGACACCACCACCTACTACGGCGACACCGAGACCCGCGCCAACCCGTGCGACCCGAACGCCCCGGCCGCCAACCAGGGCGGCATGGTCAAGACAGTCACCGGAGCCAAGCCGGGCAGCGGGCCGGCGTTCACCAGCGAGACGGTCTACGACGAGACCGGCCGTCCTGTCGCCGAGCGTGTCAACGACGAGCCGTGGAGCTGCACCAGCTACGACGCCCGCGGACGGGTGGCCCAGAAGGTCTTCCCGGCCTTCGGGGACAAGCCGGCACGCACGGTCAGCTACGACTACGCGGTCGGCGGCAACCCGCTCGTCTCGAAGGCCGGCGATGCGAACGGGTCGATCACCACCGTGATCGACCTGCTCGGCCAAGAGGTGGGCTACACGGACGCCAACGGCGTCACGTCGACCTCCACCTACGACCAGGTCGGTCGGTTGACCACCGACACCACCACGGTCAAGGGCGTGTCCAGTGCCGTGTCCTACGCCTGGAACGACGCCAACCAGCTGACCCAGGTCAAGGTCGACGGCACCGTCGTCGCCACCCCCGCCTACACCGCCGCAGCCGAACTGGCCTCTGTCGCCTACGGCAACGGGTCCCGCCTCGACTCGCTGACGCGCAACGACTCCGGCAAGCCCACGGCGCTGGCGTGGAAGACCGTGGCGTCCACCGTAGTCGACACCGTCACCCGCTCCCGGGACAACCGCATCACCGACGAGGCGGTGACCGAGGACGGCAGGAACGCCGCGACCTACTCCTACACCTACGACCCGGTGGGCCGGCTCGTCGCCGCGACCGTCCCGCACCACCAGCTCACCTACCGGTTCGACCCGGCCGACGGGTGCGGACCGGCCAGGACCACCGGGCTGAACACCAACCGCACCGCGTCCACCGACAGCCGCGACGGTGCCGCCGCGGTCACCACCACCTACTGCTACGACGCCGCCGACCGGCTCACCGCGACCACCGGCGGCCTCGCACTGGCGTTCGGCTACGACGCCCGCGGTGACGCCGTGAAGATCGGCGACGACACCCTGGGGTACGACTCCACCAAGCGCCACATCTCCACCACCACCGCAAGCGGCGCCACCATCTCCTACACCCGTGACCCGGCCGACCGCTTGACCGGCCGAACCGTCACCGGATTCGCCGACCCGTCGAAGAACGGGACCACCCGCTACTCCTACACCTCCAAGCACGACGACGCGGACCTGATCCTGGACCAGGACGGCGCTCTGCTGCAACGGATCGTGGCGCTGCCCGGCGGCGTGCTGCTGACCAAGAACTACGACAAGGCCGCGACCACCAACTGGTCCTACCCCAACATCCACGGCGACGTCCTGTTCACCGCCGACGGCACGGCCGCCCGCACCGGCGCCCTGCACCTGTACGACCCGTTCGGGCAGAACATCGATCCCACGACCGGCGCGTTCGCCGACATCCCGATCCCGGCCACCGCCGCCGGCGGCATGGACTTCGGCTGGCTGGGCCAGCACGAGCGGCCGGTGGAGCACCTGGCCGGCCAGCAGGCCATCGAGATGGGCGCCCGCGTCTACCTGCCCGTGCTGGGCCGGTTCCTGCAGATGGACCCGGTGAAGGGCGGATCGGCCAACGACTACGACTACGTCAACGCCGACCCGGTCAACGGACTGGACCTCGCCGGGACGTTCTCCTGGAAGTCGGTGGTGCACGTGGCGACCACCGCGGCCGAGGTGGTGGCCTTCGTACCCGGCCCGATCGGGACGGTGTCCTCCGGGTTGGCTGCGGCCGGCCAACTCGCCCAGGGCAACAAGGAAGCCGCAGCCATGGACGCGCTCGGCATGATCCCCGGCGGCAAACTCGCCGCCACCGTGGCCAAGGACGCCGTCAAGGAGGCATCGACGCTGGGCAGGGCCGCCGCCGCCGTCGAGAAGTGCAACTCGTTCTCCCCGGACACCTTGGTGGAGATGGCCGACGGCACCACGAAGCCGATCAGCGAGGTCCATGAAGGCGACCAGGTCAAGGCCACCGACCCGGCCACCGATGCCACCCTCGGCGAGCCCGTCGCGGGAGTCATCGTCGGCCGCGGCGTCAAGCACCTGATCGACATCGGTGTCGACGGCTCGGGACAGGCGACGCTCACCGCCACCGCCGGCCACCCCTTCTGGGTCCAGGACCGCGGCTGGGTGGACGCCGGGAACCTCAGGACCGGCGACCTCGTCCGCGCCCCTTCGAGCACCGGTGCCGTACGCATCACCGTGATCCACGACCGCGGCGAGGTCGCCGACCAGACCGTCTACAACCTCAGCGTCAGCCGCATCCACACCTACCACGTCCGAGTCGGTGCCGACTCCCTCCTCGTCCACAACTCCGCGTGCCCCCTGCACGGGAACTCCCCCTTCAAGGAATGCCCGGGGTGCATGATCAACGGCACGGGGGAACGCAAAGCGGTCGACACCGTGGCAGAGCACGAAGTGGGGGCCAAGTCGACCAGGGAAGAGTCCAGCGCACGCGTGGACGCGGTGGACACCCTCAGCCACGCACACCTCGATCCGACCGGCCTGACCGCGGCGGTGGTCGCCGGCGCCGCAGCCGCCCGACTGGGGAGCGCGGCAACGAACGCGACCAGGAGGCTCAGGAGGTAGCGGAACGCTGTCCGCCTCCTCGGCCGCCTGTCGTTCGACCGGAATACGCCTCATGAAAGGACCACGCGTGTGGCCAGAACCGTAGCCAGGAAAAGAAGATCGTTGTGGCAGGTGGCGACCGTCATCGCCGCGCTGGTGGGCGCAGCCCTGGGGGTCGGCGCCGTTCCGGCCGCGGCCGCGCCCCCAGCGGATACGAGCCTGACGGCACTGATCCAGCTGCCGTTCACCAACGTCAGCAACGGCAAACAACTGGATGTCCAGGACGGCAGCTACGACGACAACGCGCCCATCTCCGTCAACTCGGCGCCGGGGTCCGCCACGACGTGGCGCATCAACACGGGCACCAGCCTCGGCTCGGGGTTCGCCATCGCCAACGCCACCACCGGCAAGTGCATGGACCTGACCACCGCCCGCTACCAACTGCGGCAACAGCCCTGTGACGGGCGCGCGTCCGAGCAGTGGTACTTCCAACCGGTCGCCGGATCGGCGCAGAAGGCGTTCAGGATCCGCCAGGTCGGCGACAACTCCTGCCTGACCGTCCAGATACCTCCCGGCACCGACAACTGGGTGTACACCTACCGCTGCGACAACACGCCGTACCAGCAGTGGACGCTGCCCACCGAGGTCTACCAGACGGCGTGGAACATGGCCGTGGACTATGCGGCCGCCCGGTGCAACAAGGACACCGCGACCTGCTCGTGGTCCACGACCAGTCAGACGCCGCCGTTCACGCTGCCGGAGCAGTGCGTCTCCCCGATCTGGTTCAACGACACCTCGACCACGATCCCGTGGGAGTTCTCGCTGAGCACCACCACGGGGTGGAGCAACACCATCGGCTTCAAGCTGGGGGGAAGCCTGAAGGTCGGCGGCACTATCGGTCTCGCCAATGTCGAGCTGACGATCAACGGTGAGGTCAGCGGCGCGACCACGGTGGACCTCAAGCAAGAGCTGGGCAGCAAGCTGACCGTGAGCGTGCCCCCACGCCAGTACGGGTGGGTCACGCTGTCCGAACTGGCCACCAAGGCCACCGGAACCTTCACGTTCGACGCCCAGGGCTTCCCGTGGACCGCCGACGACACCATCACCGTGCCCCTCAAGTACGACAACAATGGCGGCGCGAGCATCTACAGCGCACGGACCAGGGCAACGTTCACCAACTGCGCCGGAACCTAGTAGCAGCGCCCACCTGGTCCCGGACGCGGTGGCCCGGTCAATTCTGGGGCCATCGTGTCCAGGCCGGGTACGTGGGCATGCGTTCACTGGATCGGGTGCCGGTCGAATGGCGAACGGGGGCGGAATCGGTCGATTCCGCCCCCACATCATGATCGGCTCTCCCAAGTGTTCCGACGGCAACGGCGTGCAGCCTGAGAAGCGGGGCAGGCCACGGTGAGCATGCCCCGCTGCGGGTCTCACAGGTGGAACAGGCCGGTTCGGGTCTCGTCGCGCCGGGCAAGCTCCGGCACCACGGGCTCCGAACGCGTGGGATGGCCCTTGGAGCACGGCGTGTAGCCCGATGGGATCGGTGGCCAGAACCGCGGCAACGGGAGGTCGGAAGAGAGGGAAGGCGCCACGGCAGGGACGATATGACCTGTTGCGATCTTGCCGGGGGGACCGTGGCGGCGGTGACCGGGGCGTTCACCCCGTCGGCCGTTTGGGCCGGTGTCCGTGGTCCAGACGCTGGGCGAGGCGGTCCGCGTAGGCGGCAATGCATCGGCGCAGGACGAGGCGGCCTGCTTTCTGGTTGGCGGGGGTGTAGGTCTGGGTGATGTTGTCGATGAGGCGGGCAGCGTCCGCCTTGGCTTCGCGGAGGCCGGTCAGCACGGGGCTGTGGGTGTATTCGGCCTGGGTGATGTCGGTCCACACCAGGACGGTGGCGGTCAGCCGTCCCTCCTCGCCGGCCATCCGGGGGAAGCGGGAGCTCAGGCCGTCGAAGAGTGCAGCCCAGTGTTCGGCGGGCATCTGCCAGTGGGTGAGCGCTGTCCGGCGCCGGGTGTAGTCGACGCGGGTCTGGTCGTCATCGAGGCGGCTCGCGATCTGGTCCACGCGGTGCTCGAAGTCCCGCCACAGGGTGGGGCCCATCTGCGGGCGGAGCTTGTTCATTGTGCTGGTGGCCTTGGCGACGGGGATGCCGAGCAGGCGGGCGCACTGGGATTAGGAGCCGCCGGCCGCCATCTCGGCGAGTTTGAGGCTGACGGCTCGTCGCAGGTGCCGGGGTGTGTAGCTGGTGGGGTTGTTCAGGCGGTCGGCGAAGTCGGCGAAGTGCTGGTCGTACCAGGGCTGGGGGAGGTAGGGCGGGACGTGTTGGGGGCCGAAGCGGCAGTCGCGGGAGGCGACGCGCACGCTGCCGTTCTCGGTGCGGCCGGCGGCGTGGAAGCCGTGCCGGTGGCGCACGAGCGCGCGGGCCAGGCGCGGGGAGATGGTCTTGCGTCGCAGCGCGGTGTACGCGGTCGCGTCGCGCCGGAAGGCGGCCTGGGCCAGGGGCTGGAGCCGCTCGCGCATGTCGCCCGGGTCGTGCTCGTCGCCCAGGAGGTGTTCGGCGGCCAGCAGGAGGGCGCCGCAGGTGGCGCTGTCCTGGGGTGCGGTCCACCGGTCCGGGGCCTGGGGGTTCGGCAGGCCCCGGGCTGTGCGGTCCTGGGCGGCGGTGCGGGTGGTCTCGACGTGGTCGTCGATGAGGTGCAGCATCGACGGCTCCAGGGTGAGGCCGTCGGCGGGGGCGGGCCAGCTGAGTGTGATCAGCTGGCTGGTGGCGGCGAGGTCCAGGAAGTACGCCCCGCCGGGCGCTGGGCCGGCGCCGTGCAGCCGGGCCTGGAGCCGCTGCTGGAGGCCGATCAGCCTTCCGACGCCGCCGGTGGGAGGTGGCGGGTGTTCGCCGGGTGGGGGGTGGTCGAGGCGGGCGCCGCAGACGGGTCCGCAGGCACCGGGACGGCTGCTGCCCGGCACGGTGGCGTCGCCTCGGCAGGCCAATGGGTGGATGCCCGGTGTGCTGGGCCGGTGGAGCAGGGCAGCCCTGCGGTGGTGGACCGGATTCGGTGATCCGCCGCAGTGCGGGCACCGGTGGGTGAGCAGGCGCTGGTGGGCGGGGCAGGCGAAGACGACGGGCAGGTGCCAACTGGCTGCCGGCCGCGGCTAGCCGCCGGAAGGTCGGCCCGGGTGCGCGTGGAGGGGCGGCAGCGGGGATGGTGCATCAGCTCCCGCAGCGAGGTGGTCCACGGCTCGGCGCCGTCCCGCGCCAGCGTCACCCGCCCCAGCTGCGGCTCCACCACATCCACGGTCCACTCGCGCCCGTTCACGATCAGCTCGATGCCGGGTCCAAGATCCCAGCAGACCGCAGCCGGTGTCACGCGACCGCCCCCGTCCCCGCGGTACGAGGAGCGAGACGGACCGGGCTCCTGTCGGTCAGCGGCACCGACACGTCGATACCCAGACGCCGGTGCCACATCAAGTGCACGGCGTGGGCGCGGGCAACGGCCGGCACGCTGCACCGCTCGACCAGGTCGCCGAAGTTCAGCGGCCCGGCCGCGACGGCGCCGAGCAGCTCGCCCTGCAGTCCGAGCGGGTCGCTCAGCTGCCGCCGTCCGGCGGAGAGGGCGTCCACCAGCTCCGGTACGTTCTCCCGCCAGCCGGACACCACGCTGTAGCGCCACCCGGCGGCAAGCGCCGCCTCGGCCGCCGCCGCGAACTTGAGCGCGTCCTCGGGGCGGATCCGGTCGCCCGGCCGCACGTCCACCAGCCACGGCCCCGTCTCGGTCAGCAGCAGGAAGTCAGGAGTGTGCTCCCTCAAACCGGCCGCCGAATCGAACCGCAGTCTGAACGGCTGGGACAGCGCCTCCGTCAGGTCCGCGGCGAAGTCCGCCACCAGGAGCAGGCTCTCCTCCTCGACGCTCTCGAACCCGTGGTGGCGGCCGGTGGACACCAAGTACTCCAGGCCCGGCCGGTGCCACTGCCCGGTCCGCCAGGTGAACCGTCGCACCGGCCGGCTCCGGACGATCTCCGCTTCAGCCTCGGCCAAGTCCCGGACCGGGTACACCACCGGCGCCCGCCCGAATCGCCACGTTGTCGTCCACCTGCGCGTCCACCCAGGCTCCAGCGCCAGCTCGCCGGCGCAGCCGCGAAAGCCCGCGTCTACGTGAGCAAGGTCCTCAAGCCCTTGCGCATCCGACCACCGGACAGTCGACGTCGCCGCCCGCCCACCACGTAACGCCATGACCGCCCGCTCCTTCGCCGCCCCACGATCAACGAGCAACCTACGACGAAGATCCAGCTTTAGGTGCATGTTCCCGACAATCAGGCGGCACCGGCGCAGAGGCTGTCAGCACCGCCCTGTACGAATTTGCCAACTAGATTCTGCCGATCATGCGTTTGAGTACCACTCAGGACTGGCAAAACAGCAGCTCATAGCACTGATGGAGTGCCATCTACCGACAGTGGTCGCGCCCTGGCCCACCTGCCGCCCGGCGGCGCCGTCGTCCTCCAGGAGCCCCTCCCCGGACTCGACGACGCCTGGGCCACCGGCCCGGACGGCCCCCACCTCGTGGAGCTCGTCGTCTCCATGACCCGCCGCGCCGCCGCCCCTCCGGCGCCACCGCCCGGCCCGCCCCGCCCCCGTCAGCCGGGCCGACCGGCTACGCCCCCCTGGCAGCGACTGGACCTACCTCAAGCTCTACGGCGACCGTCAGGAGGAGAACGCCCTGCTCGCCGGCGCCGTCCGGGACCTCGCCACCGACCTGGCGGGGCACACCGACCGCCGGGTCTTCCTGCGCTACGCGGACCCCGACCCCCACCTGCGGCTTCGTCTGCGCGGCGACCCCGGACTACTCCTCCCGGCCCTCGGCGACTGGGCGGGCGCCCTGCTGGCGGACGGGTACCCGACCCGGTTCGGCTTCGATGTCCACGACCGGGAGGTCGAACGCTACGGCGGCCTCGCCGCGCTGGACGCCACCGAGGAGCTCTACACCGCCGACGGCCAGGCCGTCCTCGACCTGCTCGACCTGCGCCACACCGGGCGGCTGCCGCTCGACGACACCGCGCTCGCGCTCCTCAGCATCGACGACCTGCTGGCGGGCATCGGCCTGGACGAGCCGGCCCGGCTGCGCCGCTACCGGCACCGCCCCCGCCACGAACGCCTCGCCGGCGCCGAATTCCGCGCCCGCCAGGCCGAGTTCCGCGAGCTGCTGACCACCCCGCCGCCACCCACCGTAGCCACCGTCCTCGCCGAACGCCGTCGACTGCTGGCCCCCGTCGCCGCCCGGCTCGCCGACCTGGACCGGCACGGTCTGCTGGGCCGCCCGCTCCCCGACCTCTGCGACAGCTACGTCCACCTGCACTGCAACCGGCTCCTGGGCCCGAGCCGCACGGCCGAGCAGACCGCCCTCGACCTGCTCGACCGCACCCGCCGGAGCCTGACCCTGCACACCGGGTGACCGCGGCGACTACTCGTGCAGTGCCAGCTCCGCCTCGCGCTCCGCGTCGGCCGCGATCTCCGCCTCCGTCTCCAGCGCTTCCTCTTCCAGCATCAGCTCGTCGTACTTCCCGACGACCTCCGCGATGCGCACGATCACCTGCTGCGCCCCCGGCGCCGGCGCTCCCCGCGCCAGGAGTTGGGGCGCCACGAACGCCAGGACCGCCGTGACCGCCACGACGCCGATCGCCACCTTCGCCTTCGCGGCAGCGGGTTCCACCCCCTCCTTCCACGTGACGTAGCGCTTCATGGCCTTCAGGAACTCCCGCCGTCCCCTGATCAGGCTCTCCACCGCGCGCCGGACGTCTCCGGTCCGCACCGACGAGTCCAGCGCCGCCAACGAGGCGTCGGTGTTGAGCCAGATCGTCTGCGGCGGGATCTCGCTGTTGAAGAGCCGGTTGACCCAGAAGCCCGCGAACCCCGAGGCCGACGGCTTGTCGATCAGCTCGGCCTGGATCTTGTGATCGCCCGAGTAGAAGTCGTACTTCCGGCGCAGCGCCCGCCCGGCCTCCGCCAGCGCGGCGAGCGCCCGCGCCCGCTCGGCGGCCTCCTCCGCGCCGGGTGCGACGGGTTGCGGCTCGCGCTCCCGGCCGACGCGTCGGTAGACCTGGTAGAGAATCAGTCCTTCCTGCCCGCCCTCGTACTCGGTCTCCGCGGTGCAGACCACACGGTCGGGGCTGCCCTCCAACGGGCCCAGGACGTGCTTCGGGTACCACGTCGCGGCGGTCTGCCGGTTCCAGGGCTTGCCGCCGTGCTTGACCTGCAGGCTGTGCGCGAGCTCGTAGTAGTGCTCGAGTTGTCCCTGTCCCGCGTCCCGGAACCGGTGGGTCTTGATCTCGTAGATCGCCCGTTCCTCGAAGTCGATGATGTCCGGCGCTAGTTGGCGCGCTATGCCGCGCAGATCACCCAGAAAGGCGCTCGCGGCCTTGTCCTCCTCGCCGTCCGGCCCCCGGGGGAGGGTGATCCCGTAGTGCGGGGATCCGCCGTACAGGAACTGGGACCCGACCAGGACCCGGTCCTTGCTCTTCCGGTGTTCGGCTCTGTAGGCGTCCTCGATGAGCTTGTTCGCGGGCTCGTAGATCCACCGCTCGGCCGCCGATTCGGGCTCCCACTGCGGTGGTGCGGGGCACGGCCCGTCCGGGTGGCGCTGGATCGTCCCGGCCGGCGGCGCGCGCCAGGTGCCGGGCGGCGGTAGGCCGGTGCCGACCAACTCCGCGGCCCGGTCCGCCTGCTGTTCGGCGGCCGTGTCGGGGAGGCCTACCGCGGTCGGCGGGGCGGTGAGTCCGCGCTGCTGCCGCACGTGGGCCAGTTCATGGGTCAGGAGCCGGCGGCCCGACGCGGTTCCGGGGCTGTAGCGGCCCGGCGCGAACACGATGTCGCTACCGACCGTGAACGCGGCGGCCCCGAGGGCCCGGGTCGAGGACCCGTCACTGTGCACCCGTACGTCGCCGAAGTCATGCCCGAACCGCGTGTCCGCCCAGGCCCGGGTGACGGGATCCAGCACGGCCCCGCCCGTCCGGGCCGCGCGGGCGGCGGTCCGGGCCGGATGCTCCGCCAGCTGCCCGCCGCCCCGCCGGACGGTGGTACGGAAGGTGTCCGGGGTCTGGTGCGATCGCACACGTTCATCGTCCCGCCGCTGCCCGGCGGCGGCAACGTGGCCAACTGATCGCTTCAGAATGCCGTTCGGTGTCGTCGGAGGCAGATGATGCCGCAGGCGAGTTCGAGGAGGCTTTGGTGGAGGTCGGCGCGCCGCTCGTAGCGGGTGCGGAGTCGCTTGAACCGGTGCGGCCACGCGCAGGCGCGCTCAACAACCCAACGCACCTTGCCCAGTCCGGAGTGACAGTGGCGTGTCGCACAGTTCCTCGCGCCCCTGGGAGCGGTCAGCCGTTGAGCCAGTCCTGGTAGCGGGTCGGTGCCAGGCGGGCGCCGGGGCCCGGGGTGAGGACGTCTCCGTGGACGGCGCCGAACAGGCCTGCCCGGTCGTCGACGACGACGGGGCGCCGGTCGCCCCGCGCGGCCAGCGTCATGCGGCCGATCTCGTCGAGCGTGAACGTGTCGGGGCCCGCGATCTCGAGAACCCCGCCGAGCGGCGTGCCGGTGGCCACGTCTGCGAGGACATCTGGGATCCATTCCTTCGTCGATGCGGTGCCAGGGCTCGGCACCGCCATGGCAAGAACGTACGCCTCCACATCGAGACGGTGAATGACCAAAGATCTCGATTCTCTGTCATATCGTCTCGCCATACAGGCACTAGAGTGGCGCTATGGACATCCTGAGCGACACCCTCGAAGTTCTGCGCACGGGACGCCCGATGGTGACTCGCACCGACGCGCACGCCCCGTGGGCCCTGAAGTTCCAACCCATCTCAGGAGCCGGATTCCACGTGGTCGTGGAAGGCCACTGCCACCTGCTGCCACCGCACGGCCAACCGCTCGCGCTCGGGCCCGGCGACATCGTGTTCCTGCGGCGCGGCAGCGGACACACCCTGTGCGACGTGCCGGACCGCGATCCGGTGGACTTCGTACCGGAGCGCGTGGACCGTTCCTCGCCGATCGGCCAGGTCACCGTGGACGGACCAGGGCCACACACGGTGCTGGTGTGCGGCGCGTACGCGATCGACGTCGATCGCCCGCATCCGCTGTTCAGCGATCTACCGGAGGTCATCCACCTCCCCGCGGTTCCCGGCCGCCACCCGGTGCTGCGCTCGGCGGTCGATCAGCTGTGCGCCGAGTTCCACGCGCCGCAGCCGGGCTCGGACGCGGTCGTCACGGCGCTCATCGATCTGCTGCTGCTGTACATCCTCCGGTCGTGGTACGCCGAACTACCGAAGGAGCGGACCGGGGGTTGGGCGGCCGCGCTGACCGACCCGGCAGTCGCCCCGGCTCTGAAGGCGATCCACGACGATCCCGGCCATCCCTGGACCGTGGAGTCTCTGGGCACCAGCGCCGGGCTGTCCCGCGCGGCGTTCGCCCGCCGCTTCGCCTCGGTGGTCGGTGAGCCGCCGTTGACCTACCTGACCAACTGGCGGATGGCCACCGCGGCGCGGTTGCTGCACCAATCGCCGACCCCGCTGAGCACAATCGCGCAGCACACGGGGTACACGTCGGAGTTCGCCTTCGCGAAAGCTTTCAAACGACACTTCGGGTCGCCGCCGGGGGCCTACCGCAAGCAGGCCAGGACGGCAGGCGACGAACCACGCGGATACAACTGACGGTGAGGGCCCGGACATCACCGCAGCGGATGGGGATACGGTGGTCGCTGCCGATCCCGGCCTCGCGGTGGCCCCGATGTGGTGGAGCGCAGGAACTGCCGGCAGCCGGCGGAGCGCGCCGGCCATAGCCGTCCCGGTCCGATGCAGCGGCTGCTGCGGTGCGCCTGTTGGGACGCGGGTGCGGCGCGCGACAAGGTCCGCCGCCGCGCCGTGGACCGTCTCGGCGCCGGTGACGGTGTCCTGATCGTGGATGGAGCCGGGACTCCGAGCGGCGCCGCCACGACTTCGACAAGTACCGCCGCCTGCTGTGGAAGCGCGGCATCAAGCCGATCATCGCCAGACGCGGCGCCCACGGGTCCGGACTGGGCAAGGTGCGCCGGGTCGTCGAGCGCGCCTTCGCCTGGCTGCACCGGCTCAGGCGACTCCGCATCCGCTACGAGCGACGCGCCGACCCCCACCAAGGCCTGCTCGAACTCGCCTGCGGCATCATCTGCCTCCGACGACACCGAACGGCGTTCTGGAACGATCAGTAAGGCCGCCGGGCGCCCGCGGGTCAGGAGCCGCCCAGGCAGGCGAGGATGTCGACCCGCACGGGCTCACTGCCGCCGTTACTGACGGTCAGCGACTCCAGTCCGCCCGGCAGGACCGCCGCCACCGCCCCGGCGCCCCACACCAGCAGCTCACCGTCGATCGTCAGCGGCGTCGGCGTGCCAGCACCCGTCGCGTGCGGGGTGAAGGTGACGGCGGCGCGCTTCCCGGACTGCGTGCGCGCGCGGACGGCGAGCAGCACCGCGACACCGGTGGTCGGCAGCAGGGCCACACCCTGCTGGTGGCCGGCCGCTGCCGCCTCGGCGAGCGCCACCGACGTGAAGGTGTAGGACTCTGGGTCCAGCTCCGTTCCCACCGGCAGCACGGGCCCGTCGGCAATCGCGACGGAAGCGCTCACGGACACCTGCACCATTACGAACCTCCCACGTCGTCGGCCGTCCGGCCGCTACCGGCGCACGAGCCTCGCACCGCCCCTGTCAACGGGTCGTCACGGCGTCGTCATCGGCGGCCCGCCCGTGACGCGGCCGTGACGGCGGTTTGACGCGCTGCTGCGACGATCCGGCCCGAGGCCGTTGCCGAAGGAGTGAGCATGCCCAATCCCCGACTGAGCGCCCCCGGCGTCTACCTGACGGAGGTCGTCGGCGGCAGCCGGACGGTCACCGGCGTGACGACCGCCGTCACCGCCTTCGTGGGCCGCGCCCTGCGCGGCCCGGTCGACGAGCCCGTGCCGCTGTCCTCGATGTCCGAGTTCGAGCAGGTCTTCGGCGGGCTCTGGCGGGACAGCGGCCTCGGCTACGCGGTGCGCGACTTCTACCTGAACGGTGGCGGGACCGCCCTGGTCGTGCGCCTGGCCGGAGGCGCCGGCACCGCGCGGATGGACGCCGGCGGCCTGCCGTTGACGGCCGCGGGGCCCGGGAACTGGGGAAACGCCCTGTTCGCCCGCGTGACGTACCCCGACGACCAGGACGCCGGTGAGATCGCCCGGAGCCAGACCGTCGACGGCGGCACCCTGTTCAACCTGGAGGTCTGGGAGGCCGGCGGCGGGGACCGGGAGTCCTTCCTCAACCTCACGCTGGACGACGGTCGCCGCCGGGTCGACCGGGTGCTCGAGAACTCCCGGCTCGTCCGCGCCGGCACCCTCCCGCAGGGCACCGCCCGGCCGCAGGAGGGGACGTACCAGGTCGTCGCCGCCACCAGCGGTGACGACGGCCACGACCTGGAGGTGGCGGACTACCTCGGAGCGCAGGGCGAGGACCTCCAGGGCACCGGCAAGGGCCTCTACGCGCTGAACCGGGCCGATCTCTTCAACCTGCTCTGCCTGCCGCCGTCCCGCCCCGACGGGAACCTCAACCCCGCCGTCTGGTCGGAGGCCGCCGCACTGTGCGTGGCCCGCAGGGCGTTCCTGCTCATCGACCCGCCGGCCGACACCCCGATCGGCACCGTCCGGACCTGGGTCGCGAAGCTGGCCCTGGCCGGTGACGCCCTCCGCGACGCCGCGCTCTACCTGCCCCGGATCCGGCACGCCGACCCGCTGCGGGACGGCGCCCTCGGCGCGTTCGTGCCCTGCGGGGCCGTCGCCGGCGTCATGGCGCGCACCGATGCGTCCCGCGGCGTCTGGAAGGCGCCCGCGGGTCTCGACGCCGGCATCGTCGGAGCCACCGGCCTGGAACAGCTCGTCGGCGACACCGAGAGCGGCGAACTGAACCCTCTGGGGATCAACTGCCTGCGGACCTTCCCGCAGGCCGGCACCGTGGTCTGGGGCGCCCGGACCCTGCGCGGCGCCGACGCGCTCGCCGACGACTACAAGTACGTACCGGTCCGGCGGTTCGCGCTCTTCCTGGAGGAGAGCCTGTACCGGGGCACCCAGTGGGTCGTCTTCGAGCCGAACGACGAGCAGCTGTGGAGCCAGATCCGCACCTCCCTCGGCTCATTCATGCAGGACCTGTTCCGCCAGGGCGCGTTCCAGGGGCGGACCCCGCGCGAGGCCTACTTCGTCGCCTGCGACGCCGAGACGACCACGCAGTACGACATCGACCGCGGCATCGTCAACATCCGCATCGGCTTCGCACCCCTGAAGCCCGCCGAGTTCGTGGTCATCACCGTCCAGCAGAAGACCGCGGACGCGGTGGGCTGACACGTCACCCGAGGAGCGACATGGCCGACTTCACGATCAACGCGACACGCTTCGACCCGTACAAGAACTTCAAGTTCAGGGTCAAGTGGGACGGCCGGTACGTGGCCGGGATCAGCAAGGTGGGCGCCCTGCGCCGGACCACCGAGGTGGTCAAGCACCGTCACGGCGGGGACCCGAGCAGCAGCCGCAAGTCCCCCGGACGCACCGAGTACGAGGCGATCACGCTGGAACGCGGGGTCACCCACGACCCCGACTTCGAGCAGTGGGCGAGCAAGGTGTGGAACTGGGGCGCCGGCCTCGGCGCCGAGACCTCGCTCAAGGACTTCCGCAAGGACGTGATCATCGAGGTCTACAACGAGGCCGGTCAGTTGGCGATCGCGTACACGGTGTACCGGTGCTGGGTGTCCGAGTTCCACGCCCTGCCCGATCTCGACGCCAACGCCAACGCGGTCGCCATCCAGTCGATCAAGCTGGAGAACGAGGGCTGGCAGCGCGATCTCGCGGTGACGGAACCCACCGAGCCCTCCTTCGTCCAGCCCTGACGGAAGCACACCCCTTGCCGACCCAGGAGGTCACCGTGCGGAGCCTCGCCGATCCCGGACAGCTGCTGACCGCATGGGAGGAGGCACTCGCGGTGCCCCTGCCGGCCCGCACCGCCGTCCTGCTGCACCGCACCGGACTCGCCCCCGACCTGGACGGCGCGCTCGACCTCGGGGTCGGGCAGTGCGCGGCCCTGGCGGCCGCGCTCCACCGGGCCGTCTACGGACCCGACGTGGACGGGCTGGTGGGCTGCACGGGATGCGGTGAACTGCTGGAGGTGCACCTGCGCCTACCGGCCGCCGACGCCGGAACGGCCGGGCCGCCGACGGTGGAGCCCGGTGAGGCCCGGGTCGGTGCCCACGCCGTCCGCGCCCCCACCGTCCGGGACCTCCTCGCCGCCGCGGGCGGCCCCGGTGACACGCGCACCGTGCTGCTGGCGCGGTGCGTCCGGCGGCTCGACGGTCAACCGTTCGACCCCGCCGCCCTGACCCCGGAGGAGGAGTCGCTCCTGGACGAGGCGGCGGAGCTGCTGGCGGGCGACGCGGAAACGGTGCTCCGTACCCGCTGCCCGGCCTGCGGCGGCGAGGTGGCGGCGGCGCTCGACATCGGCGCCGTGCTGTGGGACCAGGTGGACGCCGCCGCCCCCGCGCTGATGGCCGAGGTGACCACACTCGCCCGCGCCTTCGGCTGGAGCGAACAGGCGGTGCTCGCGATGTCCCCGTTCCGGCGGCACGCGTACCTCTCGCTGGCGGCGGCCCAGTGACCGGCTTCTTCGACCGCATGGCCGCCCGTGCTCTCGGCCGGGAGCCCCGGCTCGTCCTCCGGCGGCGCGCACGGTTCGAGCCGGCCGAGCCGGCCGCCCACCGGTCGCCCGAGTTCCCGGCCGCCGCCGTCACCTCACCCGAGCCGGACGGCGCCGCCGCCACTCCGAGTACGGGCACGCCCTTGGACACCGAGGGCGGTCCGGCCGACGAATCCGCCGGAGCACACGCCCCCGAGGGCCCGCCCTCTGAGCCGGGCCGTACGGACCGCGCCACCCTCGCGGCGGCCGACCCGCGAGCGTCCACGCCGGTCGCACCGGTCGCCCCCGCAGAGAGCGGGCACCGGCTCGCGCCCTCCCCGACGGCAGGCCCCTCCCCCAAGGGGACTCCTCCCGCCTCGGGCGGCGACCGGCCGACCGCACCGCCCACACCGGGTCCGCTCCGACAACCTCCCGGCGACGGCAGGAGGGGCCCGGTCGCCGATGCCGTGCACGTGCGGGACACGGCTCCGTCCCCTGGCGCGCCGCAGGACACCGCCGAGCCACCGCCGACGCGCCCGAGAGCCGACGGCGCACCCGCCCGGTACGGCGAACCCGGCCCGCCACCCGCACCGGGCCCCTCGTCGGCACCCGTCGCCCCTCGCCTCTCGCGTGCTCCCCACGAAGGCCCGACGGCCGGCGTGGCCGCTGAACCCCGCCTCCCGGCCTCGACCTCAGCCACCGACACCGACGCCGACGCCGACGGGCCTCCGGCCAGCCCCGGCCCACTCCACCCCGACCGGCCCGCCCCCACGAGCGCGCCGACGGCAACCCGCCACACCCCGTTCCGCCGGTCCCCCACACCCGACGAACCGACCACGCCCACCGGCACCGACACACCCCCGGCCGACCGGCCCGCCCCCACGCCGCCACCGATGCCCCAGACCCCCACCACGTCCCGGGGCCGACCCCGGACACCCGACGTACCGGCCACGGCCGATGACCGACCACCGGACGCCGACGTCCATCCCTCCCCCGTGCCGGCCCCCGGCCCGGCCCGCACCGAGGCGGGCAGCCACCCGCCGGAGCACCAGGGTCCGCCACCACCGCCCGCCACCATCCCGGAGCTGCTCGACCTCGTCCGCGAGCACGTGGTACCGGCGCTCGCCCGGGCGGGGTTGATCACTCCCGGCGAACCTCCGGCCGTCCGTCGGGCCGGCGAGGGGCAGCACGCTCCCGAGGCGTCGCCGGACCGGGCGACGGTCACCGCAGGGCGGATGCGGATCACGCCCGCCCCGGACGGCCCGCGCCGGGCCGGCGTCGGGGAGGTCCACGTCCACATCGACCGGGTCGAGGTCCTCCCTCCCGCACCGCCGCCCGCCCCACCCCCACCCCCACCACCGCCCGAGCCCTCGCGCCCCACCCCCGCCTCCGTCGACCTGGACGCCTACCTGGACGCCCGGATGGGACGGAACCGGTGAGCAACAGCCTGGCGATCGCGGCCGTCACCTCCACCCTGCGGTACGTCCTGGACACCGCCATCGGTGGCACCCACCCCGGGTCGGTCGGCGGCGCCCAGGTGACGACGCTGCGCCCCGACCGAATCATCGGCGACGACCTCGCCCACGCCTCCGGCGTCAACCTGTTCCTGTACCTGGTGACGCCCAACGCCACCTGGCGCGGCCGCGACCTGCCGAGCCGCGGCGACGACGGCACGGTCCTCCGGAGCCCCGTCACGGCGCTGGACCTGCACTACCTGATCACCTGTTACGGCCAGGACAGCGCGCTGGAGGGGCAACGGCTGCTCGGCCGGGCCCTCGACGCGCTGGCCGTCACCCCGGTGCTCGGACCGGACGTGGTGGCCGCCGCCGTGCAGGAGTACGGCGCGGCCGACGAGACCGCGTTCCTGAAGGACGCGGACCTCGCCGATCAGATCGAGTCGGTGCGGATGTCACCCGCCACCATGTCCGTGGACGACCTGTCGAAGGTCTGGTCGGTCTTCCCCCAGTCGCCGTACCTGCTCTCCGTCGGCTACACCGCCGGAGTCGTCCTGCTGACCGGTGACGCCACCGCCCGGAGGGCACTGCCGGTCAGCCGGCGGGCGATCAGCGTCGCGCCGGCCGGGGCACCGAGGTTGTTCTCCCTCGACACGGCGCCGCCCGGTGCGGTGGTCCGGGCGGGCAGCGTCCTCAGTCTGCGGGGCGAACGTCTGCTCGGGGCGACGACACAGGTCCGCATCGGCCCAGTCCGGCTCCCGGTGCGACCGGACGCGACGCCGACCACGGTGACCGTGTCCCTGGACGCCGGGGTCCCGGCGGGGTTGCACCCGGTCCAGGTCCTACAGCTCGAACCGGCCGGTGCGCCGGGTCCCTCGTCGCCGCGCATCGTGGCCACGTCGAACCGGCTGCCCGTCACCGTCCGGCCGACGGTCGTCCGGGTGACGGTCGGGACGGCGGACCTCCTCGTCGTCCTGGACCCTCCGCTGTTCGCGGGCCAGGGCGCGACGGTCTCGCTGACCCGTCTCGACTCGGCCGCCACGACCGCCACGACCGCCACGTCCGTCACGTCCGTCACGTCCGCGCCGGACGAACTCTCGTTCGCGGTGCCGCCGGTCCGGAGGGGCGCACCACCGCTGACGTCCGTCGACCTCCCCCGCAGGGCGATCCCGGACGGCAGATGGCTGGTCCGGGTCCGGGTGGACGGCGTCGAGAGCGTGCCGGAGCTCGTCGACGGCGTGTACCAGGCACCCGCCGTCACCCTCCCCGTGCCATGACCGGCGCCAACCGGGAAGGCGCGGCAGCCGGCCCCGGGGCCGGTACGTTCGCGGCCTGGGAGGTCGCCAACCGCGACCATCTGATGTCCGAACTCAACCTGCTCCGCGCCCAGTTGGACGGTCAGGCCGGGGACGGCCCACGGGCCGAGGCGGAACGGGACCTCGCCGAAGCCCGCCGCCGGCTCCCGGCGGACAGCGCCCTCGACCGGCTCGCCGCGGGTTTCGGGCTGACCGGCTTCGAACGCTCCCTGCTGCTGCTCGCGGCCGGCCCCGAACTCGCCACGGCCGTCGCCGCGGAACTGTTGTCCGCGAACGGCTCGCCCAGGCCGTCGTTCGGCACGGCGCTCTCCCTCCTGCCCGGGGCCCACTGGAGCGCGACCACCCCCGAAGCACCACTACGGCGCTGGCGGCTGCTGCACCTGCTCGACCCCTCGTCACCGATCAACAGCCCGCTGACCGTTGACGAGCGAGTGCTCCACCACCTCACCGGAACCGGCTACCTCGACACCGACCTCGCCCCGATCGCACGCCCCTTGCCCGCCCGCCCCGGCCTGCCCGCCCCGCTGCAACCCGCGGTGGACGCCGTGGTCCGCGCCTGGATCGCGCGGCGGCCCGTCCTGCTGAGCGGCCCGCAGCCGGCGAACCTCCGGCTGGTCGCCGCGGCGGCCGCGACCGCCTACGGGCGCGGGAGCCTCTTCGTGCCGGCCAGCGACCTCCCAACGGCTCCGGAGGCCCGGCGCCGGATCGTGCGCCTGATGGAGCGTGAGACCGTACTGTCCGGGCGCGTCTGGGCGGTCGCCCTCGACGGGGCCGACCCGTCGGAGCTCACCGCCCTGACCCGCACCATCGCCGAGCTCGACGCCCCGGTGACCGTGCTGTGCGACGAGGACGCCGTCGTACCCGCCGCCGAATTCGTCCGGGTACCGGTCGGGCGGCTGGGACCGGCCGACCGAGCGCAGCTGCTGGCGTCCGCGCTACGACGAGCCGGTACGCCGGCGCCACCGGCCGAGACCGGGGCCGCGGCGGCGGCCTTCGACCTCACGGCCGACGACGCCGAGGCCGTGGCCCGGGACGCCGCCCGCGGCACATCGCTCTGGCAGGCCTGCCGGGACCGGGCACGCACGTCCTTCTCCGGGCTGGCCCGGGTGCTGCGGCCCACGGCCGGCTGGGCCGACCTCGTCGTCCCCGACGCCCAGGCCGCCCAACTCCATGCCCTCACCGCCTCGGTCCGGCACCGTGACACCGTCCTGAACGACTGGGGCTTCGCCACCCGCACGGCCCGCGACCAGGGAGCGACGGCCCTGTTCGCCGGACCGAGCGGTACGGGCAAGTCCTTCGCCGCCGAGGTCATCGCGGCGGACCTGGGGCTGGACCTCGTCCAGGTGGACCTGAGCCAGGTCACGAGCAAGTACATCGGCGAGACGGAGAAGAACCTCCGCCAGGTGTTCGCCGCGGCAGAGGACAGCGCCGCCGTGCTGCTGTTCGACGAGGCGGACGCCCTCTTCGGCCGCCGGACCGAGGTCCACGACAGCCACGACCGGTACGCCAACCTGGAGACGGCCTACCTGCTCCAGCGCCTGGAACGCTTCCGGGGGTTGGCCATCCTCACCACCAATGCCAAGTCGGCGCTGGACCGTGCCTTCACCCGCCGGCTGCGCACGGTGGTGAACTTCCCGCACCCGGACTCGGCGATGCGCGAAGCCCTGTGGCGCAAGGCCTTCCCGGCCGGCACCCCCGTCGACGGCGTCGATCCGACGGAGCTCGCGAAGCTCGACCTGGCCGGCGGTGAAATCACGTCGATCGCCCTCGCCGCCGCCTACCTGGCGGCAGCCGAGAGCGGCCCCGTCACCCGGCGGCACGTACTGACGGCGGCCCGGTGGGAGCTCGCGAAGTCCGGCCGCTCCGCCGTGGCCGGTGCGAGCGGCCGGTGAGGCCCGAGGGCGTGCCTACGGGCTGTTCAGGTTGAACCACAGCACGAATCGACCTCCTACAACCTCGTCATCGGTCGGGAACTGGATCTTCGTCGTGGTGCCGTCGAATACCAGCGGCGCATGACAGTTGAGGACCATGGTGGGGTCGTCCATGCCGAAGACGGCCGAACCCTCGATGACGAAACGCCCGACGATCGGCCTCTGGTCAGCGGGCACGATCGTCTTCAGATGAGGGATGAGCACGTTGTCGATCCACCGAAGAACGTGCGCCTGGCCGAACCACTGCACGAACCTGGTGCGCCCTGGATTGGCCTGATCCGGTCTGGAGTACAGCCTGACCGTGCGCACACCGATGAACGGTTCGACCCACTGCGGGGCTTCGCCGTCGAGTGGCCATGGCAGGTCGAGCTCCACGTAACACACCGGCTTGCCCACGAAGCTTTTCGAGTTGACGTCCAGATCAGCCGTCGCGAACAGGCCCGTGCGGAGCATGTCCGGCGTGATCAGGTCACCCTGCTGCATCGACAGCGCCGGGATCCCGTGTGCCGGGTCTCCGAGGACGGTCACTCCGAGGATGTGGATCCCTGCCGGGGGCGGCGCCTGGGTCGTGACGATCACGGGAATGACCCCCGTGGCACCTTGGAGAACCACTTGGAGGGTGTCACTCGCCACTCCCGGCGCGGGCTGCCACCAGAAGGCCGCCTGGCCGGTCGAGCCGGTGGCCACCGTCACCGTTGTGTGTCCGCCCGCCGCCGTCAGGTCAGGCGGCGGCTGAAAGTCGGTCGCCTGCGCCACCAGTGCGCCCGTGCTCGCGGACGCCACCACCGACGCCCCGACCACGGGACCGCAGATGCTGTCCACCAGCACCCGGACCTGCTGCGGGAGCACCTTCTGCGAGGCCCGCAGCCGCTGGCCGTCGCCACCGAGCAGACGAAGCTCCCGCCGGGCCGCCACCTTCACCAGGGCGCTCTGCACCGTCTCCGACGCGCCGAAGACCCCGCACCCCGTGGGTGGAGTGAAGGCGACATCCGCGGCGACCGCCCGCTCGCGCGGCAGTGCCTGGGCGGTGACGGTCAGTGAGGCCGCGCCCGTGACGCCCTGGAGGGCCAGTCGCAGGGTGTCGCTGACCGCGCCGGACGCGGGCTGCCACCAGACGGCGGCCGAGCCGTCCGCGCCCGTGACCAGTGTCAACGTCGACTGCCCACCGGCGCTCGACAGATCCGCCGGCGGCTGGGCGCCCGTCGCCTGCACCACGAGTCCCCCCTGGCCGGGCGTCGCCACCACCGATGCCCCGGCCACCGGACCGCAGATGCTGTCCACCACCATCCGCACCGGCTGCGGAAGCACCTTGTCCGCCACCCGCAGGTGCTGCCCGTCGCCGCCCAGCAGCCGCAGTTCCCGCCGGGCCGCCACCTTCTCCAACGCGCTCTGCACCGTCTCCGTCGCGCCGAACACCCCGCAGGTCGCGGGGGTGCCGAAGGCGATCCCATCGGCCCGGCTCAGCCGCCCGACGAGGACGACCGGGGGCACTCCGTCGTGGTCGAGGAGTTCGGCGGTGACCGTCTGGGTCGCGGCGCCCTGGGCGTCCAGGGTCCAGGTGACCTGCGCGATGCCGTCGGCTCCGGCCTGGACGGTCACCGTGCTGCCGCTGCCGTCTCCCCCGCCGTCCAGCCGACCGGCGCCCTGGGTGCGGAAGCGGACGCGGGCGCCGACGAGCGGCAGACCGCCGTTGCGGGCGCGGACCCGGACGGGCTGGGGCAGCGCGGTCCCGGGCAACGCCTCCTGGCCGTCGCCGCCGGCCTGGTCGAGGGTGGTCAGGTGGATCAGGGCGGGGAACAGGCGGCGGCAGTCCGCCTCCAGGGTCCATCCGGTGTCGCCCTTGCCGAGGATCGCCAGGGCGACGGTGTGCCGAACCGGACCGAGCGGGGACCGGGCCTCGCCGTTCCCGTCGGCCCCGGGGGGCCAGTCGATCGACCCCTCGGTGGCGGTCTGACCGTAGAGCAGGCGCATCGTGCGGGCGGGCACGAGCCAGTAGTCGCCGGTCGAGCGCTGTCCGCCGTCGTCGGGGAACCGGACCTGGATGCCGTCCTCCAGGTCCTGCGGCCGGGTGTCCACGGGCCGCTCCGGCCCGTCCCAGCGGCGGACCAGGGGTGTGCCGCCCAGCGCGGTGAGGGAGGACGGGTGCGCGCCGGTCCAGCGGACGGTCACGCGGGTGGCGCGGGCGGCGGTGACGGTGGCGAGGAACCCGGCCTGCGCGCGGAGTTGGAGGTCGGTTCCGGTGACCTCGACGGTGTCGCCGGGCCTGATGGCGAGTTCCTCGTCGGGGCCTTCCCGGTCGAGGGTCAGCTCCGCGCTCTGCCCGTCGACCGCTGCGGTGATGGCCGTCAGACCCGCGACGACGCTGCCGTTCTCCCGGGACCAGACGAAGGTGGGCGCGCCGACGCCGGTGTTGCGGATCTCGACCCGGTAGAGCTGGTTCTCCAACCGCCGGTATCCGCCGGAGACGGTGATCAGCCGACAGGGGTCCGGGTCAGGGGTGTCGGCGTGCCGGAGCAGCGCGGCCATCGTGCCGCGGGTGACGGTGAAGGCGTCGGGTGCTTGGAGGGCGGCCGGGTCCTGCCCCGCCGTCAGGGGGATCAGGCGGACCTGCCAGACGGTCTGGGCGCGGGTGGTGGTGTCCGGGCCGCCGAGCGCCGATTCGAGCAGGGCGGCCCGTTCGTCGGCGGTGACGTGGTGGGTCCAGACATCGAGCAGGACGGCGTAGCGCCCCGTCGCCGCGGGTTCGGTGACCGCGGGCGTCCCGTCGAGCGCGCGCAGGTGGGGCTGGTTGCCGAGCGGCCATCCCGCCGTCTCGCCGGAGGGTGGCGGTGGTGACTCCACGAGGGTGCCGGCGGCGTAGTACCGTCCGGGGCCGATCCTCAGGTCCGCGAAGGCGGTGCCGTCCGGGGTGCCGCCGGTGGTGGTCAGGACGGCGAAGCCCGCGCCCGCCGCCGGGCCGCCGTCCGGCCCGACCACGTCGAGGGTCCGCGTCTCGTCGTGGTGCGCCGTGATGGCCGCCTGCTCGTTCCAGTCGGCGTCGAGCAGCACGCGGCCCTGTTGGAGGAGGACGGCCCGGTAGGCCTGCTGCGGGTCGAAGGTCCAGCGGGTGAAGTCTCCGTGCATGCGTGTCAGCTCCCGATGATTCCGATCTCCAGCCCGGCCGGCACGTACGCGGCGAGGTGCCGGCGCGCCGCTTCCCGGCGCAGCGGCCTGCGCAGGTGGTGGTGGACTCCCATCTCGGCGCCGTGCTCCCCGCCCTGCGCGATGGCGCTCGGGCAGGTGGGGGCGAGCGCGAGGTAGTACGGCGAGCCCGGGTCCGTCGACACGTACACGGGCTCCACCGGCGGGCCGCCGTCCGGGGGTGCGCAGCGGAAGCGCCGGGGCAGCTGGGAGCCGGGCCGGGCGTAGCAGTAGCGCAGGCAGCCGGTCTGGCGCTGCTCGGCGGTGGCGGTGCCGTCGATCAGGGTGTTGGCGCCGTCGATCGTGCGGGCGGTCACGTCGCCGCGCACGGTGCTGCCGTCGAGGGTCACCCGGGCGCCGGGGGCCGACACCGCGGCCGGGCCCTGGCCGGCGTCGATGACGGACTCGGTGACGGTGAGCGCCGGAACGCCGTCGGCGAGTTCGACGGCCCGCGCGATGCCGCGTACCAGGGCCACCTGGGTGCGTCCGTTGTCGCCGGTGGTGTCCGCGGCCACCATGATGCGTCCGTCGAGGGTGCACTGGGCGACGGTCAGCGCGCCCAGGTCGCCCGGCCGGACCGTCAGGTCGCCGTCCAGCAGGAAACCGTCGAGGAGGAGGCTGCTGCCCGCGGCCCCGGTCACGGCGAGCGGGCCGCCGAGGTGCGGGCGCAGTCCGTCGGGCGTGTAGAAGGCGGTGGCGCGGCCCCGCTCCGGGCGGGCCGCCGCGACGAGGACGAGCCGGGCGTCGGCGGGCAGGGTGACCGCCAGGTCGCCGCGGTGGCTGGTGCTGTCGCCGACGGCCACGACCACGGTGGTCCCGGCCGGGGAGGCCGAGGCGTGCCACAGCTGTTCGGCGAGGGCGAGCCCGTCGGCCACGGAGGTCACCACCAGGTCGTCGGGAGAGGGCTCGGCGTCGGCGCGGACGGTGATCACTCCGAGGACGTCCCGGTGTCCGTCGGCCGCGAGCACGCGGGCGTGGACGGCGCTGCGGTCGTAGGGGCCGGCGCCGACGTCGGCCAGGGCCGCGTAGTGGTAGCGGACGAGGAGGTCGGCCGGCTCGGCGGGCCGGCCGTCCTGGTAGGTCCTCAGGCGGCCGGTGACGGCGTCCACGCCGACCTGGGGGCCGGGGAGGTCGGCCAGGTCCTCCAGGCCGCAGACCCGCACGCGCTCGGGTCCGAGTTCGGTCGGCGGCCCGGCCGCGTCCGGAGGCAGGATCCGCACTCCGAGGGGCAGCCGCTCCGGGTCGAGTTCGCCGCGCCGGGCGGCCGTGAGCATGGCCAGGAGGCGCCGCGGGCGCACTGGTACGGGCAGCTCGTCCTCGTCCGCCGGGTCGGTGCCGTCCGCGGACGGTGCGCCCGGGAAGAGCGGGATGCTCCGGCCGAGCGGGTCCATGCGGTACCAGCCGTCGACGGGGCGGGGCTGCGACCAGCGCTCGCCTCCGGTGGTGGCGTCCGGGTCGGGCCCCACCCGGTACGTCCGGAGCGGGAGGAGGACGACGCCGAGGGAGGGGATGTTGTACCGGCCCCGCCCGCGCCCGATGCTACGGACGTCGGCACAGCGGGCGAGCGGGTCGAAGGCGCCCCGGGCCGGGTCGATCAGGTCCGGTGGCGGTGTCGAGCGGTCCCGTCTGCGGTCGTGCCCGGCGCCGACGTGGTCGAGCCGGTCCGCCGCGCGCAGCGAGGCGGTGGCCGGGCGGTCCGGGCGGGGGTGTTGGACGTGTGCCGAGACGGCCAGCAGCCGGTAGTACTCGACGGTCCACGCAGTCCCTCCGGTGGCCTCCGCCGCGATCCGTCCGAGCGCCGCCGCGGTGCCCTTGCGGCGGCGGTGGGAGAGCGTGTCGGCGACGAGGGCGCGCCAGCTGAAGCCGTCGCCGAGGTCGGGCAGTGGCTCGGTGAGGCCGATCAGGTCGGCGAGGTAGGGCAGGATCCACTCGTCGCAGGTCTCCGCGAACCAGCCGTCGTACAGGTCCTCCAGGTCCTGTTCCAGCAGGTCGAGTTCGGCGGCGACGGCGGAGAGCAGCGCCTGCAGGGTCCCGCCCGACTGGTCGTCACGGGCCCAGAGGTGAGCGGGGAGCAGGGCGCGGAAGCGGTCGGCGCCACCGGTCGCCGCCGTGGCGGGCACGGTCATGACGTCATCCTCCGGATCTCCGAGACCCCGGCCGCCAGGCCGAGCAGCCGGGCCGGACGGACGGCACCGGACTCCCAGTCGGCCGGTGCCGGGCCGAGCACCTGCTCGGACGCCGTGTCCGGCGGGAGGGGGTCGTGGTCGGTGGCCAGGCGCAGCAGGCGCGGAAGGGTACAGGCCGTGACGCCGGGGACGGCGCGGACGACGGTCAGCACGGCGGAGTCCGTCACCGGTGGCCCGAACGGCCGACGGCCCGGGGCGAACTCCTGCCGCAGGGCCTCCGTGACGTGCTGCCGCACGGTGAACCAGTCGGCTCCCGGGTCGGGCGAGACCTCGACCCGCACGCCGTACCACTGGGTGGCGGCGGGGAGGACGAGCAGCGGCGCGCCGGGGTCGCGGACGTCGGCGAGGGCCGAGGCGAGGGCGGCGAGCAGGGTGTCGTCGACGGGCGAGGCGCCCTCGCCGGTGGCGGTGACGACGACGGTGGGCCGGCTGCCGTTGCGGACGGTGTCGGCCCGTGCGGCGCCGATCCCGGCGAAGGCGCGGGCGAAGTCCTCGTGGTCGGCGACGGAGACGACCCGGCCAAGGGTGCGGATGCGCGTCGGGGTGTCGGCGCGGGCGTCCGCCAGGGCGGCCGGGCGGGCCCAGCCGTGGGTGGCGGCGGGGTTGGTGACGGTGGCGATGCCGAGGGGGCGGTTCAGGGGCAGGGTCAGCTGCCCCGGGTCGAGGGCGCCGTCGGTGCCGGTGCCCACCCGGTAGTCGGCGGTGATGTTCTCGGTGCCGGTGGGCAGCCGTGCTCCGTGCAGCCCGTCGCCGAACACCACCTCGACGGTGCCGTCCTCCTGGGCCCGGACGGCGTACACCGGGTCGTGCGGTCCGGCCGTCGCCAGCGAGGGCACTTCGGACCAGGGCGCGCCGTCGACCTGGATCTCCAGGGTGCTGGTCGGTTCGGCGGCCGCGGTCACCCGGCGGTGTGTCAGGGGTCCGCGGCGGGTGCGCAGCCGGTGGAAGGTGCGGGCTCCGTCACCGCTGCCGAGGACCTGGTGCACCGGTTCGCCGTGGGTCGCCCGGACGACGTTGCCGTGGACGGTGACGGTGTCCGGGTGGTAGGCGCGGTCGAGCTCCCGGTCGAGGGTGACGGTCATGACGGTGCCCGCGTCGTCGACGGCGCTGGCGAGGACGACGGCGCGCTCGACGGCGGTGGTGCCGGTGGCGGTGTCGGTGCCCCGGAGGAGGACGGTGCGGCCCGGCGGCAGTGGCGGGTCGGTCGCGGCGAGTTCCATCGTGCGGCCAGCCACCGGGCGGGTGCGCGGCATGACGGCGGCCGGCAGCTTCGTGGACTGGGCCTGGACGACGGTGGTCCGCGCGTCGAAGTGGTCCGTGGTGGCCTCGTCGACGTGGACGAGCGTGGTCCGGCCGGAGAGGCCACCGCAGGCGAGTCCGGACGGGACCACCGATGTCACCCGGTAGGGGCGGACGGCCTGGTCCGACTGCGCGACCAGCCAGGACCCGGGCAGGATCCGGGGGTGGTCGCCGTCGAGCCGCAGGACGTCGGACGGTGGCTGCTCGCAGGGCGCGGCCCCCGCGGCTGCGGGGAGCAGGCCCGCGGCCGGGGCGTTCCAGCCGAAGAGGGCGGTGCGTTCGGCGAAGGTGTGAACGCCCGGGCCCGCGCCGTCGGTGCCGGTGTCGGTGCCGGTGCTCTCCGGGCGGGTCTGGGAGGCGACGGCGTGGACGTCCAGCAGGGTCCAGCCGGGGTGTCCCGGGGGCGCAGTCGCCACGGCGGTCACCAGCAGGACGGCCCAGGCCCGCTCGGCGCCCGCCGACGCCGGCGCGACGGTGACGGGACCGAGGGCCAGCAGGGTGTCGCCCGCCCGGAGTCCGAGCGCGGTGCCGGTCAGCCACAGCCGCTCGGTGTCGGCGCCGCAGGGCTGCGGGTCGGTGGCGATGGCCGGGACGGCGTTCCAGGCGGCCTGGGCGTCGAGGTCGTCGTCGGTGCGGAAGACCTGCGGCGTCTGGTTCTGGGCCGGGACGCTCTGCACCAGGGTGCCCTTCGGCACGGTCACCAGCGGCGGTGCGCCGACGGCCTCCTCCACCGTGAAGGCCAGCTCGGCTTCGGCCGAGACGCCGGGGTCGAGCTCGTGGCCCAGGCTGCGGGTGAGTTCGCGGACCGAGCGCAGCTCGGTCGCCGTGCGCAGGTAGCCCTCCTGGGCGATGCGCTCGGTGTAGAAGGAGACGACGTCGGCGACCACCGCCCAGCCGTCGAGCAGGGCGATGGCCGGCTCGTCGGCGGGGCGGCGGGCCAGGGCGCGGACCGCCGGCGGCTGCGTCTCCTGCTGGAGGGTGGCCCGCATCTCGGCCATCGCCCGGGCGTGGGTGGAGATCCTCCGGACCAGCGCGGTCTGGCCCGGCGGGTTGGCGGTCGGCCGTCCGGTGGGGCCGTCGGGGTTCGTCACACGCCACCCCGCACGACGACGTCGACGAGGCCGTGCTCCGGATGCCGGGGGTCGCTGTCACAGCGCAGGGTCTCGCGCGCGGCCGCCTCGATCCGTCCGGCGGCGAGGTTGGCCAGGGTCTCGGTCCCGTCCGCTCCGAGGCGGCCGAAGCCCTCCACCTCGACCCGGGCGGCCCCGGCGACGGACATCGCCGTGCCGACGAGGTCGCTCAGGAACACCGGGTGGCCGAGGCCGAGCCGGTCGGGGTGGAAGAACCCCCGACGTCCGTCGGGGAGCACGCCGGCGGAGAGGACGGCGCGCAGCTGCCGGGCGATCTCCGGGCCCGGGTAGCCGGGTGCCGGGCAGACGGCGAGGCGGATCTCCAGGGGGACGACGGCCGCCCGGACGAGCTCGACGTCGACACCGGCCATCCGGCGGCTGTCGAGCAGCGCGGCCAGGCCCGGCGGGTACGGGTCGTCGGCGTCCACGGCGACCTCCTGGACGCGCCAGGAACCGGCCCAGCGCGTCCGGGCGACGGCCCCGCGCACACCGCCCTCCCGGACGGCGACGGCGGCGTGGTCGGCGGCGGTGACCGCGCGCTCCTGGGCGTGGAAGGCGGTCGGGGCGAGTTCCCGGACCTCGGGCAGCGGCTGCGGGTCGGTGCCGCCGGCGGCGGGCAGCGGGTTGCTGACGGTGACTCCGTCGAGCCGGGTGCCGTCGGGCAGGAGCAGGAGGGTGTCGAGGGTGTTCGCCCCGGTGTTGCCGGCCGCGCCGCCACCCGCCCGGTAGCGGGAAGTGAACTCCGTTCCGGGAGCGGGTCGACGCCCGGTGGTGCCGTCCCCGAAGCGCAGCCGGACCGAGCCGTCGGGTTCGGGTTCGACGACGAAGCGCGGTGCGCGGCGGTCGCCGCCGAGCAGGTCCGGGGCTGCCGACCAGGCCAGGGTGCCGTCGTCGAGCCGGAGTTGGGCGACGGCCTCGCGTGGGTCGGGTCGCAGGGCGTCGGCCGCGCTGCGCCAGCCGGGGCCTGGCGCCGCGGGGGCGATCGGGGCCGGGTCCGCGGGGGCGGTCCAGGCGGGGTCGGCGTGGCGCAGCAGCGGGCGGTAGGCGCCGGTGGCGGGTGCCGTCGGTGGGTCGAGGGGCCCGCCGACGAGGGTCGCGCCGTGGTCGGCGAGGACGACGTTGGCGAGCGCGACGGCGGTCGGGAGGGCGGGGCCCGGGTCGGCGGAGGAGATCCGCAGGGGCACCGGCAGTGCGTCGTCCTGGGACCAGTGCAGTTCGAGGACGCGCGGCGTGTCGGCCAGCGGGTCGACGCGTTCGACCGGGGCGCGGTCCAGGCGGACCGCGCAGCGGTGCGTCGGGTCGCCGTCCGCCAGGAGGCCGGTGGCCCCGATCTCGACCAGCACCAGGACGTCCCCGCTGCGCAGCCCGGGTTCGGAGTCCGCAGGGACGACGACGAACGCGGAGGTGCTGCCGACGGGCAGGACGGCGCCAGCGGCCCCCCAGGCGTGCAGTGGCAGCCGGTTGCGGGCGGGGAGGAGCCGGGCCGGCGCGCAGGTCTCGAAGACGGTCGCACCGGCCGACGCCGCCTCCGCCGCCGAGGGCGGCCGCCGGCCGACGGGGGTACCGGTGTCGGCGACGGCGCTGCCGCGCGGGAGGTCGACCTCGGCCGGGGTGTCGAAGGCCAGCCAGGTACGGGCCGAACAGCCCTCGTGGACGCGGTAGTCGAGGAGCCGGGCGTGGCGGCGCACGGACGACCGGCGACGGGCGGTGCCGAGGTGGGCCTCGTGCGCGATGGCGTCCTGACGGTAGGCCAGCCGGTCACCGAGGTAGGCGTAGAGCTCGATGAGGGTGACGCCGATGTCGGCGGGCGAGCGGTCGGTCCAGTCCGGGAGCAGAGCGCTCAGCCGGTCCGTCAGACGGGTGCGCAGGCCGTCGTAGTCCCTGGCGAGGTAGTCGAGGACGGGTGAGGGGGCCGTCTCGGGCGGCTCGTCGGCGGGCCGGCAGTCCAGGACGGCCGGGCAGTCCACGTCGAGGTCGAGCGGGATCTCCGCCAGGGGCTGGTCGAACCCGTCGGGCGTGCCGTTGCCGTCCTCGCCGACCAGCCGCAGCGTGTACGAGGACCGGCCGCCGCCGACCGCCCGGACGACGAGGACGCGGTGCAGGTCCTCCTCGGCGACGGCGTCGGCGACCTGCCGTCGGTCCTCGGCCGTCACCCCCGGGGGTAGGTCGTCGCCCGTGAGCGCCTGCGCGGGGTGGGCCCAGAGCACCCGGGCCGGGTCGTGGGCGGCGTCGCCGAGGACCAGGACCCGGGTGGACCCGGCGATGGCGGCCGGGACCGGTCCGTGGATCAGGTGCACGGCGAGGGTGCGCTGCTCCGATGTGCCGGGGGCGCCGCCCCGGGCGTCCGCCCGTACCGGCAGGACGTCGACGAAGTCGATCCCGTCGAGGCCGTGGACGGCCGCGACGAGCGCTCGTCGGGCGTCGCGGTCGAGTGCGGCCGTGAAGGCGCCGGGAGGTTCGGCGGCGGGCGGCTGCGGCACGGGTCCCTCGGCACGGGTCACGGGGTGACGCTCCCGCCGGTGACCCGCAGGACCCTGCTCTCCCCCGTCGGGCTGCCGGGACGCAGTGGGGTGTAGCCGACCGTGACCGTCAGCACGGTGTCCACGGCTTCCACGGTGATGTCCTCCAGCCGGATCAGGTCTCCGAGCCACTGCTGGACGGCGGCCTGGATCAGCGCCTGCGTGCCGCGGGCCAGGTCGTCGTTGCCGGGCGCGAAGACCATCCGGTCGACGCCGGCGCCGAAGTCCGGCCGGTTCACCCGCTCGCCCGGTCGGGTGAAGAGCACCGCCTCGATGAGCCCGCGCAGGTACTGCTCGTCCTGGGCCACCGCGAGACGGCCGCGCGCGTCCAGGTGCAGTGGGAACCCGAGGTGCATCACACCCCCCGCACACGGTTCTGCACGACGGTGACGAACAGCGGTCCCGCGGTGGGGACGCACACGGCCGTGCCGCCCTGGATCACCAGCGGCAGGCCGAGCGACCGGACCCGGGCCGTGCCCGTGGTCCACTGCCCGGACACGCACGGCCCGCCGGCGGTGACGGGCAGCGGGCAGCCCGTCACCAGCCACGGCGGCCCGAGGACCACGGCGGCGCTCCCGGAGACGGTGACGCGCGGGCTGAGGACGGTGGGCGTGGCGCGGCCGCCGTGCGGGCAGAGGGTGACGGCGCCCTCGTGGGCCGGGAATCCTGGCATCAGGTCACCTCCAGAGCGCCTTCGTTGACCGAGACGGTGGGCCCGCTCAGTTTCACACCGGCCAGGCCCGTGGACAGCTCCAGGCCGTCGGCGGTGCAGGAGATCCGCACCGGTACGACGGAGACGGGCGGGCCGACCTCGATGGTGAGCCCGCCGCCCGGGAGGTCGTCGAGCCTGATGGACACGGCGTCGGTCTTCCACATCTTGACCCCGGCGACGGCGGGCGAGGCCGGTGGCTCGCCGGGGCCCCAGAAGCAACCGGCCACGATGGCGTGGTCCGGGTCGCCCGCCTCGAACTCGACCCACACGTTGGCGCCGACCGGCGGCACGGCGAACAGGCCCACTCCCGGTCCCGCGTACGGCACGCAGGGCTCGGCCCAGGAGAGCCGGCCGGTGCCGAGCACGGCCGGGACGCTCACCCGCACCCGCCCGCGCATCAGCGGATCGACGTTGCCGGTGACCTTGCCCCGGTACTTCCCGTAGTAGCGGGTCGCCCGGTCGTCCTCCAGTCGCCCCGGCGTGTTCGGCGCCGTCACGGCCGCACCACCGGGACGGTCGAGCCGTGGCCGTCACGGGCCAGCGTGAAGCGCTGGGTGTACGAGCCGGGTTCCAAGCTGTGGTCGACCTTCCGGACGTACCAGAGCCCGTCGTGGGACCATCCGGCCCCGCGCACGCCGACGAGGGCGCGGGGCCGGAGCACGTCGCCGTAGCGTTCGCCGTCGGCCTCGCCCTGCGCCACCACCGCGTCGACGGAGCGGTCCACCCGCGCCTGGGCCCTCGCGAGGGCCCCGATCACGTCGGTCCCGCTGTCCCGGACCTCCCGTCGGCGCCGGATGTCCGCGTTGAACCGCAGCCACAGCGGTTCGGCCGCGAGCGGCTCGCGCAGGCTCCCGACCGTCGTCACCGGGACCTGGGCGCCGGTCAGCGGGTCCTGGACGTCCCCGTCGACCAGGACCGGGGCGAGCGCGTCGGTCCGGAAGCGGAGCGAGCGGACGTTGGTGTCCGGGCCCAGGTTCACCGAGAGGCACCGCTGCGGCGGTCCGGAGCGGACCGGCGGTCCCCAGTAGAAGGTGCTGGTCCCGGGCGCAGGGCCGGGGATCACGTACGTCACGAAGCCGTGCCGGCGGGCGAGTTCCGCCAGGTGGCCGAGGTCGGTGGCGTGCCGGGTGGGGACGCGCTCCAGCGGCAGCGGCGGGGCGGAGTCCGGCGGGGGGAGCGCACCCGAGACGATCCCGTCGACGAGGTACCGGGCGAGGATCAGCTCGACCTGCTGGTAATCGCTCAGGGACGGGTACTCCGCGTCGCTCTCGACCCGGTCGAGGAGGTAGGAGACGTCCTCTCCGGTGACGGTCAGGACCGCCGCGCCCGGCCTGTCGCCCGGGTCCAGCTCCAGCGCCGTCACGATGCCGTCGAACAGGACCCGGGGCAGTGCCCCGATCGTGACGACGAGCACCACCCGGGCGAACGGCCGGATCGGTCCGGCCTCCAGGACGGGGGTGTCGCGCAGGGCGAAAGGCCCCGAGCGGCCCGCGTCGAAGGCGAGGGCGAAGGCCGAACGGCGGTCGTCGGTCTCCAGCACGCGGACGGACCGCAGCCGTGCTGTGAGGCCAGCCGGCAGCGGAACCGGGAGGGTCGCCCCGACCAGCACGGTCAGGCGCAGGCTCGACAGTGCCACCTGGTCAGACCCCCGGGGTGGGGATTTCCAGCACGAGCCCCTCCGGGGCCGGACCGACCAGGTCGTCGAGCGCGAACACGAGGTTGGCGTCGGCCACCTGCCAGTAGGCGAGCGGGTCGCCGAGGTAGCGGGCGGTCACCGTGTCCAGCCGGTCTCCGGCCACCACCCGGTGGCTCGCCAGGGTCCGACCCGTCGGTACGGCCGTGGGCGGCGCCGACTGCGGCTGCCGCAGGTAGCGGACCTGGCGCTCCGTGCCGTCGGCGTCCCGCACCGTCGCCACCGCGACCTCCGCGTCGTCGTACCTGCCCGGTCCGCCCGCCACCGTCAACCCACCACGACGTCGGCAGCGGCCGAGACGGCCCCGGACACACCGGCCACGACGGCCATCGCCTCCTTCATGACCTGGTGCACGAGGAAGAGCGCGTACCCCGGGCTGCCCACCGGCAGGTCGTCGTAGGAGAGCACCTGCGCCGACAGATCCACCGACGCGCGGGTCGGGAAGAGGTCCGGTGTGAAGGCCTGTTCCGTGATGCTCAGCGTCTGGATCCGCACCGGAACCGCCCGGCCCGGCCCCCAGACCAGGACGGCCAGCGGGCTCTCCGGCGGCACGATCTCGATGGTGCCGGCCGCGAGCAGTGCGGCGTTCTCCACCACCTGCGCGGTGCTCGGGTAGAGCAGCATCTCCAGCGCGGCCAGCTGGGGCGCGATGCCGGCCGCGGCACGCGGGTCCCCCTGCTCCATCTGGTCGGTGGCGTCGACCTCGATCGTCATCGTCACCGTCTCCACCGGCGCCCCGGAGATCCTGCGGGCGTCCGCGGCCGGGCCGGGTGCGACCGCGCGGGGCCGCAGCGCCCGGGTCATGTGGTCGGGGTTGTACTGGAACACCACCAGGCGGGAGAGCGGACTGGTCGGATCGACCTCGACGACGGCGCCGCACAGGACCCTCGGACTGCCCGGAAAGCTCCTCATGGAGGCCACTGTCGACGGGGCGTCGTCAACACGGCGTCACGGCGGCGTCACCACATCGGGTCCGACGCCGGATGACCGAATTGTGACCGAACATGAACCACCCTTGCCGGCTTTTGACAGAGCGGAAGCGGAGAGTCACGATCTGTATCGACATCCGCCATCGCGTGAAGCAGGAGCAGAGGGCATGCCACGTGACGCGTCCATCCAGGCCGGAGTCCCTGCCGCCGCCGGCGCGAGAGACGGCCGTCGGCGCGGGCCGGTCACCGCGGATCCGGCGGGGAGTGCGGTGCTCACCCTGCTCGGATCGTTCAGGTTGCAGGTCGGACCGGCTGAAGTCCGGCTCCCGGTCGGCGCACAGCGCCTGCTCGTGGTTCTGGCCCTGCGGGGCCGGCAGAGCCGCAGCCGGGTCGCCGGCGCCCTCTGGCCCGACAGCCCCGAAGGCCGCGCCCTGGGCAGCCTGCGCACCAGCCTCTGGCGGATCAACCAGGCCGCCCCGGCGCTGGTCGTCGACACCGGCGGAGCCATCGACCTCGCCCCGGAGGTGACCGTCGACGCGCGTGAGCTCATGGAGCGCACGAAGGCGCTCCTGCAGGAGTCCCCGTCCTCCGCCGGCCCCCTCCCGCCGGCCCTCGGCGACGGCGGCGAGCTCCTCCCCGACTGGGACGACGAGTGGCTCGCGGACGAGCGCGAGCGACTGCGCCAACTGCATCTGCACGTACGCGAGACCTTCGCCGAACGGCTCGCCTCCGAAGGGAAGTTCGGGCTCGCCCTGGACATGGCCCTCGGCGCGCTGCGCCTCGACACCCTGCGGGAGAGCGCCCACCGTTCCGTCATCCGCATCCACCTGCAGGAGGGCAACCTCAGCGAGGCCCGACGCGCCTACGCCACCTGCCGGCGGGTGCTGGAACAGGAGCTCGGGGTCGCACCGGCCCCCGAGACCACCCGGATGCTCGGCCTTCCCGTGGACCGTCGGCCCCGCGCCGACCGCGCCCGCCCGGCCTGGGGGCGGACGTGACCGCGCCCGCGTCCTCGTCCGTGTCCGGGGAGTCCTGGACCGTCACCGCGTCGCCGCTGTCGGTCGGCATCGTTCCGGGCCAGTCCGCCACCGTGTCGTTCACGGTCACCAACAACGCCGCCACCCCCGCGCACCGGCCCGGGACGCTCGCCGTGCTGTCCGGTACGGGGACCGACGCTTCCTGGTTCACCATCGACCGGGCCACCCGGACCTTCGACGTGGGCGGGACCGAGACCTTCGCCGTCACCGTCCGGCCCCCCACCGCCACGGCCACCGGCGAACGCCAGTTCAGCTGCATCGCCTTCGACGCGGACCACCCCGCCGTCAGCACGACCACGCAGAGCAGCCCCGTCACCCTCGCCCTCGCTCCACCGCAGGCGTGGACGATCACCGCCACCACCCAACTGGTCCGGCTGGACGCGGACTTTACCTCCACCCAGTTGGCCTTCCAGGTCACCGGCCCGGCCGGCCGCACGGCAGAGGTACGGATCAGGCAGAACGACGGCGAAATCGGCGAAGCCGCCTGGTTGCGCCTCGACCGCCCCCGGCGGACCCTCGGCCCCTCGGGATCGGAGCTGTTCCAGGTCACCATCGGACCGCCCAGCCCGAAGGGCTTCCCCGCCCTCCCGGTAGGGAGCTTCCTCGGCGACCTGTTCGACGTGACGGGGATCCCCCTCGAGTTGCGGGCGTCCAGTGACGAGATCCAGGTGGTGGTCGACACCACTCCCTCCTCGTGAAAAGCGCCCGCGGCCGCGCCAGCCCAGCCCGGCTGGCACCGTCGGATCCCCAGACCGGAGAGAAGTGTGATGGCCGTGCCCTATGACAAGAAGCCGACACCCGCATCCGCGGCCTCGTGGACCATCACCGCGTCGCCCACGACGGTCGTCGTCCATCCGGGCGGGTCAGCCGCCGTACGGTTCACGGTCACGAACAACACCACCGCTCCCCCGCAACGACACGGCACGATCGCCGTCCTCCCCAGCCCGGGAACCGACTCCTGGTTCGAAATCAATCAGGACACCCGGACCTTCACCCCGGGCGGCAGCTCCGACTTCACCGTCACCGTCCGGCCCGCCCCCACCGGGACCACCGGCACCTACCCGTTCAGCTGCCTGGTCTACGACACGGACCACCCGACCGTCGACACCACCGTGCAGAGCAGACCCGTCACCGTCACCATTGCCCCCGCCACGGTGCCGTGGAAGATCACCGCGAGTACGTCGGTCGTCCAGGTGACCCACCAGCCCGACCTGGCGGGAGAGATCGGCTTCGAGACCTCCGGCCCGGTCGGCAGCCTGGTCACCGTACGGGTCCGGCCGGTCGGCGGCCTACCGGCCGACGCCAAGTGGTTCTCCCTGCCCAACCCTCAGCAGGAGACGATCGGGGCCTCGGGGATCGTGAGTTTCAACGTCGACGTCGGACCACCCAACCCGCTCGGCAGCGCCGTCCCACGCGGCAAGTTCTTCGGCGACCTGCTCGATCTGACGGGCGGCACCACCGTGATCCGGGCATCGAGCAGTGCGTTCCGCCTTGAGGTCGAACTCGGCCAGAGTTGACCCCGGCCGCCGGCCGTCGACACCCGGGCGGCCCGACCGACAACCCCTGCGAACGGAGAGTGCCATGACCACAGGGGCGTCCTGGACCATCACCGCGTCGCCCACGACGGTCGTCGTCCATCCGGGCGAGTCAGCCGCCGTACGGTTCACGGTCACGAACAACACCACCGCTCCCCCGCAACGACACGGCACGATCGCCGTCCTCCCCAGCCCGGGAACCGACTCCTGGTTCGACATCGATCAGGACACCCGGACCTTCACCCCGGGCGGCAGCTCCGACTTCACCGTCACCGTCCGGCCCGCCCCCACCGGGACCACCGGCACCTACCCGTTCAGCTGCCTGGTCTACGACACGGACCACCCGACCGTCGACACCACCGTGCAGAGCAGCCCCGTCACCGTCACCTTCGCCCCGATGCCGTGGGCGATCACCGCGAGTACGTCGGTGGTCCGGCTGGCCGACACCATTCTCCCCAGGGGGGAGATCGGGTTCCAGGTATCCGGCCCGGTCGGCAGCCAGGTGAAGGTCAGGGTCAGGCCGATCGACGGCCCCCCAGCCGATGCCAGGTGGTTCACCATGCCCTTCCTTCCTCAGACGATCGGAGACTCGGGGACCGCTGCTTTCGATGTCCCCGTCAGGTCACCCAATCCACTGGGCAGCGTCGTCCCGCGCACGACCTTCGTCGGTGACCTGGTCGAGATGATGGGTGACGCCCCACTGTTCCGGGCATCGAGCGGGACCTTCCGTATCGAGTTCGAACCAGACCCGCACCCGCTATGACGCCCCCCACCGGCTGAAGCTGCCCGAAGCCACCTGACCGACAACCCCTGCGATTGGAGAACGCGATGACCGCAGGGGCCTCCTGGACCATCACGGCGTCACCCACGACGGTCGGCCTCAGCGCGGGCCATCCGTCCACGGTCTCGTTCACGGTCACGAACAACGCCGCCGCCCCCGCGCAGCGACGCGGCACGATCGCTGTCCTCCCCGATCAGGGAACCGACGTGACCGCCCGGGCGACCCGGGCCGCCGGCTGAGGCCTCGCTCGCGCGCGTGGCGAGGGTGTACGCGCTGGCGCGCGGCGATTCCGCGCACGCCGGCGACAACCTCCACTGGTGACCCCAGTACGCACGAAGGCCCCTGGCCGGCACTGCTCGCGCAGTGCCGGCCGGGGGCCTTGTTTGTGTTGGTCAGGATTCCTCCGCCCTGCGCTGCATGCCCTTCTCACGCCTGCTCAGGCCTGCCAGTGCGGCTTGCCGCTTACCATCCGGCAGTAGATCATCCGCCCGTTGGCGTCATGGGTGCTCCTGCCGAGGTCGGCGTTGCGGCAGAACTGCCCGGCCGCGTAGCAGTTCCCCGCGTTCGAGCGGATCTCGCACTCCGCGCCGCCGCCGGCCGCCGCGGTCTGCTGCGGCTCCGGGTCGGTCGGCGGCTGGGCGGTGGTGATCTTCGGCTGCGGCGCCTTGGGGGCGGGCGACTGCGCGTGGGTGCTGGGCGCGGCCGGCGCCGGGGCGGCCGGCGTGCTCGGCGCGGGGTCGGGCGCGGCCGGCGGCGTGCTGACCGGGGGTGCGGCCGGCGTGCTCGGCGCGGGGTCGGGCGCGGCGGGCGGTGCCGCCGACGGGGTCACCTGGGCGGTGGCCGTGGCGGCCGCCGAGGGCGACGCCTCGGTACCGCCGTCGGCGGCCGACGGGTCGCAACCGGTCAGCGCCAGACCGACGGTGAGGACGAGTCCGGCGAATCCGGCCAGGCCGGCACGCCGGCGCCCGCGTATCCGTGAAGGCATGGGTGAAGAACGCTCCGTTCCGTTTGGGTGAGGTGCGTGATTCAAGCAGAGCCGACACGCGATCCGCACACGCATCTCCCGCTCGTTGGCAGATCGAGATCTGCCGACTACCGAGCGTCGCCGTTCGCCGGGCGGTCGTCACGCTGCGCCGAGCCACCGCCCGTCCCGACCGGGGCACAACACCGGAGCGCGGCAACCCGCAACTGCGGGACGTCCGGACGATCCGCGGGCAAACTGTCACGTGGAAGTAGCCATCCGGCTACCGTTGGTTACAGCGACAGCTCGCGGCCGACCCCAGCCCACGCCGGCGCACGCCGGGTGCATTCCGGCCACCGGGCCGGCCGTGGACCGGAGCGCCCGGGCTGTCACCGACTACGGAAGGGCGGCGCCATGGACGCTGACTCCCGGACCAGGACGGCGATCGAGGAGCATTGGCTGGCCTCGGAACGCGGGGACACCGAAGCCGAGCACGCCATCTACGCCCCGGACGCGATCCTGGACTACCCGCAGTCAGGTGAGCGGTTCCGGGGCCGCGCGACGATTGCGGCGCAACGCGGCGGACATCCGGCCGACCGGCACTTCAGCGTGCAGCGGATCACCGGCCAGGCACATCTATGGGTGAGCGAATGCATCATCACCTACGACGGTGTGCCCTCGTACTCGGTGAGCATCATGGAGTTCGCCGACCAGCACGTGGTCCACGAGACGCAGTACTTCGCCGACTCCTTCGGCGTACCCGCCCGGCGGGCCGCGCTCGCGCAGCCCATGCCGGGCCGGACCATCGCCGGAACCTGATCGCACCCGCGGGGAGCCGCCCTTCCAAGGCACAAGCGGGTCCTCTGCCAGGAGCCCTACGGCAGACCCGCCGTCCGGCGCTCGAAGATCTCGGGGCGCGCGGTCTCCAGGGCCGTGGCGACCGCGCCGAGGAGCACCGCCTCCTCCCCCAGCAAGCTCGGCGCGAGCGTCGGGCGCATCGGGGCGATCCGGTGCAGGGCCTGCTCCAGCGGTTCCAGGAGCAGGTCCGCGCTGCTGCCGATGCCGCCGCCGAGGACCACCAGGTCCGGGTCCAGTACAGCGGACAACACGGCGACGGCGTACGCGAGTTGTTCGGCCTCGTGGTCGACCGCCCGGACGGCCGCCGGATCGCCGGCCCGGGCCCGCTCGAACACCTGCTTCGCCGTGGGCGCGCCGCCCATCCCGAGGTCCTGGGCGGTGCGTACCACGGCGTCCGCGGCGGCCTCGCGCTCGATGGTCGCCACGGGCTCGCCGGGGCGGGCGGGCAGCGGGACCAGGCCGATCTCACCCAGCGCGCCGTGCGCACCGAGCAGCAGTTCACCGTCCTTGACCACGCCCACGCCCAGCCCGGTGCCGACGAGCAGGTAGGCGAACATCCGGCTGCCCCGGCCGGCGCCGAGGGTGTACTCGCCGAGCGCGGCGAGGTTGGCGTCGTTGGCGACGGTGACGGCCGTCCCCAGGCCCTCCCCGATCCGGTCGAACAGGCCGGGCCGGCCCCAGCCGGGCAGGCTGGTGGCGTAGCGGACACCGCGCCGCTCCTCGTCCCACACACCCGGGGTGCCGATCACCGCGTGCCCGATGTCGGCGGCGGCCAGGCCCGCCTCGGCAATGGCCTCATGGGCGGCGGCGACCACGGCGTCGGCGACGGCGTTCGCCGAGCGGCCCCGGTTGGCCACGTCCCGGCGGGCGACGACCGTCCCGGCGAGGTCCGCGACGGCGACCCGCAACCGGGCCCGGCCGATGTCCACCCCCAGCACGTGCCCGGCCGTCGGGTCGACCTCGTACAGCACGGCGGTGCGGCCGCGCTCGGGGGCGAACCGGCCGGCCTCGCGGACCAGCCCGGCCTGCTCCAGCGCGGCCAGGGCGGCGGAGACGGTGGGCTTGGACAGACCGGTGTCCCGGGCGAGTTGGGCCCGAGAGGAGCCGCCACCGGTGCGCAGCAGTTCGAGCAGCAGCCACTCGTTGTTGCTGCGCAGCCGCTGCCGGTTCCACGGCACTGCCGGGGCCCCGGCCGCCGGGCGGTGGGTCGACAGGTGGCGGCTCATCGGTTCCTCCGGTGTGGGCGGGACGGCTGGCGAAGCGGGCGGGCAGGGCGTGACGCAGGCAAGGCAGGGCGGGCCTGGCACGGCCCGCGGCGTCCGGTGTCGGGCGCCGCCGCCCAAGTATGACCGGTGATCATTCCGTTCCCTCCCCGACCGCCGAACCCGCGCTACCCAAGGCCGTGCCTGACCGACCCACCGACCCGCTGAAGCCCGCCACCCAGCCAAGCCCGCCGGCCTGCCAGGTCGCCAGACCGCCAGGTCGCCAGACCGCCGGTCGACCCCATCGCCCGTCAGACCACCCAGGCGCCCGTCATCCCCCGCACCGCCGAGCCGTCCAGGTCGGCCAGCTTGGTACCGGCGAAGGCCCGAGCCGTCTCGGAGGTCTGCACCCGCAGTGGCGGCCGCTCGGCGGTGAGCGCCGCGACGATCGGCTCCGCCGCCGCCTCCGGGGTCTGGGCCTGGCCGAAGGCCTTCAGCGTCCGGTCGATGTAGGCCTCCAGGGCGGGGGCGTACGGTCCGGCCGCAGCGGTCAGCGCGGGCAGGTCGAGGGCCTGGTTGCCGACGAACTCGCTGGCGACGGCGCCCGGTTCGACGACGGTGACGTGCACGCCGACGGTGGCGGCGACCGGAGCCAGCGACTCCATGAAGCCCTCGACGGCGAACTTGGCCGCGCAGTACGCCTCGTTGAAGGGCTGTCCGACCACGCCGCCGACGCTGGTCACGGTGATCACCCGGCCGCCGGTGGCCCGCAGGTGCGGCAGCGCGGCCCGGGTGACCTCGACCACGCCGAAGTAGTTCACCTCCATGGCGGCCCGCACCGGCGCCATCCCGTCCTGCTCGATGGTGCCCACGAATCCGGCGCCCGCGTTGTTGACCACGGCGTCGAGCCGGCCGTGCCGGGCGAGGACGGCGTCCAGGCAGGCGGCGACGGACTCCGGGTCGGTGACGTCCAGCCGCTCGATCTCGATCCGCCCGTCGACGCCCGCCTCGGTGGCGGCGCGGTGCAGGGCCCCGGCCCGTCCGGTGTCGCGCATGGTGGCGACGACGCCGTACCCGGCGCGGGCGGCGGCGACGGCGGCGGCCAGGCCGATCCCGGAGGAGGTGCCGGTGATGAGGACGATCGGGGTGGCGGCGGTGTCCATGGTGGTCTCTCCTCGGGCTCTCCGGGGCGTCCCCGGGGCTTGATGTGTGCGTGTGCACGCACCATACATTTGCGTGCACGCACACGCAAATGGCTCCGGTCACGGCTACACCACGGCCTCCGGCCGGTCAAGGTTTCACCCACTTGTGGGCGTGCCGCGCCCGGGCGCGTGATCATGGGCCTATGCAGTTCCGGCACGGCAACCGAGCAGAAGGCGCCCCGCCCGCGACACCGGCCCCCCGGCCCCTCGCGGCAGCGGCGGCCGCCTACGCCGCGAGCCTCGGCTCGATGCCCGAGAACAGGAGCGACGCCGACAGCAACAGCAACAGCGACAGCAACAGCCCGGACCTGCTCCGAGACCTGCTCGCCACCGCCCCGGTCGGCGTCGCCCTGCTCGACGACCAGTTGCGCTGGCAGTACCTGAACCCCGCCTTCACCGCCTTCACCGGGCTGCGCCGTGCCGACCTGCTCGGCCGCCCCGCCGAGGCCACCGCCTTCGCCGGCGCCGCACCCACCCTGCGCCGCGTCCTCGCCGACGGACACGACCGCGAACACGCCACCGGCGGGCCCGAGAGCCCCGGCTCCCCCGTCCCACCCGGCCTGCGGGTGCGCTACCGACCGCTCGAACACGCCGGGCGGACCACCGGCGTGGTCGTCGTCCTCGACGACCCGGACCCGGCCCGCGGCCGTCTCCACGAGCTCGAACAGGCCCGCGCCCGGCTCGCCCTGCTCCACGCCGCCGCCGAGCGGATCGGTACCACCCTCGACGTCTCCACCACCTGCGCCGAGCTCACCACCTTCGCCGTGCCCGGCTTCGCCGACCTCGTCACCATCGACGTCCTGCCACCCGATGCCGACCCGGCCCGGCCCGGACACGGCGTGCCCCTGCGGCTGCAGCGCGCGGCCGTCGACGCCGTCCCCGCCCTGCGCGCCGCCCTCGGCGAGTCGGCCCGGCCCGGCGAGTCCGTCCGCCACGGGGAGGGCTCGGCCGCCACCCGCAGCCTCGCCGGTGGCGTCGCGGTCCTCACCGAACCCGGCCCCGAGGACGCGGGCCCAGTCGGGATCACCTCCCTCCTCGTCCTACCGCTCGTCACCCACGACCGGCTCGTCGGCCTGCTCACCCTCGGCCGCAGCGCCGCCACCCCCGCGTTCACCCCGGACGAGGCCGCGCTCCTCGGCGCTCTCGCCGCCCACGCCGCCACCGCCATCGATCATGCCCGCCGCTACACCCGCTCCCAGGGCATCGCCCTGGAACTCCAGCGGGCCCTGCTCACCGAACCCGGCAACCCGCACCAGAACCTCCTCCTCGCCTCCCGCTACCTGCCCTCCGGCACCAGCTCAGTGGTCGGCGGCGACTGGTACGAGACGGTCCGGCTACCGTTCGGCCGCACCCTGCTCGCGATGGGAGACGTCATGGGACACGGCGTCGAGGCCGCCGTCGACATGAGCCACTACCGCTCGACCCTGCGCGACATCGCCGGCATGGACCTGCCGCCCCACCGGATCCTGCGCCAACTCGACAACGTCATCTCCTCCAACGACACCGCCCGGCCCGCGACGTGCCTGCTGGTCCTCGCCGACCCCGGCCGCGGCCGCTGGACGCTCTCCAGCGCGGGCCACCTGCCGCCCGCCCTCATCACCCCCGACCACGCCACCGAACTCCTGCAGGTGCCCACCGGCCCACCCCTCGGCACCGGCCTCGGCGGCTACGAGCAGACCACCCACCCGCTCACCCCCGACCAGACCCTCCTGCTCTACACCGACGGCCTGGTCGAACGCCGCGACGAGGACATCGACGCCTCCCTCGCCCGCCTCGCCGCCCTCCGCCTCCCCGCCACCGGCGACCTCGACGACCTCCTCGACGCCGTCCTCCACACCCTCGCCCCACCCGGCCCCACCACCCACGGCACCACCACCGACGACGACATCGCCCTCCTCGCCGCCCGCCCCAGACCCCGCTGACCACGCCCGCCCGCCCGCTCGGCGACCGCGATCGGCCCGGGCAGGTCGGTGACCCTGGTTGGTGGTCGGGTTGGAGACGGTCTCCAGGTGCAGCACCCGGGTGTTGGGCCGCAGGGCCGCCGCGACCTCGGCCTGGTCCTCGCCCCGGACGTGGGTGGCCTCCACGCCCCAGCACTCCGTGAGGTCGGCGAGCATGGCGAAGGTGCCGCCGTACAGGCTCTGTTGGGCGATCACGTGGTCGCCGGAGCGCAGCAGGGCGAGCCGGACGGTGTTGATCGCGCCCATGCCCGAGGCGGTGGCGATGGCGTCCGCGCCGCCTTCGAGGTCGGCCACCGCGGTCTCCAGCGAGCGAATGGCCTTGACTGCGGGTCACCAACTTTCCTCAGGCCGGCCATCTGGCAAGGGAGTTACGAGATTCGATCGCCCGCCTACTTCGTGAACCGCTCCCGATGGCCGGCAATCAGGTCGCGATACCAGGCGTACGAGGCCTTCGGCGTGCGGCGCTGCGTCTCGAAGTCAACGTGGACCAGACCGAAGCGCTGACTGAACAGCCCCTCCGCCCATTCGAAGTTGTCGAGGAGGGACCAGGTGTAGTAGCCGCGGATGTCGATGCCCTCGGCGACGGCCTGGGCGAGGGCGTCGAGGTGGGCGGCCATGAAGTCGATGCGAGGCTGGTCGGGGGTGGTGGATTCGGTGACGGAGCAGCCGTTCTCGGTGATGGTGATGGGTGGGAGGGCCTTGCCGTAGGTGTCGCGGAGGGAGAGGAGGAGGCGGGTGAGGGCGGTGGGGACGACGGGCCAACCGAAGGCGGTGTGGGGGACGTCGGGGATGTCGACGAGGTCGAAGGGTAGGGCGGTGTCGGTGGGGGCGGCGACGCGGGTGGGGTTGTAGAAGTTGAGGCCGAGGCCGTCGAGGCCAGGGGTGTGGATGAGGTCGAGGTCGCCGGGGTGGACGGCGCCGTAGATGTCGTCGGGGACGCCGAGGGCGGAGAGGTCGGGGTAGCGGCCGAGGAGGACGGGGTCGGTGAACAGGCGGTTGTGGAGGGTGTCGTAGGCCGCGGCGGCGGCGAGGTCGGCGGGATCGGAGGAGGCCGGCTCGACCGGGGTGAGGTTGTTGGAGAGCATCGCCTCCAGGCCGCGGTCGTGCAGGACCGTGGCGGCCAGGCCGTGGCCGAGGAGCTGGTGGTGGGCGGCGGGCAGCGCCTCGAACATCAGGGCGCGGCCGGGGGCGTGGGTGCCCAGGGCGTAGCCGAAGACGGTGTGAACGAAGGGCTCGTTGAGCGTGATCCAGGCAGGGATCCGGTCGCCGAGGCGATCGACGACGATCGCGGCGTACTCGGCGAAGCGGTAGGCCGTGTCGCGGTTGAGCCAGCCGCCGTTGTCCTCCAGACCCTGCGGGAGGTCCCAGTGGAAGAGCGTGGGCAGCGGGGTGATGCCCGCCTCCAGCAGCGCGTCCACCAGGCGGTCGTAGAAGGCGAGGCCGGCCTCGTTGACGGCGCCGGCGCCCGTGGGCAGGATGCGGGACCAGGCGACGGAGAAGCGGTAGCCGTCCAGCCCGAGGCCCTTCATCAGCTCGATGTCCTCGGGGTACCGGTGGTAGTGGTCGCAGGCCACCGCCCCGGTGTGGCCGTCGCGGACGGCGCCGGGCCGGGCGGCGAAGGTGTCCCAGACGGACGGTCCGCGGCCGTCCTCCCCCACCGCCCCCTCGATCTGGTACGCGGCGGTGGCGGCACCCCAGCGGAAGTCCGCCGGCAGGTCGAAACGGTCCGGCATGGCAGCCTCCTGACGAGAAACGTGAGGGGAAATCATGTTACTGACGTCACGCCACGGCGCCAGAGGACGATCCATCCCAGAGGACGATCCACCGCCATCCGGATGTGACAGACCGCAATGACCCCAAGCCCACTTGACCCCCAGTCGCCCGGCGATAGCCATCGCTGCACGTCAGCCGGTAGACAACCCGCGCTGTCCGCTCGCCGGAAGATGCCTCCGGGACGGCCGTGTTGGAACGTGTGCTCCCTGGCGAGTCCCCTGGCTGGTTGCCTGTCAGACCCAGCCTCCCCGGCCCTCGGGGTAGGCGGCCTGCTCTCCCACGCCGCGAGCAGCCGGGCGACCTGCTGGACGAAGAACGGGTTGCCGCCGGTCCGGCGGTGCACCAGGGCGGCGGTCTCGGCCGCCGCCGGCGGCCCGTACCGGGCCAGCAGCGTTCCGACGTCCGTCACGTCCAGACCGCCGAGCACCACCACCTCGGCATCCGGCAGCGGGTGGCCGTCGGACAGTTCGACGTCCCGGTAGGTGCCGATGAGCAGCAGCGGCTCGTGCCGGGCACGCCCGGCCAGGCACCCGAACAGCAGCAGGGCGGCGGCGTCGACCCACTGCAGGTCGTCCGGCGCCACAAGCAGTCGGCGACCGTCCCCGTAGCAGCGCCCCCGCGCTGCGGTCGAACTGAGCGAGCCGGGAGTCCGCACTGCTCGTCCGGGCAGCCGCGACTTCCGTGAACGGTCGTCAGTCGGATGTGCGTGCGCCCCGGTTCACGAGAGGGCGCGCCAGGCGGTGTTCAGGGACTCGCGGAAGCGGTCGGCCTCCTCGGCGGTGAGTCCGGCGACCATGCGCGCCTCCAGTTCCCGGGTCGAGGCGGCGTACTCGGCGAGCAGGTGGCGGCCCGGCTCGGCGAGCAGCACGAGGCGTTCGCGGCGGTTGCCGGGGTTGGGCTCGCGACGGATCAGGCCGCGTCCCTCCAGGGTGCGGATCATGTCGGCCATCGACTGGGCGGTGACGAAGGAGTCGCGGGCCAGCTGGGCGGCCGAGATGCCGTCGTGCCGCTCCAGCACCGTGAGCGCCGTGTACTGCAGCGCGGTGATGCCGGCGGGCTTGAGCAGCTCGTCGAGCCGTGCGCGCACCGCCAGCTCCGTCCTCTTGACCAGGTACAGCAGCGAGGTGCCGGTCACTGCGGGTCGGTCCATCTCGTTCCCTTCGCGAGCGCCGTCCGGTGCGGCGGCGTGGCCAAGCCTAAGGCATTGACAGGAATCCTGATGATTGACGAGACTGCCGTTCATCAGGATTCCTGTCGATCCTGGCGCCATCCCCTCCCATCACTCCCACGAGAGGTGCACCCTCATGGATCTCCAGGGCAAGGTCGCCGTCGTCACCGGCAGCGGCCGCGGTCTCGGACTCGCGTACGCACAGGCCCTCGCCGCGGCCGGCGCGGCCGTCGTCGTCAACGATGTCGACCGGGCAACCGTGGATGCCGCCGTCGCCGCCATCACCGCCGCCGGCGGCCGCGCCACCGGCGCCGTCGCCGCGGTCGGGGACAGCGAGGCCGCCCAGCTGCTGGTCGACACCGCCGTGACGGAGTTCGGCAGCCTGGACGTGCTGGTCACCAACGCCGGTATCCTGCGCGACCGGGTGCTGTGGAAGATGACCGACGAGGACTTCGACGATGTCGTCCGCGTTCATCTGCGCGGCACCTTCACCTGCGCCCGCGCCGCCGCGATCCGCATGCGCGAGCAGGGCACCGGCGGCCGGCTCGTCCTGATCTCCTCGCCGGCCGGCCAGCGCGGCAACTTCGGCCAGACCAACTACGCCGCCGCCAAGGCCGGCATCGTCGCGATGGCCCGCACCTGGGCGATGGAACTCTCCCGCGCCGACATCACCGTCAACGCCGTCGTCCCGGTCGCCGCCACCGAGATGACCAGGACCATCCCGGCCTTCGCCCCGGTGATCGAGGAGGCCGAGCGCACCGGCAACCCGCTGCCCGACTGGCTGCGAAAGGAGGAGGGACTCGGCACCGTCGAGGACGTCGCCGCCCTGATCACCTTCCTCGCCTCCGACGACTCCAAGGACGTCACCGGCCAGGCCATCGGCATCGGCGGCGACCGCCTCGCCCTGTGGGCGCACCCCCGGGAGAAGGCTGTCGCCCTCGCCGACGGCGGCTGGAGCGCCGACGCCATCGCCGCGCAGTGGCAGGGCGGCGTCGGCGCCGAACCCGAGACCTACGGCATCCCCGCGCCCAAGGCCCCGGAGGCCTGACATGGTCGACCTCGCACACGACCTCGCACTCGACCTCGACCGGCTCACCGCCATCGACGTGCACACCCACGCCGAGATCTCCAAGGACGGCCACGGCGCACTGAGCCCCGAGCTGTTCGGGGCCTCCGAGGCGTACTTCAAGGCGCACGGCCACCGGCAGCCCACCATCGACGAGATGGCCGAGCACTACCGCGAACGCCGGATGGCCGCCGTGGTCTTCACCGTCGACGCCGAACACGCCACCGGCCATCCGCGGATCTCCAACGAGGAGATCGCGGAGAGCTGCGCCGCCCACCCCGACGCGCTGATCCCGTTCGCGAGCATCGACCCGCACAAGGGCCGTGCGGGGGTGCGGGGGGCCCGGCGCCTGGTCACGGACTACGGCGTCCGCGGCTTCAAGTTCCACCCCAGCATCCAGGCGTTCTCCCCGAACGACCGGCTGGCCTACCCGCTGTACGAGGCGATCGAGGAGCTCGGCGTGCCCGCCCTGTTCCACACCGGCCAGACCGGCATCGGCGCCGGCGTCCCGGGCGGCGGCGGCATCCGGCTGAAGTACTCGAACCCGATGCTGGTCGACGACGTCGCGGTGGACTTCCCGGAGCTGCGGATCGTCCTCGCCCACCCGTCCTTCCCCTGGCAGGACGAGGCGCTGGCGGTGGCCACCCACAAGCCGCACGTGTACATCGACCTGTCCGGCTGGTCGCCCAGGTACTTCCCGCCGCAGCTGGTGCGCTACGCCAACACGCTGCTCAAGGACAAGGTCCTGTTCGGCTCCGACTACCCCGTCATCACCCCCGACCGGTGGCTGGCGGACTTCGCCCGACTCGACATCACGCCCGAGGTCCGGCCGAAGATCCTCAAGGAGAACGCGGCCCGACTGCTCGGGCTGCGCACGGACTGAAGGAGCACCCGTGCTGAACCAAGGCATCGGCTCGTGGCCCGCCCGTCGGGCCCGCAAGACGCCCGACCGGGTCGCGGTCGTCCACGAGGGCAGCAACCGGACCTACCGTGAGCTGCACCAGCGCGTCCTGCAACTCGCCCACGGCCTGCGGGTGTCGGGCGTGGAGCGGGGCGACCGGATCGCGTACCTGGGGCCCAACCACCCGGCCTTCCTGGAGACCCTGTTCGCCGCCGGAGTCCTGGGTGCCGTCTTCGTCCCGCTCAACACCCGCCTCGCCGCCCCGGAACTGGCGTACAACCTGGCCGACTCGGGCAGCACCGTCCTCGTCCACGCGCCGGAGCAGGCCGGGGCCGCCCGGGCCGCGGCCGAGGAGGCCGGAGTCCGGCACCGGATCGCGCTCGACGGACCCGGCCAGGACGTCTCCGGCTACGAGGAGCTGATCGCCGGCGTCTCCGGTGAGCCGCTGGATCTCGCCGTCGCCCCGGACGACCCCTGCATGATCATGTACACCTCGGGGACCACCGGCCGTCCGAAGGGCGCGGTGCTCTCGCACGGGAACATCACCTGGAACAGCGTCAACGTCCTCGTCGACACCGACCTGGCCGGCGACGAGGTGACCCTGGTCGTGGCGCCGCTGTTCCACACCGGGGGCCTCAACATGTCCTGTCTGCCCACCCTGCTCAAGGGTGGCCGGGTGGTCCTGCACCGGGCCTTCGACCCCGAGCGGGTGCTGGAGACGATCGAGCTGCTGCGCGTCACCTACATGTTCGGCGTCCCGACGATGTACGACGCGATGGCCGCCCGGCCCCGCTGGGCCACCACCGACCTCTCCAGCCTGCGTACTCTCAACTGCGGCGGCGCACCGGTGCCGACCCGCACCATTGCCGCCTACCTCGACCGCGGCCTGGCCTTCAGCCAGGGCTACGGCATGACCGAGGCGTCGCCCGGCGTCCTCTTCCTGGACGAGGAGCAGGCCTCTGCCAAGGCCGGCTCCACCGGGGTGCCGCACTTCTTCACCGACACGCGTGTCGTCCGGCCCGACGGCAGCGACGCCGGGCCGGGGGAGCGCGGCGAGGTCCTGGTCCAGGGCGCCAACGTGATGACCGGCTACTGGGGCCGGCCGGAGGAGACCGCGGCCGCGTTCACCGACGGCGACTGGCTGCGGACGGGCGACGTCGCCCGCACCGACGCGGACGGCTACGCCTACATCGTCGACCGGGTGAAGGACATGTTCGTGTCGGGGGCGAGAACGTCTACCCGGCCGAGGTCGAGGACGCGATCCTCGCCCACCCCGCCGTCGAGGAGTGCGCCGTCATCGGCGTGCCCGACCCGGTCTGGGGCGAGGTCGGCCGCGCCGTCGTGGTCCTGTGGGCCGGCGCTCGCGCCAACGAGCACGACATCCTCGGCCACCTGCGGGGCCGGCTCGCCAAGTACAAGATCCCCAAGTCGGTGGTGCTCGCGCAGACCCTGCCCCGCACGACCACCGGAAAGATCGTCAAGGCCGCCGTCCGCGAGCTGCATGCGTCCGGGGACCCCTCCGCGTCCTGACAGACGCACCGTCACACCACGTGTCCACAACGGAAAAGGACTTTCCATGCCCACCACCGCCCACGGCATCGACGGGCTCAAGGCCCTCGGCGGCGCCGACCTCGGCCGCACCGAGTGGCGCGAGATCACCCAGGACCGGGTGAACACCTTCGCCGACGCCACCGACGACCACCAGTGGATCCACACCGACCCGGAGAAGGCCAAGGACGGCCCGTTCGGCGGCCCGATCGCCCACGGCTACCTCACCCTCTCGCTCATCATCCCGCTCTTCGGCGAGCTGCTGGACATCACCGGCATCTCCATGAGCGTCAACTACGGCCTGGAGAAGGTCCGTTTCCCCAGCCCCGTCCCGGTCGGCGCGGAGATCCGGCTGCACGGAGCCGTGGGCGCGGTGGAGGAGCTCAAGGGCAACGGCGTGCAGATGCCGCTGACCTTCACCGTCGAGGTCCAGGGCAGCGAGAAGCCGGCCTGCGTGGCCCAGGCCGTCTACCGCCACTACGCCTGACCGGTCCCCTGGCACGAAGGCCCTTCGGCCCGGGACGGACCACGGAGTCCGTCCCGGGCCGAAGGGCCCTTTCGTCATTCCTTCCTCACCGGCTACCACCGGATCGCCCGCTGATCCGCGATGGCCGGTCCTATCAGGTCGCGTCGGCTGCGGCAGACCACACCGGCCGCCGGAGGGTGACGCCGATGCTCGGGGCGCACCTGGTCCGCCATGACGCACGCCCGGGCCGGAAGGGAGGCTGCCGGTCGCGCCATTGCGGCCGGGAGGTGCCGCGGCGCCCCCGACCGCCCGAATCTCCCGGCGTGCGCGGTGTCCGCCCCGGCCGGAACCGAGGAGGCTTCAGCCGAAGTCCCGGACGGCCCGCATGCCCTTGGCCCGCGCGGTCGCCCACAGCTCCTCGGCCTCGAACAGGTCGAGCACCCCGGCCGCTCGGACCGGTTCGGTTGACGCGGCCAGCACGCCCCCGCTGAAGGTCGTGCTGATCGCGGTGTCGCCGGGCAGCGGCCCGACCACGACCACGCCGGGCAGATCCATCAGCTCACTGTGCTGCTGGAAGGCCAGCTCGACCCCGCCGGAGGCGAGCAGGCTGCCGGCCGGGACCCCCGGAGGCGCCTGGACGAGCCGCGGTGCGAGCTCCGCGGCGAGACCCAGCCGGGCCGTCAGCTCGACCAGCGCCGTACCGCTGGGGCCGGTGGAGTACGCGATCCGCCGTGCGGCCAGCAGGGCTGCCCGCAGGTCGGACTCCGAGGCGAGGGCGGGCAGCGGCGACCCCTCGGGCACAGCGGCGACCACCTGCGAGACCCACAACGGACGCAGCGTGCCGCCGACCAGCAGCCCCGCCCCCTCCAGCCCCGCCATCGCGTCCTCGGCGAGCACCAGCAGGTCGCCCTCGGCTCCTTCGCGCACCCGCCGTGCGACCTCGACCCCGCCGGCCGACTCGAACCGCACCTGTGCGCCGTAGGAGTGTCGGAGATGGTCGGACAGCTCGGCCAGGAGCTGCCTGGTCGCCATCGAGGACAGACCGGTGATCTCTCGGGACACGTCGTTCTCCTTGTGGGCGGCCGCTGCCACGGCGGGTGAACGGGCGGCTCAATGCCTGTCTGAGACACTGACCGCGTGAGCGCAACCCGGAGCACGGCGGCTGGAAAAGTTCTCGAAGTCCTCTCGACGTTCGGCCGCGACTGCCGGTCGCAGACCCTGTCGGAGATCGCACAGCGTACGGGCCTCGCCCTGAGCACCGCCCACCGGGTTGTCGCCGAGCTGGCTGCCTGGGGCGCCCTGGAGCGCGGCGAGGACGGCTCCTGGCACGTCGGGCTGCGGCTCTGGGAGATCGCCTCGGGCTGCCCGCGCAGCCAGATTCTGCGCGACGTGGCGCTGCCGTTCATGCAGGACCTGTACGAGGCGACGCACGAGAACATCCAGCTCGCGGTGCGCGAGGGCACCGAGCTGGTCTTCGTCGAGCGGATCGCCGGGCACCGCTCGGTGGAGCTGGTGACCATGGTCGGCTCGCGTTTCCCGACCGGCTCCACCGGGATGGGCCGGGTGCTGCTGGCGCACGCGCCGGGCGACATCCAGGAGGCCGTGCTGGGCGCGCCGCTGCGGGCCTGGACCCCGCACACCGTCACCGACCCGAAGACTCTGCGCGCCCAGCTGGACCGGATCCGTCGCGAGCAGGTCTTCGTGAGCGACCGCCAGCTCTCGGAGAGCACCGTCGCGGTGGCCGCACCCGTGCGGATCGGCCGGACCGGCCCGGTCGGCGCCGCGCTCGGGATCGTCATCGCGGCGAGCAGCGCGAGCCGCGCCCGCGGCCTGCGGGAGCCGCTGCTGCGGGCCGTGCACGGCATCTCCGACGAACTCGGCCGACGGGCCCGCGCGACGGTCTGAGTCGGCGATTCCAGAGAGGACTTCCGCCTGGCGGAAGTGGTGCTGACCGGCGGAGGTCGCGGATGCCAGCGTTCGGGGTGTTCCGAACCCGCGCAGCCGCTCAGGAGATCCCATGGCCGAGGCCACCGCCGACACCGTCACCTCGGTACCCGTCGCCGTCGTCGGAGCCGGTCCGGCCGGCCTCATGCTGGCCCACCTGCTCGGCCGCGCCGGGGTCGACACGGTCGTCGTCGACACCCGCACCCGGCAGGAGATCGCCACCACCCATCGGGCCGGCATCCTCGAGGCCGACGTCGCCCGGGACCTGGTCGAGACCGGCGTGTCCGACCGCGTCGTGCGCGAGGGCCACGAGCACGAGGGCATCGAACTGCGCTTCGGCGGACGGCCGCACCGCATCGACTTCAAGGAGCTGGTGGGCGCGTCCACCTGGCTCTACCCGCAGACCGACGTGTTCACCGACCTGGCCGACGCCCGGGAGCGCGACGGCGGCACGGTCCTGTTCGGGATCGAGGACACCGAGGTCCTCGACATCACCACCGACGCCCCCCGGGTCCGCTGCACCCTGCCCGACGGGAGCCGGCGCGAGATCCGGGCCCGGTACGTGGTCGGCGCCGACGGTTCGCGCAGCATGTGCCGCGACCTGGTGCCCGAGGACCGGCGGGTGCGCCACGGCAAGGAATACCCGTTCGCCTGGTTCGGCATCATGGCCGAGGCCCCGACGAGCGCGCCCGAGCTGGTCTACGCCCACTCCGAGCACGGCTTCGCGCTGATCAGCCAACGCACCGAGACGGTGCAGCGGATGTACTTCCAGTGCGCCCCCGACGAGTTGGTCGACGCCTGGAGCGACGACCGGATCTGGGAGACCCTCCAGGCCCGGGTGGCCGGGCAGGACGACTTCCGCCTCACCGAGGGGCCGGTGCTGGAGAAGACGGTGCTGCGGTTCCGCTCCTTCGTCCAGGAGCCGATGCGCTGGGGCTCGCTGACCCTCGCCGGCGACGCCGCGCACACCGTGCCGCCGACCGGCGCCCGCGGACTCAACCTCGCGCTGCACGACGTGAAGGTCCTCGCCGACGTCCTGCTGCGGGCCCTCGGCGGCGAGGGCGACACCGCGCTCGACGACTACCAGCCGCGCGCCCTCCAGCGGATCTGGCGGGCCCAGAACTTCTCCTCCTGGATGACCCGGCTGCTGCACACCGAGCCCGGCGACACCTCCTTCGACCTGCGCCGCCGACTCGGCGAGCTCGACAACGTGGCGGGCACCCGGGCCGGCCGCAGGTACCTCGCCGAGCAGTACACCGGCTGGCCCACCGGCACCCGGGCCTGACCCGACCCACGACCCCGCACGACCACCAGGAGGCCCCCGTGATCATCGACTGCCACGGCCACTTCACCACCGCCCCAACGCAGTTGGCCGCCTGGCGGGACCGGCAGGCGGCGGCGGCCGGCACCCCCGGCGACGCGCCCGACCCCGACGAGCTGGTCATCACCGACGACGACCTGCGCGGCGCGATCGAGGGCAACCAGTTGCGGCTGATGGACGAGCGCGGCATCGACCTGACCGTCTTCTCCCCGCGGGCCAGCTTCATGGCCCACCACATCGGCGACTTCGAGGTCTCCTCGGTGTGGGCGCGGATCTGCAACGACCTGGTCCACCGGGTCAGCCGGCTCTACCCCGACCGCTTCGCGATGGGCGCGATGCTGCCGCAGTCGCCGGGCGTCGACCCCGCCACCTGCCTGCCCGAGCTGCGCCGCGCGGTCGAGGAACTCGGCGCGGTCAGCGTCAACCTCAACCCCGACCCCTCGGGCGGGCACTGGACCGCGCCGCCGCTGACCGACCGCAGCTGGTACCCGCTCTACGAGGCGATGGTCGAGTACGACGTCCCCGCCATGATCCACGTCAGCACCTCGTGCAACCCGGCCTTCCACACCACCGGCGCCCACTACCTCAACGCCGACACCACGGCGTTCATGCAGCTGGTCCAGGGCGACCTGTTCGCCGACTTCCCGACGCTGCGGTTCGTCGTCCCGCACGGCGGCGGCGCGGTGCCGTACCACTGGGGCCGGTTCCGGGGCCTGGCGATGGCGCTCGGCCGGCCGGACCCGGAGGAGCTGCTGGACAACGTCCTCTTCGACACCTGCGTCTACCACCAGCCGGGCATCGACCTGCTCACCCGGGTGATCCCCAGCCGGGCGGTCCTCTTCGCCAGCGAGATGATCGGCGCCGTCCGCGGCGTCGACCCGGACACCGGGCACCACTTCGACGACACCCGGAGGTACGTCGACGCCACCCCGTACCTCTCCGGCGAGGAGCGGACCGCGGTCCGCTCCGGCAATGCCCTGCGCGTCCACCCCCGGCTCGCCGCCCGCCTCGCCGCGGCCGGCCGCCTCGCCGCCGCCGATCGCTGACCCCAGGAGAAGAACCATGGAACACACCGAGATCGGGGTCGTCCGCACGTCGATCACCCGCGCAGACCCCGAGGCCGTCGCCGCGCTGTCGGCGTTCGGCGTGGCGACGATCCACGAGGCGATGGGCCGGGTCGGGCTGATGCGCCCCTACCTGCGCCCGGTCTACCCGAGCGCCCGCCTGTGCGGGACGGCGGTGACCGTGCTGCTGCAGCCCGGCGACAACTGGATGCTGCACGTCGCCGCCGAACAGATCCGCGAGGGCGACGTCGTGGTCGCCGCCTGCACCACCGAGAGCGAGGACGGCTTCTTCGGCGAGCTGCTCGCCACCTCCTTCCGCGCCCGGGGAGCCCGCGGCCTGGTCATCGACGGCGGCGTGCGCGACACGGCCGACCTGGAGCGGATGGACTTCCCCGTCTTCGCCCGGGCCGTCAACGCCAAGGGCACGGTGAAGGCCACCCTCGGCTCGGTCAACGTGCCGGTGATCTGCGCCAACGCCCTGGTGCGGCCCGGCGACGTCGTGGTGGCCGACGGCGACGGCGTCGTCGTGGTGCCGCGCGAGCGGGCAGCCGAGGTCGCCGAGGCCTCGGCGACGCGGGAGGCCGCCGAGGAGGGCAAGCGCGCCCGGTTCCGGACCGGCGAACTCGGCCTGGACATCTATGGCATGCGCGGCCCGCTGGCCGAGCTCGGACTGCGATACGAGGATCGATGACCACACCCTTCGAGAAGACCCCCGGCTGGCTGGACTGGTACGCCGACCCGAGCCGCCCGCGGTTCGAACTGCCCGCGGGCGCCGTCGATACCCACTGCCACGTCTTCGGCCCCGGCGCCGAGTTCCCGTACGCCCCCGAGCGCAAGTACACTCCCTGCGACGCATCCAAAGACCAACTCTTCGCACTGCGCGACCAGTTGGGATTCACCCGGAACGTCGTGGTGCAGGCGACCTGCCACGGTGCCGACAACCGGGCCATGGTCGACGCCCTGCGCGCCTCCGGCGGCCTGGCCCGGGGAGTGGCCACCGTGCGGCCCGGAATCCCGGACGCGGAACTGCGCGAGCTGCACGAGGCCGGCGTCCGCGGTGTCCGGTTCAACTTCGTCAAGCGACTCGTCGACGCGGCGCCGCGGCAGGACCTGCTCGACGTCGTCGAACGGATCGCACCGTACGGCTGGCACGTCGTCGTCTACTTCGAGGCCGCCGACCTCGCCGAGCTGCGCGACTTCCTGCTCTCCGTCCCGGTGCCGCTGGTCGTCGACCACATGGGCCGCCCCGACGTCACCGCGGACCCGCACGGCCCCGACTTCGAGGCCTTCCTCGACCTCCTGCGCGCCCGACCCGACATCTGGTGCAAGGTCACCTGCCCGGAACGGCTGTCGGCGGACGGCCCGCCCGCCCTCGACGGCGAACAGCGGGCGTACCGCGACGTCGTCCCGTTCGCCCGCCGCGTGGTCGAGGAGTTCCCCGACCGGGTGCTGTGGGGCACCGACTGGCCACACCCCAACCTCACCGACCACATGCCCGACGACGGCCTGCTCGTCGACTTCGTCCCGCACATCGCGCCCACGCCGGCGCTGCGGCACAAGCTCCTGGTCGCCAACCCGATGCGCCTCTACTGGCCGGACGCCGACTGACCGAATGACCCGCACCGCACGATTGGAGACCGGCATGGCGCTGGACAAGACCTACAAGCTGGTCCCGGGGACGACCGTCTTCGACGCCGAGCAGTCCGCCAAGGGGTACCACCTCAACCAGTTCTGCATGTCGCTGATGACCGCGGAGAACCGCGCGAGCTACCTCGCCGACGAACGCGCCTACCTCGATGCGTGGCCGCTGCGCGAGGAGCAGAAGCAGGCCCTGCTCGACCGTGACCTCAACGCCGCGATGCGTGAGGGCGGCAACATCTACTTCCTCGCCAAGTGGGGTGCCACGCTGGGGCTTTCGTTCCAGCAGATGGCGGGCTCGATGACCGGCATGACCGAGCAGGAGTACCGCGACATGATGGTCGGCGGCGGCCGCTCCGTCGAGGGCAACCGGATCGACCACGCCGTCCTCGAAGCGGCGTACGCCGACTCGGCGCCACCGGCCGAGCACGCCGTCGTCACAGGCGCGGTCTTCACCTCGCACGTGCCGGCGATCGGCGCGGCGATGGACCACCACAAGACCGAAGAGCCCTACTGGAAGCCGGTCTTCGACGGCTACGAGTACTCCAGGCGGTGGCAGCGGGAGAACCTCCCCGACGTGATCTTCCTGGTCTACAACGACCACGCCAGCGCCTTCGACCTGTCGCTGATCCCGACCTTCGTGCTCGGCACCGGCGCGGCCTACGCCACCGCCGACGAGGGCTACGGCCCCCGGCCCGTCCCCGGCATCGAGGGCGACCCCGACCTGGCCGCGCACATCGCGCACTCGCTCATCCGGGACGACTTCGACCTCACCCTGGTCAACGAGATGACCGTCGATCACGGCCTGACCGTCCCGCTGTCGCTGATGTTCGGCGACGTCGAACAGTGGCCGTGCAAGGTGATCCCGTTCCACGTCAACGTGGTGCAGTACCCCGTGCCCTCGGGCGCCCGGTGCTTCGAGCTCGGCCGGGCACTGCGCCGGGCCGTCGAGTCCTACGACCGGCCGCTGACGGTCCAGGTGTGGGGAACCGGCGGCATGAGCCACCAACTGCAGGGCCCCCGCGCGGGCCTGATCAACCGCGACTGGGACAACGCCTTCCTCGACCGCCTGGTCGACGACCCGGCCGGCCTCGCGCAACTGCCGCACCTGGACTACGTCGAACAGGCCGGCTCGGAAGGCATCGAGCTCGTCATGTGGCTGATCGCCCGCGGGGCGATGAGCGACATCGACGGTGGCGGAACGGTCGAGACCAAGCACCGCTTCTACCACGTGCCGGCGTCCAACACCGCCGTCGGCCACCTGATCCTGGAGAACCACCCGCGGGCCGAAACGCCCGGCACGGAGGAATGACATGACCGACCAGCAGACCGTCCGGATCGCCCTCGCCGGAGGCGGCGCCTTCGGCGCCAAGCACGCCGCCGCGCTGCGGCGGATCGACGGCGTCGAAGTGACCGCCGTCGTCAGCAGCAGCCTCGACAGCGCCCGGAAGTTCGCCGCCGAGCAGGGCATCGGCCGCGCCGCCGCAAGCCTGGACGAGGTACTGGCGATGGACGACGTCGACGCCGTCATCCTGGCCACGCCCACCCCGATGCACGCCGCCCAGACCCTCGCCTGCCTGGAGGCGGGCAAGCACGTCCAGGTCGAGATCCCGCTCGCCGACGCGCTGCCCGACGCCGAGGCGTGCCTGGCCGCACAGCAGCGCACCGGACTGGTCACGATGGTGGGCCACACCCGGCGCTTCAACCCCAGCCACCAGTGGATCCGGCAGCGGATCCAGGCCGGCGAGTACCGCATCCAGCAGATGGACGTTCAGACGTACTTCTTCCGCCGCACCAACCTCAACGCCCTCGGCCAGGCCCGCTCCTGGACCGACCACCTGCTGTGGCACCACGCCGCGCACACCGTCGACCTGTTCGCGTACCAGACCGGGTCGCCGATCGTGCAGGCCAACGCCATCCAGGGACCGGTCCACCCCGGCCTCGGCATCGCGATGGACATGTCGATCCAGCTGCGCGCGGCGAACGGCGCCATCTGCACCCTGTCGCTGTCGTTCAACAACGACGGGCCGCTCGGCACCTTCTTCCGCTACATCGGCGACACCGGCACCTACCTCGCCCGCTACGACGACCTGCTCACGGGCAAGGACGAGCCGATCGACGTCAGCGGCGTCGACGTCTCCACCGACGGCATCGAACTGCAGGACCGCGAGTTCGTCGCCGCCATCCGCGAGGGCCGCGAACCGAACTCCTCCGTCGCCCAGGTGCTGAACTGCTACCGGACACTGGCCGACCTCGAGCGGCAGCTCGACGCCGCCCGGACCTCGTGACCGTGTCGACGACGGCGGGCCCGGGCCGGACACTGCGCCGGATCGGGCCCTTCGAGGTCCCGGCGATCGGCCTGGGCTGCATGAACCTCAGCCACGCCTACGGCGTCCCGCCCACACCGGAGGCGGCCGAACACCTGCTCCGTACGGCCCTGGACGAGGGCGTCACCCTCTTCGACACCGCCGCCCTCTACGGCTTCGGTGCCAACGAGGAACTCCTCGGCCGCGTCCTCGCCGACCACCGTGACCGCATCGTGCTCGCCAGCAAGTGCGGCATGACCGGCGTCGACGGCCGACGCGTCATCGACGGCCGTCCCGACACCGTCCGCCGCACCGCCGACCAGGCGCTGGCCCGGCTGCGCACCGACACCATCGACCTCTACTACCTCCACCGGGTCGACCGGCAGGTCCCCGTCGAAGAGAGCATCGGCGCGATGGCCGATTTGGTCACGGCAGGGAAGGTACGGGCCCTCGGACTCTCCGAGGTGTCCGTCGCCACGCTGCGCCGGGCCCACGCCGTCCACCCGATCGCCGCCCTGCAGAACGAATACAGCCTCTGGTCGCGCAACCCCGAACAGGGCACCCTGGCGGCGACGAGGGAGCTGGGCGTCGCCCTGGTCGCCTTCAGCCCGCTCGCCCGCGGCTTCCTCACCGCTGCGCCGCCCGACCCGGCGGGGCTCCCCGCCGGCGACATCCGCCGAGCCATGCCCCGCTTCGACGCCCGCCACTACCCGGCCAATCTGACACTCCGACGCCGGCTCGACGAGATCGCCCGGGACGCCGGACGCACCCTCTCGCAGCTGGCACTCGCCTGGGTCCTGTCGCGGGCACCGCACGTGGTTGCCATCCCCGGGACACGGTCCGTCGCCCACCTGCGGGAGAACCTGGCGGTGCTCGACCTCCGGGTGGCGGGCGAGGCACTGGACGCGGCGGGCGCGGTGCTCAACTCCGCGACCGTCCACGGCCCGCGCTACAACGAGGCCACCCTCGCCGAGATCGACACGGAACCCTGCGGCCCGGCCGGCTGACGTGTCGGGCCCGGAAAGTCATCGCCGCAGGTGGCAGCGATAGAGCGACCTCGGCTGGCACCATGTCCGCGTGATCGTTTCGCTGGTGTACAAGGTGGCCCGCAAGCTGTTGTCCGTACCCGGGGTGCTGCTGCGCCGCGACACCGCCAAAGACGCGGAGCTGCTCGTGCTCCGGCACGAGAACGCTGTGCTGCGCCGCCAGATATCCGGCCCGCTCCGCTACGAGTCCGCGGATCGGTTCTGGCTGGCAGCGCTCTCCAGCCTGATACCCCGTCACCGTTGGCGGGCAGTCTTCCCGGTCACCCCCGGCACGCTGCTGTCTTGGCACCGCCGACTCATCGCGGCGAAGTCGGACGACAGCACGCGGCGCGCCCGCACCGGGCGACCGCCGACCAGAGCCGCGCTCAAGAACCTTGTGCTACGACTGGCTCGGGAGAACGCGAGGTGGGGCCACAAGCGGATCCAGGGCGAGCTGGCCCGTCTCGGGCACCCGATCGCCTCCTCCACGGTGTGGGAGATCCTCCATGCCCCCGGCATCGACCCAGCCCCGCGTCGCACCGGCCCGACCTGGCGCGAGTTCCTCACGAACCAGGCCGAGGGCATCCTCGCGGCGGACTTCCTCCATCTGGACACCGTGCGCGGCCAGCGGCTGTACGCGCTGGCGTTCCTCGAACACGGCACCCGACGCCTGCACATCACCGGCGTCACCGCCCACCCAACCCGAGACTGGGCAGCACAGCGGGCCCGGAACCTGGCAGCCGACCTCGGCTCCCACGCGGAGTCCCTACGCTTCCTGCTGCGCGACCGGGACGGCAAGTACGGCCAGTCCTTCGACGCCGTTTTTGAGGCCGAGGAGATGGAGATCCTCAAGAGTGCGCCGCGAACTCCCCAGATGAACGCCCACTGCGAGCGAGTGATCGGGAGCATCCGGCGCGAGGCCCTCGATCATGTCCTCATCATGAACGAGGCCCACGCCCGGCAGGTCCTGACCGCCGACCAGCAGCACTACAACGCACCCCGCCCCCACCGGGCACGCAACCAGCTACCGCCCGGCGCCCACGAGCAGCCCACCGCACACGACCTCGAGGGCCGAAAACTCCTGCGTACCCGCATCCTCGGCGGCGTCATCAACGAGTACCGATACGCGGCTTGACCAGCAGCGATGACTTTCCGAGCCCCACAGGCTGCGGGTGAGCTGCAAGTCGGCATACCTCACGCTTGCCACATTCGGCCGCGCGGCCTGCGACGGGTCTGCGCCGTCGGGCGGTTGGTGCGCGTAGGCCAACGCCCCGACCAACCCGCCCTGCTTCCCCGAGTAGTACGGTGCCTCCTCCGCATGCCATCCTGCGGTGGCCAGGGCCACCTTCGAAGATGGCGAAGGCTCACTGATCCGAGCTGCTCAGCCAGCCGGTCCGGTCGCCACGAGCGACCGTACCGCCGGTTCGAGCAGCGACAAACTCCGCTGCTGCGCATCGAGGGCGACGCGGATGCCGACCGGCATCGGCAGATTCGGGCCGGCGTGTCCGAACTCGACGTTGCCCAGGACCGGGATGTCACGGTCGCCGAGGACGTCGAGCACGATCTCGGGCAGGGTCGGGGACGCGTCGGACGAGTCGAGCCCGCCGATCTCGCGCGGAATGCCCACGACCATGCCGGAGATCCGATCGAGGATGCCGCAGTGCCGCAGCACCTGTAGATAGCTCCACACATGCGATGCGTGGCCACCCATCTCCTCCCAGAACAGCACCGCGCCGTCGAACCAGTCGAGCGGCAGCGCAAAACGCGTCGCCTGCGCCAGCACGATGCGATTGATCACCCCGCCGATCAGCCGGCCTTCGGCGAGACCGGGACGCCAGCACTCCCAGGACGGGGTGGCCGGGAGCGCACCGATCGCCTCGGTACCGGTCAGCAACTTGCCGTAGAGCGTGGCGAGTTCCGCTTGGCGTAGTGCGGGCGCGGTCTGCCAGTGCCCGCCGAGTCCAGGGGTGGCCAAGTCGGCATGGAACCCGACCAGACCCGTGCGCGCATAGAGCACCAGATGCAGCAGCGAGATGTCGCTGTAGCCGAGGATCGGCTTGGGGTCGGCCGCGATCGCCTCGACGTCGATCAGGTCGAGGTAACCGAGCACCGTCTGGCCGCCGTCATGCGCAATGATCGCGCGCACCTCGGGATCACGTAGCAGAGCGTTGAACTCCCCGGCGATCTCCGCCGGCGCGGCCGCGCTCCACCAGTGGTGCCGCCCTGCTTCGAGTAACGGTGCCCGACGCACGCGGAATCCCATCCGCTCGAGCACAACCACCGCCTGCTCGAGGTCGCGCTCGTAAACGGCATGGAGCGGACCGGACAGCGATGCGATAACGACGAGATCTCCGGGCCTCAGGGCACCAGGTCGAAGCAGTTGAGGCAGTGCAGAACCGGTCACCGACGCAGTATCCCGACACCCGCATCAACACGCGACACATTTACCGATCGACCGTCCGGCAGGCCTGGCCTGCACGCCCCCGGCTGGTCCCACTACGTGAGCCAGCCCCGGGGGGAATTACGTGAGCGCCCACCGAAGTCAGCCGATGACGGATGATCAAGATCGCAGACTCTTGCCTACGACCAGCGCGACCACCCCGACCGAGCGCAACGCCAGCGCCTCCGACCAGCACATTCGAAGATGGCGAAGGCTCATCGAACACGGCACCCGGCGGGTACACATCGCCGGCGTCACCCGCAACGTCACCTCCGAATGGGCGACCCAGCAGGCCCGCAACCTCCTGATGACCCTGGACGACACGCTCACAGCCGCCATCCGGTACCTGATCCGGGACAACGCCGGCTACTTCACCGAGGCCTTCGACGCGGTCTTCAACGCCATCGGCGCCCAAGTGGTGCCAATCCTGCCCGGCGTGCCCCGGATGAACGCGATCGCCGAACGTTGGGTCGGATCCTGCAGGCGCGAGGCCACCGGCCGCGTCCTGATCACCGGCGAACGGCACCTGCGCCTCGTCGTCGACGAGTACGCGGCCCACCACAACGAACACCGGCCGCACCGATCACTCGGACAACGCTGCCCCGACGCTGTCGGCACGCCTGAACCGCCCGCCGCCGATGACCAATCGCGTGTCATCCGGCGCGACCGCCTCGGCGGTCTCATCCACGAATACGCGCAGGTCGCATAGGGCGACAGGGTTTTCGGCACGGACACCACCAGGAAGATCCGCGCGGTCTGCGCTGCCCCCTCGGCTCCCACATTCGGCGTGCCAACCCCCGCGACTCCCTGACGGCGAACTCGTCGACCCGAGCATCCACCGCGCCCTGCACCGAGCCGCCACCTACGGCCCGGAGCTCCCCGAAGGGGAGCTGGAGGACAACGGGGCCGACCGCGGCATCGTGTTCATCTTCATGGGCACCGACCTCGCACGGCAGTACGAGGTCATCACGTCCCAGTGGATCAACGACGGCAACTTCACCGGCCTCGGCACCGAAAAAGATCCACTGGTGGGAGCCAACGACGGGACCGGGGTGTTCACCATCCCGCAGCACCCCGTCCGTCGACGACTGCAGCAGCCACCCCGCTTCGTGATCACCAAAGGCGGCGAGTACCTCTTCCTGCCCGGCATCCGGGCACTGAACTGGCTGGCCGAACTCGACGACTGAGCGCGGGCGGGTCGGGCCCGACCCGCGACACCAGGTACTGCCAACGGCGCTGCCCCCCGCCGCAAACGGCGCCCCATGCCGAAGTCGAGCGGTCCTCACCATCGCAGCGACCTGCGTCCACCCCCAGATGATCGACGCGATCGCGTGGGAGTTCCAGGCCGGCTTCGGTTTCAGCCGCCGGGGGCTCTGTTCGGGCCAGTTATGCAGAATCGTGGTTCCTGGACCGCCCGCTGGGACGATTCTGTTGGTGCTGCCCCGAGTGGCAGCACGGCCATGGGAGATGACACGCCCGGCCGAGATGCCGCTTGAAGAGTTCGCACAGGCGGAAGGGGCATCAATGCGGCGCGGAGCTCATGAGCTCCTGCTGAGGCGCTGGCGGGAGCCGGCGTCGAAGCCCTTAGGGCACCTGCACCGGCTCCGACGAGCCGCGACGACTGACGAACGAACCATACCGACGGTCACCGGCGACGTACGCCTGCCCCTGAACCCGCTGCGGGGCCCGCTTGAACCTCTGCCACCGCACTGACCCAGCACCTGCCAGCGTCGAGCCTCAACTGCGCGTCTTCTGCCCGCATCGTGTGAAGCGCCGAAGTAGGGAGTCCTGACCGTGCCGTCCTTGCTGAACTACGCCATCCTCACCGATCCGACCTCGCTCTTGGCGTCGCAGCCCGGGGCACCGTCCGTGGGAACGGTGTACGTGATCGTCTCCAACACCCACCAGTCCGAGGTGCGGTGGGATTTCATCGATGTGGAGATACCGGTCGGCAGCGGCCCCCACGACCTGACGGGTACCCCCACGGCAATCAGCGCGAGCATCGAAAAGGACTACAAGGTCAACCGGGAGCCGGAGCCGACCTTCGACTGGGACGGTACGCTCGGCCGCTTCCGGGTGCATGACCCCTCCGGGGGGAGACTGACCCTGCCTGAGGAGGAGTCGCTGGTCCTGAAACTGGAGAACATACCGGTTTCCGACATGGCGGGGCTGGTCCGCCTGAAGATCCACGAGCGCTCCGGCGGCGGCGACAACAACATCCCCATTCGGCGGGCGAACTTCACCACCACTCTCGGGCTGGTGAAGCAGGCTCCGAAGATCCCACGCAACTTCCGCCCGGAGAAGAACTCCCTGGTGGACGTGGACGCGAGCCAGAACGTCGTGCTGACGTGGGAGGGGCCGGACAACCTCGACTACTGGATCCGCGATCCGCAGGGGAACGAGGTGCTCGTCCAGCCGGCGGCCCAAGCACCGCGGGTGACCCAGCAGCCCTACACCTGGTCACCCCCCTCCGCGCCGAGGCGAGGCACCACCTACACCCTCATCGCCGGGACGACCACCGCCGCACAGCAGCACCAGGGGTACTTCCTCACCACCACGGTCCACGCACTCGTCCCCGAGTTCGACAGCGGGACGCGCACTCCGTGGGTCGAGCAGGCGCCGAGCAGGAGCCGTGTCACCTTCTCCGCGGCCGGGGTGGAGATCCACAACGGGACCGGCGCCCTGGGAGCCATCCTGGCCGACAGGGTCGACGCGGAACGCGTGAACACCAGGACGGTGCACGGCAGCAACTCCAGCGACGGATGGATCGACTTCCCGCAATCAGGAGTGGCGGTCCATCAGGGCGGCTCGACGCAGCTGGGCACCCTCTCGGCCGACAAGGCCGAGGTGGACCGCGTGAACACCAGGTCAGTGCACGGCAGCAACCCCAGCGACGGATGGATCGACTTCCCACAAGCCGGAGTGGACGTGCACAAGGAGGGCAAGCAGGACCGGGGGACCGTCTCGGCCGACAGGGCTGACGTGAACGGTGTGAAGACCGCATGGGTGCAGGGGCCGAGCGACAGCGACGGGTGGATCGAGTTCCCGCAGTCCGGACTGAACGTGTTCCACGGCCAGGGAAGGGCCTGGGGAACCGTCTGGGCCGACAGGGCCGACCTGAACAGCGTGACCACACATTGGGCAGAGGGACCGGACGGGAAGAAGAGCCGCATCGCCTTCACCGAAACGGGCGTGAAGATCACCGACCCCGAGAAGAAGAGGGGCACTGTGGTCGCCGGCGAGACCAACGTTCGCAGCGTGGTCACCCCCTGGGTGTCGGGGCCCCAGGCCGGAGCGGGATGGATCTCCTTCCCGAACGAGGGGGTGGACGTGCACCGGGACGGAGAGGTTTCCTTCGGAAGGATTCGATATGCCTCGTATAAGGAATCGCAAACGGTGAACGAACGCCCCGTGCACCGCAGGCTGCCCCCTTACGAGTGGCCGCCGCGGTCCGGGAACTAGGGAGCGTATTTGGTCGCGATCAAGGGGTGATCCTGTTGAGGTCTTTGATCCAGACCATCGCGCCGCGGAGATGGAGGCCGGCGAGGTAGCTGGCGGACGTCTTGTCGTAGCGGGTGGCGATGCCTCGCCAGGCCTTCAGCTTGTCGATCAGGCGTTCGACAGTGTTGCGCTCTTTGTAGAGGTCGGCGTCGTGGCTGACGGGCCGGCCGCCACGGCTGCCCTTCCTCGCCCGGTTGACGGCCTGGTCCTTCTTCTCCGGGATGACAGCCTTGACCTTGCGCCGTCGCAGGTGGGCGCGGTTGCCGCGGGACGAGTAGGCCTTGTCCCCGACGACCGCGTCGGGCCGGGTACGGGGACGACCGACCGGCCCGCGGACCCGTAATTTCTTGAGCACGGGGATGAACTGCGGGCTGTCAACGGCCTGCCCCTCGGTCATCATCAACACCAGCGGTCGGCACTTCCGCTCACCGGCGACATGGATCTTGCTGGTCCGCCCGCCTCTGAAGCGTCCGAGCAGTGCGGCCTTCAAGCAGAGCTCGCGCCGCCGCCGGGCACGTCGTCGTTCTTCGCGTTCTGGGTCATCTGCGGTGTCCTGTCCGTCTTGTTCTTCCGGACCTCCCCTTTTTGCCGGGCCTTCTCCGCCTCGTCGGCGGCCTTCTCCAGGGCCAGGGCGTCGGAGCCCAGGTGCATCCCGGCGGCATCGTGGTGGGCCCGAACGGTGGTGGAATCCACGCTGACCAGGGACAAGTCCACCTCGCCCCGCCTCGCGGCCTCCGCGATCGCGCCCTCCAACAGGGCTTCGAAGACGCCCGCGTCACGCCATTGCCGGAACCGATTGGAGACGGTCGACCACGCGCCGAACTCCGCCGGCATCTCCCGCCACTACCCTCCGGTCTTCAACCGCCAGATCACGCCCTCGAACTGCTGCCGCAGTCACTCCGGGTACGGGCCGTACTCGCCGATCGGCAGGTACGGCTCGATGAACTCCCATTCCGCATCCGTCAGTTGCACTCGCGTCACGCGACATGATCTACCCGATCAGGCCTCACCGTGAGGGCGATTCCCACAGATTGATCGCGACCCGACACCCGCCCTAGGGTACGCCGTCTGCGCTCGGCGTTGGCACTGCCGACTCCTGTCCGAAGCGCGGCGAGGGCCCGGCGAGCGAAGTTCGTCATCAGGTCACTGGTTTCCGTGGTGAGCAGGCGTCGCACAGCACGTCGGCGGGGAACGGCAGCCGGAAGTGCTCCTCGCATGCGCACTCCGAGCACGCGAAGCAGGGACGGCATGACCGGCCGGGGTCGCCCAGGGACAACGGCTTCACGTGCACGCGCACCGATGGCTGCGAGGCGCCGTGGTGGGTGAAGCGGCTGACGATGCCGTAGTCGAGGAGCTCGTCCATCAGGGGTGCCAAGCCGTCGCCGGTGGCCAGGCCGACGAGCTCCGCCACGTCCGTCATCAGGTCGGGCTCGGGGGCATCGTGTTTGAAGGAGTTCGGTGCTTTCGCCGCCAGTACGGCGTACAGCAGGCGCGCACGCGGCGAGAGGTTGGGGTTAAGCATCGCCTCTTCGTTGGTGATGACGATCGTCGTCTCCTTCGGACGGTGGGATGGTCGCCTGGCCCCGGGGCCGTGCCGAGCGTACCGAGCACCGTGGCGGGCCGGCCGGGGTTCCGCTGAACTCCTCGCGTGGCCAACAGGTACGGCCGAACGGCCCGGGGCCGGCGTGCGCCCGCCGGCTCCGGGACGACCCGCCGCTGACGAGAACGCGTCGAGCAGCGGCCGGCCGGAGCCGGAGCCGTCCGTGGTTACCTGGGCCGGCAGACTGCAGGTGCGCGACCAGGTTCGGCTCGCCGAACGATTCCAGGTGAGGCAGGGCGTTGTCGACGGCCGCCAGGTAGGTATGGAGCGGGGTGAACCCGGGGTTCCCGGAGCTACGGGCGTTGGGCAGCAGGGCGAGCGCGTAGGAGAGGCCGGTCTCGGCCTGCTCCGGGGAGCACAGGGGCTTGAGTCGCATGCTCGGCATCCTGGCAGGCCCCAGCCCGTCGGCGACAGGCCTTGGCCGGCCCCCCTCGTGTCCAGCAGCTACCCGAAGACCGCGAAGCTCCGCACCGGGCGCTGGAAGAACCAGGGCCCGCTCGACGAGCCGCCGCGCACTTAGCCGGAGATCGGCGTGGCGATGGAGGAGTGAACGAATCCGAACCCCGCTACCGCAACGGTGACGTCCTGGAGGACACAGCTCAGCCGGGTACCCACCTGCACGTCCTCGCCGTCGGTGCGGAGAGCTACTTCGTGCGCCGCCTGAACCGGCAACCCGGCCGAGCCTGCGGAGACCGCGCGCTGCGAGACGGCCACTCGGGCTCGTTGAGCGTTGAGGGGCCGCCGCAACCGGGTCACTGCAACTACCCGTCACAGCACTGGCCAGCAGTTCAGCACCTGAAGTCACTCGACGGCAGAAGCGACCTGATCGCCGGCCCGAAGCCGAACTTGTCGCCGGGATTCAGGCGATGCTTGCTGCCCTCGTAGTCCGGCTTGGTCCACAAGCACCAGTACTCACTCGTACGATTCCACGCCGACCAGCCACCCTTGGGGAGCTTCTGCAGCGCGGTGTCGTGGGTGCCCTTCGTGTAGGAGGCCATGGCTCCCTCCTGCTCGCCGCGCTCGTACAGACAGAAGTGCTCGATGGCGCAGGGCTCGGCAGCGCCGCGATCCGAAACGGCGGCCGCGGCAGGAGCGGCGAGGAGCACGAGGGCTGCCGCCAGGACGGCACCCCGACGCATCACGGACGTGGCAGGCACAACATCTCCCAGAGTTCGACTGCGATCTTTCCAGGCATCGTTCCGGATCAGGCCAGGCGCCGCCCATCCCCCCGAGGAGTGAAGGGCGCATCTGATGTTTGACCACTTCGAACACATGTACGACCCTATGGAGAGTATCGACCTACCAGCCCCACCGCCCCGCGCCACCCGGCGCCATCGGGCACTGGCAGGACGCCCGCCGCGCAACACCGGCCGATGTCGAGACTCCGCCGCCGACCGCGAGCGCACCGTCTGGCTGCTCGCCGAAATCCGCATGGGCAACCACTGGGTACCCGCGATCGTCACAGCCTGGCGCCCCCTTCCAGCAGATGTCTTCCCTATTGGATCAGCGTGTTGAAGCCAATCCGACAGGGGTGTTGAGTGCCAGGCTGGCGTACGTTCTGGGTGCCCAGGAACCGGATGGTGGTGACCGACCGAGTTCCTGTCCTGGAGGGCTGGGAGGACCTGGCCGAGCGGGAAGAGCGGTCAGGGATTCACCCAGGAGACCCGATTCTGTTGTCGCCGGACTACCGGATCGACGAGGTTCTGAGCCTGTACCTGTGCCGTTCTTCGTTCGCGCGTCTTGAGCCCGAGACCAAGCGGAACTACGCGAACGACTACTGCGTGTTCTTCGACTTTCTATGGGCACGCGGCAAGAACTGGAGCATGGCGACGGCCGATGACCTGTGGGATTTCGAGGACTGGCGGACCCGGTCGCCCAGGAACCCCCGACGGGTGGGCGGCGCCCGCTGGAACCGGGGGCTTGCGGCTCTGACCCGGCTCTACGGCTGGGCTGCCGACCGCGGGTTCATCGTGGTGAACCCGATCGCGATGCGGCCCGCGCTGAACAGGTACGGCGAGCTCGTGTCGGTGCCGGAGGCCCGGGCCAAGCACGCGAAGACGAGCAACGTTCGACGGCTGACGCCGCGAGCGTTCCGCCTGTGGGTGAACGTCGGACTTCGCAGGCGCACGGCGGAGGGGCGGCCGCATCCGCAGTGGGTGGGACGTCTTGAGGACCGCAACGCCGCGTTTGCCGACCTGCTGTTGTCGTCGGGCATGCGGCTGACGGAGGCGGCCTCGCTGCTGACGTTCGAGGTCCCCAGCACCAGGCTGGACGGCGGACGCTACTACTGCGGCCGGCTGGCCCGGGTGGTGACCAAGTCGAAGAAGGCCCGCACGTTCTACGCCTCCGCCGTGGTGGTGGGCGACGTCGAGGGCTACGTGGAGTCCTCGCGAGCGGAGGCGGTGCGGCGAGCCCAGGCCCGGGGCCGCTACGAGTTGCTGTCCGAGTGGAGGATGATCACGCATCGGAGCGGGCGGTTGCGGCCGATGCTGCACTGGTGCGACCAGGACGGCGTCGTTGGCCAGACGCCGTTGGGCGAGGCCACCGTCGCCGAGCGGATGACCTACTTCATTCTGGCCCGGGCGGAAGCGGTCGCGCTGGCCGTGCTGCTGGTGCTCGACCACGGGCTGAACTCCGTCACCGTTGCCGAGCTGCCCGTCCCGCGGGCCACCCCCGACTCGGGAGAGGGCTCGGCCCCGGTCTATCGGATCGAGCTGGAGAAGCGCCGCCGGGGAGATGAACTTCGCCTCCTCACCTACATGTTGATCAATCATTCGGTGCCCGACAGCTACCTGGTTGGGCGGCGTCCCTCCTGGCGCACGCGCCAGAGCGCCAGGGCCATCTACGGGACCTTCCGCACCTGGGCGGACTTCTCCAACTGGGCGGAGAAGCAAGGGATCTCCTCGCTCGCTGCCTGCTCGCCGGCCTTGTTCCGCAACTACAGCGACTACCTCATCGGCGAGCGCGGCCTTGCCCGCAACACCGTCCAGCATCATCTGATCGCCCTGACCCGGCTCTGGATCTTCGACGGGATCAGCTCCCGTCCGCTTGGCATCTGCGAACCGCCCTGGAGCAGTGAAGGCATCGACGACTACCTCCCGGCTGCGGCCGCGGGCGGCGAGAACGTCACCGAGCCGATCAGCCCTGACACCATGGGACCGCTGCTGATCTGGGCTCTTCGCGTCGTCGACGACTTCGCCCCCGACATCCTCGCCGCCTGGGAACACAACCGCCGGCTCCATGCCCGCGCCCGGCAGGCTGTCGGCACGCCCGCAACCCTCGCGGCCTTGCACGACTACCTCGCAGGCCTCGTCGCCCGAGGAGAACCGCTGCCCACGAAACGGCTGGCCGGCCAGCCGGCGGTCGCGAGCTACTACATCGCCGGACTCACCGGCGCTTCGCCGATGCAGATCTCCAACCAGTGCCAACTCCCAAAGTGGAGGCGCTACCGCGACCAGAACCCGGGGCCCTGCCCGCTGCCCACGCCGATTCGCGGGCGCATCGACGGCCGCCCCTGGACCGAGGCGATCGACTACCACGAAGCGACCGGCCTGATGCGGCACCTCGGCACCGCCTGCTTCATCGTCCTGTCCTATCTCACCGGGCAGCGGCCCGGAGAGACGCTCGGCCTGCGAACGGGCTGCTGCCCGGACCCGGGCGACGGGCGTCCGCTGATCTATGGCCACACCTTCAAGACCGCCCGCGACGAGGAGGGCAACCACCTGTCCCAGGGGCAGATGCGCGGGGTTCCCTGGGTCGCGATCCCACCGGCCAGGAATGCCATCCAGGTCCTGGAGCAGGTGGTGCCAGCGGACAGCCTGCTGTTCGGCGCGACCGCCCATGACTACCCCGCGCACCGGCCACTCAAAGGCGCCCTGACCCGGTCGACGATGTTCGACCGGGTTGAGGCCTTCGCCGCCTGGGCGTCCGACCTGGCCATCCGGACTGGACGGCCAGAGGAGGTGGTCCCGGACGATCCGCACGGGGCGATCGGCACCGAACGGTTCCGCCGGGCATTGGCCTGGCACATCGCTCGCCGTCCGGGCGGGCTTGTTGCGCTCGCGGTTCAGTACGGCCACATGCGCACCGCCATCAGTGGCAACTACGCCTCCCGAAGCCGCGACGGCATCCATGACCTCCTCGACATCGAGACGGCCCGGGCCACCGCCGACACGTTCGTCACCCTGCACGACGATCTCGGCGCGGGCGTGGGCCTCTCCGGTCCGGCCGCGCGACGGGCGATTCACGCCGCTGCCCAGGCGCCCGCCTTCCCCGGTTCCATTCGCACGGCTCGCCAGGCCGAAGCCATCCTCCACAACCGATCTCTATCGGTTCATGACAATCCACATGCATACCTGATGTGTGTCTACAACCCGGACAAGGCCCTCTGCCATCGGCTCGGCCTCGGGGACACCCCCACCCTGAACCGGTGCGTTCCCACCTGCACGAACATCGCGCGCACCGATCACCATGCCGAGCAACTCACCACGCAGGCCGACGGCCTGGAGAAGAATGCCGCCTCCGAGCTCACGCCGGAACCGCTCCGCGACAGGCTCCGGGGGCGCGCGGCGACCCTGCGCGACCTCGCCGAACAGCACTACCGCACCCGCCTCACCAGCCAGGAGACCAGCTCATGAGCCCGGCACCAGACGAGCGCGAGCGCATCCGCGCCGCGACGGAGCGCATCCTTAACGGGACGCCAGAGCGCTCGAACGGCGCACTGACCATCGTCGCCCTCGCAGCCGAGGCCGAAGTTCCCCGAAACGCCCTGACGCAACGGCACCTCGACCTCAAGAACGAGTTCTATGACCGAGTCCGCGCACGCGGCGAAATGCCCGACTCCGAGAAACGCCTGCGAGCCCAGCTCGTCAAGGTCAAGGAGCTGCGGGCCGCGACCGAGCAGGAGAACAAGCAGCTGCGAGCGGACAGCGAGGCGCTGGTCAGGGCCCTGCACCTCTCTCAGAGTGAAAACCACCAGCTTCGCAGGCAACTCGCCGACGCGACCACCCCGCGGCTACGGCTGCTACCCAACCAGCCCACCCCGCCTTTACTGACTTCGGCTCGTCAGGGTGTGTGGGATCTGCGAATGGGGGCGGGCTGACCGCCACTGGACGGCTGCGCCGGGAGACGGCACGAATGCGGGCGGCCGAGCTGTTTGAGCAGGACGTCAAGCCGGCGGAAGTGGCCCCGAACGCCTGATGCCGCAACGGTAGAAGCAGCCGGAAGCGGACAACGCATCAGGTCGCGGGGCTGCCTGGCGCTGCCCGTGGCAGCGCCAGGATCGTCCTCAGGCCATCACCAGGGCCCGCTCTAGCCGTTGAGGATCGTCACGCTGTACACGGTCTCAGAGGAGTTGAAGTTGACCGCGTTAGTCCGCGTACCGGTCGGCCCGATGCTGATGGGGCCGACGCTGGTGTCGAAGGTCCCGTGATTCCAGTCGGCCGAGATCCTGTAGACGCCGGTCAGGTTGACGTTATACACCGTTCCGGGGGTGCCCGCGTAGCAGAAGTTGCCGGAAAAGGTCCAGACTTCCAGGCCGTGGCTCATGGGGCCGTTAGCGTTCTGGGTGGGGCACGCGACGCCGCCGATGGCGCTGGCTGGCGTGGCGATCGCCACGCCGCTGGCCAGGATGCCGCCGGCGAGGGCTACGGCCGAGAGTTTCCTGCGAACTGTCAAGATCATCTCCTGTGCCTTGCGGTGGCCGCGATCCCATGCCGGTGATCGCGGTGGTCCGAGTCGCGCCGTGCTGCCCTGGCCCGCCCTCCAGCCCTGGTTCCTAGGTAAGTCCGGCGCCAGTTCGAGGGGTTCTCCGATGCCGAGAGCATGTCGAGGTTAGCCATCAGCCCCAGGTCTTGTCAGGCACTTCTCGATCCCACCCTCACGCCACAACTGGTGCCGCTGGAAGCCGACGTCAGACTCACCCGCAGGCGCCGCGCGACCTGGTGAGGGTGTCACTTTCCCTGTCAAGTTCAGCGTGTTGAGCTTTTGGCCTCTTTGGTGTGCCGGCCGGAACCGGGGCCGATCACGTTCATCCTGCTCTTCACCGGTTTCAACACCACCATCAATGCGATCGGCAACGGCATTTCAGTGGGCCGGCAGCGCGGCTCGGGCCGGTCAGGTGCGGTCAGGAGCGGGTCGTAGCGACAGCGCGCGGACCTGCCCCGCGGGCCGGGCAGGGCTTCCCGCAGCTGGAGGTTCTCCAGAGTCGACTGGTTGAGGGCCTGGACAAGGCCCTGGACGTCCAGCTTGAGCTGCTTGATCTCGTTCCTGTCCCTCGCCCGGGCCTCCTTCAGCTCGACGATCTGTCGGCGAAGTCGGGTCTCCGCCTCCGGCGTCCCGCCCCGTTCCCGCACCTTCTCGTAGAACTCGTTCTTCAGATCGGGATGGCGCTGGGTGAGGGCGTTCCTCGGGACGCCCGCCTCCTGGGCCAGCGCGACGATCGTCAGGGCACCGTTGGACCGCTCCGCGGTGCCGGCCATGATGCGGTCCGTCGCGGCCCGTATGCGGTCGCGTTCGTCGGGAGCAGGGCTCATGCGGTTGACGCTTCGGCTCTGCGACGTCTGTCCGGGCCTTCTCGACCTGGCGGACCGTCCCGACCGGGAGACTTGGTGGCTGCGCCGGTACGAAGCCGCCTGCATCGATGGCTTTCACGCCCGCCTGCTGACCACTGCCAGCGATCCCGCCGTCCCCGGGCAGGCCAACGGGAAGAGCAAGGGCAAGGGCAGGGCGCTGCCGCGTCTCACCGAAGTGCACCGCCTCACGAACCGCTCCCACACGGCCTCCGCCTCACGCAGCTCGGCCTGAAGGGCCTCCACCCGCTACCGAGCAGCCCGTTCACGCTCCTCCAGCAACCCCATCACCGACGGCATCCCGGCACCTCACCGAAGAGACGACACGACACGACACCGTGTTCCTGCCGCCGAGACACCGACACTATGCCTGACCAGCGGAAATACGCCCGTCACTCTCGGAAAGACAACGGCTTCTCAGCTGCAAACTTGAATAGCCGATCATCAGGCGCTCGGTCGAAGTGTCGGTGCAGTCGACAACCCCGTCTGCACTATCGGTGGATATGTCCACTTGTGGCCATATCCACCGATCAGCGTCCTTCTGCTGCCGATCAGTGCGACGGGGCGTTCCTCTCGAACAGCCCCAGGGCGGCGCAGAGCGTGACGCAGAGCGTCATCCAGGCGAGGAAGGCTCCGCCGCCATAGAGGATCGCGCTCGGGACGTTGCGATCGTCTGCCCACGACAGCACGCCGGCAACGACCGCGACCAGCAAGGACATGGTGAGAGCCAGGGCGACCAGCAAGGCCCGCATGGAGAGTCGGGAATTCAACGGCCGGCATCCTTCTGCGAGGGTAGCCGGTCCGGGGCATGTCGCCTCAGCCCGACTACCAAAACGGTAGTTGGCTGAGACGGTGTGAGCCCGCGAATCCCTCCGGTTCCGGATAGCCGGTTCGGAAGACCTGAGGACACGCCCTCAATCAGTACTCCGAAGATAAGCGACGTCAGCCCCGATGCGCCAGAACCCACTTTGTGTTTCAGCCGTGCTGGAACACATTGACCACGATGCCCAGGCCGACCGTCAGCCCCTGGCGAAGGTCCAACACGCTGAACTTGACAGGGAAGACCGCTGGGCCGCCCGCGTCCTGTGGGGCCCGCCCCTGACTCGCAAGTGGACGTGCGCATCCTCCTCCGCACCCAGACCGCCCCCCCACCCCCACGAGCGCGAAGTCCTCTCCCACATGGCCGAGGGCCTCAACAACCAGGCCAGCGCGGCGCGGCTCTCCACCACCGAAGCCTCCGTGGTGAAGCACTGCGGCAACATCTTCACCGAACTCGACCTCGACCCCACCGAAGGCAACCGCCGCGTCCTGGCCGTCCTCACCCACCTCCGCGCCTCATAGCCGGACAGGGCGGGAGGTCAGCGCTGCTCCCACTGCTCCTTCGTGATCTCGTACTGCACGCCGCCGAGGTCGGCGCCCTCGACCATCAGCATGTCGTCCGGGGTGGGGAGGGGATGGGAGAACGTCATGCCCACCTTCTCCATGACGTTGCGCGAACTGCGGTTCAGCACCATCGTCGCGGCCCAGACCATGCGCAGGTCGAGCTCGCCGAACCCCTTGCGCAGCAGGGCCAGCGAGGCCTCGGTGGCGTAGCCCTTGCCCCAGGCCGCCTGCCGCAGCCGGTACCCGAGCTCGGCCTCGTCCTTCGGGCCGTCCTTCTCGGGTCGCAGGCAGAACCAGCCGATGAACGCCCCACCGTCCTTCTCGAACGCGGCGAACAACCCGAGCTCGCCGCCCCACCTCTCGTAGCCGGCGATGATGTTCGGCAGATGGCTCTCGCGGACGACCTCCGCAGGCGTTCCCTCCCCGCCGGAGAGGAAGCGCATCACCGCCGGATCGCTGTCCAACTCAATCAACAGGTCCGCGTCGTCAGCAGTGAATCGGCGCAGCGTCAGGCGCTCGCTCTCCAGATAGATGGTCATGCAGCGGATCATTCACGAACCACCTGAGACCCTCAACGCATTTACGGCACCACCCACCCCCGCACAGCCGGCCCGGCCGACTCCCTGTGCACGGCGCGGCCCGTCGCCTCGCGGGCCCGAGCGACGCGGTGATCGCGAGGATGTGCCGCTTCCGCCTCCAGCATGCCCACCAACCGCCGATAGTCCGGCGCGAGCACGTCCGCGGTCAGGCCCTCCCGCCAGACCGGCACCACGCACCCGGCCACCGGAACCTTCACCACTACGGGCACCGGCACCGGCCGCACCGGCTCCTCGGCCCCAGGCTCCGGCGCGGCCAGGGCCTCGGCCAACTCCGCGATGGCGATGGTCCGTCGTTCCAACACGGCTTCGGCATCCGCCAGTTCGGCCAGAACCCGCTCCGCCTCCCCGCGGAGCTCGTCGACCCGAACCCGCGCAGCCGCCTCCCGATCCTCCAGCAAGCCCATGATCGACGCCACCGACCACCTCCGCGTCATCCCGGACGAACGCGACGGCCCGACTCTTCCTCGACACCACGGAGTTCACGCCTGACCAGCAGAAACCCACCTCCCACGTCCGGAAAGACAACACGTTCTAAAGGCGGTCGCGCCAGTGAGCGACGTGCGGCCGATGAACATGCCAGTCCGTTTGGCGAACTGGGCGAAGTACTCGCGCTCGCTCATGTCGATCAGATTCGTCACCCCCGAATCCTGTCGCCTCGGCTCGCGGTTGTCGACGCGCATCTGACGCCTCGCAAGGGGTGTTCACGAGTACGGCAAATCGGGCGCCCCGGCATTACGCGGGGGTCAGTCCCACCAGAATTCCCAACAGCGGTTGCCGATTAGGCGTTCTGCGTACGCGGACAGCGTGCGCGGGTGGTGTCCCTGCCAGATGTTGGCAGGGCAGAACGCGAAGTGCTCGGCCGCGATGTGGAGAGCGACCTCTGCCGATGTCGGAGGTGCGGCGATGCTCAGGTGGAGGGTAGCGGGGCCGACGGCAACGACGTGTGCGCCGAAGCGTTGTTCCCAGCTGGCGACGACGGCGGAGAACTTGGCGGTGTCGTTGTCGTAGTTGACCGGCCCGTCCCAGCCTGCGGCGGTGAGCGCGTGGGCGCCTGAGTCAGCGGCGACGAGTCCGAGCCGGGACTGCGGTCGCCGGGCGGCGAAGTACTGCGCATAGTCCGCGGCTGTGGTGTCCGGGTCGATGGCCAGCCGGTGAGCTGGGGCGAGTCCTGGCCAGTCCAGCCCGAAGAGGGCGGTGACGGCCAGCCGGTCTTCCGGCGACAGCATGTCGTCGTCCTCGTCGATGACGGTGTAGTTCTTCCACCATCCACTGAGGAGCTCGGCTGGGTTGTGGGTGTCCGGGCAGGACATCCGTTCGGGGAACAACTCGCCGCTTGCACAGGGCCTGAACTCGCTGTCGCGGAGGTCTCTGGAATCGAGCAGCAGTGGCCGCAGGCCCGTGCGGGTTCGCTCGGCGTGAACCCGTGCCCAAAGCTCGGCGGTGGCCAGCTCGTCGCTCATCCAGAGAGCTTGGACGTCTCCGTCGCCTTCGTCTGGCGTGATCATCCGGCCGGATGGGAGTGGAGCCTCGACGGCGGACAGGAGCTCAGGGTTCATGGGCGGATGCTAGCCATGAGCTCGGACACCCGACGGCCCGGTGCGCCTCGGACAGCTTCGAAACCGTAGAGGTTCGGCGCTCAAGAACTGAACAGAACAACTTGACAGGGAAGGAGACGTCCCCCGAGGCCCGGCTGGCCCGGGTGGAGGCCGCCACCCGGCCCGCGCACGCGGCGCTCGCCCCGGTCCTGCGCGACGGTCGGCTCCCGCGCGGCGCCGTCGTCTCCGTCCAGGGCGACGCCGGGCTCCTCCTGGCCCTGGCTGGCGGCGCCGTGACCAGGCACGACTGGGTGAGCATCATCGGACTCGGAGGCCTCGGCCCGGCAGCCGCGAAGGCCTACGGCATCCCATGGGAACGCACTGCGCTGGCCGAGACGCCCGTGGCCCAGTGGGCACAGGTGGCCGCCGACCTCGCCCCCGCCACCCCGATCATGCTCCTCCAGCCCACCACCCCCGCCCCACCCCGCCAACTTCGCCGCTTGGAGGCGATCTTGCGCGAGACCGGCACCACGCTGCTCACCCCCGCGCCCTGGGAGGGCGCTGTCCTGACACTGACCACCTCAGACGTACAGACGTTCGGGCTCGGCGACGGATGGGGGGAGATCACCCACCACGCGGTCACCGTCCACTGCACCGGCCGCGGCCGCGCCCGCCCGCGTTCCCAGCGTCTGCTCCCGCCCGGCCCGGACGGCACCGTCCAGCCGCTGGCGGCCGCCGAACGCGGCGCCACCCGGCCGGTCGACGCCGCCACGGCGTAGCCCGGCGCGCCACCGGCGGCGCCGTAGAGGCAGCGGCCCTGTGCCAGGCGGGTCACAACGCCGAGAACCCGAACTTGGACACCACCGGGTCGAGCGGGGTGTAGTAACCGGTCGAGAAGCATGTCGTCGTGGACGAGGTGCCGCTGCACGGCATCTTCGTGTCGGTGTTCCCGGCGATGATGACGCCGACCGGCGCCATCGAGTCGCCCTGCGGGTTGGCCACGACCGGCCCGCCGCTGTCACCCTGGGCGACAGCGATGCCTCCGCCGCGTGACTTCACCTCGGTCGCGTTGGTGCGCCCCGACGGCGAGTGGACGCCGACGCGCGTGACCTCCAGCTCGCAGTGAAACCCGGACGTGGCGCCACTGAAGCAGGCGGACTGGCCCGGGTCCAGGCGCGCCGGGCCGTACAGCGGGCGGGAGTCGCTGCTGTTCCAGGCGCTGCTGTAGAAGCGGGCCGTGGTGCTGGTGTCGGTGGTGATGACGGCAACGTCGAGGCCGCCGTCGGACGCGGTGACCTCGCCGACGACGCGCTGCCCGTTGTAGACGTTCCCGCTGGTCTGGCAGTGGGCGGCGGTGAGCAGGACGCGCTTGCCGTTGACCCAGCCCGGCACTCCGGTGGAGCAACGGCTGTTGTCACTCAGCCTGAGGTCGGCTCCGGCGTACCAGGGCGGGGCGTCGCTGGTGCGGCTGCCCTGCGTGGGAGTTTCGGGGGAGCCGATCTGCGGGTGGACTGGGATGCCGGCGATCTGCTCGGCCCGGGCCTCGTAGTCGCGCATCGGCGCGTTGGCCGGCGCGATGCGCTTGCTGGCCTTCGGCTGGTACGAGAGCACGAGGCCGCTGCCGTCGTTGGCCGGGGAGATCGAGGACCACTCCGCCTTGTCGTTGCCGACGGTGCCGATGAACCTGCCGATGGCCCCGTCCATCTCGGAGAGCGAGTAGGCGGCCGTCCGGTAGTGGACGTCGTAGTCGGGGCTCACCGGGCCGGCGGGGTCGTGGCGCATCGCCTCGCGGGTGCGCGTGCGCCAGGCGTCGACGGCCTCGGTGATCCTGGCGGGGAGGGCTCCCTTCCAGTAGAGGTCGAGGTAGTGCTCGTCGCCGTGGAACACGACTGAGGCGAAGTCACTGCCGTCGACCTGTCCGGTGTCGATCAGCCGGTGGATCTCATCCGCGATGGGCTGCAGGTGCTTCTCGTGGTACTCGCGGCTCAGCAGGATCGCCGGAGCCATGCGGGTCTCGTCGACGGTGTCCTGGGCCCTTGCGACGGCGATGGACGCGGCGCCCAGGACCAGGACCGCTGCCGCGTACAGGAGTTTCGATCCGCGCATGGAGACACCATAGAGTGACCAATGCCCTCACGCGGAGTTATCGGATCGTATGCGTGCCGCAGCCCGGCGAGGAAAGCCGGGTGCGCCCATCGCCACGGCGTAGCCCCGCGCGCCGTCGGCTGCCGTCACCGGCATCGTGGAACAGCGACCCCCGGCCTGAACCCCCGAACGGGCCGGGGAACCGCACCAACGACGTCGCCTCGCCGGCGGGCACCGGCAGGTTGCCCGCGCTCACCGCTCCCCCTCCTCGCCGAGGATCCACGTTCCGTCCACCCCGACCAAGCCCGCTCTTGGACCGCAAGTTCGACAGGACGCCAGCGGCGCACCCACCTCACCGGTACTCCTCAGCGGGCAGCCGCCGGGTAGTCGGGGTGGGCGCGCCACTGGCGGGCCACTCCGACTAGGGAGCGTATTTGGTCGCGATCAAGGGGTGATCCTGTTGAGGTCTTTGATCCAGACCATCGCGCCGCGGAGGTGCAGGCCGGCGAGGTAGCTGGCGGACGTCTTGTCGTAGCGGGTGGCGATGCCTCGCCAGGCCTTCAGCTTGTCGATCAGGCGTTCGACAGTGTTGCGCTCTTTGTAGAGGTCGGCGTCGTGGCTGACGGGCCGGCCGCCACGGCTGCCCTTCCTCGCCCGGTTGACGGCCTGGTCCTTCTTCTCCGGGATGACAGCCTTGACCTTGCGCCGTCGCAGGTGGGCGCGGTTGCCGCGGGACGAGTAGGCCTTGTCCCCGACGACCGCGTCGGGCCGGGTACGGGGACGGCCCACCGGCCCGCGGACCCGTAATTTCTTGAGCACGGGGATGAACTGCGGGCTGTCAACGGCCTGCCCCTCGGTCATCATCAACACCAGCGGTCGGCACTTCCGCTCACCGGCGACATGGATCTTGCTGGTCCGCCCGCCTCTGAAGCGTCCGAGCAGTGCGGCCTTCAAGCAGAGCTCGCGCCGCCGCCGGGCACGTCGTCGTTCTTCGCGTTCTGGGTCATCTGCGGTGTCCTGTCCGTCTTGTTCTTCCGGACCTCCCCTTTTTGCCGGGCCTTCTCCGCCTCGTCGGCGGCCTTCTCCAGGGCCAGGGCGTCGGAGCCCAGGCGCATCCCGGCGGCATCGTGGTGGGCCCGAACGGTGGTGGAATCCACGCTGACCAGGAACAAGTCCACCTCGCCCCGCCTCGCGGCCTCCGCGATCGCGCCCTCCAGCAGGGCTTCGAAGACGCCCGCGTCACGCCATTGCCGGAACCGATTGGAGACGGTCGACCACGCGCCGAACTCCGCCGGCATCTCCCGCCACCGCCCTCCGGTCTTGAACCGCCAGATCACGCCCTCGAACTGCTGCCGCAGTCACTCCGGGTACGGGCCGTACTCGCCGATCGGCAGGTACGGCTCGATGAACTCCCATTCCGCATCCGTCAGTTGCACTCGCGTCACGCGACATGATCTACCCGATCAGGCCACGGCGTGAGGGCGATTCCCACAGATTGATCGCGACCCGATACCCGCCCTAGAAGGCAGGCCATCGCTCCCGGATGATCTACGGCTTCCACATCCATCGCGGCCGCAAAGGCGAGCGCAAGGCATTCACGTGGCAGGACTACCGCGACCTGATTTTGCGGGCACACATCCAGCTCGGCGGCCCGATCGTGCTCGTCTGGGACAACCTGTCCACCCACCTGACGCCTCCGATGAAGGAGTTCATCGCGGCGAACGAGGACTGGCTGACCGTCTTCCAACTCCCCTCCTACGCGCCCGACCTCAACCCGCAGGAGGGCATCTGGGCCCTGGTTAAACGCGGAATCGGGAACCTGGCAGCCGCCAACGTCGACCATCTGGCCAAGACCGTCCGGACCCGCCTCAAGAAGATCCAGTACCGCCCGCACCTGATCGACGGCTGCCTCGTCCAGGCTGGCCTGGACATGAACGACTGACTCCGGTCGACGCCGACATCACGCATTCAACTCCAGTAGCGGCTGGATCAACTGCCTTATGCCGCTGCGGCATTGATCGTGCATGGCTGCGTGGATGAGGAGGTTCGCATGCTGCCGGGTCGGGGTGTCGGCGTGCTATGCGTCGGGTGGTGAATCCGACTATCCGCTTCCCTACGTGAGGCGGGACGCATCGGTCCTCGGCCGAATCGAGCTCGCCGACCCGTCTACGAGAAATACGGCCGCAGAAGCGGACGATCGCGATCACGATCGAGGTCGACTGGAGCGGTTGCGACTACAAACCCGACCTGGTGGCACGGGAATCGACGGATAAAGTCACACTGCTGTTGAAGCGCCGGGACGCTTCGGGCCCAGACGTTGGGTGCGAGGACGGTGGCATCGCCCAGCTCAAGGCCGTTCTGCACCAGCCACTCGGCACCCGGACCCTGGCCGACGCCGTCACCGGCAAACCCGTCCCGTACACCCACATCCAACGACAGCCGACAACGGGCTGACTGCCTGGTCCCGCTACTCGGGTAGCCCCACCACCGTCAGCCCGTCGCCGGGGTGCAGCCCGGCGAGGGCGGTCTCGCGGCGTACCGACACCGTGGGCAGCAGTCCCGCGAACAAGCTGCGCAGGGCCTCCGCGAAGGCGCGGCACTCCTTGTTCAGGTCAGGGCTCAGCGGTTGCAGGTTCCCCACCTGTGCACCCCCCGGTGTCTCATGGGCCTCCACGGCGCCACCATCCTCGCAGTATCGGTACGGCAGCGGCCCGGGAAACGGAGCACCCGGGCCGCACCGGTGTCAGGAAGTGGACTCGGTCTCCGCCGACTCCGCAGACTCCTTCTCGGGGGTGGCGACGAGCTGGTTGACGAAAGGCACGCTCACGCCGAAGGCGCCGATGCCGTACAGGACGCACTGAGCCAGGTGCACGCCCCCCGCGGCGGACAAGATCCCCGCGCCGATACCCGTGAGCATGCCGATCAGCAGCACCAAAGTCGCCCTGGTCGACAGCATCGCACGCTGCACCTTGAACCTCGTCGATCCGTGGCGGCCCCTGCCGACCACGACCTGTCCGTCGGCCGGATCGGCCTGACGGTGCGTGACAGCATGGACGTCCCGGATGGCGTTGCGCCTCTGTTTCCGGGTCGGGAACACCAGATGGCAACAGCGAGGCCTGCCGTGCCTGGGGCTGGACCGGTGATGAGCTCAACCCGAGGAGCTTCCGAAGCTGCCTCCTCAGCCCCCCGGGGCCGGTGGTCAGCCTGCTGCTGCGTTCTGATGGCCGGCGGGTACGTCGGCAGCGGAGCGAGCGGTGGGCCGGACGGCCGCCGCAGCGCGACCGGCGTGGGCCCGGTCGCCCGCCCGCCGCGAGGCCTTCAGGCCCCAGCCTGACACTACCCACGGCCACCCCCATCATCAGCCGCCAGAGCGACCTTCGACGAGGTCCAGGGCGTCGGGCGGGCGGATCGCATGGCCGCTGATCACCCCGTCCGATCCATGGCTTCTCCAGCGGGCCGTGACCGCGTCCGATGCCCCTGGACCCGCATCGCGGCGGCAGTGACGGCTAGGGCGATGGTCGCGATCCCCGAGGCGGCCAGCACCGGCCGGGGGCCCAGCGCGGCGGTGAGGGGGCCGCCGAGTGCGGTGCCCACGGGCGCGGCGGTGAGGAGGGCGGCGCTTCGGGCGGCGAGGACGGTGGTCAGCCAGTCCTCCGGGGTGCGTTCCTGGAACAGGGCGAAGGACAGCGCGGTGAAGGGTCCGTAGATCACGCCGCCCAACGCGAAGCAGGTGACGGAGACGCAGACCGGCGCCTCCAGGCCGAACGGTACGAGGGCCAGGCCCCAGCCGGCGACGATGCCCAGGGTGACCGGCCAGAGCGGGAGCCTGCGCAGCGCGCCCACCGCCAGGGCGCCCACAACAGCGCCGACGCCGAAGAGTGTCCAGTACAGCCCGAGCAGGCCCACGCCGGAATGGAGATCACCGGTGACGTGCAGCGGGAGCGCGACCTCCACCGGTCCGTAGAGGAAATTGAGGGACCACGTCAGCGCGAGGATCCCAAGCAGCTCGGGCTGACGACATACCAGGCGGAGGCCGGCCACCGATCGACCGTCGTCGACCGGCACAGCCGTCGTCGTCGCCTCCCCGGTCGCGTCGTCCAACCGGCTGGCCTGAACGGCCAGGACGGCGAAGGAGACGGCGTCGAGGCCGACGATCCAGGCCGGGCTGACAGCCGTCGCCAGGAATCCGGCGAGCGCGGGGCCCGCGATGACCGACGCCGAACCGCTTGAGCTGACCAGCGCGTTCGCGGCCAACCTCTGTTCTTGGGGCAGCACCTGAGCGAGCAGGGAGTACTTCCCCGCGCTGCCCCAGGCGTGCAGCACCGACGATCCGGCGAGCAGGGCGACGTAGAGAACCGGGTGCAGCACTCCCGCCGCCCACGCCAGGGGCACACACCCGAGAAACAGCGCCCGGACCCAGCTGTCCGCGGCCAGCAGCCGGCGGGGAGGCAGGCGGCGCAGCCACCGGCCGAAGACCAGCGCTCCGACGGCCCCGGGCAGGGCGTAGGCGGCGACCGCGGCACCGGCAACCGGTGCGGACTGACCGGGAGGCGCGATCAGGACGGCCAGCCACGCCACGGCGACCACGCTCATTCCGTCACCGAGGTCGGAGGCGGCGAGAGCGGGCAGGAGCCGCCGGAACGCGCGGTGGGCGAACAGCGGTCGGTACGTCAGCGGCAGCGGACGAGTCGGTGGGGGAGTCACCCGGTCAGACTTGTGGCTCAAGCGCGCTTGAGGTCAAGGGAGCCCGGGTGCGGATCCGTGGCTCCAGCAGGCCACGACGACGACCGGCAGACGCTGGCGGAGGCCTTCGCGTCGGTGGCTGTGGTGGTGGGAGCGGAGTGCGACGCGTGGGAGCGGGACGTGGTCGTGAGGATCATCGGCGGCGAGTAGGGCGGTCGGGCCGGCGGACCTCGCAGGTGTCGGCCTGCTCCAGGAGGTTCAGGTTGGGAGGTGGTGGAGCTGACGTTATGCTGTCCGGCGGTCTACGGACCGTGTCCAAGGGGTTTTGGGGGAGAAAACATGGGCGACGACGGTGCCGGGACGGGGTTCAGCGCGCACCCGGAGAAACTCGGGGACGCGGGCGATCGGCTGATCACGGCGAGTACGGATGTGGCCGGGGTCAAGGAGACCCTGGGCAAGCTGAACATGTCCGTCCCGGAGACCTTCGGCGAGTACGCGGGTGACGCGGCCAAGGCCTTCTGGTCGGCCTGGCAGGACGAGCTCCAGGTGAACGTCGACGCGCTGTCCGACCTCGGCGGCCGGGTGCACACCACCGCGGCCAACTACGCCAAGACGGACCACGGCGTCCAGCAGCAGTACCAGCAGGGGGCGTGACCCGTGCCCGACCACGACGCGCACCCGCTCGGGCAGGACGCGGGCAGCCAGCGGCAGCAGGCCGAGCGGCTCAAGAAGACCATCGACGAGTCCCATGGCATGTGGGGCGCCGGCGACCTCAAGTACGCCGTCCACGACGCCCTGCAGCTGCCCGCTCCCAAGGGCGACTGCGGCAAGCTCGGCGGGCTCGCCGCCGCGTACAACACGGCGAGCAGCCAGCTGGACGAGATACAGATGAAGGTCGAGCGGGTCAGCTCCGAGCACCTGCCCGCCGCCTGGACCGGGCAGGTCGGCGAGAAGGCCGCCGAGGTCGTCAAGTCCTCCGCCGACGACCTGATGCGCTGTCGTGACGCCCTGGCCAAGGGCCGCGACCAGCTCAAGGCGCTGTCCACCGCGCTGAGCGAGGCGCAGACCCTGCACGGCCAGGGCGCCGCGCCGCTCAGCGAGGCGCTGAAGCTGCTGCACGACATCACCGTCGCCGGCGCACCGGACCCGGTCCACTGGGACGACGACAAGATGCACACCGCCCACGCGAAGGCGAAGGACGGCATCAAGTCGATCCACGACGCCGCGGTGAAGGCCGAGAACGCAGGCCGCGCGGCCGCCCGGGAACTCACCGCGCTGGCCGGCAAGGCGCTGGCCGGCAAGTTCACGAACAAGGGCCTCGGCGCGGCCGACAAGCTCGTCATCGTCGACGCCTCCGTCGCCGGAAGCCAGGCCTACGGCACCATCCTGACCGCCGCCAACGCCACCCGCGCCGCCCAGCTCATGGACCAGATGAGCGACGCCGACCGGGCCCGGTTCGACCAGCTGCTGGCCGGCACCAAGTCCCCGCAGGAGCGCGCCTACCTGATGAAGGCGCTGGCCGCCGGGCACGGCTACGACGAGATCAAGGCCTTCGACGACCAGATCCACGAGCACGGCGACAACCCCGGCTGGCTCGCCGAGCGGATCTCCCCGGTGCAGCTCGACGCGGCCTCCCCCCAGACGGCGGGCACGGGCTACCGGGGCGTCGCATGGGACCAGGGCCAGCACTCGACCTGCGTGGCGGCCTCGACCGTCACCGCCCGGGCGCTGGTCGACCCGCTGTTCGCCTTCCAGCTCACCACCGGCGGACACCCCGGCGACCCGGCGTACGACAACGGCCAGGCCGCGAAGGACCGATGGGACAAGGAGACCAACCGGGTCTACGACGAGCGCGGCTGGTGGCACGAGTGGTCGGACGGCATGTACGACTTCGAGTCCAAGGACATCGCCAACGACGAGATCGCCAAGCACACCGGCGCGGAGTACCACAACGTGGACCTCGACAGCCACGATCAGCGCCAGGACGCGCTCGCCCAGATCGAGCAGAAGGTCGACGAGGGCAAACCCGTCCCGGTCTCCGTCTACGGCGGCCCCTGGTACGACCCCCACCGCCACCAGATGGTGATCATCGGGCACCGGGGCGACCAGCTGGAGGTCTACAACCCCTGGGGCTACACCGTCTGGGTCAGCGAGAGCGACTTCGTCAACAACCACATGCAGGGCGCGTCCGACGACAAGCACCCCGAGGTCGAAAGCATCCGACTGCCCAAGTGAGGGGCCCCAGTTGAACACCACCCCACAGCCCGGCCCGCAACCGATGAGCGACGCCCGGCTGGCCGAACTCGACGTCGAGGTCCTGCTGCGCTTCGGCCTCCCGGACCCCGGCGCGCACCGCTCCACCCTGTTCGGCAACGGCGCTGTGGCCGCCGCGATCACCGTCGACCGGCTCGGCGTGCTGCCGCGCGCCGTGGTCTTCCTCGGCGAGGTGGTTCGCTCCGGCGGCACCCGCTACGCGGCCGCACTGCCCGAACCGCTGCCCGGCCCGGCTGCGGCGGCGGCGCGCGGCTGGCTGGAGGCGGCCGCGATGGTGATCCGCGATGCGACCGGGGACCTGCTGGTCGCCCGGTGGCTGGACGCGGTCGCCGCCGTGCTGGCGCTGCGGGTCGTGCACCGGAAGGCGACCTCGTGACCTGGCGCCGGATCCTGATCGCGGCGGTCGCGGTGCTTGCCGTCGTGGCCACCGTGGGCGCGCTGGCCGTCCACCGGCTGACCACGGGCAAGCTCGACCACGGCACCGTGTTCACCGCGGCCTCCGGCGAGCTGGCGGTCAAGCCCGGCCAGCTCTTCTCGATCGAGGTGTTCGCCTACCAGGAGGCGGGCGACATCTGGACCATGGCCACCCCTGCCCCCGACCCGGCCATCGTGCAGACCGCCGGGGACGAGTACGTCGACAACTTCGGCATCAAGGACCTGCTCGGCTTCGGTGAGACCGGAGCCCTCGGCACAGGCGGCCACTACTACTTCACCTTCCGCGCCGAGAAGCCCGGCCGCACCACCATCACCGTGCATGTCGGGTCCCGCGACCGCGAAGGGATGACGTTCTCCGGCGGGCCGCAGCAGACCAAGCGCCAGTTCACCGTCGACGTCCGCTGAGCCGCCGTCCCCGGGACGATGCGTGCGTCGTCCTCGTCGCCGGCGGCGGCTACACGGCGTCGATCGTCTGCCCCAGCCCAGTCGATCTTGCTGTCGGTGCGAACGGGCATAGTGCCGTTCATGCTTACCGCACTCCACACCGTCGACTGGTCCTCGCTCCACCACGCCTACGGCCCGGCGGACGACGTCCCGGCGATGCTGCTCGCCCTGCGCGCGCCGGACGCCGACGAACGGGCGAAAGCCCTCACGCTCTACTACAACCAGGTCTTCCACCAGGGGACGGTGGACGAGTGCACGACGGCCACGCTGCCGTTCCTGTTCGAGCTGGCGGACGGTCCCGGCATACCGGACCGGGCCGCGATCGTCGAACTGCTCGTCGCCATCGGCAAAGCCGCCGTCGAACACGGCGACAAGGAGTACTGCAACGCCGACTTCATCGGGGCGGCGGCGGTCGTGCGCGAGCACGCGGAGCGGTTCGTCGGCTTCGCGGCCGACCCCGATCCCCTGATCCGGCGGGCCGCGATCCCGGGGCTGGGGCTGTTCATCGACGACGCGCGGCGGGCGTCCACGCTCCTGCGCGACAGGTTGCCCGCCGAACACGGCATCGCCCAACGGCTCCTGGCCGTGGAAGCGATGGCGACCCTGGCCCTGCGCCTGCCGGAGGCGGCCGGCACCGCCGAGGCCTGGTTCACCGCGCTCGCCACCGACCCGACGCAAGGGGCCGCGATCAGGCTCGCGGCCGTCATCCAGCAGGCCAGGTGCGCTCCGGAGCGGATCGGCGAGGACACCATCGCGACGGCGATCGGCCTGCGACGGGACCTCGCGCAGGAGACACCAGACCCGGACGACGCCTGGTGGGTATCGACCGGCCCGGCGCCACCCCCGGCCCCGGCCGACGGTGATGTGCCACCGTGGATCGCCGCCGCCTTCGAGCAGTTGGGCCGAAACGGGCACCGCCACGCGCCGACCACCGAACTGCTCCGCACCTTCCACGACGTGCTCGACAGCTGGGTGGCCGAGCGCTCGACCCTCCTCGCGGAACAACTGCGCGCTCCCGACCCCGGCTCCCGCCTCGACGCCCTGCGGATGAGCAGGGACCTCATCAAGACCTGGCGCGGCGACCACACCCAGCTCGTCGCCCTGGTCGCCGAGCACCTCGGCGCAGCCCACCCCGAGGTCGCGGCCGAGGCCGCAACCGTCCTCCACGACTGCGGCCCCGCTACCGAGCCGGCCCGCGAGGCACTCGCCAACTACGTCGCCGCCCAGCGAACGACTCACGGGCCGCACGCCTGGGCGGCACCGAAGCCGCTGCTCCGCCGAGCCCACCAGGAGGCGGTGCAAGCGCTGGCACGCCTCGGAGACGCGCGAGCGGTACCCGACCTGCTGGCAGCCCTGGACAGCGGCGTCGACGACTGGCGGGCAGTGGAGGCCGCACAGTACCTGCCGCAGGCAGCCGACCAACTGGTGCCACCGCTGTGCGAACGGCTGCGCCGCGTCGACCTCACCGAGCGGCGGGGCCGGGCGAGCGCACGCCCCCTGCTGGCCTCGCTCGCCGCGCTAGCGGACCAGGCGGCGGTACCCGCCGTCACCGAGACCCTGGCGGCCGCGGTGCGGCACGAGCGATGGGGCCTGATGAGCGAGGCCCTGGAAGCCCTGGCGGCGTTCGGCCCCGCGGCAAAACCTGCCCTCGCGGACATCCGCGCCCTGGCGGCCACCACCGAGCACGACGCCGACGTTCGGCTCGCCGCCCTCGCCGCGCTGCGGGCCACCGGCGCCGACCCGGCCGAGATCCTGCCGCCGCTGCTGGACCTCCTCGCCGACGGCACCCGGCCCACGGACATCGCCGACCTATTCGCCGCGATCGGCCCCGCCGCCGCGGGCGCACTGCCACGCCTTCGGGAACTGCTCGGCCACGACTACGAGTGGGTCCGGGTCCATTGTGCCGCCGCACTCTGGTCGATCGGCGGCGAACCGGAGGCACCGGCAGTCCTGGAGACGCTGCTCCAGGCCTGGGAACAGAACCAGTCGACGGCAAACCTGGTGGTCGCCTGCCTGGACCGCATGGGCATCGCCGCCGAGCCGGCGCTGCCGCTGATCCGTGAGCAGCTGGCCCGCCGACGGCGCGGCGGCCGGTTCACCAGCATCGACAACGACAAGGAACTGCAGCGGATCGGCCACGCCATCATCCAACGCTTCGTCTGAGCAGCATGAGATCGTGCCCCCTGCTTACTCCGAGAGTCGCCGTCCGGCTGGCCCTGCCCGGAGGCGGCAACGCCATACCCGCTACCGGAGCTGCCAGCATTGGTAGGCCGCCACAACCGTCGGCCTCGGTGCGCGAGTTGAACCGAGATGCCCAGACGCTGGCAGGCGTCGGTGAAGGTCCGCGAAAGATAGACCGCCCCATGGTCGGTGACGATGGTCTCCGGAATGATCACCGGTTTGGCCGCAGCCCGCTCGAATCGTGCGCCCAGCCGCACCAACCGGGCGTGCGGGAGCCGGGAGGCGGACTCGGCGATCGACGCCGGCCACGTCGACCGCATTGACTCGGGGACCAACATCCTCGCCAGCAACAGAGCCGCGTCCACGGCCTTGGTGCTCTCCGGCCGCAGCACCGTCGCGCAGATCGTCCTCGTCGCCACGTCGACCGCGATGGTCAGTTCCGGCCTACCGATCGCACCGTCGTCGAGCACGATGAGGACGTCCAGCTTCGTGGTGTCGATCTGCACCTGCTCACCAGGGCGGTCGGCGCGGGTCGGGGTGAACTGCCCCGAAGGACAGTTGGCCGTCTGCCGGTGCGTGGTCGCGACCCGAGCCGTCCGCGCGCCGCGCGAACCAGTCCGGTGCGTGCGAACGCCGCTTCCTGCCCTCCTGCCAGAACAGCCAAAGCGGCTGCGAGGCAAAGCCGGTGATCTGGTCATCGAAGTCCAGCAGCATCGCGTGGTCGCGCTCCAGCCACGACTCGTAGCCCACATGCCGCCCCGAGGTCGCCGACCACCACAACCCCGGATAGTTTCGCTGCCCCCGCCACGACGGAAACGACCGCACCGGCCGTCCGTCCTCGAACGCCACCGCGACCGCATCGGCCAAAGTCGACTTGTGCTCACAGCCGCGCCGGTCAACGTACGCGACCTCGAACCCCCGCACTGCTGTCGGAGCACCACCTGCAACACCCTGAAGAACAGCCGTCACACCACCACGGTGCCGGGGCTCAACACTCGCTGTCCGCCGACTTCGCCTTCACCGAGATGAGTGGCGCACCGCTGGCCAAGCCACCGAGATCCCGCCACTGGCCCGCCTTAAAAGGATGAGCTCAGCGGAGCTGGCTAGGGCTGGCGGCGCGCGAAGAGGAGCGCGCCCGGCAGACTCTCGTCGGGGTCGGTCAGCAGGTGGGCCTCAACCGTGAACCCGGCATCGCGCAGCCAGGCCGCCACTTGTCCAGGCTGGCGGCGGTGGACGTGGACCTTCATCGGGTGACCGCCGTAGCCCTGCGTCTTCAGCCGCGACTCGTCGCCAACATGAAAGCCGAGCAGCAGCGGTCCGCCGGGGCGCAGCACCCGCCGGAAGTGACCGAAGACCGTGGGAATCACATCGTCGGGGACGTGAATCAGTGACCAAAAAGCGAGCAGGCCAGCGACCGACTCATCGGCAAGATCGAGGTCCGTCATCGAGCCCACCTCGAACCGCAGGCTGGGGTGATCACGCCGAGCCACGTCGATCATCACGGGTGAAAGGTCGATACCGAAGGCGTCGAGACCCAACTCATGCAGGTGCGCGGTGACGTGTCCAGGACCGCAGCCCACGTCCGCCACCAGCCCGCCGCCGGCGGTGTGCACCAGGTCGGCGAACAACACCAGAGCCGCTCGAAGGTACGGCTTCCCGGACAGAGCCTCGCGAATCTGGTCGGCATAGCTGACCGCGACCGTGTCGTAGGAGGTCCGGGTGTCTGCCAACCAGCCGTCCGCGTTCATGCCCGACACAGTAGCCGAATGATCATGATCCGTGCCCAGCCGGCTGACCACAATGAGATGTGCCAGCTCCGATGTCGTAGGGCAGCTGTCCGCCATGCTCGCCACCATCACCTGGACGACCAGCGCACGACTCGCCAGCCTCGCCGCGAATCCGCCATCTCTATCGAGACCGGACACCAACGTAGCGCCGCTGTCACCCCGCGCGCCGACCTGTTCGCAAAGCCCGCGTCAACTCTTCCGGTCCGCCGCTGCCAGGACGCCCGCACTTCTTCCTGACCGGATCCGCCCGCCGCGCGTTGACTGGATGTCAGCCGCCCGGGAGACGGACACCGCCTCCCGGGCGGCCCGATCGCGGCCCCGCTCGGCTCCCCCGTGCCGAACGCGGGGCCGCACCCCCGGCCTCGGCCACCGCCCCCTCGATCTGGTACGCGGCGGTGGCGGCACCCCAGCGGAACCCCGCCGGCAGGTCGAAGCGATCCGGCATGGCAGCCTCCTGACATAAACGTGAGGAGAACTCATGTTATCGGGTCAACGCCGAAACGGCAGAGGCTGTCGGCTCGGCGGGCGCTTTGGAGGTGTGCACGATCCGGTCGCAGACTCGGCACACGGCGGAACCTCCCTGCTGCCACCAGCGGCAGGTGGAACGGACGGCGCACGGGAGAAGTGGAGCGTCCGGGTCGTCCGCGCCCACCTCGTGCGCGGCGTGCGCCACCGCGTCGCCGAGCGAGCAGCGGGACCCTTCCCACTGACTGCAGGCCGTTTCGACGCAGGGCCCGGCGAAACGGAACCGCGCCTCGGGCGGGCGCAGGCCGGGGGCGGAGGCCCGGGCCGTGAACTCGGCGTCCACCGTCAGCGGCGGGCGCAGTGCGGCGACGGTCCCGTCCTGCCGGACGATGCCGAGCAGTAGGTTGCCCGGGGCGCACAGGCTGCTCGGGCAGGTCGCCCCGGCCCGGGTTGGGCCGGCCTCGGTCTCGGCCACTCCTACTCCTGCTCCATCTGCAGCCCGATCGGACCAGGCCGCTTCAGCACCGCGTCCACCGCGTCGCCGGGCGAACCGGTCTCGCCGAGCGGCACCTCACGCAGCGGCGGCGCGAGATCGAGCTCCGCGACCTGGTCGAGGACGAGCCTTCGCACCGCGTCCCCGATCCGCTGCAGCACGTCCCCCTCCAGGTCGCCCTGGACAGTGACGCTGAATCCTCTTCTGGTCATGGACTTTCCTTTCCTCGGAGCGGCCGCCCCGTCGGCCGGTCGCCCCGTCGGCCGGTCGCCCCGTCGGCCGGTCGGCCGGTCACCGACAGCATCGGTCACCGACAACGCTGTCACCGGGCCCCTGAGCGGGCGACCACTGCTGGCCGGTTGGAGTGAGACGGCCCGCGCCGGGCCCGTTGCCTGGTCGTTTCGGGCGTACGTCGGCGCGCAGTCGCTGGATGGTCTGTGCACGCTTGACCGGGGTCCGGAAGCCGCAAGCGGCGTCGACCGAGGCGGTCCGCCGGCCTGGACCCCCACCAGCGCACCGACGGGAGCACAGCATGATCGGGACCCCCGAGCCCTTCGACGACACCGCGGGGATGCCACCCCTGCCGGGCTGCGCCGAGGACGCGGCCGGCGCACTGAAGCAGATGTTCGTGGACCTGACCCAGGGCGTGCGGATGGCCCGCGGCCAGGACCCCGTCAAGCGGCCGGTGTTCCTCAAGCCGCACGGCGTGGCCCGTGGCACGCTCACGGTCGCCGACGACCTGCCGTCGGACCTGCGCGTCGGGTTCCTGGAGAGCGCCCGCACCCAGGCCGGCGGCCTGCCCGCCTGGGTGCGGTTCTCCAGCGACACCGTGCCCGGCGCTCCCGACCTGATGACCACGCTCGGCGTCGGCATCAAGTTGTTCGGTGTGCCCGGCCCGAAGCTGCTGGAGGGCTACGCCGAGGCCGGCACCCAGGACCTGCTGCTGCAGAACTTCGACGTCTTCTTCGTCGACACCGCCCAGGACATGTGCGAGTTCACCAAGGCCGGTGTCATCGACGGCAGTTACGACAAGTACCTGGAAGCTCATCCGGTCACCGCCGGGATCCTCGACGCGATGGCCAAGTTCGAGCAGAGCGTGCTGACCGCCACCTACTGGGGTGTCCTGCCCTACGCCTTCGGCCCGGATCGCTTCGTCAAGTACAAGCTGGTGCCCTCCGGTTGTGAGCCGGCCGACCCGGCGGCGACACCTCCCGACGAGGACCCCACCTATCTCGGCGCCGACCTGGTCCACCGACTCAAGGCCGGTCCGGCGGCCTTCGACCTGATGCTCCAGTTCCGCACCGACGACGAGAGGATGCCGCTGGACCAGGCGACGGTGCGGTGGGAGGAGTCCGAGAGCGCCCCCGTGAAAGTGGCCCGGCTGACCCTCCAGCAGCAGGACGTCACGGCTCGCGGCCAGGCCGCGTACGGCGAGAACCTCTCCCTCAACCCGTGGCACAGCCTCGCCGAGCACACCCCGGTGGGCAGCATCGCCGAGGTGCGCAGGACGGTGTACCTGGCCTCGGCCGAACAGCGCCGCGACGTGAACGGCGTTCCGACGGCCGAGCCCGGCCCGGCCCGCCCGCAGATCACCCCGCCGGCGGCCCGCGACACCCGGATCGTCCGGGCCGCCGTGCACCCGGCCATCGGCGTGGCCCGGGTCGGCGACAGCACGATGGACGACTTCGTCCTCGGCCCCGAGGTCGACGATCCGGCCCCGCTGCCGGTCGGGAGCTACAAGGACGTCACCGGCGCCCTGAAGCGCCAGGGCGTCCGGTTCCGGGTGTACGGCTACAACGCCGCCGGCGAGCCGGTCGCCGAACTGACCGCCGACAACGCCGACCTGCGCTGGACCGTGCACGTCGCCAACGCAAAGGCAGCCTGGTACCAGTTCCAGATCGCCCTCGACATCCCGGAGGCGAACCAGGCCGACGACAGCAACCTGCGCAACCCCAAGGTCCAGGCCGATCAGCGCAAGGACCTCCTGGTCATCGACCCCGGCCCCCGTTCGGTGCGCGGCCGCAACCGCTCCGACAAGCCCGAGTACCGCTTCGACACCGGCACCTTCATGGGCAAACCCGTCTACCTCGGGGAGCTGCGCACCGACGACAGCGGCCGGCTGGTCTTCCTCGGCGGCCACGGCGTCTCGGCCTCGTCGACCGGCACCCCCGCCGACACCTTCGCCAACAACGACGGCTGGTACGACGACACCTCCGACGGCCCGGTCACCGCCGAGGTGAGCATCGACGGACGGCCGATCCCGGTCGAGCCGGGCTGGGTGGTGACCGCGCCCCCCAACTACGCTCCCGAACTCGCCTCGGTGCGCACGATGTACGACCTGGTGCGCGACTCCTTCTTCAGCGCCGGGCAACTCCCCGCGCCGCAGCAGGTCTCGTTCACCCGTGACGTGTTGCCCGTGCTGCGCCGGCTGTCCGGCCTGCAGTGGGTCAACAAGGGCCTGTCCACCCAGTTCGGCTTCGGCGGGCGCGAGCACCTCCTCGACCCCGCCCGGGTCGCCGCGCTGGCCGACCCCTCGCCCGTCCAGCGGGAGCTGCGCCGGCAGATCTGGCTTGCCGTCCGCAACTACGACCGCGACGGCATGTCGCCGGTGCCCTGGCCGGCGGTCTACGGCGACGCGATGAACCTGCCGCCCCAGTCCGTGCGCCAGCACATGACGCTCTCCGCGCTGCAGTACCGCCTCCTGCAGCGGTGGGCCCGCGGGGACTTCGTCGACGACTACGACCCGACGGCCGCGCCGCCCGCCACCCTCGACGACGTCCCGTTCGCCGAACAGCCCGGGACCCTCGACCGGGCGGCCCTGTCGTTCTGCCTCGCCGACGCCTTCCACCCCGGCTGCGAGCTGACCTGGCCGATGCGCCACATCACCCTGTACAGCAGCCCGTTCCGGGTGCGGCACCGCGACCCGCTGGCGCCTCCCCCGCCCGACTACGGCCAGACGCTCACGCCGGAGCTCGCGCTCTCCCTCGACGGCCCGCTGCACGCCCAGGACCCGGGCGGCCTGACCCGGTGGATGGCGGTGCCGTGGCAGACCGACACGGCGAGCTGCCGGTCGGGCTACGAGTACAGCGTCTCGCTCGGCTTCGGCCCGTACGACCCGTACCTGCCGACCTTCTGGCCGGCCCGGGTGCCCAATCACGTGCTCGCCGAGGAGGACTACGAGGTGGTGATGGACACCACCCGCCCGATCGCCGACCGCCTGGCCGCGTTCCAGAACCGGCGGACCTGGCTCCGCTGGCTGCCCCGTGACTACACGGCCGCCATCAACGCGATGGTGCAGGACTTCGGAAAGCTCGGGGTGGTCGAGCGCCGGGTCGGCCCCACCGACGATCCCCGGCTGCCGACGGAGGTCCTGGTGGAGTCCGAGGTGAGCTTCCCGGCCGAGCCCGCCCCGCCGGCCGGGCGCAACCTGATGACCGTGCACGTCGACCGCGGCGCCGACCCCGCCCTGGGCGCGGCCGCGCTGGCCACCGCGGCCACCATGGCGGACGCTCCCGACGAGGAGGTCTCGGTCGGGTTCATCGACAAGGTCAAGCGCCTGCGGCCCAACCGGTGACCCCTCACCCGCCGGTTCGCGTGCGCCCGTCCGGGCCCGTCGACGCCGTGGTGGCGGGCGGCGGTCCGGCGGTCCGGCGGGCGGCGTGGCGGCGTGGCGGCAGGCGCCGTGGCGGCAGGGCCCGGCTGGGTGGCGGCCGGGGACGCCGCCCTCGCCTTCGACCCGCTCTCCTCGCAGGGCATCGTCACCGCACTGCACACCGGTGCCCGCGCCGGACGGGCCGTGGCCGACTGCCCCGCCGACGGGGGACGGACGACGGCAGCGCTCGCCGACCGCACGGCGTTCCTGGACGGGATCGCGGCGGCCTACCGAAGAAATCATGCGAACACCTATGACCAGGAGCAACGTTGGCCCCTGAGCCCCTTCTGGCGCCGCCGCCGTCTGGGCGAACAGCCTCTGAGCGGCATAGCCTGAGAGGGCCGGAACGCCCGTCCAAGGAGTCAGTCATGACTACTCAGACGCTCGCCGTGCTGGACGCCACAGAGGTCACCCAGGCCATTCAGGACCTCCAGCACAGCGTGACCCTGATCGCCGGCAAGGTCACCGTGATCCGCGCCTACGTGAGCGGCGCGAGCGGCCCCGCCACCGGCGTGAACGGCACCGTGACCCTGCTCCGGTCGCCCGCCGATCCCCCGATCACCGTTTCATCGGCCAACACCGTTTCCCTCGATCCGGCCACACCCAAGGACGTACCCACCCGTCGGGCCGACGCCAGCCTGAGCCTCAACTTCGTCGTGCCGAGCGCGCTGACCGCCGAAGGGGCACTCAGCGTGAGCTCGATCGCCCTGACCGACACCATGACGGGTGCCGCCGTCCCGTTCAGCGGGTCGGCCAACGGCCCGACCGTCTGGTTCAAACAGTCCCCGCCGCTCCGGGTACGAGTCCTGGGGCTGCGCTACACCATGGGCAACCCTCCGGTCACCTACACCCCGCAGGACATCGACTACACCTTCCTGATCAGCTGGCTCAAACGCGCCTACCCGGTGGCCGACGTCATCGAAGCGCCCCACACCGTCATCGACGTCACCGCCACCCCGCCGTTCCAGTGCACCGACACCAACGCCCAGCTCGCCGCCATCCGCGCGCTCGACATCAGCGCCGGCGGTGACCGGCGCACCCACTACCTCGGCCAGGCGGCCGACGGCGGGTTCTTCATGCGCGGATGCGCCTCCGGGGTACCCGCCACACCCGACCCCACCACCGTCGCCTCGTCGCCGTGCGGCGCCGCGACCTGGGGCTGGGACTTCGACGGCACGTACGCCGACTGGTACGGCGGGCACGAACTCGGCCACACCTACGGCCGCAAGCACCCGGGATTCTGCGGCGAGTCGAAGGACGACCTGCAGAACTACCCGTTCCAGAACGGACAGCTGGCCAACGACGCGAACAGCTTCGCCGGATTCGACGTGGGCGACCCACAGCTGAACCTGCCGATGACCGCCAGGCCGGGCGTGTCGTGGCACGACGTCATGACCTACTGCGACTCCCAGTGGCCCTGCAGCTACACCTACGAGGGCATCCGCCAACGCCTGTTGGCCGAGGACTCCCTCGCAACCGGCGCCCCGGCGCCCACCCCGGTGGCTCCGCTCCGCGAAGCCGCCCACGAACTGAGGGTCACCACCCGGAGCGCCGGCGGCCGCCCTGACGACCGGTTCCCGCAACTCTCGGTGACGACCGCGCCGACCCCGATGTCGGCGGCCGACGAAGCGACGCGGGGAGCGGGGCCCGATGCCGGGCAGCTCGTCAGCGTGATCGGGACCGTCAACCTCACCCAACGCGCCGGTGACATCCGCTTCGTCAATCCGGTGTCGGCGGCGGCCCAACAGCCGGCCCAGCCAGCCCCGGCCGGACAGCCGGACGGCGCCGGCCCGGACGGAGGGGTCCCGGTGGTCCTCCGGATCCGACAGGCAGGCGGCGCACCGCCACAGGACTTCCCGGTCACGGTCAAGCTGTCGTCGGACCCGGAACCGGGGCAGGACCGGACCGGCCTGGTCGACGCGGTCCTCCAGGTCGGGGCCGACCCGGCGTCCGTCGAGCTGCTCGTCGGGGGGCAGGTCGTGGACACCTTCCGCCCCGGAGCCCCGGCCCCGGCCCTGCGCGGCGCCCGTCCGACGACGGCGCAGGACGGGAACATCGGGCTGGCACTGGACTTCGGCCCGGCCCCGCAGGACGGCCAGACCTTCGCGACCCAGGTGAGTACGGACGGCGGACGGACCTGGCAGACCGTCGGGGTCGGCCTGAAGAACCCGATGATCACGATCGACCGCAGCCAGTTCCCCCGGGGGACAGCGGTTCAGGTCAGGGTCATCTCGACCAACGGCTTCACGAGCACGACATCGGACATCCAGAGCTTCCAGGTGTGAGGCGAAGGAATCGAAGGAAGCGCCGAAAAGCGATGGGCCGCCGGGCAGCGGCGTGCGCGGGGGCCGCCTCTGCCCGCCGTCGCCCGGGGTGTCTCCCAGGGTGGTGAGGAACTCGGCGTCCTCGGCGTCGGTGCCCTCCATCGCCTTGCGGGCCTCGATCGCGACCAGGTCGGTAGAGACCGAGCCGATCCACTGACGAGGGGAAGCAGATCTCATGAGTACACCTCGAGACCGGATCGCCCAACCGGACATCCGCAGACACGACCGACTCAGCGGAACCCTCCACGAATACCGACATGCCGCCTGAGCAGCCTGGATGAACTATCCGACACCCCCAACATCAGTGCAGGTGCGACTGCCAGTCGGCAGGGACCTTGCCGCGCGGGCCGGGCGTCGGCTGCGAGGCCGGGTGTGCGGCGGGCGGGGCCAGTTCCGGCCCCTCGTAGTACTGCTCGGTCTCGACGCTCCACAACCACGCCTCACCGGGCTCGAAGCTGGCCAGGAACGGATGCCCTGCCTCTCGGGCATGTCTCGTGCCGTGTTGCGAGGGGGAGGAGTCGCAGCAGCCGATGTGCCCGCACTCGGCGCATCGCCGCAGGTGGAACCACCACCCCGGCCCGTCCCCCGTCAGGCACTCCACGCACCCGTCCCCGCTCGGCCGTGCGGAGGGATCGATCCCCCGGATCGGGCTGTCAGCCATCGGACACGCCTCCCGGTGAGGGCTCGGCCCGGGCCGCCGGTTCGGCACGTCGAGGCCGAAGCCGTCGGACTGTCTCTCCGGATCCCAACCAGCCGGCTCGCACGGAGATTCCTTGGCGAGCGGCAGCGGGCCCCGTCGTACGGGCAGTAGCGGAGGGCCCGGCGGTGGCCTTGAAGGTGGCGACCGGCTGTGCGTGACTAGAAGGGAGCAACAGTGTCCCGGCTGATATCGAGGTGCCCCGGATGGGATTCATCGGCACGGTGGGGCTGGTGCTCCACCCCGAGCGCACCTGCGCGCCCACCGTGGAGGCCGTGGTCCTTTGGAGCCGGGCCCGGGGGACGAAGGTTCTGGGGCTGGCGGCGGAGGTGGCCCGGATCGGCTGCGAGGCCATTCCGGTCGAGGCCGAGGAGATGACCACGAGTGCCGATCTGCTGATCAGCCTCGGCGGGGACGGCACGATGCTGCGCGCGATGCGGCTCGCGACCGGGGGCCACGCGCCGGTCCTGGGCGTCAACGTCGGACGTCTGGGCTTCCTCGCCGAGGTCGACATACCGGAACTTCCTGCCGCACTGGACGCCATCGACACCCACCGTTTCACCGTGGAAGTCCGCTCCGGCGTCCACGCCCGCTTCGGGGCCGCAGAGACGACGGCGCTCAATGACGTCGTGTTCCTGCGCAGCCCGGGACACAAGTCCGCGGCGGTCGCCGTACGGGTCCAGGGCGAGCCCTTCGTGGCCTACACCGCCGACGCGGTCGTCGTCGCCACGCCGACCGGCTCCACCGCGTACAGCTTCTCCGCCGGCGGCCCGATCGTCTCCCCCAACGCGGAGGGGCTGCTGATCACCCCCGTGGCTCCGCATGCCGCGTTCAACCGCTCCGTGTTCCTCTCCAGCGGTGAACGGCTCGACCTGGAGGTCCTGCCGCACAGCGGCGACCTCGCCGTCGAGGCCGACGGCCTCCTGGTCGGCCACGTCTCACCGGGCGGCGTCATAGAGGTGACCATGCTGCCCGCCGCCGCACGCGTCGTGCGACTGGGCCACACCACGTTCTACCAGCGGGCCCAGCGCAAACTCCGACTCACCGGCTCGGCGGAACACGGCTGAGCACGGCTGACTCACCGGCTCGCGCCCCGCCCCCGGGCCGAGGGGTACCGCGACGCACGGGGAGGTGGCAGCCTTGAGGGCGCCGTCAGGATTCCTGCGGGGCGCGGAGCGAGGGAGGGCCGCATGAGCAAACGGCTTCGCTCCCGTGATCGGCGGATCGGTCGCGGCGGCCCTCGCCCTGGACGCGATACGCCACGCCGCGCGGTGACACGCCACTCGGTGAGTCGGGCGGAGGAGGAACGGCTCCCCCGCTGGGGGGAGCTGGTCCCTCCTCGCGGCGGAGGCCGTGACCGGGGGTGAGCCGGGAGGTTGGAGGTAGTCGGAAACAGCCCGACTCCCGTCTCCCCACTGAGGATTGACCATGCGAAAGCTCACCACCGCCATCGCGCTCACCACTGCGGCCGTGGCCCTCGCGGCCGGGACGGCCGGCACCGCCGCGGCCGCGCCCGCGCCGGCCACCCCCCTACCGGCCCAGCACCTCGCGCTGCACGGCTGGACCCTGCTCAACGAGCACGGCCCGGGCCCCAACCCAGGCGAGCGGCTCACCGCGCGGGTCAGCGCCCGTACGGTCGACGGCCACACCCGGGGCCACGTCGTGGTGCAGCACGTGTTCGAGAAGACCGGCACCATCCGGGCCGAGTTCGACGTCGACTGCCTGACCCTCGACGGGAACGGTGCCATCACCGTGACCGGGCCCATCTCGCGGACCGTGGTTACCCCGCTCGGGGGCGAGCCGTACCTCTTCGAGGAGGGCCAGCACCCCGAGGCCGGCCTCACCTTCTACCCGACCGACGAGCAGCACCAGCGCCGGGTCGGCTGGAACCGGACCAACCCCGGGATGCACTCCGAAGTCGTCAAGTGCGGCACGGTTCCGGCCGGCTTCTGGGTCATCGACGGCGGGACATTCCTGCGCCGCTAGGAGCGTGTCTCGGTGACCGGCAACCCACCTGTGTCCCGTGATCTTTCGTACGGGACCGACCCACGCTCCTAGCTTTCCCGCTCCGCCGTGGCGGACGAGGGCGAGGGAGAGGGCCCGGATGCGGGTGCGTGGCAGGTGTAGGCGGCGGGGTCGAAGCGGCTCAGCCGTCGGACGAGCCGCCCGGTGGACCACGGCCAGGCGAAGGTGTTCCGCCCGCCCGGGCTGAAGTAGTAGCTGGTGCAGCCACCGGAGTTGTACACGGTGGTCCGTAACGCCTCCTGCACCGCCGCGTTGTGTGCGTCCTGCGCGGCGGCCCGGACCTCCAGAACCCGCCGGCCGTCGCGATCGAGGTGGGCCAGCGCGTCGGTGAGGTAGGTCAGTTGGGCCTCCAGGACGGTGATCGCGGAGGTGGAGCCCCCGAGCAGGTTGGGCCCCAGCAGCAGGAAGAGGTTGGGGAAGCCGCTGACGGTGGTCCCCAGGTACGCCTGCGGCCCGCCGTCCCAGGCCTCGTGCAGGGTCCGGCCGCCGCGGCCGGACAGGCTCCGGGCGAGCGGCGGCTCGCCCATGCGGAAGCCGGTGGCCGTGACGAGGACGTCCACCCGGGCGGTGGTGCCGTCGGCGCCGACGACCTCGTTGCCGCGTACGGCTGCCACGGCGGTGGGGTGCAGGTGCACGTGCGGCTGGGTGAGGGCCTGGTAGAAGGTGCTGGAGGTGAGCAGACGCTTGCAGCCCAGTCGGTAGGTGGGCGTGAGCGCCTGGCGCAGCGACCGGTCACGGACCGCGAGCCGCAGGTGCGCACGCGCGCCCGCCTCCAGCAGGCGGGCGAGGCGCGGGTGGCGGAAGGCGTAGCCGAAGCCCTCCTGCAGCGCGTACTGCCCGGCGCGCAGCGCGTTGCGGGAGCCGGGCAGGTGGTCCAGCAGCCGGTTGGCCGCCGCGGGCACCGGTAGGTCGGGTTTGGGAAGCACCCACTGGGCGGTCCGCTGGAAGAGGTGTACGGCGGCCGCTCGGGAGGCGATGGCCGGGACGAGTTGCACGGCGGAGGCGCCGGTGCCCACCACGCCCACCCGGTGCCCCGTCAGGTCGATGCTCCGGTCCCACCGGGCGGTGTGGAGCACCGGCCCGGTGAACTCCTCGACGCCGGGGACGTCGAGGTGGCGCGGGACGTGCCACGGTCCGGTGGCCAGGACCAGCACCTCGGCGCTGTACGGTCCGTCGCCGGTCTCCAGCAGCCAGCGCCCGGCCGCCGGATCCCACCGGGCTCCGAGCACCTGTACGCCGAAGCGCAGGACCTCTCCGAGCCCGTGCCGCTCGGCCGTCGACCGCAGGTAGGAGTGGATCTCCGGTTGCCCGGCGAACACCCGGCTCCAGGCGGTGTCCGGGGTGAACGAGTAGCTGTAGAGCGTCGAGGGCACGTCGCAGGCGCAGCCCGGGTAGGTGTTCTCCCGCCATGTGCCGCCGAGCTGCGGCGCCTTCTCCAGCACGAGGAGATCACGCACCCCCGCCTGGCGCAGCCGGATGGCAGCGCCGATGCCCGAGAACCCCGCGCCCACCACCAGGACGCGCACATCTCTCCTGGGCCGGGTGGCCTGGGTCGGGATCACGGCGCCGGTTCGCAGGTCTGTCGGGTTCACGGGTGCCTTCTGACTTCCGTAGCAGCAGGGCGAGTCCGGCGTGGGACCGCCGGAGTCGTGCCTGGAGAACGGTGGAGGAGGCCGGGAGGTCACCCCATCTGATGGCCTCGATCCGGCCGTTCGGTGAGGACGGCGAAGGCCTGGCGGGCGAGTGCGGAGAGGTCCAGGCCGGCGCCCGGCAACCGCGTCGGGCCTGGTGCGGGGCGGCCGACGGGCCCGCGGACCCGGATCTTCTTCAGTACGGGAATGAACTGCGGGCCGTCGGCCTCCTGTCCCTCGGTCAGGACGAACGCCGGCGGGCGGCACCTGCGTTCGCCGGCGGCGTGGACCTTGCTGGTCTGCCCGCCCCGCGAGCGTCCGAACAGAGCGGCCTTCAGGCGGAGCCTGCGGCGGCGCCGGACACGTCGCCGATCCTCCCTGTCCGGGGTGTCCTGTCCGTCTCGTTCCCCCTGGCCGCCCCCGTTTGCCGGGCCTTCTCCGCCTCGTCGGCGGCCTTCTTCAGAACGGCCACGGCATCGGGATCCAGATACATCCCGGCTGCGTCGTGGTGGGCCCGGACGGTGGTGGAGTCCACCCTGACCAGGGACGGCTCCGCCCGGGATACGGGCCGTACTCGCCGACCGGCGGATACGGCTCGATGAACTCCCGCTCTACGCCGCTCAATTGAATCGACGTCACCCACGACCGCGCGAACCCAGGAGCTGCGCGACCGGGTCGGCGCTGCCCGAGGCGCTCAGCTCCTGCACCAGCTCACAGTTCCTGGCGATCCTGCTGGAGACCCACTCGCGCAGCCACTCGGACAGGTGCGGGAGCGGCAGGTCGGACGGGGCCAGCCCGGCGAGCACGCACCCGGTTGCCGCCGCTCCGCCGACGTTGACGACCACGTCCGGCAGGACGGTGTGGCCGGCCTCGCGCAGCAACCGGCGGGCCGGTGCGGTGCAGCTCAGGTTTCCGCCCTCGACCACCAGGCGAGCCCGGACCGCCGGCACCGCCTCCTCGTCGACCGCGGAGGCGGATGCCGCCAGCACCAGCACGTCGGCGTCGACGTGCAGCCACGCCTGCCCGGGCCCGTGGACCGTGACCCGGGCGGGCAACCGGCTTCGGTCGATCGTCCCGTCGCTGCTGGTGAGCGCGGCGAGTTCGGCGACGGGCAGTCCGCGGTGGTCCTCGATGGTGCCCCGGACGTCGGCCACCGCCACCACCCGGTGGCCGTGGGCGGCCAGGTGGCCGGCCACCGCGCGCCCGACGGTGCCGAAGCCCTGGATCGCGATGCGCTGCGGGGTCCGCGCACCGGAGGCCCGTAGGGCGCCGAGCACCGCGACGGCCACGCCGAACCCGGTGATGTCGGCCATCTGGTCCCACAGTTCGGCCCAGCCGACGGTGAGGCGGGTGGTGCCGGGGCGGCGGGTGACGTCGTACCCGGCGGCCTCGAAGGCCAGTTGCCGGTCGGCGTAGGTGGTGCCCTGGTCGCACCCCAGGTACACCCCGCCGTGCAGCAGCGGGGCCGCGGCACGGCCGAACCCCCGCATCACCGCCTGCCGCTCGACGGTGGCGCCCGGATCGGGTGCGATGCCGGCCTTCGCGCCACCGATGGGCAGCCCGACCAGCGCCAGCTTGTGGGACATCGCCCTGGCGAGCCCGGTCAGCTCCTGCTCGGTCACCGTCCGGGTCATTCTGGTGCCGCCCATGGCCAGGCCGTCGACCATGGAGTCGACGACGACCCAGCCTCGGGCCTGGCACCCCGGGAGGTTCAGGGTGGTGGAGAGCATGGGCTCGGTCGTACGGTGCGCACCGTACGATGCGAGCGTCCGGTTCACTGCGCACCGTCCTCCGGGACGGACCGCAGGCGCAGGCTGCGGGGGCGCATGTCGGTCCACACGCGTTCGATGTGCGCGAGGCATTCGTCCTTCGCACCCCGTACACCGACCTCGCGCCAGCCCGCCGGCGACTCGCGGTCGGCGGACCAGATCGAGTACTGCTCCTCGTCGTTGACGACGACCTTCCACTGCTCGGGTGCTTCGCTGGTCATGCCGTTACCTCCAGATGTCGGTGGTTGGGGGGTCCGCCGGGCGGCGGACGGGTGGAGCCGGTTCGCGGCCGGCGTCGAGTCGAGTGCCAGGACGGATGCCAGGACGGGCGTCGAGTCGGGTGCCAAGGCCCGCGTCGAGCCCGTCCAGCCATTCCGGCAGGCTGGCGGCGCGCAGGAGGCCCGTCCCGATGAGCACACCGGCGAAGCCCTCCCCGAGCAGGCGGGCGGCGTCATCGGGGCAGCGGATGGCCCCGGCACTCACCGGGCACCGGGTGCCGCTGCTCAGCACGGCGGGCAGGAGTGACGAGCTTCGCCCGAGGTCGCCCGCGCCGCGTTCGCGGTCGGCGATGTCCTTGTTGTTCACCGCGACCACGCACTCCTCGGCGCGTGGCACGCGGCTGATCTCCTCCTCGGTGGCGACCTCGACGAACGGCGTCAGGCCCAGGCTCAGGCCGAGGTCGACCAGACGGCCCAGGGTGGCGCGCGGCAGCAGCGCGGCGGTGAGCAGGATCGCGGACGCGCCGCTCTCGCGGGCCTGGTGCAGTTGGCTCCGGCGGGTGATGAAGTCCTTCTGCAGCACGGGCAGGTCCGTCGCTTCCACGACCTCGCGCAGCAGGTCCCGGGTGCCGCCGAACCACCGCCCGGTCACCACGGACAGGCAGGGCGCGCCGACGTCCTGGTAGTCGGCGACCAGACGGGCGGCCGACCTGTCGCCGAACAGGTCGTGCCCTGCGGCGTCCTGCCGCTTGAGCTCCATGATCACCGGTCGGCGGGCGTCCAGCAGCGCCTCGATGAACTCGGCCGTCATCCGATCACCCCGGTGCCGTCCGTCGCTCGCCAGCCGCGCCGCACGGCCGTGACCCGGTCGGTGCTCAGCCGTCCGTCGAGGTCCCTGGCCGCCGTGTCCACGTCGATGCCCAGGAACAGGGGGTGGTCCACCACCGCCCGGTAGTCCTCCCGGTTGTCGGCCGAGATTCCGCCGGCCAGCAGGAAGGGTCGCGAGAGGCGGTCCGCGATCTCGATGACGGCCCCGCAGTCCGCCGGTTGCCCGGTACTGCCGATCCGGCCGTCCCCGGCCACCGCGTCCAGCAGGAAGAGGTCCGTTCCCGCCCGCTCGTACGCCGCGATCAGGGACCGCTCCGCGCGGGTGTCCGGACCGAGGTGCAGCACCTTGACCACGGTGAGGTCCGTGGTGCGCTTCAGGGCGCGGACCAGGCCCGGCGGCTGGTAGCCGTGCAGTTGGACCCACCGCACGCGGGCCGCGGCCGTCGCCACGCGCAGCGCCTCGGCGTCGTTGAGGAAGGTCACCAGGACCGGATGCAGTCGAGCCGTTCGGTGCACGGCTGCCGCGATCAGGGCTAGTTGATGGAGCGTCAGTTCCGCGCGACCCCCTGGAACACCGTGCCACAGGCCGACGAGGTCGACTCCGGCACTGTCGACCGACGCCACGTCCTCGGCCGAGGCGGCTCCGCAGATCTTGACCAGCATCAGGCGTCACAACCCCAACATGGCGGCGATGCGGTTGCGTTGGATCTCCGACGTGCCCGAGTAGATCGGGCCGGCGACCGCGTCGCGCACGTCCTTCTCCAGTCCGTACTCGGCCAGGTACCCGCTGCCGCCGAAGATCTGCACGGCGGCCAGTGCGGAGGAGAGGTTGCTCTCGCTGGCGAGGAGCTTGCTGACGGCGATGTCCCTCGTGACGTTCTCGCCCTCCGTCAGTCGAACCGCCGTGTCGTAGAGCCATTTCCGCGCGGTGTCCAAGCCGATGCTCATGTCCACGAGCTTGTGGGAGATCGACTGGTACGAGCCGATCGGATTGCCGAACTGGACGCGCTCCTTGGCGTACTCGACGCAGCGGTCGAGCCGGTACCGCATCTGCCCGGTGTTGATGACGAAGGAGCAGAGGATCTCCCACTTCATCACGTGGTCCAGGACCAGGAACCCGGATCCGACCCGGCCGATCACGGCGGATGCGGGGATCCTGCAGTCGTCGAAGTGCAGTTCGCTCAGCGGCGCGGTCCGCAGCCCCATGGTGGCGACGGGTGGCCCGACCACGAGCCCCGGGGTGTCGCGCTCCACGACGAAGGCGGAGATGCTCAGCGGGCCGGCCTTCGGGTGGGTGCGCGCGTAGACCACGAACACGTCGGCCACCGGGCCGTTGGTGATGAAGGACTTGCCGCCCCGCAGCACGAAGCCGTCGCCCTCACGGGTGGCCGTGGTCCTCATCGCCAGCGCGTCGGAGCCGCTCTCGGTCTCACTGATCGCATGCGCCCCGATCGTCTCCCCCGAGCAGATCCCCGGCAGGTGCCGCGCCTTGAGCTCCGGCGAACCGAACCGTTGCAGCGGGACTCCGACGCTGACCAGGTGGGTGGCGACCGAGAAGTTCAGTCCGCCGTCACGGCACCCGGTACCGAGTTGTTCGAGCACGTGCATGGTGGTGAGCAGATCCTGGCCCAGCCCGCCCCACTGCTCGTCGAACGGCAGGCCGAGGATTCCGGACCGCTGGATCAGCTTCCACTTGTCCCACGGGAAGGCGCCTTCCGCGTCCCCTTCTAGGTGGCCCGAGCTGAGCTCCTCGCACCACTGGGCGATCCCCTCGCCCAGAGCGATCTGGTCGGCATTCCACCTGATCATTCGTCAGTCCTGTTAGTACTCGGAGAAATCTGCTGAATCCAGGCTGTGGCGTTCGTCACCGCGCAACGCGGGCGAGAACACGCACACCAGGCGGAGGTCCTCGTCCTGGTCCGCGATCAGGAAGTGGGCGTCGTGCAGGTCGAGCGCGTACAGCGTGCCCGGCTCGATCGGGTGGGACGTGCCACTGGCGTCCATGACCGCGCCCCTTCCCTCGATGCAGTAGCAGGCCTCCAGGTGGCGGCGGTACTCCAGCCTCGACTTGGTGCCGGCGCGGACGGTGGTGTCCGTCATCGTGTAGCCCAGGCCGTCGGATTCGAGAAGGAACCTGCGGCTGAGCCCGTTGCCCCAGTCCACGGTCGTCACCTCGTCAAGGCGTCGGACGATCATCGGGTGTGCCTCCTAGCGGCTTGCTGAATACGGCGAAATGGTGTGCACGAAGGTGTGGAACTCCTCGACCACGTCGGCCCCTTCGGCGAGGGCGTGCTCGATCCGGGCGACCCCGGCGCTGCCCACGACCGCGGCGTCGGCGCCGAGGCCGTGCAGCAGGGCGATGTCCGCCCTGGAGCGGACGCCGAATCCGACGGCGATCGGTACCGCGGTCGTCTTCCGCAGTGCGGCCAGCGCGTCGGCCAGCTGCTGGCGGTCGGCCGTGAGCCCGCCGCCGCTGCGGCCGTAGTGGGCCACCAGGTACAGGTACGCGGTGGCGCACTCGGCGGCCGCGGCCTTCACCCCGGCCGCCGACGCGGCGTAGCAGGTGGCGACCATGGGCAGCCCCGCCTCCTGCACCGCTTCGAGGCAGTCCGCCCGTAGCCGCGGTGGCAGGCCGTGGACCAGCAGCCCGTCGACGCCCGAGTCGGCGACCCGCCGGACGAAGCCGGGCACGGTCAGGTCTCTGACCGTATGGCTCCAGTCGGCCAGCAGTGCCACCCGCAGGTGGCGCAGCCGGGGCAGGATCCCGCTGAGGAAGTCGAGCACCTCGTCGAGTCCGCCGCCGGCGGCCAGGGCCCGCTGCGCCGATCGGCGGATGACCGGCCCGTCGGTGACCGAGTGGGGAAAGGGCACCGCCAGCTCCAGGCAGTCCACCCGGCAGTCGTCGAGCATCCGCATGACGTCGGCCAGGACGGGCAGCGGTGGGTCTCCGGCGTTGAGGAACATCGCCAGGCCGGGCTGGTCCGGTGGCCGGCGGGCGAAGAACCCGCTCACCGCGCACGCACCGTGGCCACCACGCGGCGCGCCGGTTGCGCACGCAAGCGGTCGACGAGGTCGCGTGCGGCGCCGCTGCGGAGGGCGTCGTCGGCCGCCCTGATCGCCTCCGGCCACCCGTCGATCAGCCCGCTCGCGACGGCCAGTGCGGCGGCGTTCAGGCAGACGGTCCTCGTGACGAGACCCGTCCCGGCTCCGGAGAGCACGCCGAGGAAGTGGTCGACCACGTCCTCTCCCCCGCCGGCCGGCCGTAGTTCGGCGATCGCGCCGGTCCCGGTCCCGCTCCCGGTACCAGTCCCAATCCCGGTCACGGTCCCAGTCCCAGGCCCGGGAGCCTCGGCCCGCAGCCGGATCCCGTCGGTGCCGTCATTGGTGAGGACGACGTTGTCGACGGAGCTGACGAGCTCGTCGATCCCCAGCTCGTTGGAGCACAGCCAGATCCTCCGGTCGGCGACGGTGGCGGCGACATGGCCCAGGGTCGGCAGCAGCGAACGGTCCGAGACACCGACGAGCTGCGCGGAGACCGGCACCGCGGCCAGGAAGGGGCCGACGGAGTTGATGAATCCGCCGATCATCCGCAGGTCCATCGGCACGATGCTCCGGGCCAGCAGCGCCACCTCCCGCGGGTAGACGAAGTTCCCCGGGAAGGCGATGCCGAAGCGTTCCAGCAGGGCTTCGGTCTGCTCGTACGAGGTGGTCGTTCCGATGCCGAGCCGGTCGAGCAGATCGTGGGAGCCGCAGGTGCTCGTATAGGCGCGGGATCCCGTCTTGACGACGCGGACGCCCAGGGCGGCGGCGACGAACGCCGCCGCGGTGGAGATGTTGAACGTGGCCGGCCCGCCTCCGGTGCCGACGATGTTGGCCGTGCCGTCCAGCCGGGCGGCGACGGCCGGCCGGCGCTCGTCCAGCGAGCGGAGCATCCCGACCAGCGTGTCCCGATCGGGCATCCGGGTGGACAGCGAGGACAGCAGCGCCACCGTCTCGCCGGACCGGAGAGCGCCGTCCCGCAGCTGGTCCCAGAAGGACCCCCACATCTCCTGATCGACGGTGCGGTCCCGGTCGATCAGCGCTCGCAGCACCTCGTGCATGACTAGTGGGAGTCCGTCCGGTGCTGCTGGGCCCGCTCGATGAACCTGCTGATCGAGCCGACGGAGCGGAAGCTGTCCGGGTCGAGGTCGAGGTCGATCTCCTCAACGCGCAGGTCGAAGCAATCCTCAAGCCAGGCGATCGTCTTGAGCAGGCCGAGGCTGTCGATGACCCCGCCGTCCACGAGGTCGTAGTCGGAGTCCAGCTCGCTCGCGTCGACGTCCGGCAGGAACTCCTCGATGATGAACTGCGTGACTACCGCGGCGTGGTTCACGTGGCCGTTCCTTCGTTTGGCTGGGACGGGGAGCAGGCGCGCTCGATGGGCGTGCGGTCGATCTTTCCGGTGGACGTCCTGGGCAGCGGGTCGTCCACGATCAGCAGGGTCGAGGGGACCGCGGTGAGCGAAAGCCGTTGTGCGCAGTGCCGGCGCAGCGTCAGCGAGTTCAGCCGGCTGTCCGGGGCGCGACGGACCACGCTCTGCAGCAGGCGGCCGGCCACCGGGTCGGGCACGGCCACCACGGCCGCCTCGACGACGTCGGGATGGTCGAGCAGCACCTGCTCGACCTCATGGGTGTTGACCCGCACGCCGCGGACCTTGACCTGGTGGTCGTTTCGGCCTTCCAGGGTGATGCGGCCGTCCCGGTCCCGCCGCACGAGGTCGCCACTGCGGAAGTAGCGCCGCGCCTCCCCGTCGTGGTGGTGGGTCGCGAACGTGTCCGCGTCCTGTTCCCGGTCCAGGTAGCCGTCGGTCTGGAAGGGCGTCGCGACATGGAGCTCGCCGGTTCCCGGCCCGGTCAGGATCCCGCCGTCGGCACCGACGATCACCGCGTGGACTCCGGGCAGCGGGCGCCCGATCGGCACCGGTCCGTCCGCCGGCTCGGTGCCGTCGACCTCGTGCAGGAAGCTGTCGTTGGTCTCGGTACAGCCGTAGACGTTGTAGAGCCGCGCGCCGGTGAACAGCTGCGGAAGTTCGGCCAGGCAGCGGGCGGGCATGCTGTCACCGGTGAAGACGACGTGCTCGACCGTGTCGAGCCGCCGGCCGCTCGCCGCGGCCGCGTCGACCAGCAGCCGGTAGAACATCGGTACCGCCTGGACGAGTTGGACCGCGTGGCGGGACACGAGGTCCAGCAGGTGGCCCGGGTGGGTGGCCCGGGCCGGATCGACCAGGACGACGCGGCCGCCGTACTTGAGCGTGGTCCAGATGTCCAGCAGGCACAGATCGAAGGTGAGCGGGGCGTAGTTGAGGACCGTCGTTCCCCGACGGATGCCGAACCGCTCGCCGGCCCAGGTGGTGAAGCGGTCCACCGCCCCCGAACTCAGTGGCACGATCTTCGGCCGCCCGGTGGAACCGGAGGTGGTGAACATGAAGGAGACGTCGGCGGGCTCCGTACGGCGCGGCGCCTTCGGTTCCGCCGGCCGGTCCGAGGCGCCCGGCCCGAGTCCGGGCGCCTGGGAGCCCTCCGGCGACAGGACGTACCGGATTCCGGCCTGCTCGACCAACGCGTGGGGCGTTCGCCCCTCCGACGTTCGTCCCTCCGACGCGGGTGCCGGCAGCAGCAGAAAGCGCCGCCCTTCCAACAGGCAGGCGAGCACCAGGGCGATCGTCGAGGGCGACTTGGCGGCCAGGATGCCGATCGGCTCGTCCTCGCCCGGGGCGATCCGGGCGATCCGGACGCGCTCCCGCTCCGCCAGCCGGTGGAGTTCACGGTAGGTCGTCTCTTCTCCGCGCCATACCAGCGCCGCATCACCGGGGTGGCTGGTGGCGTGCGAGACGAATGAACCCACCAGGCTCTGCTGCTGCGTCATGACTTCTCCGAGTTCGTGCAACGAAGTGAGTCCATATTCAACGGATGAGTTCATGCAACGGGTTCACCGATCTCAATCGGAACAATGAAGGGATCGACATGAAAGGGGCCGACCCGGCCGCCCACCTGGCGACAGAAGAATTATCACGTGGCGCCCGTCCACGGAAGTGGGTTGCTCGATCAGAACCATGACGCCACGTCAGAGCAGGTTCCGTGGCCGGCCGCGCCGATGCTAGCCGTCGAGCGTGTTCGATCTACATAAGGATTCCGGTGAACTGGCGTAAAGATTGTCTTGATGCCTGCAACCCTCTTCTCTGTCTTGCGGAGTGAGACGGGAGCCACCTAGTATCCGCCGTACTGTTCGCGAAGTAGCGAATCGGCGAGGGGATTTCCGGAGCGCTGAGGCGTTCCCGATCGCCGTGAAAGGTGGATCCGTCATGCCTGGCTCCGATCGGCGCGCGTACGCTCCGACCCTGTTGTCCTTCGCCCAGCAACGGCTGTGGTTCCTCGATCGGCTGCGGCCGGGCCGGCCGGACCACAACGTCCCGACCGCGGTCCGTCTGCGCGGCCGACTGGACCAGGAGGCGCTCGCCCGGGCACTGACCGAAGTCGTGCGGCGCCACGAGGTGTTGCGCGGCCGGATCGTCGAATCCGAGGACGGCCCGTGCCACGTCACGGAGCCGGTCGAGACCTTCGTGCCGACGATCACCGATCTGACGCACACCTCGGCGGAGCAGGCCTGGCAGCGGGCCCGGGAGCTGATGGCCGCCGATCTGGCGACCCCGTTCGACCTCGGGACCGCTCCGATGCTGCGGGCCCGACTGATCCGCACCGCCCCCGACGACCATCTGCTGCTCCTGGTGATCCACCACATCGCCTGTGACGGCTGGTCGCTGTCGGTGCTGTGGCAGGAGTTCTCCGCCGGATACGGTGCCGCCGTCGACGGCCGGCCGATCGCCTTGGCGGACCTGCCCGTCCAGTACGCCGATTTCGCCGACTGGCAACGGAGCCACCAGGCCGGAACGGCACTGCTGGACCAACTCGCCTACTGGCACGAGCGCTTGGCCGAGCTGAGCCCGTCGGTGCTCCCGACGGACCGAACCCGCCCCGCGGTGTGGTCAGGCCGGGGCGACCAGGTCGAGATCGAGATCTCCGCAGAACTCGCCGACCGAATACGCACACTGGGGCGCGCCCACGAGGTGACGCCGTTCATGACGCTGCTGGCCGCCTTCCAGGTCCTGCTCGCGCGCTGCACGGGACAGGCCGACGTGACGGTGGGCACGCCGATCTCCGGGCGGACCCGGATCGAGGTGGAACCGCTGGTCGGCTTCTTCGTCAACACGCTCGTCCTGCGCACCGACCTGTCGGGCGACCCCGGGTTCACCGACGTGCTCGCCCGGGTGCGGCGGTGCGCGGTGGAGGCCTACGCCCACCAGGACGCCCCCTTCGAACGGCTGGTGCAGGAGCTGCGGCCCGAACGCGATCTCGGCCAACACCCGCTGTTCACCGTCATGTTCCAGCTGGAGGATCCGCCCGCGCTCCCGTCCGGCCTTGCAGGCCTTGAGGTGAGTGACCATCACGTGCCGAACGACGTGGCGAAGTTCGACATCGAGGTCTCCCTGACGGACCACGGCGATCGCTTCACCGGCGTCCTCCGCTACGCCACCGACCTCTTCGACCGCGACACGGTGCGGCAACTCTCCGAAGGTTTCGGGGCGTTGCTCGACCATCTCGTCGACAGTCCGGAGCGGCCGATATCGGCGTGGCAGACCCCTCCCGGCCTCCGGGTGAGCCGCTCCGCCCCCATCGCTCCCGCCACTCCCACCGTGCGGCCCGCGGCCCCGCAGCCCGATGCCGGCCAGGCCGACGCTCCCGCCACCAGGGCCGAGACCGAGACCGAGCTCCTCGTGCTGGAGACCTGGGCCGAGGTGCTCGGTGTCACCCCGGACGGCGTGCACAGCGACTTCTTCGAACTGGGCGGCCATTCGCTCCTCGCATCGAAGGTCATGTCCCGACTCGGCCGGGCACTCGACCTCGAACTGCCGGTCGCCCTGCTGTTCTACCACCCGACCGTCGCCGAACTCGCCGACGGCATCGACGCGGCGTTGCTGGCGGACCTCGGCGCCGCCGCCGAAGCGGAATCGCTTCCCGTCGGAAAGGCCGGCCACCCGTGAAGGCCCAGCACAGTCGACCCGAGCCCGGCCAACCCACCGGTGCCGCGCCCGGAGCCACCCCAGCGACCGGTGCCACGCCGGCCACCACCCGGGCCCTGCTCGATCAACGCGTCCGCGCGGCCCGGAGCAGGGCCGCCGAGGGCGAGCCGGAGGCCGCGGTCCCACCCCGCCCTGAGGGTGCGCAGGTGACGTCGTTCACCCAGGAACGCATGTGGCTGATCGAGCGGCTGTCCAACGGCCCCGCGATGTACAACGTCCACGAGGTCTTCCGGCTGCACGGCCCGCTGGACGTGGCCGCCCTCGGCCACAGCCTCACCGAGCTGGTGCGGCGCCACGAAGTCCTGCGCACCGCCTTCCCCGAGCAGGACGGGCGCCCCAGCCCCTCGGTCGAGCCGGCCCGGCCGCTCGACCTGCCCGTCAGGGACCTCCGGACCGAGCCCGCGGAACGCCGGGCGCAGCTGGCCCTCGATCTGGTTCACTCCGAGATCCTGCGCCCCTTCGACCTGGCCACCGCCCCGCTGCTGCGCGCATCACTGCTGCGGGTCGACGAGGACGAACACGTCCTGGTGGTGGTCGTCCACCACATCGCGGTCGACGGCTGGTCGATGCCGCTGCTGTGGGACGACCTGTCGGCGATGTACCGGAGCCGGCTGGAAGGTCGCGAGCACGAGCTGCCCCCCTTGCGGATCCAGTACGCGGACTTCGCCCACTGGCAGCGGGCCCGGCTCTCCGGCGAACGTCTGCAGCGCCAACTGGACTACTGGAGCGCACAGCTGTCCGGGCTGTCACCGCTGGACCTGCCCACCGACCGGCCGCGCGGACCGGTCCGCGCGGGCCGGGGCGAGCGGATCACCTTCACGGTGCCCGAGGAACTGGCCGGGCGGTTGCGGCTGCTGGGCCGGCGGCACGGCGCGACGATGTTCATGACGCTGCTCGCCGCGTTCCAGGCCCTGCTCGCCCGCTACAGCGGGCAGTCCGACGTGGCGGTCGGCACGCCGGTCGCGGGCCGGACGCGTCCGGAACTCGACCCGCTGGTGGGCTCGTTCATCAACACCGTGGTCATCCGCACCGACCTCTCGGGCGACCCGAGCTTCGCCGAGCTGCTCGATCGGGTCCGCCGGACCGCCGTGGACGCCTACGCGCACCAGGACGTGCCGTTCGAACGGCTGGTGCAGGAACTGCGGCCGGCCCGCGGTCTCGACCGCAACCCGCTGTTCCAGGTGATGTTCGCCGGTCTGTCCGACCCGACCGCCTCCCTCCGGCTGGTGGGGACGGAGGTCGAACAGATCGACGTCGACAACGGCACGGCCAAGGTCGACCTCAGCCTGGTGATAGCCGACCGGCCGACCGGGACGACCGGCACGACCGGCACGACCGGGACCGTGGCCTTCGACACCGATCTGTTCGACCGCGCGAGCGTGGAGCGTCTGGTCGGCCACTACCTCCGGCTGCTGGACGCCGCGTCCAGCGATCCCGACCGTCCCGTCTCGCGCCTGGACCTGCTCACCGAGGCCGAGCGCGAAGCGCTGCTGGTGGCCGCCAACGCCACCGACGAACCCTTTCCCACGGATCTCTGCGTTCACGAGCTGGTCGAGGAGCAGGCCCGACGGACCCCCGACGCGGTGGCGGTCCGCTGCGGCGCCCAACGCCTGACCTACCGGGAACTCGACGGCCGGGCCAACCAGTTGGCCCGGCACCTACGAGCCCGGGGAGCACGGCCGGAACGCCTGGTCGGCGTGTGCCTGCCGCGCTCGGCGGACCTGGTCGTGGCCCTGCTGGCCGTCCTCAAGTCGGGCGCCGCCTACCTGCCGCTGGACCCGGACCTCCCGGCACAGCGCATGTCGTTCATGCTCGCCGACGCCGAAGTGCCGCTGCTGCTCACCCAGCGCTCCCTGGCCGACCGGCTGCCGCAGCACGGCGCCGCGACGGTGTGGACGGACGACGAGGCCCGGCTCATCGCGGCCCTGCCCGAGGACCGGCTGCCACCGCTCGCGACGCCCGCCAACCTGGCGTACTCGATCTACACCTCCGGTTCGACCGGCCGCCCCAAGGCCGTGCTGGTCCCGCACGAGGGCGTGGTCAACTACCTGGTGGTCCGCGGCCGACAGCTGGACCTCGGCGAGGCCGATGTCGTCGCCTCGGTGGCCTCGATCTCCTTCGACGTCATCGTCCCCCAGGTGCTCATGCCCCTGGCCTGGGGTGCGAGCGTGGTGATCGCCCCGTCGGAGGTCGCGGTCGACGGCCCGCGTCTGACGGAGATGATGCGCGAGTTCGGCGTCACCACGCTCATGGCCACACCGGCCACCTGGCTCCTGCTGCTGGACGGCGGATGGCAGGGCGGCCGGTTCCAGGCGATCTGCGTGGGCGAACCGCTCCAGCCCGCCCTGGCCCGACGGCTCCTCGACAGGGTCTCCACGCTGTGGAACGGCTACGGTCCCACCGAGGCGTCCGTCGGCTGTGTCACCCGGCGCGTGGACGCCGACCGGGATCTGGCCCGGCCAGGGGGGTCCGTGCCGATCGGCCGGCCGCTCGGCAACCTCCGGATCTACCTACTGGACCCGGCCGGCGCCCCGGTGCCCGTCGGCGTACCGGGTGAGATCCACATCGGCGGGGTCGGCGTCACCCGCGGGTACGCCAACCGGCCGGGGCTGACCGCCGAGCGCTTCGTACCCGATCCGTTCGGTGCCGACGGCGGCCGGCTGTACCGGACCGGCGACCTGGCGCGGTACCTGCCGGACGGCAGCCTCGTCTTCCTCGGCCGCACCGACGAGCAGGTGAAGATCCGGGGATACCGCATCGAGCTGGGCGAGGTCGAGGCCGCGTTGTGCGCGCAGCCCGGTGTCGCCAGGGCCGCGGTGACGGTGCGGGGCGGCGGGACGGACGCCGAACTGGCCGGCTACCTGGTGTGGCAGGACCGGCCCGGTGACCTGATGGTCCTGCGGCGCTCCCTGCGCGAGACCCTGCCCGAGTTCATGGTGCCCACGACGCTGACCGCACTCGACCGGGTCCCGTTGACCACGAACGGCAAGGTGGATCGCGGGGCCCTGCCCGCGCCCGCCCGCCACGGCCACGAGGCGGGCGCGCTACCGCCGCGGGACCTGCCGGAACTCCTGATGACCAGGATCTGGGAGCGCGTGCTGGGTACCCCGCGGGTCGGCGTCCGGGACGACTTCTTCGCGCTGGGCGGGCATTCCCTCAGGGCGGTCGAGCTCGTGGAGGCGATCCGGCGGGAGTGGGGGGTCACCGTGCCGCTGAACACGGTGTTCCGCCATCCCACCGTCGAGGGTCTGTGCGCGGAACTGCCCAACGCGTCGCGGGCCCTGCGCCGGCTCGTGGTTCCACTGGCCGAAGGAGACCGCCGCAGGGCGCCGCTGATCCTGGTGCACCCGCAGAGCGGCGACGTCTGCTCCTTCCTCCACCTGACCGGACACCTCACCGAACCAGCCACCGAACCGGCCACCGGACGGCACGCCGAACCGCTCGCCGGCGGCCGGCCCGTCTACGGCCTGGAGGCCGTCGGCTACAACACCGACGAGCCGCCACTGACCACCGTCGAGGAGCAGGCGCAGCGCTACCTGCGGGAGCTGCGGTCCGTACTGCCCGACGGCCCGTACCTGCTGGCCGGCTGGTCCTTCGGCGGGCTGGTCGCCTTCGAGATGGCCCGCCTGCTGGAGGAGCAGGGGAACCCCCCGGGGTTCCTCGGAATCATCGACGTCGGAGCACCCGCGTTCACCGGTGGATCCTCCGACGGGTCCGACGACCACGACCCGCACGGGACGGCCCGGTTCGCGCTCGCCTCCGGACTGCCCACCGGAGCCGTCGGAGACCTCCACGAGCTCGACGAGCAGGACGCCCTCTCCCTGCTGCTCCACGACGCGCACGCCCGTGAACGCCTTCCCCTGCGGGTGCGCACCGAACAACTGCGGCGCATGGTACGGGTCTTCACCACCAACGGCGACGCCGCCCGACGCTACCGGTCAACGGCTCGGCTGCGGACACCGATCCACCTGTTCACGAGCGCCGAGGCCCACCCCGCGCTCGCCGGCCCGGTCGTGGTCCCCGCCCGGTGGCGGGAACGCACCCGGGGGGCGCTGAGCGTGGTCGAGGTACCCGGCAACCACCACGACATGCTGTCGCCGCCCCACGTCGGACCCTTCGCCGACGCGCTGTCGGCCGTCCTGGAGGAGCTCGGATGAGCGACGGACACGAGCTGCCGTTGTCGTCGGCGCAGTCCGGCATCTGGTACGCCCACCACCTGCGCCCCGGCAGCCCCGCCTACAACACCGGCGAGTACGTGGACATCCCCGGGCCGATCGACGCGGAGCTGTTCGAAACGGCCGTGCGGCGCGTGGTGGACGAGACCGAGTCACTGCGCGTTCGCCTCACCGACGGTGCCGAGGGCCCCCGGCAGGTCGTCACCCCGTCGCCCGACTGGTCGATGCACCACGTCGACCTCACGTCGACACCGGATCCGCTGCGGGCCGCCGAGCGCTGGATGCGCACCGACCTGTCCACACCGGTCGGGCTCACCCGGGACCCGCTGTTCCGCCAGGCCCTGTTCACCCTCGCGCCGGACCGCTTCCTCTGGTACCAGCGCGTCCACCACATCGTGGTCGACGGCTTCAGCATGTCGCTCATCGCGCGCCGCGTCGCCAAGACCTACACCAGGCTGGTCGAGGGCCGGGGCGGGGCAGGTCCGGCCTTCGGGCCGCTGAGCCTTCTGCTGGCACACGACGCCGCCTACCACGCGTCGGAACAGCCCGAACAGGACCGGGCGTTCTGGGCGGCCCGGCTGGCCAACCGGCCGGATCCCGTCAGCCTCGCCAGCCGCTCGGCGGCCGCCTCGGACGGCTTCCTGCGCCGCACCAGCACCCTCGACGCGCCCACCGTGGCCGCGCTGCGGCGGGCCGCACGACCCGCCGGGGCGAGCTGGCCCACCGCCTTCACCGCAACGGTCGCCGCGTACCTCCACCGCCTCAGCGGCGAACGGGACATCGTGCTCAGCATGCCGGTGACCGGGCGCACCGGCTCCGCCGTGCCGGCCGTCCCCGGCATGGTGGCGAACGTGGTGCCGCTGCGGCTGCGCGTGCACCCGGAACAGGGTCTGTCCGCACTCGCGCGACAGGTGGCCGAAGAGGTCGCCGCCCTGCGCCGGCACCAGCGCCACCGCAGCGAGGACCTGCGCAGGGAGCTGGATCCGGCACGGTCGGAGCGGGTCCTGTTCGGACCCGTCGTCAACTTCATGTCCTTCTACTACCACCTGGACTTCGCGGGCGTCCGGGCCACCGCGCACAACCTGTCCAACGGGCCGGTCGAGGATCTCTCGTTCTCCGTCTACGACCGCTCCGACGGCACCGAGCCCCGGCTCGACGTGGACGCGAACCCCGCGCTCTACTCCGAGGCCGAACTCACCGCCCACCAGCAGCGGTTCCTGCGGTTCCTGAACGCGGTGGCCGCCGACCCGGACCGGCCGATCTGCCGGCCCGACCTCCTCACCCCCGAGGAACGGCACCGGACCATCGTGGCCGGCAACCGCACCACGCGTCCGCTGCCGCACCCCACGGTGCCGCTGGCCTTCGCGGCCGAGGTCGGGCGCACGCCCGATGCGCCCGCCGTGGTGTGCGGGGAAACCACCCTGTCCTACGCGGAGTTGAACGCCCGGGCCAACCGGCTGGCCCACCGGCTCATCGCCCTGGGCGTCCGCTGCGACAGCACGGTGGCCGTGCTCATGGAACGCTCCGCCGACGTGGTGGTGGCGGTCCTGGCGATCAGCAAGGCCGGCGGCGCCTACGTGCCGCTGGACACCCGGGCCCCGACGGCCCGCCTGCGTCGCGTCCTGGACGACACCGGGGCGGCGGTGCTGCTCACCCACCGGGCCACCCGGGACCACGCACCGTCCCACGGCGCACCGGGTGTCGTCGTCGACGCCGACCCCGGCCTCGACGACGAGCCGGCCACCGACCCCGTCGTACCGCTGCGCCCGGATCACCTGGCGTGCGTCCTGTACACCTCGGGATCCACGGGCACGCCCAAGGGGGTGGCCCTGAGCCACCGCAACGTCGTCAGCCTGACCGCGCAACGCTGTTGGCGCGACGAGGACGGCCCGCGGGTACTCGCACACTCCCCGCACGCCTTCGACGCCTCGACCTACGAGTGGTGGGTGCCGCTGCTCAACGGGGGCCGGGTGGTCGTGGCCCCGCCCGGCGAGCTGGCGCTCTCGGACCTCCACCGGCTCATCGTCGATCACCGGATCGGTGCGCTGTGGTTGACGGCCGGGCTGTTCCGGGTGTTCGCCGAGGAGTCCCCCGGCACGCTGACCCGGGTCGGCCAGGTGTGGACCGGCGGTGACATCGTGCCGGCCGATGCGGTACGGCGCGTCCTGGCACGGTGTCCGGACTCCGTGGTGGTCGCCGGGTACGGCCCGACCGAAGCCACCACGTTCACCACGCGCAGGGTGCTCCGCCCCGGCCAGGCCGTGCCCGACGTCGTCCCCCTCGGCCGGCCGATGGACAACAGGCGGGTGTACGTCCTGGACGAGGCGCTGTCGCCGGTGCCGCCGGGGGTGGCCGGCGTGCTGTACGTCGCCGGTGCGGGCGTGGCGCGCGGGTACCTGAACGACCCCCGCCGGACGGCCGACCAGTTCGTGCCGTGCCCGTTCGGCGAACCGGGCGAGCGGATGTACCGCACGGGCGACGTGGTCCGCTGGAACGCCGAGGGGGAACTCGAGTTCCTCGGCCGCGCGGACGAGCAGGTCAAGCTCCACGGCTTCCGCATCGAACTGGGCGAGATCGAGGCGGTGCTGGCCGGGCATCCCGCCGTCGCCCAGGCGACCGTGGCCGCCGGCCCGGGCACCTCGCCCGGCAGGCGTCTGATCGGCTACGTCGTCCCGGCCGGGGACCCGGGGCTCGACCCGGCGTCGGTGCGGGAGCACGCCGCCGCGCTGCTGCCGGACTACATGGTGCCCTCGGTGATCGTCACGCTCGACGCCTTTCCCCTGACGCCCAGAGGGAAGATCGACCGGGCCGCGCTGCCCGTCCCGGACCTCGCACCGGCACCGTCCGGGCCCGGGCCGCGAACCCCGGCGGAGCAGACGGTGTGCGCGCTGTTCGCCGAGGTGCTCGGCCTGCCCACGGTGGGCGTCGACGACGGTTTCTTCGCGCTGGGCGGCACTTCCCTGCTCGCGACCCGGCTGGTCAACCGGGTGCGGGTGAGGTTCGGCCGTGAACTCACCCTCGGCGCCCTGTTCCAGGCGCCCACGCCGGCACGCCTGGTCGAAGCGCTCGAGGAAGCCCCGGACGCCGCGGCCGTACCGGACCTCTCACCACGTACCCGACTCTGACAGCGATCACAGGAAGCACCTCGGCATGATCCACACCCTCCCCCATCCCGACGAAACGCCGGCACCACCGGCACCACCGGAATCCCCGACGGCGCCGGCGCTGGGGGTGTCCCAGGTCCGCCGGTACTACCAGCTCGTCGACGCCGGGGACGTGCCCGCGCTGGTCGCCCTGTTCACCCCGGACGCCCGCTACCACCGCCCCGGGTACCAACCCATGGTCGGGCACGCCGAACTGGAACGCTTCTACCGCGACCAACGGGTGATCCGCACCGGCGTACACACCCTGGCCACCGTGGTCACGACCGACGACGAGGTGGCGGTGCACGGCCTGTTCCGCGGCGTGCTGCACGACGGCGGTGAGGTCGAGCTGCGGTTCGCGGACTTCTTCCGGATGACGCCGCAGGGCCGCATCGCCTCGCGGGACACCTTCTTCCACGTGCCGGCGGTCTGAGCCGGCGGACGCACCCGGTGACACCGCGCACCACGAGGTCGCGCGTTCAGCCCCGACGGGGACACTTCAGCACAGGAAAGCGGGAAGCAGTTGACCAAGACGGTCTTCACCTCCGACACCACGGCGTTCGTCGGCAGCGGACGGCCACCGTTCGACGCACGGGCCATCCACGAGCTGGTCGCCGAACAGGCGGAGCGGGCCCCGCACGCGCCCGCCGTCACCTGCGACGGACGGACCCTCACCTATCGGCAGCTCAACGACCGCGCCCACCGGCTCGCCGGGCGACTGCGAGCGGCCGGACTGGCGCAGGAGGACGTCGTGGGCGTGCTGGTGCCACGGTCGCCGGAGCTGATCGTGGCCCTGCTCGCCGTCCTCATCGCGGGCGGGGCGTACCTCGGACTCGAACCGGACGACCCGGCCAGCCGCCACGCGCTGCTGCTCGAGGACGCCGGTGCGGGCATGGTGATCGCCGACGAGGCCCTGCGGGAGCAGCTGCCCGGCACCGTCGTCACGGTGACGGAAGGCTGCCCGACGCAGGAGCCGGCCGCCGGGCCGGCGGTTCCGGCCCGCCCCGGCGACCCGGACCGGCTCGCCTACGTCAGCTACACCTCGGGCTCCACCGGCGAGCCCAAGGGCGTCGGCGTGCCCCACCGGGCGATCGATCGGCTCGTCCGGGGTGCGGACTGGATGGACGTCCGCGCCGAGGACGTCTTCTTCCACCTCGCGCCGGTCGCGTTCGACGCGTCCACGTTCGAGATCTGGGCCCCCCTCGTCAACGGCTGCCGGCTGGTCCTCTTCCCCCCGGCCGCCATCACGCTGGAGCACGTGGCGCGCATCGTCCGTGCCGAGCGCGTGACGGTCCTGCTGCTGACCACCGGGCTCTTCCACCAGATGGTGAGCTCCCACCCGGAGGCGTTCGCCGACGTGCGGCACGTCCTCACCGGGGGCGACGTGGCCTCGCCGGGCCATGTCCAGCACCTGCTGGCCCGCTACCCGGAGCTGCTCTTCACCAACGGCTACGGGCCGACCGAGAACACCACGTACACGACCTGCTGGACCAGCAGCACCCTCCCGGAGCTGCGGAGCGTGCCGATCGGCCGCCCGATCAGCGGCACCAGGGTCGCCGTGCTCGACGACGACCTCAGGCCGGTGCCCGTCGGCGAGTGCGGGGAGCTGTACGTGGCCGGGGCGGGCCTGGCCCGCGGCTACCTGGGCCGCCCGGCCGCAACGGCCGAACGGTTCCTGCCCGATCCGTCCGGGACCGAGCCGGGGGCCCGGATGTACCGGACCGGCGACCTCGTGCGATGGCTGCCGGACGGCACGCTGGAGTTCGTCGGACGCGCGGACGACCAGGTCAAGGTCCAGGGCTACCGCGCCGAACCGCGCGCCGTCGAGGTCGAGCTGGAACGGCTCCCCGGGGTGCGGCACGCGGTCGTGCTGCCGCAGGCCGATCCGGCGGGCGGCACCCGGCTACTGGCCTACGTCGTGCCCACGGAGCCTGATCCGGCGGGCACCGCCGACCTCGGTCGGCGGCTGCGCCACGAGCTGCGGGACAGGCTGCCGGGCTACCTGATTCCCTGGGCGATCCTCGTCCGTCCGGAGCTGCCGGTGAACCGCAACGGCAAGATCGACCGCCGGGCCCTGCCCACCGCCACCCGGGTACCGCGCAACGTGGCCAACGAGTTCGTTCCGCCCCGCACCGAGGTGCAGACGCGGCTGGCCGAGTTGTGGGGCGACGTCCTCGGCGTCGAACCGGTCGGCGCCGACGACGACTTCTTCGACCTCGGCGGACACTCCCTGCTGGCCACCGACCTCCTGGTCGCCACCCAGCGCGAGTTCGACGTGGACCTCCCCGCGCAGACGCTGTACCTGTCGCCGACCGTCGCCGAGCTGGCGACGGCCCTCACCGCCCGGATCCGGACGGCGGGCCCGGACGGCCCGACGGGGGGCCCGGCCGGCGGGGCACGGGAGGAGCAGCCCCGATGACGACGGTTCCCCCGACCACGCGCTGCCCGGTCCTCGCCCCGCAGCCGGTCGATCTGATCGACCCCGACCTCTACCACTCGGGCGGGGCACACGAGGTGTGGCGACGGCTGCGCCGCCACGCCCCGGTGAGCTGGCAGCCGGTCGGCGACATCGGCTACTGGTCGATCGTCGGTTACGCCGAGGCCAACCGGGTCCTCCGCGACCACGACACGTTCACCTCCGAACAGGGCACCCTGCTCAACCTCCTCGGCAAGGGCGACCCCGCCGGCGGCCGGCAGATGGCCGCGACCGACCCGCCCCGGCACTCGCACCTGCGGGGCCCGCTGCAGCAGGCGCTGTCGATCAAGACGGTGGAGAACGACCGGGAGGCCATCCGCCGGGTCGTCGTCGAGCTGCTCCGGCCGTTGGCCGACGGCGGCCCGTTCGACTTCGCCGCCGCCATGGCCACCCTGCCGATGGCGGTGGTCGGCACCATGATGGCGCTACCGGAACAGGACTGGTCGCGGCTGGTCCGGCTCGCCCACGCCTGCATCGCCGCGGACGACCCCGAGTTCCAGCTCGCCGCCGGACCACGGGCCACCCTCGTGACCGCCCACCGTGAACTGTTCGCCTACTTCCAGGACATCGTCACCGCGCGTCGGCGTGCACCGGGTGACGACCTGATCAGCGTGCTGCTCACCATGGAACTGGACGGACGCCGACTGTCGCCGGGCGAGATCGTGTCCAACTGCTACAGCCTGCTGCTCGGTGCGACCGTCACCACCGCCCAGCCACCGATCGCGGCGATGGTCGAACTGGCCGGGACCGCGGTCCTGGACGACTGGGCGGCACACCCGGAGCTGCTCGGCAGCGGCGTCGAGGAGGCACTGCGATGGGCTTCGCCCACCCAGCACTTCATGCGCCACGCCACCCGCGACGTCGAGATCCGGGGTGTGCCGATCCCCGCGGGGGCCGCGGTCGTCGTGTGGTTGGGGTCGGCCAACCGCGACGAGACCGTGTTCGCCGACCCGGACACCTTCGACATCCGACGCCGGCCCAACAAGCACATCGCGTTCGGCGTCGGCGCGCACTACTGCATCGGGCACACCGTCGCACGGGTGGCCCTGCGGATCCTGTTCGCCGAACTACTCGGCCGGTTCACCGGGTTCGAACTCGCCGGAACGCCGCGGCGCATGCGCTCGAACATCATCGCGGGCTTCACGCACCTGCCGATCACCGCGCGGACCCGATAGGAGCCGGCGCCACCGCAGCCGGACCCGAGAAGAAGCCCCCACCCGGAAGGTCATCAGTGGACGCTCCAACGGCCCGTACCCGCAACAAGTGGTTCCTGCGCGAGCCGTCGCCGGTGGCACCGGCCCGGCTGTTCTGCCTGCCCTACTCCGGGTGCGGAGCGAGCATGTACCGCCATTGGCCGTCATCGGTCGACGGCGTCGAGGTCTGCCCCGTGCAGCTGCCCGGCCGGGAGAACCGGATGCGCGAGCCCGCCCACACCACCTACGAGGCGATGGCCGACGACCTCTGCGAAGCGCTGCGCCCCTATCTGGACCGTCCCTACGCGCTGTTCGGGCACTGCGGCTCCGCGTTGGCGGCGTACGAGACCGCCGTACGGCTGGTCCAAAGGGGCTGCCCCGCGCCGACCCGACTGTTCGTCTCCGCCGAGGTCGCGCCGCAGGACGGCCCCTACGGCCGCTTCCTCGGCATGAGCGACGACGAGCTGGCCACCGAACTGCGCCAGCTCGTCGCGGAACTGGGCGGCACCCTGGAACCGAGCCTGCTCGCGCTCTACCTCGGCGTCCTGCGGAACGACGTCGACATGAACAAGCGGTATCACGTGGCCGAGCCGGTCCGGCTGCCGTGCCCGATCACCGCCATCGGCTGGACCCAGGACACGGGCATCGCACCGTCGCTGATGACCGGCTGGTCAGCCTGCGGCGAAGCGACTTTCGAACTCCTGGAGGGAGGCCACTACCGCTTCATCGAGGCACCGGCCGAGCTACTGGCACTCCTGGCCGCAGACCTGACGCCCACCCGGCCCCACACCCCCTAATGGGACTCGTCGGGCCGTGAGGGAGACTACGGTCCCGCCGGCCGCCCTCCCCACCCAGCTTTAAGATCACCAGGAAGTCCCGGTTATTCCACACCTTGACTTGCTACAATAAGCCCACTCGAGGCCGCGCCGAACCCGACAAGGAAATTCCAGCAATAATGTTCCACTCTTTCGCCCGCCTGTCCGGATTCGGCGTATCCATCACACCGAAACCCCCGTACACCGTCGAACGGACCGGAAGTTCGGAAACCGCGCTTTCCGTGACCCGCCACACGCCGGATTCCGTGCGCCGCGGGGTCGACCTTCAGGGATTTCCGGACAACGTCGAGGCGCGCCTGGTCGGAGTCGGATCCCTCAACGACGTCATCGAGGTCGGAAAGGGCGGTTCGCAGGAGATCTGGCTGATCGAGACGACGAACTACTCGAGCCCATGGCCTGAGGGATTCGCCATTGATTCGCCACCGCCAGGCGACAACAGCGCACCCTTCTATCTCTTCGGGGAGAACTCCTCGGTCATCTACGTCCAGGGACCTGCCCCCACACATCGCGCCGAATCTCTTCCCGGAATGGTCGCCCCCGGCCAGCGAGTCATTCGAGAGGCATCCACGGAAGACCTCGACCTGGTCGAGTTCAGCTACGATTTCGAGGGCACGGAGTGGCGGCAGATGCTGATCCGCGTCATGCTGTCCGCCGACGCCTGCGTTGTCGTCACCACGCAGGCAGCCGCAGCAGAGGCCGGCACTGTCGCCGCCGCTGCCGAGGCGATGGCGCGCGGAGTGCGGGCGACCGTTCTGCCGTAGCCACCTCTTCTGGAAAGGGATTCACATTGGCCTCGATCGTCGACATAGCCCGGGCACTGCCGGACGTGGAAGCGCTCCGTCGGCATTGCATCGCACTCGCCGCCTTCGACATCATCCGTGAGCCGAAGAACGCCTGGGCACGTGAGCACTCGTTCGATGCGCGGTGGCGCCCCGGACTGGCAGCCGCGGTGATGGAGGGCAGCGGTGACGGCTACTTCATCGGCTTCTGCGATCAGGGCGCGTTGCTGATCGGGTTCGACCACGAGTCCCCGATGAGCCCCTACTCCAGTGACCCGATGCAAACCTGGCCCGGGATCCTTGACGACGTTCCGAACGGCCTCTCATGGATCCTGTCGGAGATTCCCGAGTTCCTGGATGACGATGCCGTCCTCGCCACCAGCTGCACCTGGAGAACCAGCTCAGGACTGTCGTGGAACACGGGCTCCCGTCTCCGGTTCCCGTCGGACCATGACAACCCCGATGGAGCGGCGGTGATCCTTGACGAACTCACACAGTTCGAACCCGGTTTCCACGTCCTACGGCTCGGTCTCGATTCGACGAGTGAGGTCGCCGCGGCTGTGCGCGGTGTGCTCGACCTTGCCGGCCCGGTAGAGCGGTTCGCAGCGGTGCTGAACCCGGGCTGCGATGTCGCATCAGTTACATCGGAGCTGCACTCCATCGGATATCCGCGGCCACGTGACTGACTCACGCCCGCTCCCCCACCACCCGGGCACGGGGATCCGGAAGGCGCAGGGCCGGCCATCACGTTCGTGATGGCCGGCCCTGCGCCTTCGTCACCCCGTCATGGGGTCGCCGTCAGGCTAGAAGAACCACTTCTTGATCGACTTGACGGTGTTGCGCGCGATGCCACTGCCAATGACACCCCCGACGACGGCTCCGACGGCTCCCCCTACCACCGTTCCGACGCCTGGCATGATCATCGTTCCGATGGCAGCGCCGGTTTCGGCACCGTAGATGCTCCCTGCGACGCCGCCGATGAGGGTCACGGTGTCGGTCACCGCCGTGCTCACCTTTTCGCCCGGCGGGGCGGCCTTGACGTCCTCGACGATGGCAACCGCACTGACCGCCAGCCCGGCCGCGCCGAGAGCTCCGCCGACGGACACGCTCCCCCGGTCCCCACGGGCTGCTGCGACACGCGCGAGCCAGTTCTGGTTCCGGTTGAGCCGGTACGGCTTGGCCGGCTTGGCGCTGTTGCACGCATAGCGTTCCCTGCAGGACATACCGGCGCTCGGACGTCCCCGGTCTTGCGCGCTGCTGTTGCAGGCCCAACCCTCGACGCACAGGTTCGATTCCGACAGGTTGCCGCCCTTGCTCCGGGGAATGACGCGGTGTCCGGCGTTCAGATCCCTGGAGTCGGAGAAGTTGTAGCCGCAGCGCCAGCAGTCCCAGGTTCCATCGGCCTTCTGATCCCGGGCCAGGATCTGGGCGAACCGCCCACTGACCGAGCTCACGGGCTTGAACTTGGTGCCGTCATCGCGACCGGCCGCGATGATCTGTTCATCAGTGGCGTAGTCACCGTCGCTCAGGATCTGATCGCCCCACGAGGGGTCCCGAACGATGCTCCAGCCCGGGTCCGAAGTCGGCAGCTTCCCGGTCGGATCCGACAGGTTCACCGGATCGTTGTTGCTGTAGGCGTAGGAGTTCCACTGCTGCGGATTGGCCGCGTCAATGATGGGGTCCGGGCTGATGAACCGGCCCGTGGTGGGATCGTACTGTCGTGCTCCGAGATTGGTGAGGCCCGTGGTGTCGTCCTTGGTGCCGCCGACGAATCCCTTGGTCCCGGCCCAGGCATCGGCCGCGGGCTGGGTGCCGCGGGCGTTGCCGAAGGGGTCGGTGGCACGCCGGGTGACGGGCTGACCAGCCGTGGTGTTGATCTCGACGCCGTTGGTGCCGTGGGGATCGGCGGCCTGAACGAGTACCCGTCCGCCGCCGATGGGGGCGGTGACGCGGGTGTAGGTGAGGCCACCGGGGGCGGCGATGGAACGGGTGTTGGTCATCGACCCGGAGGCGGTGTCGAGGACCAGTTCGTCCGTGGGCAGGTTCAGGGTGATCCTGCCGGGGTTGCGACGGATCAGCTGGTTGCCGTCCGCGTCGTAGAGGTAGGTGGTGGCATCGGCCCTGCCGGCCTTGGTGAGGGAGTCAAGCCTGTCCTCACCGTTCCAGCTCAGCGTGGTGGTGCCCGCCGCGTCGGCGATGGAGGTGGTACGCCCCTTGGCGTCGTACTGGTAGCTGACGCTCTTGCTGCCGGCGGGCCCGGCGGTGGTGGAGGTCAGCAGGGCGTGGGGACCACCGGTCCCACCGCCGGTACCGGGGGCGCTGGTGGCCGTGTTGGCGGTCTTCGCGGCTCCGAAGGTCTGGTTGGTGACGGTGTCGTTGACGCTGTTTCCGGTGACGTCGTGCTGGACGAGTCCGATGCGGTTGCCGGTGGCGTCGTAGGAGTAGGTGTTCCAGTAGGGGGCCGGGCCTCCGACGGTGCTGGCACCCGGTCCCGTGACGACAGGACCTGACGCGTTCTTGCAGCCGCCGACGCCCGGGACGGTGGTGGAGCTTCCGCTGCCGTGCACCACACCGGAACTGTCGGTCCAGTCGGCGGTGGTGGACGTGCCCCCGGTGTCGGTCCAGGCGTTGGTCAGCCGTCCCAGGTAGTCATAGGCGAAGCACTGGGTGTCGGTCGCGGTGGCGTCCTGGACGTCGGTGACCGAGGTGAGCCGGCCCGAGGGGAGGTAGGTGTAGCTGGTCTGGTCGACGGAGGTCGTGCCGAGCTGGCGGTCGAGGAAGGAGTTGATCACCCTTCCGGTGGCCCAGTCGTACTGCTGGGTCGACACGACCTGGGTGCCGTACTGGCCGACCGTGGTGCGGGTCGGACGTGAGAGCGCGTCGTACGCCATTGCGGCGACCACGGCCTTGCCCTGGCTCATGGAGGAGGTGAGCAGGCCGGTGACGGTTCGCCCGTAACTGACGGTCTCGGCGGGCAACCCGCCTGCCGCCGGAATGGTCAGGGTCTTCTGCGCACCCAGCACCGGGGTGTAGCTGCTGCTGGTCGTGTAGGTCCCGGCGAGCGCCCCTTCCGCGGTGGGAATGGTGACGGAGTTGCCGATCGGCCGGTACGCGGTGTCGTACCCGGTGACGGCCTTGGTGTAGGCCGCCCCGGAGGCTCCGCCGACGTAGCGGGTCGAAGAGGTCAACTCTCCCTTGAGCAGGGTGTCGTACGTCCACCCGGCGAGCTGGTGTGCCGGTGCGACACTGCCGTCGAACAGGCCGGTCTTCCGTCCGAGCAGGTCATAGCTGTAGGCCAGGGTCGTGCCCTTGGCGTCGACGGTGTGGTCGACACGCGAGTTGGCGTCGTAGAACGTCTGGCTCGTGCCGGTGTCCGGGTCGGACGCGGAGACCTGCCGCCCGCGGAGGTCGAACGTGTAGCTCCAGCTGTTGCCGCTGCTGTCGGTGCGCCGGGAGGCCAGGCCGGCGCTCGTGTAGGCGTACGCGGTGACGTCCGCGTCCGCGGCGTTCCCGGTCGCGGTGGGTGTGCGGTACTGCCAGGTGGCGACGGTCCGCCCGCGGGCGTCGGTCACGGTCGAGGCCGGGTACGCGCCGGCGGGCGGGGTGACGTCGGTGCGGTCCGCGCCCGGGTAGGCGGTCGTGGTGCTCCACTGGAGGTTGCCGTAGGAACGGGCCTCGGTGCGTACCACGCGTCCCTGGCCGTCGTAGGTGTTCCAGGTCTGACCGGGCACCTGCCCGTCACCGGACGGCACGAAGACCGACTCGCCGGGGAACGAGGACTCCTCGTAGTACGGCGCCGACGTCTTGATCACCCAGCCGTGCGAGTCGTACACGGTATCGGTGATCAGGCGCCCGGTCGGCTTGGCGTCGCTGGTGCGCTGGCTCTGCCTCGGCCGTGCCAGACCGTCGAGGATGTCGATGACCGCCGAGTACCCGTTGTCCTCCCGGATGGACTCGGTGGTGACCGTGGACGGGGCACCGGTCCCGTTCACCTTGTAGGTGAACTTCTGGCTGGGGTTCTGGTCAGTGGGTCGATCAGGTGCCCACACCTTGGTGACCCGACCCAGCGCGTCGAACTGCGCGGTGGTCACACGATCGTTGACGTCCCTGGTGGCCAGCGCCGAGCCCCGGGCAGGATCCTGGGTGACCGTGGTGGTCCAGCCCGCCCCCATCGGTCCGGTCGTGCTCACCTGGGTCGGCAGGGCGCCGGAAGCCGGGGTGAAGGCCATCGTGGTGACCGCCCGGGCCGTCTGCGGGCCGCTGACCTGGTTTCCCGAACGGTCGTAGGCGGACCCATCGGTCGTCGAGGTCGTCAGGACGCGCCCGTAGGCGTCATAGGTCGAGCCGCCGCTGTCGACGTAGACGGGGTTCCCGTTCGCGTCATAGCGGTCGAGCGACTGGGTGCCCGTCACGTCCCCCGCAGTACCGGCCTGTCCGAACGGCTTCCCGTCGTAGAGGAACCGCCCGCCGGTCACCGTGTTGGCCCCGGTCGGCGCGGAGTCGCACGAGCCCTGGACGGTGACCGTGTCGGAGACGAGCGTGGAGCGCTGCTGGTTGGGGTCGGTGGCGTAGTTGGTCACGGTGCAGGTCTCGGGGGTGGCGGCGGTACCGTCGCCCTTGTCGTCGACCTGGATGATGCGATTGCCGTGAGCGGGATCGGTGCTGGTCACACTGGAGACGGTGCGCCAACTGCTGTCCGCCAACTTGGCCTTGGACACCGCCGTGGTCTGCGAGGACCCGTACCGGGCGTAGATCTTCGGCGCACCCGCGCTCTGGACGTGGGTCGCGGTCGTCTGCTGGCCGTTGTAAGTGCTGCCGGCGACGGTCTGGACGGTGCCACCGGCCTTGTCGAAGCCTTCGGTGGCAACGGTCCGTCCGCTGAGCCAGTCGCTGTCGGTCACACTGCCGCCCAGCGGGCTGATGACCTGGACGCTGCGCTGGGTTCCGTCGGCGAGGTAGTCGCCGTCCATGCCGCGCAGGTAGGTGACGGTTCGCTGGGTCTTCGGGGCTTCACCGGGATCGGCGTTGCCGTTGGCCGTGGTGACCGACTGGTAGCCCCGGAACTGGCTCCAGGTACGGGACTTGGGGTCGAGGAACTCCGCGTCGTTGCGGTGCCAGGCGGCCCCTCCGTTGTAGGTGTACTCGGTGACCATGCCGATCGACGGGCTGGACACCAGGTCCTGGACGGTGACGGTCTTGACGAGGGGCTTGTTGAACCAGTCGTTGACCGGGTCCGGGGAGGACTGGCCGGGCAGGTACCACTTGACCGGCATGCAGGCCATCGTGTTGGAGTCCTCGGACGCCGGCATGCGGTTGTTGACCCGCGAGCACTCGGGGCTCGTGTAGACGACGTTGATGCGGCCACCCGTCTCGGTGGTGATGCCCTGCAGGCGCGGTCGCATGAACATCGGGGACGCGGGCACCAGGCCGTCGACCCGGTTGGCCATCATCACGTAGGTGAACTGGACGGCCGGCACGCTGGCCGGCGTCTGGCCGTTCGAGCCCGTGCGCTGGACGGAGTCCAACCGCAGGGTCCGCTTGGTGCCGTCGCCGGGATCGGCGAGCGACTGGGACAGCGCCCAGGTGTCGACGTCACGGTACGCCGAGTCGACGAGCACTCGGGTGGTGATGGACGTCAGGCGCTTGGTGGTGAAGTAGGTCGGCGCGTAGTTGGTGCAGGTGCCGGCCCCGGAACAGATCTGGTCGATCGGTACGTCGGGCCAGGCGTCCGCGTTGGCGGTGGTGCGCTGGTCCTCCGAGCAGGTGATCGTTCCGGACGGCTGGCAACGCTCGGTGGTACCGAAGACGACCTTGGCGGCCGGGTTCGCAGCCCCCTCGGCGGCCTTCTGGTCGTCCAGGCGCTGCCCGTAGCCGATCTCCTTGAGGTAGACGGCACGCTGGTAGTCGGTGAGGGTGCCGCTGCCGAAGTTCTGGGCTCCGCCGCGGTTGTACTTGTTGCCTTCGGTCGCGTACTTGTACGTCGTCAGGTTGCCGTGGGCGTCCACCACGTAGTCCAGCTGCCAGCGCCAGGCCATCTGGCACCACGAAGCCTTGCCTGAGGCCGAGTTGTAGCAGGGGTCGCTGCCGTTGGGCGAGTACACCGGCACGCTCAGCACCGAGTTGGCGGCCGGGTCGCTCCCGTCACCGCCCGGCAGATGGTTGCGGCCGAAGTAGTACTCGGTACCGTCCGGCGTTGTGATCCGCCAGTACTCCATGTCGCGGTAGTCGACGTCACCGGCCGCCTTGGGCGCCCCGGTGAGCTGCTCGATCTTCGAGCCGTCGTCGTCCTGGAGGTGCCACACGCCGCTCGCGTCGTCGCGCACGATGGTTCCGGAGTGGTTCCCCAGGAACAGGGTGGCGTTCTGGCCTCCCCAGCACTGGTCTCCCGAGCCGGCGATGCCGGCCTTGTCGCAGCTCTTGTAGGAGCGCTCGATGAAGCCCGGCTCGTAGTCCCACCCGTCACCGATCCACGAGGACTGGGAGTTCGTCGCGGACGTCTTGCCGTCGACCGCCGCCGAGTTGTACCCCAGCGACACCGCGGGCGCGCTACCCCCGAGGGTCGGCGGCAGCTGGATCGGGTAGCTGTAGGTGAAGTTCCCCGCGTTCGACCCGGCCGCCCACTCGGCGGACGGGGAGAGCGGGGTTGCGGTGTAGGTACCCCCGGCACCGGACGGCGAGGGCGCGGCCGCCAGCACCACGGGAGCGCCCGGACCCGACGTCCCGGTGGAGGCGGGTACGGCGCTGGTGGTGAACGACGCCTTCACGGCGCCGGTTCGGCTGGGCGTTCCCGCTTCGGCGACGGGGAGGGTGAGATCCGCCGTGACCTTCCCCGCTGCGGCGTCGACCGTGGAGGCGACCGGCGTCTGGGTGCGGCACTCGGCCCGCTCGGGGGTGTTCAGCGCGCAGGCGGGCAGCGTGACCAGCGTGGCCCGGTCCGACCATCCGGTCCCCTGGAGGGCCTTGAGGTCGAGGGTCACCTTCGCGGTGCGACCTTCGCCCCCCGCCGGAGCCTCGGCATCGGCCAGTGCGACGAGCGGGCCGGGAGTCCCGGCCTTGGTGCCCTTGTCGGGGTCGGTGACCTGGACGGTGACGGTGTGCGCGCTCTCGCCGTGTCCGGTTCCGGGTGCGACCGTCACCGCGAGGTCGCCGGCCTTCGAGCCGGTGGCCCCGCCGGAGGCGGTCGACGCGCCGCCGGTCGCCTTTCGTGCTGCCGCCGCCTCGGCGCTGTCGGCTCCGATCGTGACCGTCGCGGTACCGGTGACCACGGGCGTGGCCGGCTGCGGCTTCCAGTCCACGGGCCGGCTTACCGGGGTGGCGGTCTGCGGCCGCACGTCGTGCCCCGTGACGGTGGGGGTCTTGTCGCCGAGCGGTGTGTCCGGAGGGGTCCAGACCTCACCCTCCGGAGTGGGGAACGTCCACGCGGCGGCGGACGGGACCGCCGCTCCCGTCATCGCCAGGACGAGGAGCGCCGCCACCGCGGGGGCGTGCCACCGGCCCCCCGCGTGATCTCTTGCGGCCCGTATTCGGGCAGGCCAAACCCCCATCGGAGGTCCTCTCAGTTCGTCGACATAACGTCATACAGGCATGGCTGTGCCATGGTTCGAGCGCGACATTAGAGGGCGATCAGGGGGGCCTCTTACCAGATCACCCGTCACTTGGTGTCATCTTTATAGAATCCTTATATTAAGATGGGATCAAATCGGGCACATGGGGCTCACAGCGCGGATGGTTTGACGTTTTTGCAGGTCACGGCGCATCGTTCCGTCCCGAACACCGCTCTCGTACCCGCGGGCGGGTATCCCGAAGGAACAGCACCACCCACATGAACAACACCTCGTCACGGCGAATGAGCGGCACACGTGCCCAGCGGCGCTGGCACGTGCCCACGCGACTCGCGACCTTCGCCCTCACCACCGCCCTCGGCCTGGCGTCACTCGGCGCTCCCGCCGCCAGTGCGGCCGACCCGACGCCGCACGGCCCGTCGGGCGGAATCGGGCCCCTCGCCCCCCTGACGCCGGACCCTGCTCGCACGCCCGAACAACGGGCCGTCCTGAACGCTCGAGCCCAGGCGAAGAGCACGGGCAAACCGGTCGTCATCGATGCCCTCACCACTGGGACGTCCAGGACGACAGCCAACCCTGACGGCACTCTGACCAGCACCGACAACGCCCAGGCGGTGCGGACCAAACAAGGCGGCGCATGGGCCGACCTGGACCCCACCCTGCGGCCGAACAGCGATGGGACGCTCAGCCCCGCGGTCGCCAGCACCAAGCTGACGTTCTCGGGGGGAGGCACCGGACCGATGGCCACCGTGGCTACCGACGACGGCAAGAGCCTGGCCGTCAGCGCCCCGTTCCCGCTGCCCAAGCCCGTCCTGGACGGGGCGAACGCCACCTATCGCGACGTCCTTCCGGATGTCGACCTCCAGCTGACCTCACTGCCTCAGGGCGGTTGGCGCGACGTACTCGTCGTCCGCACCCGCGCGGCTGCGGAGAGCGCAGCCCTGAAATCCCTGACCTTCCCGCTCACCGCGCACGGACTCACCGTGGCCTCCGACGCGAACGGTGCCATCACCGTCGCCGACGAGAGCGGCACCGCACGGTTCCGCGCGCCGGCGCCACTCCAGTGGGACTCCAGCAAGCCGGCCACCGAGACGGGTGCTTCCGCCCAGCGGTCCTCACGGGCGGCAGCCCGCACCGTCCTCGCCGCCGCCCCCGCGGTGGCCCCGTCCGCCCCGCCCACGGAAGGCACGCCCGGCATCCCGTCGAGCACCGAAGAGCCCGGCGACGGTGCGAACGTCGCGGCCATGACCACCAAGGTCACCGCTTCCGCCATCGAACTGACTCCGGACCAGAATGCGCTCGGCGAAGGCAGCGGACCGTGGTACCTGGATCCGTCGCTGATCGCCGCCACCAGCTCGGTGCAGGGATCGGTAGAAGTCCAGGAGAACCACAAGACGGCCGAGAACTTCAACAAGAAGTCCAACCTGGCCACCGGATACTGCGGTTACCACAGCAGTGACCCGAACCTGGACTGCGGCTCCGAGGGCCGCCAGCGCGCCTACTTCCAGTTCGACATCAACCCCGCCCTCTACACCGTGCCGAACGGCGCCGAGAGCCCCCCGACGATCTCCAGCTCGACGCTCAACGCCCAGGTCACCAGCGCCTCCAGCCCCGGGACCAACACACCCTTCATCGTGTACTCCGCGCCCAAGCCCATCCACGAACACACCAGCTGGAACGACCAACCCTGTGGCACCGACGGCAACGTCGCCATGGAGAACTGCCCGACGGTCAACGGCCAATGGCTCACCGGCACCGGTCCGCTCGCCATCGACGTCACCAGCACGATGAAGCAGGCGGCGGCCGAACACTGGCCCTGGTGGACCGTCGGCATCGCCCCACAGAGCAACGAGTGGGATAAGAGCTACCGCCACAACATCGCCAACAACCCCAGCATCACCACCACCTACGACATCACTCCCACCGTCTGGTACCCGCGCACCAGCCCCGCGCCGGGCTTCGCGGCCAGCGGCAGCACCGCCGAGTGCACCAGCGGAGGCGCCCACCCGTGGGACAACCCCGGCTGGGTCGGCAACAACCAGAACATCTACCTCACCGTCAACAGCTGGTCCCCCGCCGGTCAGAACCTCTACACCGGCTACCACATGTGGGACGACAACGATCCGAACTTCAGCGCGGTACCGGGCTCTTGGGGAGGCACCTACAACGACCCCGGCCCGACGGTGAGCGTCGGGTCACTGTCCGACGGACACCAGTACGGGTGGCTCGCCCGGGCGACCGACGAGATCCTGACCTCGCCCAACAGCGCATGGTGCTACTTCCGCGTCGACAAGACCAACCCGCGCGTCAGTATCAGCTCGACCGACTTCCCGTCCTCGGGCACCCCCAACCCCAGCCCGGCCAAGTACATGAACGACCCGGGCACCTTCTCCATCAACGCCGAGGACCCCGCACCGGGCCCCGGCCTCCAGGCCTCCGGCGTGGCCTGCGTGCGGGTGAGCACCGACCCGACACCGGTCGTCGGCTGGCGATGCGGCCAGAGCGGAACGTCCTCCCCCGGCCAGCCGTACACCTTCCAGCCCCGCCAGTGGGGCACCAACACGCTCTACGCCTGGGCCATGGACAACGCCGGCAACTACAGCCAGCCGGCCGTCTACAACTTCTACGTCCCGTGGAAGCCCGGCACCCAGCCTCTCTTCGGCGACGTGGACAACGACCAGAAGCCCGACATCGTCACCTCCGACAAGAACGGTGACCTGCGGATCATCGGCGGCACCACCGACCCGTCCACGTCCCTCGCCGCACCGGCCACCGCCGCACCCCGCAACCGCGAGTACGGCGTCACCTGGTCCGACTACCAGATCAGCCACCACGGCACCCTGCGCGACGGCCAGGCCGTCGACCAGCTCATCGCCCACAACACCACGAACCAGGAGCTCAAGAAGTACCTCTACGTCGTCACCAACGACGGCACCGGACGCTACGACACCATCACCCCCGGCGTCGTCACCCGGCCGACCACGTGCGAGACCATCGACACCCATGCCGCGTGCCCGGGCTGGCAGGCCAACGGAAACTGGTCCAACGCCACCCAGACTGTGGCCATCGGCACCCCCGAGGGCCAGGCGGTGGGGAAGGACCCGGTTGACGCCTCGAAGACCGTCATGATGACCCGCACGTCCATCCTGTCGGTCGAGACCACCGCGTCCGGAACCAGCCTCTACCTCTTCACCCCGGGCCTCGCCGACGATGTCGACGACACCGCCAAACTGATCCCCACCGTCGACGGCAACTCCTGGGCCGACTACGAGATCCTGAACCCCGGAGCAGCCAACGGCGCCACCATGGTTCCCGGCACGACCGACACCACCTACCAGGCCACCATCTGGGCCCGACACCGCACCAACGGCAACATCTACGCCTACCCGATCACCTGGAAGAAGGACGAGTACGGCGTCCCGACCGTCGACTACACGGCCCTCACCAAGCCGGGCGGCGGGAGCCCCATCCTGACCGGAGCCGACTGGACCGTCGCGGCCCAGCCGCGCGTCGGCGCAGCGGACCTCAACAACGACGGCTACCCGGACCTCTGGGCCATCAACAACAGCAACGCCATCACCGCCTTCCCGGGCAGGAGCAGCACGGGCACGAAGAACAAGGTCGACGGGTTCGACGCCTGGCAGTCCCTCGGCTACGCCGACGCCAGCGTCTCCGTTCACCCCAACAGCGTGAGCTGGCAGTGCATGGACGCCGTCAACGGCCCCCGCAACGGCGCCGAAGTTGCCATCTACGGCTGCTGGAGCTCGGTCAACCAGCGCTTCAACTTCGCCACCGACGGCACGATCCGCGCCGGCAGCTACTGCCTCGCCGCCAAGGACAACGTCCTCGACAACGGAACCCGCGTCGTCCTCTCGACATGCACGGGCGCCACCGGCCAGAAGTGGAGCGTGCGACCCGACGGCCGCATCTACCTGACCGCAACCGTCGACACCGGGAACCCGGGAGGCCGGTGCCTGGAGCTGCCCGCCTGGGCGACGGACCAGGGCACCCGCCTGGGCATCTGGAACTGCCCCGGCGTGCAGGACAACCAGCAGTGGACCCTCAACCCGGAACGCACCCCCTGATGCGGCACCGAACCCGCGGAGGTTCATAACGGTCGGGCCCGGGCACGACGCCCGGGCCCGACCCCCGCCACCCCAGCGTCCTACGAGCCCTCGTACACGACCATGGGACCGCACCAGTGAGGCGATGGCCTCTGGTCCTCATGTGGCCCCCAGGCAAACCATCCCAGCGACTGCACCACCGACACCCCAGTGCTGGCAATGGAACCCGAAAAGACCGCTCGCCTGGGATCTCTCCCGGCCAACGGCCTTTCCGACTAATGTCGGGACGACGGGATTTGAACCTGCGACCCCTTGATCCCCAGCACCGCCAGGCCGCGATTCAGATGGCTGCCCACCCGGCCGGCCGGCGGACCGTCCTGGCCGACGTCGACCGTGACGCAGCGGTCGCCTACGTCGACACCAACTGGACGGACCGGCGGCCCGGCAGGGCTGACCGGGCCCCGACCCCACCCGGCGGACCAGATCGCTCCGGTCCGCCGGTATGACAGAATTCCTGGCCGTGACCATTCGATTACTGATCGCGGACGACCAGGAGATGGTCCGCCGCGGAATGCGGCGGATTCTCGAGAACCAGCCGGACATGGAGGTGGTCGGCGAAGCAGCGGACGGCGTCGCCGCGGTCGAAGCGGCGCGCCGACTCCGGCCTGACGTGGCGCTGGTGGACATCCGCATGCCGCGCATGGACGGTCTGGAGGTGGTCCGCCTGATCGCCGGCCCCTCGGCGACGCCTCCGATCAAGGTGGTCGTCGTCACCACCTTCGATCTCGACGAATACGTGTACCCGGCGCTGCACCACGGTGCCTCCGGATTCCTGCTCAAACGCTCGGGCCCGACCCTGCTGGTCGAGGCGGTCCGGGCCGCGATGGTGGGCGACAGCCTGATCAGTCCCTCCATCACGGTCCGGCTGCTCAAGCACGTCACCGGCGGGCGGCCGGGCGGCCCGGCCGTGGTCGAGCCGCTCACCGGGCGGGAGGTGGAGATCGCGGGGAAGGTGGCCGAGGGGAAGACCAATTCCGACATCGCCGGGGAGCTGTTCATCTCGGCGGGCACGGTGAAGACCCACGTGGCGAACATCCAGCGCAAGCTGGGCGTCAGGAACAGGGTCGGGATTGCCGTGCGCACCTTCGAGATGGGATATGCGACCGGTCGATTGGCCGAGTGAGGTGTTCCTCGGCTCGGCGGGTGCCGAAAACATCGTGGATCAGGGTGGCCGGTCCGGTGCACACACAGCACCGAAACGGCGAAAGGCACCCCCCCCTGCACAGCGGATTCCGGCTCCGTCGGCTGTTCAGAATCCTCCCCAGCCACGCCCCATGCCGCTCTTCGGGGTGTCGATCGACCAGTACTGGGTGGTGTACTTCTTCCCGCCCAGCCGCCTGGTGGAGTGCCCGCCCGGCATCCTGCTGGCGCGGATCGTGCTGACCGGCCGCTGGATCGGCTGGCTGCGACCGTTCGTGGCGGCGCCGGCGCCCACCCCGCTCGGTGGGGCTGTGTGATGGCCCGCTCGTCCAGTATGCCGTCGGGGCGAGCGGAAAAGATCTGCCGAACGACAGATGTCTGATGGTCGGTCATCTGTTCGGTGGCGCACGGTCGCCCCGCTCTGCGTAGGCTCTGCCAGTGCAGACCGAACTGATGCCTGATGCGTATCGCCGCCGCACGGTGTGTGCGGCGGCGACCGCGCTGGTCGCGGCTCCGGCGGCGATCGCCCCACCGAGTGCATGGGTCGTGGCCGTCGCCGCGGTCGTGGCGATGGCGGCCGCGATCCTGCGCCGGCCGCTGGGCCCGGTCTCCCCGGTCCTGGCGGCCGGCCTGGTCGCGGGGCTCTCGCTCGTCACGGACGCCGTCTATCCCGGCGAGCAGGGGCTGGTACTGCCGTGGCTCCCGTTCGAGTTCGCGTCCCTGCTGGTGTTGGCCGGGCGGGTGATCCGGCGCGCCGGGGTCCGCCAGGCGGCCCTGGTCGGGTCCGCGCTGACGCTCGCGCTGATGGCGCTCCCGCTGCGCTTCACCCTCCGGCTGCCACAGGCGGTCCTCGCCCCGTCGATGGTCGCCGTCGCCATGGCGATGTTCCCGGCGGCCTGCGCCGTCGGCGTCGGGCTCTACCTGCGGGCCCAGGACGACCACCGGGCCCATGCCGTCCGGCAGGCCCGCCAGGAGCAGCGGCTCGAAGTGGGCCGGGATCTCCACGACTTCGTCGCCCACGAGCTGACCGGCATCCTGCTGGAGGTCCAGGCCGCCCAGGTCAGCGCCTACGACGAACAGCAGACCACGGAGCTCCTGACCCGCCTGGAGGCGGCCGGCCTGCGGGCGCTGGACTCGATGGACCACACCCTGCAGACCCTGCGCGACCCGGAGGCGGCCACGCCCGCCGAACCGCCGCCGACCCAGGTCCACGGCCTCGCCGACCTTCCGGAGCTGGTCGACCGCTTCCTGGCGTCCGGCACGACGAGCGGCGCCCTCGAACTGGAGCCGGACCTGGCGGGAACCGCCCCACGCGAGATCGAGGACGCGGTCTACCGCGTCGTCCTGGAGGCGCTGACCAACGTCCGCCGGCACGCCCCGAGCGCGGGCCGGCTGGAGGTGGAGGTGGTCCGCGTCCCCGGCCCCGCCCTGCGGGTCACCGTCACCGACAGCGGACGGCAGGGAGGGCCCGGCGGCCTGACGGCACGCCGCCCCGGCGGTGGCGGCACCGGTCTGGCCGGCCTGGCCGAGCGGATCGGCGCCCTCGGCGGCGACCTGTCCGCCAGCCCGCACGACCGCGGCTGGCGCGTCCGCGGGGTGCTGCCGTTGCGACCCGACCGGACGGGCCGGGTCTGACGGTTCCCGATGGCCCGGAGGCTGCCCACGTACGCCGCCAATATCTGCCGAACGGCAGATGGCAGGCGGCCGCGGATCGGCGAGGCTCTCTACCGTGCCCGATCCCAGACTCCCGGAGGAACCGGTGATTTCTCGCCTGAAGGCGACACCCGCCCTGCTCGCTCTCGCCATGGCCGCCCTCATCCCGTTGACCGGCTGCGCCAAGGCCTCGGACGCCACGCCCGAGGACAAGACCTTCGAGTTCAGCGGCAAGTCCCTGAACGTCAAGGCGCACGGCATCCCCACCGACCTCGTCCCGGCCGACCGCGAGGACGTCAAGGTCACCCGCTGGTTCGACAACGCCAAGGTCGGTGACGCCAAGGAGATCTGGACGCTGGAGAACGAAACCCTCGAACTCCAGGCACAGTGCACCGGACTGGCCAACTGTGACGCCAAGTTCCGGGTGGAGGTGCCCCGAGGCGTCGCCGTGACGCGCGACGGCAAGGAGACGGACCTCAAGGGCCGAGGCTGACCCTAAGAGAGAGACGATGCTTCAACTAATCGATATCACCAAGGTCTACAAGGGCGGCAAGCGTGCCGTCGACAGCATGACGATGAACCTGGGCCCGGGCATGCTGGGCCTGCTGGGGCCCAACGGCGCCGGGAAGTCGTCGCTGATGCGGATCGTGTCCACGGTCACCAAGCCCACCAGCGGCCAGGTGCGCTACCAGGGGTCCGACGTGGTGGCCAAGCCGGATCTGCTGCGCCGCGAACTCGGCTACCTGCCCCAGGACTTCGGTGTCTACCCCAACCTGACCTCGCGGGAGTTCCTGTCCTATCTGGCGGCGGCCAAGGGGCTCTCCGCACGCTCGGCCCGGGCCCGGATCGACGAGCTGATCCAGCTGGTGAACCTGACCGAGGCCGTCAAGCGCCCGCTCGGCACGTACTCGGGCGGCATGCTGCGCCGGGTCGGCATCGCGCAGGCCCTGCTGGCCGATCCCAAGGTCATCGTCGTCGACGAGCCGACGGCCGGCCTGGACCCGGAGGAGCGGGTGCGCTTCCGCAACCTGCTCGGCGACCTCGCGGCCGACCGGGTGGTGATGCTGTCGACCCACATCGTTTCCGACGTCGAGTCGGTCGCCTCGGACATCGCCGTGGTCGCGCAGGGCCGCCTGCTGCGCCGGGGCGCGCCCGACGAACTGCTCCGGGAGATCGACGGGCAGGTCTGGGAGGTCATGGTCGCCCCGGCCGACGTCCCGACCGTGCAGGCCCGCCACGTGGTCAGCCGCATGGTCCGGACCGCGAACGGAGTGCGCCTGCGGTTGCTCGCCGCCGCCCCGCCGTCCCCGGACGCGACCAGGGTGTCGCCCGACCTCGAGGACGCCTACCTGGGCGTCATCCACCGGTCCGCCGAGCGGATCCCGACCGGGCAGGCGGTGCGGCGGTGAACGCACGCGTCCTCGCCGGCCTGGCGGTCGGCGATTTCCGCGACCGGGTGCGCCGCCCTGCGTACGCGGTGACGCTGCTAGCCGCGGTCGGTCTCGGCTACCTGGCGGTACCGAATGCGGACAGTACGTGGGTGATCATGGATGTGGGAGGAAACCGAGGGGTGTACAACAGCGCCTACGTCGGCGCGGTCACCGCCCTCGCCAGCGCGCTCTGGCTCACCTTCGGCGGCTTCTACGTCGTGCGCAGCGGCATCGCGCGGGACGAGACGACCCGCGTCGGCCAGATCCTGGCCGCCGCCCCGCTTCCCACCCGCAGCTACCTGCTCGCCAAGTTCCTGAGCAACCTGCTGGTGCTCACCTCCATGCTCGGCGTGCTGGCGGTCACCGCGCTGCTGATGCAGCTGGCCCGCGGAGAGAACCGCTCGGTCAACCCGGTCGCCCTGATCGAACCGTTCCTGCTGCTCTCGCTGCCGCTGATGGCGCTGACCGCCGCGGCCGCGATCGTCTTCGAGACGGTGCCGCCGCTGCGGGCCGGCTTCGGGAACATCGTCTGGTTCGTCCTGGCCCTGATGATCTCGATCGGCGGCCAGTCGGGGTCCGCGCCGCTCGGCGGCCTCGGTGTGCACCAGGTCGCCCGGTCGATGAACGCGTCGGTGGAGGCCCAGCGCCTGCAGACCGGAGACGGAGGATTCAGCCTCGGCCTGACCAAGGTCACCAAGCCGCTGGGCACCTTCGTGTGGGACGGCTTCGACCCGTCCGGCGGGTTCGTCCTCGGTCGGCTGGTACTGATCCTGCTGGCGCTCGCCGTGGCCCTGGTGCCAACGCTGTGGTTCGGCCGATTCGACCCGGCGCGCTCGGCCGGCTCCCCGTTCCGGGCCCGGGCGGAGGCCACTGAGACGGCCGCGCCCTCGGCCACCGAGCCGCTCGGCACTGGCCCGGTCGAAGCTCCAGCGTTCCGCTGGTCCACGGCCCCGGGCGAGCTGCCGCGGACCGAGCCCACCCGGGCCGGAGCCCTCGGCCGCCTGTTCGTCGGCGAGGTGCGCATCCTCGTGCAGGGCATCTCCTCGTGGTGGTGGCTGGTCGCGGGCGCGCTCACCGTCGCCGGCTTCGCGCTGCCGATGGACACCGTGACCGGCATGCTGCTCCCCGCCGTCTGGCTGTGGCCGGTGCTGATCTGGTCGAGGCTGGGCAGCCAGCAGGTCGAGAACGGCCTCGAGGTGTTGCTCGGCGCCTACCCCGCGGCCCGGCGCAGGCTGCTGGCGGAGTGGGTGTCCGGACTAGTGCTCACTGCGGTGACGGGCGTCGCCCCGCTGGTGCGAATGCTGGCGGAGGGCGACGGCGCCGGGACGGCGCACTGGTTCGGGGGCTTGCTCTTCATCCCCTCGCTGGCCATGGCGCTTGGCGTGGTGAGCCGCACCCACCGGGTCTTCCAGGCCATCTACCTGCCGCTCTGGTACGTCCTCGTCAACAACGTGGCGGCCCTCGACTTCATGGGTGCTGTACGGGTGGACGGCCGGCCGACCGGTCCCAGCCCGCTGCTGATTGTGGTGCTGTCCGCAGCGATGCTCGCGGTGGTGTTCTTGGTGGGCGCGGCCCGACGGAACGTCAAGGGATAGCCGGGGCAGCGATGCCCGGGCCGGAGGAGGTTGGTATGGGTGAGGCCCACGCCCGACGCATCGCTCGGCTGGAGTCGGAGAGTCGGGCGGCAGGTAGTCGACGCTGATAGGTCGGCGATCGGACAGCCCTCTCTCAGCTGGCGGAAGCCGGGCGCAGGGGCTCTCGGGGCGTGCCACGGAAGACCTGTTCGGCATGCCACTCCCGGTGTCGGCCGGCGACCGATGGAATCCCTGCCTGCGGGCCGATGACCGGCCGCCCGGCCAACGCGAGCACATGCCGCCTGCTGGCCTCGCTGCGTCCGACGAAGCGCTGTGAGACGAGTATGCGGTGCCCCTCCCCCAGGCCCAGGACGCCCTTGTCGAAGAGCTTGTGGTGCAAGGAGCACAGACACAGGCCGTTGTCGACCTCATCCGGCCCGTCGTATGACCACCAGCGCACGTGTGCCGCCTCCAGGCCGACCGTGCTCGCACCCAACATCCCGTCGTAGCCGCAGAAGGCGCACTGGAACTCATAGGCGGTCAGGACCAGTTCACGCATCCGCCGGTCCCGCTGGCGTCGCGCCGCCCGCTCTGTTCCGCCCGGGGCTCCGGCCACCCCCTCGGTCTCGACCAGGTCCAGGTCGAGTCCAACGGCCTCGCACAGGTCGGTGTGCAGCGACGGCGGGAAGTGGAAATCCAGGAGCACCCGCGCCAGACGCCCCAGGAGCGCCGGCTCCTTTCTCAGAGCCGTGCGCAACTCGGGAGCGAGCCTGCCGGTCGCGCCACTGGAACGGAGGACCCGCACCCCACTTCCAGGGCTCCCGAGCCCCTGGTCGGTCCTGACCTCCCACACGCCGTCACTGACCAGATGATGGAATGGATACGCAGGGGTCGTCGGATGGGACGGCCCGTACTCTTCGAGCAGCCGCTTCAGCTCCTCCTCGACCATGCTGTACCTCAGTTCGCCGTCGGCATCGCGCTGGAAGCTGCCCAGCGCGTACAGCAGCAACAACGGTTTGTGCGGCGCCCGAACGTCGTTGCTCGTCCACCGTCTCAGCTTCGCCACCCGCTCCGGCCAGTCCATGGCCGCCTAGCGTATTCGGGGACACCGACACGACCGCAGCCTCAACCTCCACGCAGGACATCGTCCTGGCGTCGGCGTCGTACACGGGGTGTGGTCCCGAACTGGTCGCGAAGATCCACGGACCAATCCCCGGCCTCACCACGTAGCACTCCCTGCTCCGTGCACCCTGAGATCCCCCAATGCGCCCTTGATCCACCGTGCCGATCAGCGGACTGTCAGACCCTGAAGTTGGTCACAGGACGATCAATCGGGGGATTCTCATGTCGGAATGCGGATCTCGCACGCCTCTCGCCGGACACCAAGCTTGTTCTCGTCGCCTACGCCTGCTCGCCGGCTGACGGCGTGGTCCGCCTGGAACGGGGATCCGCGGAGCTTCGCCGCGAAGATCGATCACTGATCTGGCACCGCCATGAGCCCTTGCCCATCCCGGTGCAGCACTGACGTGAGACCTTCTCGCAGGTGACTGCCGGGAGGTCGACCTCGCCGCAAGTCGATCTGGCGCCGCTCACTCGCCGCACCGCCAAGGGGCGCGCCCTGTTCACGGCAGCGCGCGGTGGCGGGTGATGGCGGGTGATGGCAACTCAAACGCCATGCTCCGCCAGCTGCCTTCTCCGAACGCTGCCAGCCATCGGGGGGGTCAGGCTCTCCTGACGGGAGGTCACCACATGGCCGCCCATCCTGACCGTGGTCGGATCTACCGGCACTGCGGCTGCCGCGACGACAGCGGAAAGCAGTCAGGTGCGCGGTGCCCGGGTCTCAACCGCTCAACACGCCATGGCTCCTGGGCCTACGCCTTCGACGTTCCTCGGCCAGCGGGCGCCGTCGGCAGCGGTGTCGCAACGGCTTCCGTACCCGCAGGGCCGCGCACGAGGCATTGGAGCACGCTCTCGAGTACGAGCGCACCGGATCGGATCTCGAGGACGACCTGACGGTGGCCAGGTATCTGACCGGCTGGCTACGGACCAAGTAGGACGTGCTCAAGCCCACCACCTACGCCCGCTACCGCGACCACGTACACAACGACCTCATCCCGGCTTTCGGCCGACTCAAACTGTCCGACCTGCGCGAGCGGCACATCACCGCCTGGAACGACGCCGAACTGGCCCGCGGCCGGGGACGCACCAGCGTCTAGCAGGCCGGCGCCACCCTCTCCAGCGCCCTGAACACCGCGGCCCGCACCCGACGGCTGGCCGACAACCCGGCGCGTCAGCCCGTGGGCGTGCCGATCTGGTCGCGTTCCAGGACGGAACGCAGCTCCGAGAGGGCCTGCGCGGCGGCTGTCATGGGGGACGCCTTGAGTGCATCTGCGATCAGCTCGGCCAGCCGCTCGGTAAAGGTCCCTTCTGCCACGTCGACCAACTGCAGGCCGTCGTCGGTCAGTTCCAGCAGCGACGACCGGCGATCCGACGGGTTCGGCATACGGGCGACCCATCCCTGCCGCTCCAGGCGGTCGACGCCCTTGCTGGTGGCCCCGATGCCGACGGCGAACTCGGCCGCCAGATCCGCCACCCGGGCCCCGGGGTGGTCGCGGAGGTGGCGCAGGAACTCGAATTGCGACGTGACGATCCCGTGCCGCTCGCGAAGACGGTCGTTGAGGGCGTTGTACAGACGCGTCTCGCATCGGACGAGGTCGGCGAAGAAACTCGGGAGGTCGACCGTCTCACCGCTCACTTTAGATGCCATGGCATATAGTCTACGTTAGATGCCACGGCATATAGTGCGGAAGAAGCTACTTACGGCAGGAGCACGCGTCATGAGCAAGGAACAGCGCACGCAGGTCAGCACGATGCTGCGGCAGCCCCGGCCCGACGGCCCCCAGCCGGTCGAGGCGCTCCGAGCCGGATTCAAGGCGATGATGGCCCAGATGGTCGTCCCGGACGGACTCCGCATCACCAAGACGGCGCTCGGCGACCGACCGGCGCTGTACGTCGAGCCGGGTACCGGGACGCGCACCGGGACGATCCTGTACTTCCACGGCGGCGGCTGGGTGTTCGGCTCCCCCGAGACCGCGCTGTCGCTCACGGGGAACCTCGTGACCAGGACCGGGTTCACGGCGTACTCGCTGGACTACCGGCTCGCCCCCGAGCACCCGTTCCCGGCCGCGATCGAGGACGCGCTGAGCGCCTACCGCGCCCTCCTCGACAGCGGCGAAGACCCTTCGACCATCGCGTTCGCCGGGGACTCCGCCGGCGGCGGCCTCAGCGTCACCACCTGCCTCGCCGCCCGCGACGCCGGTCTCCCGATGCCCGCCGCGATCGTGGCCTTCTCCCCCGGCCTCGACGCCACCCGGACGGGCGAGAGCATGGACACCAAGGCAGGCATCGACCCGTTCTTCACCCGCGAGAGCCTGGGACACACCGGGGCCATGTACCTGGCGGGAGCCGACCCGCACCAGCCCATGCTCAGCCCCGCCGTCCTCGCCGACCTGACGGGCTTCCCTCCGATGCTCCTCCAGGCCGGCACTGACGAAGTGCTCCTGGACGACTCCACCCGCATGGCCGCCCGCGCCCGCGCAGCCGGAGTGGACGTGATCCTCGACATCACCGCCGACGTACCCCACGTGTTCCAGTCCTTCGCCGGCGTGCTCGACGAGGCCGACCAGGCACTGGACCGCGCAGCCCTCTTCCTCACGCAGCACGTCCACAATTCCGACACCGCGGCCACGTCAGTCCGGTAGAACTCGGAGCCCTCTGGCCATACAGCAGGCCGGACGGCTCCGACCTTCGCAGTGAAGAGGCGACAACACGAGTCACCCGCGCAGAAGCAGGGCCGTGGTATCGGACGAGAGCCTCCGTGTCAGGCCAGTACTTGCGGGCGTGGACGACGGTGCGCGGTGACGGCGCCCCGGGCGGGCTGGTCCGGACGCGCTGCGGCGGATCGGGTCAAACGCGGCATCCGTCCTTGCCGGAGGTCAAGGACGCGCCGCGCGTGGTGCGTGGCAGTACAAGGGAGGTCCAGGTGCCGGTGGCTGTGCCGTCATCCCTGCCGATCGTGCCGGAAAACCTGCGGCCGCGCTTCACCGCCCCCTCGTTCACAACGATGGCGGCGCGGCCACCGGGGTGCCGTCGGGAAACGGCCCGCAGACCGTCACCGGGATGCGGCAGGCCACCGGACTGGCCGGGCAGGCCCACTGGTCGCGAGCGCACCGGTTCTTCTCACGGGCGGTGTGGAACCCGGGCCAGGTCGGACCCGCCCTGCCGGGCGGTGTCGCCGGCCAGTGCAGGGTGCCGTCGTGGATCTCGGTGATGAACCCGTCTGGGACCCGGCCCCCGGTGAAGGCCAGGTAGGACCGCAGGAACGCGGGGAGGATGTCGCCGGGGACGTGGCTGCGATTGTCGGGCACCGTCATCAGGGCCGGGAAGGGATCGGGCGACAATGTGGTCTCGCGCCAGGGCGGGTCGCGGTCTCCGCCGGCGAGGCCAGCAGCCCCGCGAGGACCGTGGCGGCTGCGGCGCCCGCCGAGAGCATCTTGCCGCACCTCATGCCTGACCCAACTCCCCTGTGGATGCCGGACCTTGTGGATGCGGGAGATCCCCCCGTGGCGTGGACGGGTGACGGCCGAGCGGGATGGGCGCGCGCCGCGCCGGCCGTTACGCGGGGCGGGCGGCCGCCGAGATCTGGCCGACCAGGACAGCGAAGGGCATGTCGAGGGCGGCGTAGAGGTCGCCGGCCTCGGGGGCGGCGTTGTCGGCCAGGGCCTCGACCATGAGGGTGGCGTAGTCGGAGACGGTGACGCCCGCCTGCTGCATGCGTAGCAGTCCCGCCTCGCGCTTGGCCTGGCTGAAGGTGCCGGAGGCGTCGACGGCGACGTACGCGTGGTGCCCGGCGGCCGTCGCGGCGATCGCGGGCAGTGCCGCGCACACCTCCAGCGACACTCCGGCGAAGATCAGTTTCTGCCGGCCGGTGGCCTCGATGGCCTCGCGGACCCGACTGTCGTGCCAGGCGTTGACCGTGCTGCGGTCGATGATCCGCTGTCCGGCCGGCAGGGCCTGGACCAGTTCCGGTGTGGTCGGTCCCCACATGCTGTCGGCCGCGGTGGTGGTGACGACCAGGGGGATGCCCAGCACGGTCGCCGCGCGCGCCAGTGCCACCACGTTGTGCTTCAGCTCGCCGAGTGGGATGTCCCGGACGCCGGACAGCAGGCCCACCTGGTGGTCGACCAGGATCACGACGGCGTTCTCCCGGGTGACCGGCTCCAGGAACTTGCCGTGCTCGCTCATCTCGCACTCCTCGGGGTTGGGTCACGATTCCATTAGTCACTAATCTTGATAGTCAAATTCAGTGACTACTTTGACGCTACACCCCGGCCCTCCGGGGCGCAAGCACTGGTCAGAGCGGGGCACCGAGGGTGGTCCCCGGACCCACCGGGCAGGCGACTAAAGTTGCTGGTCACAGGGCAGAGCGGCGGACGGGCCCAGAGGCGGCGGAAGCGGGAGAGGCGTTGACCGGACACCAGGCGGCGGAACCGGACCTCGGCGTGCTCGCCGCCCGGGTGCTCTTCTCCGTCCAGCGCGAGCTGTTCACCGCGCTCGCCGAACAGGGCTTCGACGACATCCAGCCCCGCGCCGGCGCCGTGCTCGCCTACCTGCGTGCCGACGGCATCCGCGCCAGCGAACTCGCCCGCGCCTCCGGCCAGCACAAGCAGGTCATCGGCACCCTCGTCGACGACCTCGAACGCCTGGGTTACGTCGAACGCCGACCCGACCCCGCGGACCGCCGCGCCAAACTGATCCACCCCACCGAACGCGGCCTGCTCCAGATGGAGGCGGCCACCGCCATCATGCGCTCGATCGAGCAGCGCCACGCGAAGGCGCTGGGCGAGCGGGAGTACGCCGCCTTCAAGGACGCCCTCCACCGCGTGGCCGATCTCCAGCGCGAGGCCCGGCGCGAGAACTAGGCAGTTTCGTTTGGATCACCGGGCGGACCAGAGGAAGATGCCTGCGATGTGGAGCCCGGCGAGGTCGCTGGTCGCGGTCTTCTCGTAGCGGATGGCGACGCCTCGCCACTCCTGCCCGGCGGGCGAGAGGTTGTCGTAGTCGCTCCCGTCGTGCCGTCCGGGAGAGTCGCCGCCCCCGGTGCCGGTGCCGGACTCCGTCCTGGTTTCGGCGCGTCTGCTCGGCGCGCACGCCCTCCTGGGCGCCCCGCTACCGAGGAATCCGGCCGGCTGTGCGCCGGGAGGCAAGTACGGATGCGCGCGCAGTCCATCGTCCGGCGCCGAGACGGACTAGTTTCGGCCTCCCGCGCAGGCCGGGCGGCCCCACGCGATCGTCGCGGGGCACGGAGGCCGCTGCGACCCCACACCAGACGAAGGCCGGCAGAGCGATGACCGATCTCCACGGCGGACAACCACACAGCACTCCGGACGAATTGTGGTGCCCGTTCCCCTCCCTGACGAACCCCCACGCCGAGCAGGCCGACCGGCAGAGCCTGGACTGGCTGGCGCGCCACCGACTGCTGGACGGGCGCCTCCGGCAGTCGGACCGGATCGGGCGCCAGCGCAGCGGCCACCTGGCCGCACGGACCAACCCCGAGGTCTCCGCCGAGATGCTGCGCCTGCTGTCCGACTGGTACGTGTGGCTCTTCGCCTTCGACGACGGGTACTGCGAGGACCGTGAACACGGTCACCGCCCGGGACCGTTGGCCCGTACGACCGCCCTGCTCGCCCGGGTGATCGACCCCGAGCCGCCCGGCGGCGAGGTGTCCGGGCCGGTCGGCGCCTACGCGGTGGCCCTGCGGGAGGTCCGCGACCGGGTCGCCGCGCAGGCCTCGCCGTCGCAGCTGTTCCGGTGGGAGTGCGCCGTCCGCGAGTACCTCTCCGCCCAGGTGTGGGAGGCCGCCAACCGCGAGGCGGGCACGGTACCGGGCCTGTCCGAGTACGTGGCCATGCGCAGGCACGCCGGGGCGACGTACTCCTGCCTCGCCCTGGTCGACATCGCGGCAGGCTACGAAGTCCCGGCCACGGCGGCGGACGGCCCGGCGATGCGCAGGCTCAGGGACCTCACCGCGAATCTGGTGAGCTGGGACAACGACCTGTACTCCCACGCCAAGGAGGCCGCGGGCGGCCAGGGCCGCCACAATCTGGTCGAGGTCCTGGCCCGCCACCACTGCTGCTCTCCGGCTGAGGCCCGACGGTCGGCCGTAGCCATGCGTGACGCCGAGATGCGCGCGTTCGTCGAGCTGAGCCGAACCATCCGTGCGAACGGCAGCGACGCGGCCTCCGCGTACGCCCGGAGCTTCGGGCTGTGGCTGCGCGGGCACATCGACTGGTCCCGCAGCAGTTCCCGGTTCGACGTGCCGACCCCCACGGCGGGGCACTGATGCGCGAGGACGACGCCCCTCCCGCCACGGTGCCGTGCGCGCCCGGCCGCCTGCCCCTGCTCGGGCACCTGCTCCCACTGCTGACCCGCCCGTTGCCCTTCCTCCAGTCGCTGGCCGACCACGGTCCGGTGGTGCGGATCAACCTGTGGCGCAGGCCGGTTCACGTGCTCACCGATCCCGAGCTGGTCCACCGGCTGCTCGTCAAGGACGCCGCGAAGACCGAGAAGGGCTTCGTGTTCGACAAGGCCCGCGGCCTGCTGGGCAACGGCCTGTTCACCTCCGAGGGTGCGTTCCACCTCCGCCAACGGCGCCTGGTCCAGCCGGCCTTCCACCGCGACGGCATCCGCCGGTACGCCGCGCTGACCGCGCGACTGGCAGCAGCGGCGGTGTCCCGCTGGGAGCCCGGACGGCCGACGCCGATCGAGCCACGGATGCATGAACTCGCCCGGGACATCGTGGTCGAGGCACTGTTCGCCACCCGCCTGAGCGACGCCCAGAAGGCCCGGATCGACCGGGCCGTGCCCGTGGTCCTCACCGGATTCGTCCAGCGGGCGCTCTACCCGTCGACGCTGCTGGAGAAGCTGCCCGTACCGGCCAACCGGCGCTTCGACACGGCGGTCCGGGACCTGCGCACCACTGTGGACGAGATCGTCACCCGGGCCGCCGTCCGGCATCAGGGCCCGGACGGCACGCTGCTGTCCCTGCTGCTGACCACCCGCGACGAGGAGACCGGACTCGCCATGGCGCCGGCCCAGATCCGGGACGAGGCGGTGTCGCTGCTCCTGGCCGGCACCGAGACGACCGCCACCACGCTCGCCTGGCTCTTCCACGAACTCGCCCGGCACCAGGGCCTCCAGGACGAGCTGAGCACGGAGGTGCGCGCCGTCGCCGACGACGGCGCCGTATCCCTGGAGGACCTGCCGCGCCTGGAGCGAACGGGGCAAGCGATCAGCGAGACCCTCCGGCTCCACACCCCCAACTGGATCCTGATGCGCCGGACGGTGGCGCCGCTCCACTACGGCGGCGCCCTCCTGCCCCCGGGGACGGAGGTCCTCTTCAGCCCGACCGCACTGCACCGCTCCCCGCAGCTCTACCCCGACCCCTTGCGGTTCGATCCCGAGCGCTGGCGCCGCCCCCGGAATCCTGCCCGCCCCGAGCTGTTCATCCCCTTCGGCGCCGGCCGCCACAAGTGCGTCGGCGAGTCCTTCGCCTGGACCGAGATGCTCGTCGTCGCCGCAGCCGTCCTCGCCCGCCTGCGGCTCAGGCCGGCCACGGCCACCCCGGTCCGGGAGAGCGCCACGGCCGCCACCGTCCGCCCGCGCGGCCCGCTGCTCATCGCCGAACCGCGGTGAGCGGCCGGGCGCGCCGAAGCCGTCGCCCCATCGCGCACCGACCGCAGACAAATGTTGATTCTTCAACTATAGTCAAGGGCGCCGACCAGGCGATCCGACCGCACGAGGAGGAACCATGGAGCAGTCCGTCACCGACCACGCCGAGAAGTCCCGGTTCGAGATCCACGACGACGGCGAACTCGCCGGCTTCGCCGAGTACCACCGCTCCGGCAACGAGATCGCCTTCATCCACACCGAGATCGACCCCCGCTTCGAGGGCCGCGGCCTCGGCGGCCGGCTGGCCCGCGCCGCCCTGGACACGGCACGCGACCAGCGGCTCGCCGTCCTCCCCTACTGCCCCTTCATCCGCGGCTGGATCACCAAGCACCCCGAGTACGCCGACCTCGTCCCCGCCACCCACCGCGCCCGCTTCGGGCTTTGACCCACCGCACCGGCCCGGGACGGGACGGATGATTCTCCCGGGTCAGGCGAAGCGCCGGATGGTGACCGGGCCGGCAGGCCCGTACGGGTTCCCGGGGGCGGGGCCGGCAACTCGCGCGGGAGCCAGTGCGCGTGGACGTCGACCACTCCGCCGCGGATCCCTCCGTCCGCGGCCGTGTGCACTCCTTGACGGTTCTTCCGATGAGCTGCGGGCGGGGGATCACTCGCTGCCCCGGCACTCGCGTGCTGCGCGGGTGACCGCGCGCCGGATCGCCTCGTAGCCGGTGCAGCGACAGATGTTGGAGCCGACGACCGCCTCGACGGCCTCCGGCTTGTCGGCGATCGCCGGATCGCGTTCAAGGGCTTCGGCGGCCACCATCAGGAATCCCGGGGTGCAGAACCCGCACTGGAGCGCGTGCTCGGCCGAGAAGGCCCGCTGCAGCGGGTGAGGTTCGCCCCCCGGGTCCGCCAGGCCCTCCACGGTGCGCAGCGAGCTCCCGTCGCACTGGACCGCCAGGACGAGGCACGAGCGGACCGCCTGGCCGTCCATCAGGACCGTGCAGGCGCCGCAGATGCCGTGCTCGCAGCCCAGATGGGTGCCGGTCAGGCCGCAGTCGTCGCGCAGGACGTCGGCAAGCAGCCGCCGGGGCTCGACGTCGAGCTCGTAGCCTCGGCCGTTGACGGTGAGCGTGATCTTCATCGGTCCTCCCCCGTGCGGGCGGCGCGCGACCGTCGGTCCGCGTCCGCGTCAGCGAGCGTCCGGGCCACCAGAACGGCCAGGACCTGCCGTTTGTAAGCGACGTCCGCGTAGGGTTCGGCCACGGGCGCGGCGTCCTCGTGCGCGGCGATCTGTCCGGCGCGGGCGAACGGGTGGTCCCCGCGCGGGTGTCCGCTGCCGGGAGGCGGCAGCTCGGCGCCGATCAGCGACCGCTCGGCCGCCCGCGCACGCAGCGGCCGGTCGGCGCTGTTGACCAGTCCGATGCGCGCGTAGGTCACCACCCCGTCGTGCACCGTCAGCGCCGCCGCGACGGCCACCTGCGCGAAGCAGAAGTGGGTGCGCCGGTGCTCGATGAAGCCGACCCCGTACTCCTCGCCGAGCAGCGGGAGTCGCACCGCGGTGATCAGCTCGTCCGCCCTGCGCTCAGTGCGGTACGGGCCGAGGAAGTAGTCCCGTACGGCGAGTTCGCGCATCCCCTCGCGCGAGGTCACCTCCACGGTGGCGTCCAGGGCGAGGCCGATCGCGCACCACTCCGAGGCCGGGTGGGCCCAGGCGAAGCTCCCGGCCATGGTTCCACGGGACCGGATGGGCGGATGCGCGATGTTGACCACCGCCAGGGACAGCAGCCTTCCGAGCGGCCCCGGCACCGCGTCCGCCGACTCGAAGGTGCGGTGGCGGACCAGTGCGCCGACGCGCGCCTCGTTCCCGTTGACGTCGATCCGGTCCAGGCCGGCCAGGCGGTTGATGTCGACGACGAGGTCCGGGCGGATCCGTGCCAGATGCATCTCCAGCAGCAGGCTCTGGCCTCCCGCGAGCACCTGGGTCCGTCGGCTCCCCTCCCCGAGTGCCTCGACGGCCTCGGCGATCGTGCTCGGCAGCACGTAGTCGAACGCGGCAGGTTTCACCGGCTGTCCTCCTCCGATTTCGGGGCCTCCTCGAACTTCGGGGCGCGCGCTGCCCGCCACACGACGTCCGGGGTGAGCGGCATCTGCAGCAGGTCGGGATCGGCGAGTGGCAGCGCGTCGGCCACGGCGTTGACGACGGCGGCCGGGGTGCCGATACACCCTGACTCCCCCGCGCCCTTGGCACCCAGCGGGGTGCCGGGGCTGGGGGTGCACGTGTCCTTGATCTCGATGGGTGGGATCTCGCTGTAGGTCGGCAGCAGGTAGTCCAGGAAGCCGTTGGCCAGGTGGGGCACGCCGTCCTCGCCGAAGGTCATGCCCTCGTAGAGGGCCTGGCCGAGGCCCTGCACGACCGACCCGAACGCCTGGCCGTGCACCACGGTGGGGTTGAGCACCACGCCGCAGTCGTCCACCGCGACCAGCCGCAGCACGCGGACGGTGCCGAGCTCCGGATCCACCTCGACGACCGCGACGTGCGCGCCGAAGGGGAACGCCATGCCGGCCTCGAAGCGTTCCTCGACGCGCAGCGGACCGGTGCTCTTCACCAGTTCGGCGAGATCGGCGACGGCGGGGTCGTCCCGCGCCGCGCGGACGACCCCGTCGGCCCACTCGACCTCGTCGACCGGCAGGCCCCACCGCTTGGCGGCACGCGTGCGCGCCTGCTCGATCAGCATGGCGGCGGCGTGCTGCAGCATCGCCCCGGTCACCTGCGCGGAACGGCTCGCGAACGATCCCAGCCCGTCGGGCTGTTCATCGGTGTCCCCCTCGACGAGACGGACCCGCTCCGCCGCGATGCCGAGGGCCTTCGCGACCAGGGCGGGGAAGACCGTCTCGTGCCCCTGCCCGCTCGGCGCGGCACCGCATCGTACGGCGACGGTGCCGTCGACGTGCGCCTCGACGCTGCCGAACTCGTGCAGACCGCCGGGCTCGCCGCCGGAGCGTTCGACGTAGCAGGAGACGCCGATGCCCAGGGGGAGGGCCTGCGGATCCTCGCGGCGGCGGGCCTGTTCGGCACGCCAGGCGGCGTAGTCCAACGTCTCCAGGGCGAGGTCCAGAGCGCCGGAGTAGTCGCCGCTGTCGTAGCGTCGGCCGGTGGGCGTCTCGTACGGGAACGCCTCGGGCGGGATGAAGTTGCGCCGCCGCAGCTCCACGGGATCGATGTTCAGTCGGCGTGCCATCAGGTCCATGGCCCGCTCCAGGGCGATCGCCGCCTCGGGGCGTCCCGCACCGCGGTAGGGGTAGGTCACCATCGTGTTGGTGAGTACGGAGCGCAGGGTCGCGTGCACCCGTGGGGTGGTGTACGGGCCCGTGGCCATCCACACGGTCTGCATGGGCAGGCCCACCCCGAGGTGCGGATAGGCACCGACATCGGCCTCGACCTTCAGTTCGTAGGCGAGCAGCCTGCCCTCGGCGTCGGCCGCCAGACGGACGGTCTGGTCCTGGCCCCGGCCTCGGGTGGCGACGAGCATCGACTCCAGCCGGTCCTCGATCCAGCGGACCGGCCTGCCGAGCTTGACCGCCAGGTGGGCGACGACCACGAACTCGGGGAAGGCGGCGCTCTTCGAGCCGAAGGCGCCCCCGGTGTCGGGGACGACGACCCGGATCCGGTCGGCGGACCATCCGAGCACCGCCGCGAGCTCGCGCTTGAGCCGGTGGGGCATCTGGTGCCCGGACCAGACCGTCAGGCGGTCCCCCTCCGGCACGGCGAGGATGGTGCGGCACTCCATCGGACTGGGCATCAGCAACTGCTGGCGGTAACGGCCCTGCACGACGGCGGCGGCCTCACGCCAGACGGAGTCGTCGACGGGCTGCCCGGCCTCCCCGCGCAGAGCGGTGTTGCTCAGGCCGTCGAACAGACGGGGCTCGTCCATGGCCGCCGCAGCCGGCGTGATCACCGCAGGCAGCGGATCGATGGCGAAGGTCACCTCGGCCACACCGTCCTCCGCGCGGTAGCGGTCCTCCCCGAGGACGACGGCGAGCGCCTCTCCCGGGTAGCGCACCCGCTCCTTGACCAGCGCCGGCCACTCCCGGCCTGCGACGGCCTCCTCCGTGGACAGCCGCGCCAGCAGGGCGTGCGGAACCGCGGGAAGGTCCGGGAGCTCGGCGGCCGACCAGGCCCCGACCACTCCGGGGACCTCGCGGGCCGCAGCGCAGTCCACGTCACGAAGCAGCCCGTGCGCGACACGGCTTCTCACGAACGCGGCGTCGAGGCATCCCGGAACCGCGATGTCCGCGACGAACCGGCCGCTTCCGGTGAGGAGCCTCTCGTCCTCACGCCTGGTCCACTGCTCCACGCACACACCTCCTGGGCCCGTGTCCGAACAAGGCAATCGGGAAATCGACGGTCGGCGCCTGCACGGCTCGGGAGATATCCACATCCCGGAAGCCGAAGCCCGATGCCCGATGCCCGGAGGCTACCGTCGCGGGAATCCTCGCATGCGGCGGCCACAATGAGCGTGCACTGACGGAGAAGTTCTGTACCCTCTGCGCGTATTCCGAGGGTCACGCGCCGCACCAGCGGAAGCGGTTCACTCCATCGGGAGGCGGCGCCGACCGGTCACCCGGTGTCCTGGCGCACGGCGCCCCGCAGCGCGGGCCGGGGTGGTACCGGATCTCCTTCTCGATCTCCTTCTCGACCAGCGAGTGGTCGGGAAACCGGGTGCTGCGGGCGCCGTTCCACATGAGGGTGAGGGTGAACTGGTCGGACGGCACGACGCCATGGCATAATAGTTGAAAATAAAACATTCATGGAGAGTCGACGAGGGGACCCACGATGACCACTACCGAGACCGATCCCGTCGAGCCGTGCGGCGAATCCCCGGACCGCAAGGCCGGCCCCCGGGTGGAGGTACTGCCCGCACGGGACGTCCCACTCGGCGGGCCGAGGGCGATGACGGTACGCCGCACACTGCCGCAGCGAACCCGGACGCTGATCGGCGCCTGGTGCTTCGTCGACCACTACGGACCCGACGACGTCGCCGAGAGCGGCGGGATGGACGTCGCCCCGCACCCCCACACCGGACTGCAGACGGCGAGCTGGCTGTTCAGCGGCGAGATCGAGCACCGCGACAGCCTCGGCATCCACGCCCTCGTCCGGCCGGGCGAGCTGAACCTCATGACCGGCGGCCACGGCATCAGCCACTCGGAGGTCTCGACCCCCGCCACCACGATCCTGCACGGCGTCCAGCTGTGGGTGGCGCTGCCCGAACAGCATCGAAACACCGAGCGCGACTTCCAGCACCACGTACCGCACCCCGTCCCGCTGAACAGCGGCGAGGCGCGGGTCTTCCTCGGCACCCTCGCCGGCGACACCTCCCCCGTCCCCACCTTCACACCCCTGCTCGGCGCCGAACTCACGCTCCGGCCGCACGCGACCACCACCCTCGCCGTCGACCCCGCCTTCGAGCACGGCCTGCTCGTCGACCGCGGGGACGTCCGGATGGCGGGCACGCTGCTGCGCCCGGCCGAACTCGGCTACCTCGCCCCCGGGGCCACCACGCTGACCCTCACCAACACCGGCGACGCCCCGGCCCGGATGGTCCTGATCGGCGGCCCGCCCTTCGAGGAGCGGATCGTGATGTGGTGGAACTTCATCGGCCGATCCGGTGAGGAGATCATACAGGCACGAAACGACTGGGAGAAGGGCTCCCGGTTCGGCAAGGTGCACGGCTACGACGGCGCCCGACTGCCCGCCCCGGAGCTGCCCAACATCCCGCTGAAGCCCCGAGGGCGAGTGCGCTGACCTGTGGTGATGCGTCCGTCGCGGTGCATGGAGGCCATCCCGCAACGGACGCATCAGCAGTGCCTTCGGAGGCCGGAGCTCCGTGCGATCGGCCGCCCACCGAGGAGCCCCGACAGGTCGGGATCGGGGCTCACCGAATCCCATGTGTGACCATCTGAAGCAGGGTCTGGTCGGATCAATGCTGACCTTTTGCCGACTTCTCTGATGTTCCGTCAGCTGCGGCTCCGATGCCAAGGGCGGCTGACCGGTCCGGCTTGCACCTCGCCGATTGTTGCGCCCCGCAGAGCTTTCACCCCAGCCAGAGCCGACAATGGTCCCGGGCGGGGACTCCGAGCGCGGGATGTCCTGGCCGTTGACGAGGCCTTGGTATTCGCCGCCGGTTCGGACGTGGCCGAAGTCGATCGCCACCCGGAACCAGTCAAGCCGCCGGGGCGGTCTGGAGCCCCCGCAGGCAATTCAGGCGGAGGCGGTCCGACGCCGGTGGGGCGGGGTCTCCCTGGCTGATGTGCAAGCCCGCGATGACCAGTGGCGGGGATTCCCAGGGCGCGCCACGGTGCACGGGCCTCTGGACTTAGAGGGTGTCTCACGTGGCAAGTTTCGCGAGCTTCTTGTAGCGGGTCAGGGCGGCGGCCGTGGCCAGGCCTCGGCTCTGCCAGTCGTTGCGGACCACGTACGGGATCTTGAGACCACGAGCAGCCCATGGCAGGCTCATGGCGCATGATCGATGATTTCGCGAAAGACAACCTGCACGGGAGACTGCGACGGGACCGCATGGCGCTGCTCTGGAAACTCGACGGCTTGTCCGAATACGACGCCCGCCGACCTTTGACAGCGACCGGGACCAACCTCCTCGGCCTGGTCAAACACGTGGCCACCGTCGAGGCCAGGTACTTCGGCGAGGTCTTCGACCGCCCTGCCCCGGAACCGCTGCCCCGGTGGCAGGACTCCAACGGCAGCGATCTGTGGGCGACCGAGGACGAGACCCGCGATCAGATCATCGGGTTCTACCGGCGCACGTGGGAACACTCGGACGCGACGATCAACGAGCTTCCCCTCGACGCCCCCGGCCACGTGCCGTGGTGGCCGGAGCCTCATGCCGACACGAACCTGTTCGCCATCATGGTCCATGTCCTCGGCGAGTCCATCCGGCATGCCGGGCACGCCGATATCCTGCGCGAGGGCCTCGACGGCCGGACCGGGTTGCGCGCCGAACACGAGAAGCAGATCGACGAGCAAGCCCGTGCAGCGTACTGCGCGAAGATCGAGCAGGCCGCCAGGTCGGCGGCACCAATCAAGGCTTAGAGGTCGTCTCACGTGACTTGATGTTCGTGCGGCATGATGCCGGTCGTGGGTGCTGATCTATCGAAGCGTCTGGTTCCTGATGAACTCTGGGAGCTGGCCGCCCCGTTGCTGCCGTCGTTCGCCGCCCGCCCGCAAGGTGGTGGGACCGCTCCGTGTGACGAGCGGGCCGTGTTCACAGCAGTGGTGTACGTGCTGACCAGCGGCTGTGCCTGGCGGCATCTGCCGCCGACGTTCGGCACGTCGCCTGCCACCGCGCATCGCCGCTTCACGGTATGGACCGAGGCCGGCCTGTGGCGTCGGCTGCACCGGGCGGTGCTGGACGAACTCGGGGCCCGGGGCGGGGTGGACTGGACCTCGGCGATCGTCGACGCGGCCTCCGTCCGCGCCAAAAGGGGGGATCACTGACCGGGCCGAACCCGGTCGATCGCGGCAAGACGGGCAGCAAGCCACACGTGCTGTCCGATGCCCAGGGCATCCCGCTCGCCGTCGCCGTATCCGGCGCGAACATGCACGACAGCCTCGCCCTCAAGCCGCTCATCCGCGGCATACCCGCCGTCCGGTCCCGCCGGGGACCACGGCGGCGCCGACCCGCCAAACTCCGCGCGGACAAGGCGTACTTCTCCGCCGAACACCTGGCCTGGCTGCGCGAGCGCGGGCTCGTCGCGCGCATCGCGCGGCCCGGCATCGAGTCCGGCGAACGCCTCGGTCGGCACCGCTGGAAGATCGAACGGTCGATCGCATGGCTCTTCGGCTACCGCCGCCTCACCGTCCGATACGAACGAAAGGGCTCTCACTTCCTCGCCTTCCTCGGCCTCGCCGCCGCCCCGACCTGCTACAAGAAGCTCGCGAAACTTGCCACGTGAGACACCCTCTAAGACGGGAATCCGTCGTCCGCTGAAGATCAAACCGCCAGATGATCGAATTCCCCGTTACGGGCACCGTCCAACAGGGCAGAGATCTCGGCGCGAGTGAAAACCAGGGCCGGACCCCCCTGGTGCCGGCTGTTTCGGACCGCCACCTCACCGTTGTCCAGCGAGCGCAACTCCACGCAGGACCCGTTGCTCACGCTGCGCCTGGCCTTCTGCCATGGACTCTTGGCCTTGATGGTGTCCGCCGCCATGCCGTTGAAGATCTCCATCGTGAGCCCTATTTCATGATCGAACGACACCCCACTCCCATTGATCGCATTAATGAGAAGCCCCTGTCGGGAGGCCCGCGAAATCCCGCACGGGATTTCGCGGGCCGAGCGAGAAGAATCATTCCTCGTTGCTGGCGGAAAACGCCACTACACGATCGAGTGAATGCCGGTGAAGTTTGCACATCTATGACGGAACTATGATCGCATCCATCGGCGCTTCATCGTGGAACCCGTATGAAGGCGGCGAATCGCTAAGGCGCCCCGGCCGGCCCGCCCGGTCAGCACCACCGTCCAACCCCGGGCGGCGCACTCGCGCATCAGCGCGGCCCCACCGGGCAGCCCGGGCCGCCAGTCGGTAGAACGGAGCCGCCGAGATCACCGTCATGGCCACCGCTTCCGTCGACGGCCCACGGGCACACCGGCCCGCAGGCCCGCACCGTACGCGCCCTTCCAGATTAGGCCGCTCCCCGTCCCACCGCGCAGCCTGTCACCGGCCGGCTCGGCGGCGGGCGTAGTCCGCGATCCGCACCACCTCCGGACGGGCGCCGAGCGGGGTGCGTCCCGGGCGGTGACCGGTGTCCGCACTTACGCTGTGGTGAGACGTTGCCACACGATGGAGGCGGCCGTTGTCGGCCGCGGGTGGTCGACCACCTGCCTCCGTGGCGCGCCGCCTGGCGTCGGGGTGAAGGAACTCGCCAGAGCCTGTCGATCCACGTGACCACGACGAGCCGTGCGGGAGAAACCGATGGACGAGACCCTGTGGCCGGTCGGGCCGCCCCGGCCGAAGGGGACGGCACCGCGCGTCGCGCTCGTCAACATGCCCTTCACGTCCGCGCGCAGTCCCTCGATCCAGCTCGGGCTGCTGACAGCGGTGCTGCGACGGCACGGTGTCCCCGCGACGTCGCTTTACTTCAACCTGGACCTGGCCGCGTCGCTCGGTTGGGACCTCTACGAGGTCCTGTGCAACGACCGCACCCTCCTGCTCGGCGAGTGGCTCTTCTCCCGCGCCGCCTTCCGCGCGGACGCGCACGACGCCTCCGGCTACGTGGAGGCGCTGCGGGGTGATCTCGGCGAGCACCTGCGGGCGATGGACCGCGACGTCAACTTCCTGCTGGACCTGCGGGAGCGGGTGCTGCCGGGGTTCGTCGAGGAGTGCGTTCGGCGAGTCGACTGGTCCGCCTTCGACGTGGTCGGCTTCTCCTCGATCTTCGAGCAGAACTGCGCCGCGCTCGCGCTGGCACGGCGCCTCAAGGAGGAATTCCCCTCCCTGGTCACGGTGTTCGGCGGCGCCAACTTCGAGGACGAGATGGGCCTGGAATACGTACGGGCCCTGCCCTGGATCGACTACGCCGTCATCGGCGAGGGCGACGAGGCACTGCCCGCACTCGTCCGGGCACTCGCCGACGACGGCGACCCGACGACCGTACCCGGCGTCGCCACCCGAGACCCGGACGGCACCGTCCGCTTCGCCGGACGAGCACCACAGGTCACCAACCTCGACGTCCTGCCCGAACCCGACTACGACACCTACTTCACCACCGCCCAGCAACTCGGACTGCCCGCCGGCACGAACGGCCACCGGGTCAGCCTGCCCTTCGAGACGGCGCGAGGCTGCTGGTGGGGGGCCAAGCACCACTGCACCTTCTGCGGACTCAACGGCCTCGGCATGGCCTTCCGCAGCAAATCCCCCGAACGGGCCCTGCGCGGCATCGACGAACTCGCCGAACGCTACGCGGTCTACCAACTCGTCGCCGTGGACAACATCGTCGACCTGCACTACATCGAGGGGGTCTTCGACCGGCTCGCCGAACTCCGGCGCGACTACACCTTCTTCTACGAGACCAAGGCGAACCTCTCCCACGAGCAGATCCGGCGACTGGCCCGGGGCGGCGTCCGCCACCTGCAGCCCGGCATCGAGAGCCTGAGCACGCACGTGTTGCAGCTGATGCGCAAGGGCACCACGGCCGTCCAGAACGTGCGCGCCCTCAAGTGGGGCCGCTATCACGGGGTCAGCATGCACTGGAACATCCTGGTGGGGTTCCCGGGCGAGCGGCCCGAGGACTACGAACAGCAGCTGGCGACGGCCCGGTTGGTCCCGCACCTGCAGCCACCCGAGTCGCTCGGCAGGATCTGGCTGGAGCGGTTCAGCCCCAACTTCACGCAGCGAGCCGAGCTGGGCATCGTCAACGTCCGGCCCGAGCAGGCTTACGCCTTCGTCTATCCGGACGCCGTCGAGCTCGACCGCATCGCCTACTTCTTCTCCTACGACGCGGTCGAAACCGTGCCAGCGGCTGCGCACGAGGAGTTGGCGAGCTACCTTGAAGATTGGCAGCAGCGGTGGGCGAGCGACCAGCCGCCCTACCTGGTCTACCAGCGAGGTGCCGGCCGGCTGACCGTCACCGACGGTCGCGGATCCGGTCCCGCGCAGGTCCTCTCGTTCGATGAACTCGCGGCCGCGGTCTACGAGTGCTGCACGCCCGCCGAACACAGCGCGTCCCGGATCGTCGACCTGGTCGGCGAGGCGTCGGACGTCGAGGCCGACCGGGGCGCCGTGCAGGCGGCACTGGACGAGTTCACCGCACTCGGCCTGATGCTGCGCGAGAACGACCGGTACCTGAGTCTGGCGCTGCCGATCAATCCCAACTGGTGAACGGACCGGCGTCCGCTCGGTACCGACCCCCAGCCGGAACCGAACAACCCATCACCCACCTACATCGTCCGTAGAGAGGCCCGTCGAAGGAGGAACCCGTGTCCGATCCGAATGTCCGCCAAGTCAAGGTCACGGCGGAAGACATCGACGCCGTCAGCCAGAAGCTCGAGTCCTTTGCGAAGGGGCTGCCGCCGGGCGAGCAGAACGTCCTGCAGTGGCTCCTCGGCCGGGCCGCGTCCGCCGGTACGCAGAGCGCGAACGCGGACCCGGCGGAACTCACACCGGCGGCGCAGCCGGGATTCCGCGCGCAGCTCGACGACTCGCTCGGCATCGCGCAGTTCGACCGGCTGAGGCCCGGCTCGGCCTTCGCCGGCAGCACCATCGGCGTGACCGGCACCGTGATGTTCTGACAATCGACCGGCCTTGCCCCGTGCGGTCCGTCGACCGGCGCGCCGCACGGGGCAGGGTTGCGCGCGACCACCGACCCCGGCCCCTCGCCCAGGCCCGGGCCGGACGGGCGGGAGAGGAGTCCCGATGGCCCAACTGACGCATTCCGGCCTCGCGATGACCGACATCGGCCGGGTTCTCGGCAAGCTGCGCGCCCTGCAGACCGACCTTCCGGCGGGCGAACGGCAGGCGATCGAGTCGCTGCTGCGGGCCGCCGGGGTGGTCGAGCGGACACCACTGCAGTACAACCCGTTCCTGCCCGGGGTCCACGAGGATCCGTACCCGCACTACCACCGGCTGCAGGCCGAGCATCCGGTGCACTGGAGCGAGACCATGCAGTCCTGGGTGGTCTGTCGGTACGCGGACATCGTGACCGCGCTGCGCGACCCGCGGTTGTCCCACCGGACCGGCTACCGAACCGTCCTGGCCAACGTCCCGCCGGCCGAGCACGCCGGCATCGCGCAGGTCACCCGGTTCCTCGGCCGGCTGCTGAACGAGATCGATCCGCCCGAGCACACCCGCCTGCGCCGCGCGATGATGCGGGCGTTGGCCACCGCCGGTCACCAGTTGCCGCCCGCCCGGCTGGAATCGATCGCCCACGGGCTGATCGACCCGGTCGTGGCCCGGCACCGCATGGACCTCGTCGCGGACCTGGCCCACCCGCTGCCGGCCGTCGTCGGCGCCGAGCTGCTGGCTATCCCGGCGGCGGACCGCTCGCACTTCGGCCACGACGTCCACGACATCGTCCACACCTTCAGCGAAGGATTCAGCGGCACTGCGGCCATGGCCGACGGCGAAGCCGCCGTCGACAGCCTGATCAGCTGTCTCGCGCACCTCCTCGCTCGGCGGCGCGCGCGGCCCGGACCGGATGCCCTCAGCGCGCTGCTCGCCGTCGACGGGCTCACCGACGACGAGCGGGTGCTCGTCGCCGCGAACCTGATCCTGGGCCTGCACGAGAACGTGACCCACGCCATCACGCTCGGGCTGAACACCCTGCTGCGGCAACCGCTGCCAGCGCAGCGCCTGCTCCGCGGGCCGGACCGGCTCCCGACCGCCGTCGAGGAGATGCTGCGGCACGAAGGCACGGCGCCCATCCTGTCGCGGGTCGTCCGGGAGGACACCGTCATCGGCGGCGTCGACCTGCCGCAGGGCGCCCCCGTCATCCTGCTCATCGCCGCCGCGAACCGCGACGCGGACCGCTTCCCCGCGCCGGACCGGTTCATCCCCGGCCGGTCGCCGAACCCCCACATCGCGTTCGGACTCGGCAAGCGCGCCTGCCCGGGCGCCACGCTGGCCCGCCGGATCGTGCACGCCGCGATCGGGGCCACACTCACCAGGCTCCCGGGCCTGCAACTCGACACCGCCGCACCACTGGTGTGGCGGGAGGAGATCAACATCCACGGTCTCTCGACGCTGCCCGTGGCGTTCTGACCCGGAGGGACGGTGCCAGATGACAGCAGGGCCGCTTCCGCCGACGACCCCGGCCCCCTCCGGCCGCACGGCCGCGCAGAAGGCGATGGTGGCCGACGGCTACCGGGACGTCGCCCGCGGATGGCACCGCTGGCGACGCGAGTTCAGCACCGCCGGCGCCGCCGTCACCCGCGCCGTCGTCGAGTCCGCCCGGCCACGGCCCGGCATGCGGGTGCTCGACCTCGCCTGCGGCGTGGGGGAGCCGGCGCTCACCCTGGCCCCGCTGGTCGGGCCGTCCGGCCGCGTCGTCGCGACGGACCTGGTCCCGGAGATGGTCGGCTACGCCGGGGAGGCCGCGGCGAAGGCCGGCGCGGCGATCGTCTTCGGCGTCGCCGACGCGGAGAGGCTGCCGTTCGCCGACGCGTCGTTCGACCTCGTCACCTGCCGGAACGCCGTCATGCACTTCCCCGATCCGGGCCGGGCCCTCGCCGAGGCGCACCGGGTGCTGCGGATCGGCGGCCGGATCGTCCTCACCGCGCTCGGACCGCCGCGCGCGACCCCGGCCGTCCGAGCCACCATCGCCGTCATCCTTCGGCACACCCCGCCTGGACCACCGGCACCGGCACTGCCCGACCCTTACGGATTCGCCGTCCCCGACACCCTCGGCGCCCTGCTCACCGCGACCGGATTCCGCGACGTCCGGGCGCGGACCCTCGCGGCGCCGTGCCCGTGGCCTGGCACCGCGGAGGACTTCTGGCAGGCCCTGCCCGACCACGCCTGGAACCTGCGGCCGATGCTCGACCGTCTGGCACCGGAGGCCCGCCGACAGGTCGCCGAGGAAGCCGTGGCCGCCCTGCGACGGTACGAGCACGACGGCGTCCTCCGCCTCACCGCGCCGACCGTCATCGCCCACGCGACCCGTTGAATCGGAGCCCATCCATGGCACACGTCCACCCGGAGCAGGTCCGCCTCGACCCACCGGCCGCCAGGCGCCAGATCCGGCTCGCCCTCGTCAACATGCCCTTCGCGTCCTCGCGCCGCCCTTCGATCCAGCTCGGCCTGCTGCGGGCCGTCCTCGGCCTGGACGGCGTCCGGGCCGAGTCGTTCTACTTTAACCTCGAACTCGGCGCGGCCATCGGCTGGGAGCGCTACGAGGCCCTCTGCCACACCCGGGACGTGCTCCTCGGTGAATGGCTGTTCGCCCCGGCCGCCTTCCGGGAGCTGGCCCCGGCCCACGCGCGGTACACCGCCCACCATCCGTCCGAGATCCGCGAGGTGTGCGCCGAACTGGGGTGCGACGTCGACTTCCTGCTGGACCTGCGGGAGCGGGTGCTGCCGGGGTTCGTCGAGGAGTGCGTTCGGCGAGTCGACTGGTCCGCCTTCGACGTGGTCGGCTTCTCCTCGATCTTCGAGCAGAACTGCGCCGCGCTCGCGCTGGCACGGCGCCTCAAGGAGGAATTCCCCTCCCTGGTCACGGTGTTCGGCGGCGCCAACTTCGAGGACGAGATGGGCCTGGAATACGTACGGGCCCTGCCCTGGATCGACTACGCCGTCATCGGCGAGGGCGACGAGGCACTGCCCGCACTCGTCCGGGCACTCGCCGACGACGGCGACCCGACGACCGTACCCGGCGTCGCCACCCGAGACCCGGACGGCACCGTCCGCTTCGCCGGACGAGCACCACAGGTCACCAACCTCGACGTCCTGCCCGAACCCGACTACGACACCTACTTCACCACCGCCCAGCAACTCGGACTGCCCCGAGTGGTCCGCGGGCAGGTCGTGGGCCTGCCGTTCGAGACGGCGCGGGGCTGCTGGTGGGGGGCCAAGCACCACTGCACCTTCTGCGGACTCAACGGCCTCGGCATGGCCTTCCGTAGCAAAACCCCCGAACGGGCCCTGCGCGGCATTGACGAACTCGCCCGCCGGCACCGCACGTACGCGTTCCTGTCCGTCGACAACATCCTCGACCAGCGCTACATCGGCGAGGTGTTCGGGCCGCTCGCCCGGCAGCGCAAGGACTACACGTTCTTCTTCGAGGTCAAGGCGAACCTCTCCCGCGAACAGATCCGAACGCTCGCCCAGGGCGGAGCCCGCATCGTCCAACCAGGGATCGAAAGCCTCAGCACGCGGCTGCTGCACCTCATGCGCAAGGGCACGACCGCCCTCCAGAACGTCTGCTTCCTCAAGTGGGGCCGCTACTACGGTCTCACCGTCGCCTGGAACCTGCTGCTCGGCTTCCCCGGCGAACAACCGGACGACTACCGACGACAGATCGAGGTCATACGGCTCATCCCGCACCTGTGCCCGCCGGGCTACGTTGGCCGGATCCGGCTGGACCGTTTCAGCCCGTACTTCACCGACCCGCAAGCCGTCGACATCCGCGCCGTTCGGCCTATCCCCGCCTACGGCGACACCTATCCGGACACCGTCAACCACGACGCCATCGCCTACTTCTTCGCCTACGACGCCCCCACCGCCCTGGACGAGCGGGCCTACGGAGAGGTGAAGGAGACCGTCCTGGCCTGGCAACGCCGGTGGGAGGGCTCGTCGGTGCCGTCCCTCGTGTACCAGCGGGGCGCCGACCGGCTCGTCGTGACCGACTGCCGGTACGGCACGCCGCCGCGCACCACCTCCCTGCGCGGGATGGAAGCCCAGGTGTACGAGGCCTGCACCTCGGCGCCCCGTTCGGCAACGGGAGTTCTTCGGCTGCTGCTCGAACAGCACCCGGAACCGCCGCATCCGGAGCCGTACCCGACACCGGACGCCGTGCAGCGCGTGCTCACCGGGCTCACCGAGCAAGGGCTGATGCTGGAGGACGAGGGCCGGTACCTCGGCCTGGCCCTACCGATCAATCCGAACTGGTAGCTCTCCGGCCGCACGCGGGAGCCTCGCCCTCCACCGACGCCCGCGCCGACGGGAGTTCGAGTCGGGTGCGGTCAGCGCGGGCGGGGTCTACCGGCCCGCCGCTCTGCGCCCCACCTTCTCCGGGACGGCGGCGCCGTCCTGCGCCCGCGCTGTCACCGGCCGGGGGCGATCCACTCGACCAGGTGGAGCAGCCGGTTGAGGGCGTCCTTGGAGTGGGCTCGGTGAGGTTGACCATGAGCTGGAAGACGACCTTCAGCAGGGCCGGGTTGCCGAGCCCGGCGGCGCCGGCCGCGCCGAGCAGCCGGGGGCGGCCGAGCAGGTCGGCGGCGAGCCGGCCGAGCGCGAAGTAGCCAGCGCAGGCGGAGCGCAGGCGGAGCGCAGGCGGAGCGCAGGGCGAGTTCGCGGCCGCGGTCGGTGCGGCGGGCGAGTGCCTGGACGGCGGTCTCGGCGGCGAAGCGGCCGGATTCCATGGCGTAGGCGATACCCTCGCCGACACCGGGGCTGACGGTGCCGCCCGCGTCGCCGACCAGCAACAGGCCGTCCGCGTAGTGGGGTTCGCAGTTGAGGCCCATGGGCAGGACGGAGCCGCGGATGGGTTCGGTGACGGCCTCGGGGGTGTAGCCGTACTCGGGCGGGAGCCGGTCGCACCAGCGGCGCAGCAGGTCGCGCCGGTCGAGGTCGACGCCGGCGGTGTCGAGGACGCCGAGGCCGACGTTGGCGGTGCCGTCGCCCATGTCGAACACCCAGGCGTAACCGGGCAGGTGGAGGGCCTACGAGCTGCGCCTGGGACGTGGCCTTGGCTGGCGTCATCGACCAGCGGGAGGTCTCCGGGGAGTTCGCGGCGGCCGTCAGGCGCCGCCAGTTGGATCAGCTACGGGACGCCTCCGAGGTAGTCTCCAAGCGGATCACCAGCGGCACCGCTCACGCAGCCCGCGGGTCGGTCTTCGTGACCTCTCAGGAATTCCGAGCAGCGTACGCCGCTGCCGACGATACATGAGCCGAGAGCGAACTGCCGCACCACTGCCTGAATACTTCCGGCCGCCCGAGTGGGTTCAGTGGGGGTAACGGGCGGCCCGGAAGAACAAGACGGACAGGTCACCACAGATGGTCCAGAACGCGAAGAACGACGACGTGTCCGGCGGCGGCGCAAGCTCCGTCTGAAGGCCGCACTGCTTGGACGCTCCAGAGGCGGGCGGACCAGCAAGATCCATGTCGCCGGTGAGCGGAAGTGCCGACCGCTGGTGTTGATGATGACCGAGGGGCAGGCCGCCGACAGCCCGCAGTTCGTCCCCGTGCTCAAGAAATTGCGAGTCCGCGGGCCGGTCGGCCGTCCCCGCACGCGGCCCGACGCGGTCGCCGGGGACAAGGCCTACTCGTCCCGCGGCAACCGCGCCCACCTGCGTCAACACGCGATCAAGGCCGTCATCCCGGAGAAGAGGGACCAGGCCGTCAACCGGGCGAGGAAGGGCAGCCGTGGCGGCCGGCCCGTCAGCCACGACGCCGACCTCTACAAAGAGCGCAACACCGTCGAGCGCCTGATCGACAAGCTGAAGGCCTGGCGAGGCATCGGTGAGGTCGACTCGGGGCACCCTGCTGGTCTCTCCACCAGTGGGTTTCCCCGAGCCGCCTCCCGAACCCGGCGTGCCCGTCTCCGGGCACCGGGCTCTCCACAAGCCCCGTTGGTGTGGTCAGATCCTCATGCCGCAGTGGGCCACGGGCTCGGAATGACTGTCCCCCGGTATCGGTATCTGGTCGTGCTCACCTTCGCCGGGTTGAACAGTTCTCTCTCCTCCGTGGCGGGCCACCAGCCGCCTCCGCAGTAGCGGCGGCGAAGCTGCTTCCACGTGATCCCGGGGTGTTTGCGCCGTATCCACCGGACTACCCGCATCCACACGTAGTGGCTGAGGTAGCAGAAGGCGACGTTCGAAACCCCGGGACGGAAGTACGCGCGACAGCCCCGCAGCACCGAGTTCAGTCGGTTCAGCAGGACTGTCAGCGCCAAGCCGACGTTCTGCCGTCCGGTCAATTCCTTCACCCTGGCCATCACGGAACGCAACGACTTCCGCGCCGGGTAGGTGTAGACGTACTGCCGATCAGTGCCTTTCTTCCGGTGACGCTGGATGCGCCATCCGAGAAAGTCGAGGCCCTCGTCGATGTGGGTGATCCTCGTCTTCTCCGAGCAATGCTCAAGACTTGTGGATCGGCTCCGGGAGGGCACGCGGAGGGCGTACCTTCCCGAATGATCCTTAAGGTCTCCGAGTAGGCCCGCGTTGCAGCGCGGGTCGGGAAGGTACGCCCGTGCTCAGCGTAGTCACCGACGACGGCTCCACCCAGTCCGGCTCCCTGATCGACGAGATTGTCCGCGAGGGCGCCCGTCGGATGCTGGCCGCCGCTCTGGAGGCGGAAGTCAGTCAGTACATAGCCGAGTTGGCTGCCGAGACCGACGAGCAGGGGCGTCGCCTGGTGGTCCGCAACGGGCACCACCGACCCCGGACCGTGGCCACGGCAGCCGGGGCGATCGAGGTCACCGCGCCGCGGGTGAACGACCGTCGCGTCGACGAGTCCACGGGCGAGCGCAAGCGGTTCTCCTCGAAGATCCTGGCGCCGTGGTGCCGCAAGTCGCCCAAGGTCAGCGAGGTGCTGCCGCTGCTCTACCTGCACGGGCTCTCGTCCGGGGACTTCGTGCCCGCACTGGAGCAGTTCCTCGGCTCGGCCGCCGGGCTCTCGCCGGCCACGGTGACCCGGCTGACGAAGCAGTGGGGCGAGGACCACGCCGCCTTCCAGGCCCGGGACCTGTCCGACCGCGACTTCGTCTACGTGTGGGCCGACGGGGTGCACCCCAAGGTCCGCCTCGGCCAGGCGCACTCGTGCGTCCTGGTCCTGCTCGGGGTGCGCGTCGACGGCACCAAGGAACTGATCGCACTCGCCGAGGGACTGCGCGAGTCCACGGAGTCGTGGGCCGACCTGCTGCGCGACTGCCACCGACGCGGCATGCGCGACCCGGAGCTGGTCGTCGGCGATGGCGCGATGAGCCTGTGGAAGGCCCTGGCCGAGGTCTTCCCCGCGGCCCGCCATCAGCGCTGCTGGGTTCACAAAGCCCGAAATGTCACTAATGCCCTGCCGAAGTCCGCACAGCCGGGCGCGACGAAGGCGATGCAGGAGATCTACAACGCCGAGGACCGCACGCACGCCGAGAGGGCGATCAGGGCGTTCGCGAAGACCTACGGCACCAAGTGGCCCAAGGCCGTCTCGAAGATCACCGACGACCGGGAGGAACTGCTGGCGTTCTACGACTTCCCGGCCGAACACTGGATCCACCTGCGCACCACGAACCCGATCGAGTCCACCTTCTCCACCGTCAAGCTCCGGACCAAGGTCACCCGTGGCGCCGGCAGCCCGGCCGCGGCCCTGGCCATGGTCTTCAAGCTCGTCGAGTCCGCCCAGGACCGATGGCGCGCGATCACCGGCGCCCACCTGGTCGCCGTGGTCCGCGCCGGCGGCAGATTCGAGAACGGCGTCCTGGTCGAGCGCACCGAGGTGGCGGCATGACCGAGCCCCTCAACCCCGGCAGCCACACAGCCGAGGTGGAACTGCAGATCGACCATGTCACCATCGTGAACTCGGCTGAGGCCACCGCCACGGTGCGCTGCATCCTCGGCCCGGTCCGTCGCGGCGCCCGCTTCGACCACATCCGCGACTCGGCAGAAGCCATCGCCCTGGAGCTGACGCAGATCCTCGCCTACTTCGGGCGATCCGTCGACGAACTCGACCCCGTCCACACCGCGCTGGTGACTCTCCGGGGCACAGGAGTCCAACTCCTGACCTCAGCTGCCCCGCACTCCGGCTGGCAGGCCATCCGGGGAACCAACCCGCCGCCATGACCAAGCCAACCACCGGTCTTGACTATTGCTCACTTCAAGTTCACGCGTCGGCATCGGTTGGAGCCGCTCACTATCGAGCCCGTGAGAACGGTGACCGAGATCGCCGTGCCGACAGGGCAGCTGGTGGTTTGCGACCCCTCGTACCTGCCCAACGGCACGGAGGGTGATCCGCTGGCGATCGAAGTTCCGCCTGGTGTCTACCCGGTGCAGGAGACCGGCGCCAGCTACGAGGGCGAGATGTTCGGCGACCGCTTCTCCGCCCGTGACACGTATGCCGTGCGTCTGCTGGTGAGCGAGAAGCCGACCGCCCGCTGGACGATGGCGGTCCCGCCAGGCGAGGACGTGAGGCTGCTGCGTGATGGCCAGTACTTCGGCTTCGGCGTCGACTCTGCCACGGGCTGCTTCGCCGACTCCATCGCTCGGACCGAACTGGGCCGCCGCTACTGCTCTGACCGCATAGGTTCACCGGGTTTCTGCCCGGGCGGAGGCTGGGGCCGATTGGATGGGGGCTGACATCCATTCAATGTGTGGAGGCGTGGTGGCAGAGCCGGTCAGGGTCCGCAGACTGACTGATCAGGAGGGGCAGCGGCTGCAGCAGATCGTGCGTCGGGGTAGCACCAGTTCAGTGCGGTACCGGCGGGCGATGATGCTGCTGGCCTCGGCCGGCGGTAACCACGTCCCGGTGATCGCCCAGCTGGTGGCGGCCGACGAGGACACGGTGCGCGACGTCATTCACCGCTTCAACCAGATCGGCCTGGCCTGTCTGGACCCTCCGTGGGCGGGAGGCCGTCCCCGCCAACTCAGTCCTGACGACGAGCACTTCGTCGTCCAGACGGCCACCACCCGCCCGACCAAGATCGCCCAGCCCTTCACCCGCCGGTCCATCCGCAAGCTCGCCGCCTACCTCCGCAGAGTCCACGGCCGGGTGATCCGCATCGGCCGCGAGGCCCTGCGCTGCCTGCTCGCCCGACGCGGCGTCACCTTCCAGCGCACCAAGACCTGGAAGGAGTCCACCGACCCCGACCGCGACGCCAAGCTCGACCGGATCGAGCACGTCCTGGACCGCTTCCCCGACCGCGCTTTCGCGTTCGACGAGTTCGGGCCGCTCGGCATACGCCCGACCGGCGGATCCTGCTGGGCCGAGCAAGGCAGGCCCGACCGGGTCCCGGCGACCTACCACCGCACCCACGGCGTCACCTACTTCCACGGCTGCTACTCCATCGGCGACGACACCCTCTGGGGCGTCAACCACCGCCGCAAGGGCACCGCCAACAGCCTGGCCGCACTCAAGTCGATCCGCGCCGCCCGCCCCGACGGCGCCCCGATCTACGTGATCACGGACAACCTCTCCGCCCACAAGGGCGCCAAGATCCGCCAATGGGCCCGGAAGAACAAGGTGGAGCTCTGCTTCACCCCGACCAACGCCTCCTGGGCCAACCCCATCGAGGCGCACTTCGGACCGCTGCGGCAGTTCACCCTCGCCAACTCCGACCACCCCAACCACACCGTCCAGACCCGTGAACTGCACCGATACCTCCGTTGGCGCAACGCCAACGCCCGCCACCCCGACGTCCTGGCCGCCCAACGCCGCGAACGTGCACGCCTACGCAGCGAAAAGGGCATCCGCTGGGGCGGGCGTCCCATCCCCGCCGGACGGCTTCAGATCCTCAAGTCGAGGACTGCTTGACGACCTGCTCACCCTCTCCCTTCGGTTCCTCGAAGTTGGCCAGGTAGCGGTTGAACAGCGCCTCATCCACGGTGACGGCGTTGGCACCCTCTACACCGCTCCGTACTTCGAGGCGGCGCTCCAGCGTCGTCCGGTCAGCCTTGAGGTGGACCAGTTCCCAGTGGCAACCGTGGCTCTCAATCAGAGCCTTGTAGTCGTCGCGAGCGGCGCGACTCCAGAAGCTGTAGTCCACCACCACGTCGCGCCCGGCCAGCATCAGCTCGACCAGTTCCTGCCGCTGCTCGCGGCGGATCACTTCCTTGAGCCGGTCGAACGCCTCAGCTTCCAGCACTAGGCCGGCGTCGCGCTGCCCGAGTCGTTGCCAGACCACTTCGTCGATCGACAGCCGGGCGAAACCGCGTCGCACCAGATCCATCGCGTAGGTGGTCTTGCCCGCTCCGGGAAGACCGCACATCAGCACCACCGTGCTCAATTGCTCCTTCACGGAACCAGGTTAGACCGACCAACCCGGCGAACCTATGCGGTCAGAGCACTACATGCGGGCCCTCACCTCGGGCGGTGGCGAAGGCGTCGACGACATCGATGGCGGCTACAGCAAGGTGGTCGATGACGCGACTGGGGCCGCGCTGGTCACCTTCCTGTTGGGCGGAGACGGTGTCTACCCGGTCTGTGTGGGACGTGACGACGCGGGTGAGGTCACTGCGGTCGTAGTGGCGGACCGTTTCGAAGTCGGCTATCTGGAACCGTTGACCCCATGAGCTGGGGCATCAAGCGGCGAGTGGGTGGGCTCGATGCGACCAGGCGGTCGCCTCGTCGTACCTCGTGCCGGTCTTGAGACAGCCGTGCAGGATGCCGACGAGCCGGTTGGCGAGCTGGCGCAGGGCGGCGTTGAATTCAATGCCACGGGCCTGTTGCTTCTCGTAGTAGGCCCTGGCGCCAGGGGAGACCCGCGGTGCGGAGAATGCCTGGGCGATCAGGGCGTCGATGAGCCGGTCGTTGCGGACATATCGCGCGGTCACGACCTTCTTCCTGCCGGATGCGCGGGTGATCGGGCTGGTGCCGGCGTAGTTCTTGCGGGCCTTGGCGCTGGCGTAGCGGTGAGGGTCGTCGCCGAATTCTGCGAGTACCCGGAAGCTGAGATTATCCGGTCCCAGCCCGGGCTGGGACCGGATAATCTCAGCTTCCGGGTGTCGGCCAAAGTACGCCTCGACCTGCCCGTGCATGAAGTTGACCTGCTCGTTCAAGGTGACCAGCAGCGCGACAAGGGCGCGTGTCGAGTCAGCGTAGGCCGCAGTCACAGCGGCTGGCTGCCCCAGATGCTTGGCGCGCAGTACGGCTTGGATCTTGATGGCCTTGTCGGGGATGTTCCGTCGGCGGGCGCGCTTGAGAGCCGCGCCGATCTGCGTGGTCGTCAGCTTCGCCGCAGCTACCGGATCAGGTGCCTTGGCCAGTAGTTCCAGGGCGTCGGGGGCATCCAGGTCGTCGAACGCCTCCACGGCGGCGGGGAAGTAGTCGAGCAGGGCATGCCGCTGCGTGGTGCGGGTGCGTTCCCAGATCAGGGTCTTATGGGCGCGCGAGCAAGGTCGGACGCGCCAACGACCAGAGCGTCGATGTCCTCACCGAGGACCCGGCAGGACGGCGCTGGGCCGTGCAGTGCAAGCACAAGCAGGACCCCGCCGGCGGCAAGCCCGGCGGCGTCGGCGTCCTGTATGCCCTCGCCAGCGCCTACCAGCGCGCCCACGACGCGCACCTCGCCGTCGTCGTCACCAACAGCCGCTTCTCCCGCGACGCCCTGAGGTGGGGCGCCGAACAAGGAGTCCTCCTCGTCGACCGGACCGTCCTCGCCCGATGGGCCGCCGGCGGCCAGCCCCTGTGGGACGTCCTGCCCCGCATCCCCGCACCCCGCAACGGCCTGCAGAACGAACCTCACCGCCCGCAGCGCCACCGGCCGCCGTCGGGCAGGCCTACCCTTCGACGGTGCTCGCCTGCTCGAACATGGTGTCGGCGCTGACCGTGTAGTTGGACCAACTGCCGTCGCCCATGAAGGTGTACGGCGCGTCGTAGGGCTCGTTGGTCCAGCGGATCGGCGTGGTGGGGGCCATCTGGCGCAGGCAGCTGCCGGTGCGGCCTCCGCCGCAGGCGACGGTCTGGAAGGCGCCGTTCATGTCGGTGAAGTACTTGGGCGAGGTGGTGGTGGCCGGCGTCTCGAAGCCGTCCGCGTAGGGCAGCTTGAGCGGTGCGGCAGCCGGCGCGGTGGCGGTGCCCTTGCCCTGACCGGGATGAGGTCGGCAGCACAATCAGCCGTGGGCTGATGTCTAGACAATTGCCGGGAGCTGGATACCCATCTCTGAACCGTCCGAACAAAAACGCTCATGCCATTTGACATGGTGCTAGTGCGTGGATGGGACAGCCGCACGGCGCGGTCGTCCAGTCCCTGACCGTCTGCTCGACGCCGAAGCGCTGTTCCTCAGCCGTTGCCCTTCCGAGGTCGGGCCAGCGCGGACGCTGTCCGAGGTCGCGCGGTCGAGCGGTGCGACGCCGATGCCGCGGGCCCCCTGCTGGTCGGCTGCGTCTACTCCTGCCGGTAGGCGTGGGCGGGCGGGGCAGCGGCGGCGACCGGAGCGCGGAGCACGGATCCGTCCGGGCCGGCCGGGTGGTCGAGGCCGTGGCAGGCGGTGGTGATCAGCAGGTGGCCGCCGGTCGGGGTGAGGCAGACGGAGGTGGGCTGGCGGGCGGGGAGGCGCAGGGTCGTCAGGTGGGTGCCGTCGGGGTGGTACTGGTGGACCGCGCCGAGGCCCCAGATCGCCACCCAGAGGCAGCCGTCGGTGTCCACGGTCATGCCGTCCGGGGAGCCGCCGGCCGCAGTGCGGACGAACTCCTCGTGGTCGGTCGGATTGCCCTCGGGGTCGAGGGTGTAGCGGTGGATGGTGCCGGCCGCGCTGTCGGCGACGTAGAGGAGGTCGCCCGTGCTGTTGAAGGCAGGGCCGTTGACGATCGTCATGCCGTCGAGGACGCGGTGCACGGAGCTGTCGTGGTCGGTGCGGTAGAGCGACCCGGCGCCGGCGGTGCCGTCGTAGGGCATGCTGCCGGCCCAGAAGCGGCCCTGCGGGTCGCAGACACCGTCGTTCATCCTGGTGCGGACGGGGGACCGGTCTTCGGGGCGGGCGAGCCATTCCAGGCCGCCGTCAGGGCCGAGCAGCGCGATGCCGGTGCCGGCGGCGGCGATCCAGTGTCCGGGGCGGCCGCCGACCGGCGCGACGGCGCCGAGCGGGACGTCGAGGCGAGCGATCTCGCGCGGAGTTCGCGGCCCTGTGAGGTCGGGGACTTCGAGGAGGCGGCCGGCGAGGATGTCGACGTAGACGAGCCGTCCGTTGATCCAGCGGGCGCCTTCGGCGAGTTCGTGTTCCCCGGCGGCCCAGACTTCGACCTGGCCGGGCAGGTTGCTTGAGAAGGACATCGGGCTCTCCGGGAGGGCTAGCGCAGGGTGGTGCCGGCGGGCTGGTCGAGGAGCGTGAGGTCCCGTCGGGTGGGCAGGCCCTCCCAGTCGCCGCGCGAGGTGACGGCGAAGGCGCCGGTGGTGGTGGCCCGGTGGAGGCGGCGTTCGACGTCGAGTCCGTCGAGCAGGCCGGAGAGGTAGCCCGCGACGAACGCGTCGCCGGCGCCGACGACATCGACGACGGGGACCCGGCGTGCGGGCATGCTGACGGTGCCCTGGGCGGTGCTGGCGCTCGCGCCGTCGCCGCCGCGGGTGATCACCACCTCTCCGCGCCCCTGGGCGAGCAGCGCGTCGATCGCGTCGCCCTCGGGCAGGTCCGGGTCCTCGGAGACCAGGTGCAGTTCGTCGGCGGAGGCGACCAGTACGTCGGCGAGCCGGGCCAGTGGGAGCAGGGCGTCGCGGGCCTCGGCCGGCGACCACAGGCGGGCACGGTAGTTGACGTCGAGGCAGACGGTGATGCCGAGTTCGCCGGCCCTGGCGGCCGCCGCGTGGACGGCTTCGGCCGCCTCGGAACTCAGGGCGGGGGTGATCCCGGTCAGGTGCAGGATGCGAACACCGGGGCTCAGGGCGGGCAGGACGTCCGAGGACCGGAGGGCCGAGCCGGCCGATCCCGAGCGGTAGTAGGTGACGCTGACCAGATCAGCGATGCGGTCCTCGCGGGCCAACAGACCGGTGGGCCGGCCCTCGGTGTCGAACCGAACGTGGCTGACGTCGACCTGCTCCGCGCGCAGTGTGCGCAGGACGAGCGCGCCGAACTCGTCGTCGCCGACCCGTCCGACCCAGCCGGTGCGGTGTCCGAGCCTGGCCAGGCCGATGGCGACGTTGGCCTCGGCGCCGGCGATGGAGAGCTGCATCGGGGCGCCGAGCCTGACCGGGCCGGTGGCCCGTAGGGCGGCCATGGTCTCGCCGATGGTGACGACTTCGAGCGGTGGCGAGCCGGTCATGCCGCTATCTCCTCGGTCAGGGCGGTGCGCCAGCCGGCGGCGCGCGCACGAAGGGCGTTCAGGTCTCCGCCGCTGGCGGCGTCGCCGACCAGCGGTGAGCCGACGCCCACGGCGACCGCGCCGGCCGCGAGGTAGGTGAGCGCCAGGGCGGCGTCAACACCGCCGACGGGGACGAACGGCACGCCGGGGAAGGGGTCCCGAAGGGCCTTCAGGTAGCCGGGGCCGCCCAGGGAGGCAGGGAAGAGCTTGACGGCGAGCGCTCCGTTCTCCTTCGCGGCGATCACCTCGCTTGGCGTCAGCGCGCCGATCAGCAAGGGCAGTTCCGAAGTGGTGCGGCGCAGGTCGTCGCCGAGGCCGGGAGTGACGAGGAAGCTCGCGCCGGCGTCGGCGGCGCGGGCGGCGTCCTCGCCGGTCAGCACGGTGCCGGCGCCGAGCGTGGCGTGCGGGCCGAGTTCGCGGCGGGCCTGCTCGATCACCCACAGTGCGTCGGGGGTCGTCAGCGACACTTCGGCGGCGGTGATGCCCTCTTCGGCGAGGACGAGCACGGTGCGCAGCGCCGCGTCGCGGTTGGTGCCGCGCACGATGGCCAGGGTCCGGTACGGCAGTTCGGTCAGGTGCATGGGGGAGGCCCTTGTCGGTCAGTCGGTGCGGGTGCTGGTCGCGGTGATGTCGAGGTGCCAGCGCAGCACCCCGCCGGGCGGCACCTGTGCGGCGTCTCCCGGCCCGGCCTCGGCGAGGTCGAAGACGGAGCCGAGCATCGGCTCGACCCCGATGCTGCGATAGGGGGCCGACGCGGGGAAGCCGCGCAGGTTGCGCCAGAGGGCGACGGAGACCGGGACGTCGGCGTCGGCGTGCAGGGAGAAGGTGAGCGTGTCGGGGCCGTCGGTGACCGTCACGCTCGCGCAGTCGGTGAGGATCGCGCCGACCGCGGTGCCGTCGTCGGGGCCGAGCCGGTCCAGGCGCAGGCCGCGCGGCGCCGGCCACGGTCCGGTGAGGTGGTGGGCGCCGTCCGGCCAGGGCTGGGCCAGCAGCTCGGCCGCCTCGGGGAAGAGCCGGGTCGGCGTGGCGTCGGGTGCGGCCAGCCGGGCGTCCGGGGTGACGTCGAGCAGGGCGTGGGCTGCCCACAGGAACCGGTAGCCCGGGTCGGCGTGCAGCTCGTAGTCGATGCGCAGCACCACCGGTCCGCTGTCGATGCGTCGGCTCAGGACGAAGTCGGGGCAGTCCAGGGTGTCTGCGTCGCCGTCGCGTTGCCAGGGCCGGGACCAGGCGTCGCCGTGGTCGGGGGTGCCGCGCACGGTCGGGATGCACTCCTCCAGGCCGCCGGCGTCGATGAAGGCGTCCCCGGGGCGGACGGTGGCGCGGGCCGGGTCGGGGCGGTGCCAGAGCCAGTCGCGTTCGCCGGCTCGCAGCGAGGTCCACCGGCCGCCGTGGGCCAGGTCGGTGCGGATGGTGATGGGCAGGTCGGTCACCATTCCGCGAAGGACCCGTCAGTGTGGTGCCAGACGGGGTTACGCCAGCGGTGTCCGGTCTCGGCGGCGCGGCGCACGGCGGCCTCGTCGATCTCGATGCCCAGGCCGGGGCCGGTGGGCCGGGCGGCGTGGCCGTCGGTGAAGCGGAACGGCTCGGGGTCCAGCAGGTAGTCCAGCAGGTCGTTGCCGCGGTTGTAGTGGATCCCGAGGCTCTGTTCCTGGATAAGGAAGTTCGGTATGGAGAAAGCGAGTTGGAGGCTGGCGGCGAGGGCGATCGGGCCGAGCGGGCAGTGCGGGGCCATCGCGACGTCGTGGACCTCGGCCAGGGCCGCGATGCGCCGGACCTCGGAGATGCCGCCGGCGTGCGACGGGTCGGGCTGGGCGACGGCGATGCCGGTGGCGAGCACGTCGCGGAAGTCCGAGCGGGAGTAGAGCCGTTCGCCCGCAGCCAGTGGAACGGACGTCGAGTCCACCAGGCGGCGCAGGTCGCGGGAGTGTTCGGGGAGGACGGGCTCCTCGACGAACAGCGGGTGCAGGGGTTCCAGCAGGGGCAGCACCCGCCGGGACATGGCGGTGGACATCCGGCCGTGGAAGTCGATCGCCACGTCGCGCTCGTCGCCGAGGACCTCGCGCACGGCAGCGACGCGGTCGATGACGGCCCGGGTCTGGGCGGGGGTGTCGATGGGGCGCAACTGCGCTGAGCCGTTCATCTTGACGGCGGTGAAGCCGGCGTCGATCTGGGCCTGGGCGAGTTCGGCGACATGGGCCGGGCTGTCGCCGCCGATCCAGGCGTACACTCGCACCCGGTCGCGGACGTGGCCGCCGAGCAGTTGGTGGACGGGGACGCCGTGGGTCTTGCCGGCGATGTCCCACAGGGCCTGGTCGATGCCGGCGACCGCGCTGGAGAGCACCGGGCCGCCGCGGTAGAAGCCGCCCTTGGTGAGGATCTGCCAGTGGTGCTCGATGCGCAGCGGGTCCTGTCCGACGAGGTAGTCGGCGAGTTCGTGGACGGCGGCCTGGACGGTCTCGGCGCGGCCCTCCACGACGGGTTCGCCCCAGCCGGTGATCCCCTCGTCGGTGGCGATGCGCAGGAACAGCCAGCGCGGAGCGACCAGGAATGTCTCCAGTGATGTGATCTTCATCCGGTCTCTCCCCGTTCGGCGTCGACGGTCAGCTGGTGGAGGTCGGCGGCTGCCTGGGCGAGCAGTTCCTCGACGGCGCGGGCGGCCGCTTCGGCGTCCCGGGCGCGGACGGCGTCCAGGACGGCCCGGTGGGCGGGGACGGCGTCGGCGCTGTGGTCGGCGCCGTGCACGATGTGGTCGCGCACCCGCAGGCCGGCCTCGATCACGACCTCCATGCGGGTGAGGAGTTCGTTGTGGGCGGCGGCCAGCAGCGCGCGGTGGAAGGCGAGGTCGGCCTCGACCGCGGCGTGGGCGTCGCTGCCAGCGGCGGCCATCAGGTCGAGGGCGTCCTCCAGCGCGGCGAGGTCGGCCTCGTCGCGGCGTTCGGCGGCCAGCCGCGCCCCGGCCGGTTCGACGATGCCGCGGACCTCGCCGAGGTTGTCGAGGAAGGCCTCGTCGGGGATGCCCCGGCCCTGCCAGCGCAGTAGGTCGCTGTCCAGCAGGTTCCAGTCGGAGCGCGGTCGCACGAAGGTGCCGCGCTTCTGGCGGGAGTCGATCAGTCCCTTGGACGCCAGGACCCGTAGTGCCTCACGCACGACGGTCTTGCTGACGCCGAGTTCCTGCTCGATCCGGTCGGGGTGGAGCGAGTCGCCCGGGGCGTACGTGCCGCGGACGATCTGCTCGCCGATGACCTCGACGGCTTGCCTGTGCAGGCCTCGTACCGGGTTGTTCACGGCGGTCCCCCTTCCGTTGTTCTGCGCGGGCCGGTGGCCCGCGCGCCGATCAGGTGAGTGTTCACGACGATGCTTTGACGACGGACCAGCCGCCGTCCACCACCAGGTTCGCACCGGTGACGTAGGAGGCGTCCGAGGAGGCGAGGAAGGCCACGGCCGCCGCCACCTCCTCGGGCCGGCCGAAGCGCTTGGCGACCGTCTCGGCAACGCTGTCGGCCCGCCCGGCCTCGTCCACCCGGTCCCAGGCCGCAGTCATGATCGGCCCGGGCACGATGGTGTTGACCCGCACCTGCGGGCCGTACTCGACGGCGAGTTGACGGCCCATCGCGCACAGGGCGCCCTTGGCGGCGGCGTACGCGGGGTGCCCCGGCAGGCCGACCAGCGCGTGCACCGAGGAGGTGAGCACCACCGAGCCCTCGCTGTCCCGCAGGGTCCCGGCGAAGGCGCGGATCGCCAGCCAGGTCGCCTTGAGGGTGACCGCGAGCTGGGTGTCCCACTCGACTTCGGTCAGCTCGTGGGCGGGTTTGACCACCACGGCGTAGGCGTTGCTGTGTAGCACGTCCAGCCGTCCGTAGCGGCTGCGCACGTGCGCGGCCAGCTCGTCCCACACCGCGGCGCGGGTCACGTCGCCGTGCCGGTACTCGGCCTGGCCGCCCTCGGCGGTGATGGCCTCGACCACGGCCCGGCCGGCCGGGTCGGCGATGTCGACGGCGATGACGGCCGCGCCCTCGGCGGCCAGCCGCCGCGCGGTGGCGGCGCCGATGCCGCTGGCGGCACCGGTGATCAGGGCGACACGGCCCTGGAATCTTCGACAGGTCTGCTCAGTCACGGCGCCACCGTAGCGCTTCTGATTAATTATGCAAATATCTTGACAGTCCTGGTCGCCCGGTCCCAGGATTCGAGCCCAGGACGACAGGCAAGCAGGCAGCGCGAGGCGGAAGCCGCCGCAGCTCCCGGACCACACACCCGTAAGGCCAGTCGGCTTCCTGAACACCCCCACCCTGGTAGGAGCTCGAAATGATCACTACGCGCACCCGTGGTGCGGCCGCCGTCCTGGGCGCGGCTGTCGTCCTTGGTCTGACGGCCTGTTCGACCGGTCAGACCTCGTCGAGCGGCGCCGGCCCCGCCTCGGTCGCTCCGGTCACCGGGAAGGTCTCCCTCACCTACCTGCAGAAGCAGGGCGACCAGCAGTACTTCATCGACGAGGCCAACGGTGCCAAGGCCAAGGCCGCCGAACTCGGCATCGACCTGAAGGTGGTCAACCTGGGCAACGACGCGAACAAGACGGTCGGCGAGGTCCAGTCCGCGATCGCGCAGAAGACCAACGGCCTGATCGTCGTGGTTCCCGACCCCGCGGTGGGTCCGCAGGTGGTGCAGACCGCGCGGGACGCCAAGGTGGCCCTGCTCACCTCCGACGACCAGGTCTGCACCAACAGCCCCACCCCGGCCAACTGCGACAAGGCCAACCTGGTCCCGCGGATCGGCTTCTCCGGCCAGCAGATGGGCGCCGAGGTCGGCAAGCGCGCCGCCGAGGACTTCAAGAAGGCCGGCTGGAACGCCGCCGACACCCGCGTCATCTCCGCCTCGAAGCAGGACGTCACCGTCTGCGGCGACCGCGTGAAGGCCGCCAAGGACGCCTTCAACAGCGGCGCCGGCGCGAGCGTGCAGAACATCGACGTGGCCACCGACAACACCCCGACCGGTGCGCAGGACAAGGTCGCGGCGACCATCACCGCCAACCCGGGCGTCAAGCACTGGGTGGTCTGGGGCTGCAACGACGAGAACGTGCAGGGCGGCGTGACGGCCCTGCAGAACGCGGGCGTCGGCCCCGACAACATCATCGGCGTCGGCCTCGGCGCCTACCTCGCCTGCAAGGACTGGGGCCCGGGCGCACCGTCGGGCATGAAGGCCTCGCTGTTCATCAACGGCAGCGACATCGGCGCCCTCGCCGTGCAGACCATGTACGACAACCTCAAGAACGGCAAGCCGATGCCCGCCGAGGCGTTCGCCCCGACCACGATGGTCGACGCCTCCACCTGGCAGTCCGCCGGCGCGAAGTGCAGCTGAGCCGGATGAACACCCCCAGCACCGCAACGGCTGGGCCCGGGCTGGCGGCCGAATCGATCACCAAGCGGTTCGGCCCCGTCCAGGCCCTGCGAGACGTCACCCTGTACTTCCCCCCCGGTCAGGTGACCGCCCTCATGGGCGAGAACGGCGCCGGAAAGTCCACCCTTCTGCGCATCCTCACCGGTGACCACCAGCCCACCGAGGGCCGGATCAGGCTGGACGGCCAGGTCCTCGACCTCGACTCGCCGACCGACGCGAGGCGCGCCGGCATCCGGATCATCCCGCAGGAACCGGAGATCATCCCGCACGTCTCCGTCGCCGAGAACGTCTACGCCGGCTCCCTACCGCGACGCACGGGCCGACGGCTCGACCGGGCCGAACTGCGCCGCCGGATCACCTCCGACCTCGAACGCCTCGGCTTCGACAAGGTCCTCGGCCCCGACCTTCTCGGCTCCGAACTCACTGCGGCCCAAAGGCAGTTGGTCGAGATCATGCGGGCCCTGACCGGCGACACCGCGCCACGGGCCATCGCCTTCGATGAGCCCACCTCCTCGCTCTCCGACCACGAGGTCGACGCCCTGTTCGCCCTCATCGGCCGGCTGCGCGACGCGGGCATCGCCGTCATCTACGTCTCCCACCGCATGAAGGAGATCTTCCGGCTCGCCGACCGGATCGCCGTCCTGCGCGACGGCACCGTCGCAGGCACCGTCGACGCCAGGACCACCAGCGAGGGCGAACTCGTGCGCCTCATGGTCGGCCGTGACCTGTCCAGCCTCTTCGCGCGCCAGCACGTGGCCGGTGACCGCGTGGTGCTGGAGGTCGACGGCCTCAGCACCAATGACGTGCACGACATCAACCTCCAGGTCCGCGCCGGCGAGGTGGTCGCCCTGGCCGGCCTCATCGGCGCCGGCCGCTCCGAACTCGCCCTCGCCCTGGCCGGCGACCTCCCCCTACGATCCGGAACCGTCCGAATCGATGGCGACCGCATCCGCCTGCGCGGCCCGGCCGACGCGATCCGCGCCGGGATCGGCCTCGCTCCGGAGGAGCGCAAGGCCCAGGCCCTGTTCCTCCAGCGCACCATCCGCGACAACACCTCGCTCGTCAGCCTCGGCAGGCTGCGCCGCTGGCGGTTCGTCAACCGGACGCAGGAGAAGGCCCTCGCCCAGGAGTACGCGGACCGCCTGCGGGTGCGCGCCCCCTCCATCGAGGCGGAGGTCCGCACCCTGTCCGGCGGCAACCAGCAGAAGGTCGTCCTGGCCCGCTGGCTCGCCCGCAAGCCCGCCCTGCTGATCCTGGACGAACCGACCCGCGGCGTGGACATCGGCGCGAAGGCCGAGATCTACCGGATCATCGCCGACCTCGCCCGCGAGGGCACCGCGATCCTGGTGATCTCCTCCGAACTCCCCGAGGTCCTCGGCCTGGCCGACCGCATCCTCGTCATGCAGAACGGCCGCATCACCGGCCGGCTCGACCACACCGAGGCCACCGAAGAGGCCATCCTCGCCCTCGCCATGGCCGACGACCTCACCCCCGACCTTCCGCACGAGACCGCCACGGCACCTCGCACCGGAACCGACCCGGCCCCCGGAGGAACCCGATGACGACTGCCCTCTCCGTCGACCGAGAGCCCGACCAGAGCGGCGGCCGGCCGACGCCGGCCACCGACGCCCGCAACCTGCTGGCCCGGGCGGGCGGCCAGAACCTGGGCCTGATCGGCGCCATGGCCCTGGTGCTCGCCGTGTTCGGGTGGCTCAACCCCAACTACCTGAGCTGGGACAACATCCAGGTCATCGCCGAGGCCTCCACCATCTCCGGCCTGCTCGCGGTCGTCCAGACCGTCGTGATCATCTGCGGCGGCCTCGACATCTCCGTCGGCTCCCAGGCCGGCCTCGCGTCCGTCACCAGCGCCATGGTCTTCACCTCGACCGGCTCCAACTCCCTCCTCGGGATCGGCGCCGCCGTCGCCATCGGCGCCGGGATCGGCATCTTCAACGGTGTCGTCATCATCTACGGCCGGGTCAACCCGACCATCGCCACCCTCGCCGGCCTGGCGGCCTACAAGGGCGTCGCACAGCTCATCTCCAACGGCTCGGCGCAGGGCTACGTGCTCAACGACAGCCTGTTCGTCTTCCTGAGCCGGGGCAAGATCGCCGGCCTGCCGGTCATGGTCTGGCTGCTGCTGCTCGTCGCGGCAGCCGTTCACGTCCTGCTCAGGTACACCGACATCGGCCGCAACATCTACGCCCTCGGCGGCAACGACACCGCCGCCCGCCTGGCCGGCATCAACCTCAACAAGTACCTGATCGCCGTCTACGCACTCAGCGGCATGGTCGCCGCCCTCGCCGGCGTCCTGCTCACCGCCCGCACCGGCTCCGGCCAGCCCGTCTCCGGCAGCGAAGGCCTTGAACTCCAGGCCATCACCGCCGCCGCCCTCGGTGGCTGCGCCCTCAAGGGCGGCAAGGGCGGCGTCGGCGGCACCCTGCTGGCGGTCGCTCTGCTGGGAGCTCTCCAGAACGGTCTCACCGTGCAGGGCATCAACGCCTTCTGGCAGAACGTCGCCCAGGGCGCCCTGCTGGTCGCCGCCGTCGTGATCCAGCAGCGCCGCGCCCGCGAACGCGCCGTCGGCCTGCCCGCGTAGCCCCCGAAGCGCCCCCAGAAGCGGCCCGCCCTTCGTTCGAAGGGCGGGCCCACAGCACCATCGCTCACCTCCCCCCACCCCGCGTGATCTCCCCATCTAGGAGCTCTCGATGTCCCTCGCTTCCGCACCGTCGGGCCTTCCCGACCCGACGGCGGTCGGTTCCGCGCACTCGTCCGTACTGCCCGCCCGCCCGCGCCGGCGGCGCCTCGCCACCGCAGCGCTGAGCGCCACGGTGATCATCGCCGGAACACTGACAGTGACGGCTGTCAGCGCCCCGACCCCTGCCGAGGCGATGGTCCCGCCCGGCGCGAACGGCGCGACGACGCCGCCGATGGGCTGGAACTCCTGGTACTTCTACAACAACGACTACTCCGCACAGGACATCGCCGACCAGGCGGCCGGACTTGCGACGCCGAACGCGAACCTCGGACTCAACGGCTCCGGCCGGCACAAGAGCCTCGCCGACCTCGGCTACCGTGACGTCAGCCTCGACGGCGGCTGGTGGACCCAGAGCGGCACCGGGCGCGACGCCAACGGCGTCATGGTCCCCAGGCCCGGCTTCCTGACCGGCGCCCAGACCAAGGCGGTCACGCTGTCCAACGGCACCACCGTCCCCGCGCGCGCGTTGAACACCATGAAGGACCTCACCGACTACGTGCACGCCCTCGGCATGCAGGCGGGCATGTACACCGACACCGGCGCCACCGGCTGCGGTGGCCAGCACGGCAGCGGCGGCAACGAGGCCAAGGACGTGACCACGTTCGCGGACTGGGGCTTCGACTGGGTGAAGGTAGACCACTGCGGCGGCATCCCGTCCGGCTACAGCACGGTCATGGCGGACTACAAGGCCTGGGGCGGCCTGACGGCCAACGCGAAGACCTCCACCGGGGTGGCGCACCCGCTGGCGCTGGAGATCTGCGAGTGGGGCTCGGGCGCTCCGGACGGCCCGTGGGTGTGGGGTGGTTCGGCGGCCCGCACCTGGCGGAACGGGCGCGACATCACGGGCAACGCCGGTTACGGGACGACGTCCAACGGCGGCTCGACGTGGATCAACTGGGATCAGGTCTCCGAGAGTTTCGACCTGAACGACCACCCCAGCAACGAAGCCGCCGGCCAGTACAACGACCCGGACTACCTGCTGATCGGGCCCGGCTTCGGCGACAACCCGAGCACCGGGCAGCAGCAGACCCATGGCACCTCCGGCACCCTCTGGGGTCTCACCCCGGACGAGCAGCAGTCCTACTTCGGGATGTGGGCCATCCAGGGCGCGCCGCTCGTGCTGGCCACCGACACCACCAACCTGAGCGCGGCGACCGCGGCCATCGTCGGCAACGAGTCCGTGATCGCCGTCGACCAGGACAGCGCCGTCCACCAGGGGCAGAAGGTCCTGGACAACGGCAGCGTCCAGGTCTGGTCCAAGCAGCTGGCGGCCTCCGGCACCCGGGCCGTCCTGCTGGTGAACCGCAGCAGCACCTCGCAGAACTACTCGTTCACCACGCAGAACCTCGGCCTGAACGGCACCGCCTCGGTGCAGAACCTCTACACCGGCGCGAGCCTGGGCCCCGTCAGCTCGACCGGCTCGCAGAGCTTCACCCTGGCCCCCCACCAGTCCGTGATGCTCAAGCTCACCGGCGCCACCGAGCAGAAGCCGGAGACGGTCCTCGTGCCGACCGCATCGGGTGTGAGCCAGAAGACCTGGAACGGCAGCACCTGGTCGGCCTGGCAGACCCTGGCGCTGGGCACCGCCGGCTCCACCGGCCCCGGCTCGATCCAGGGCCAGCCAGCCGTCGTCTCCAGCCCGGGCGGCACCGACGTGTTCGTCTGGGGCGCGGACAACGCGCTGTGGCAGAACACCTACAAGAACGGCGCCTGGGGCAGCTGGACCAGCCTCGGCGGCGCCATCACCGCCAGCCCCACCGCGGCGAGCCTCGGACGTGACCGCATCGACGTGTTCGTCCGCGGCACCGACGGCAAGGTGTACCAGAAGACCTTCCAGCAGACGCCCGGCGCGAACGACCTTCCGGCCTACTACTACGGCGTCAACTGGACCAGCAGCTGGGCGTACCTGGACGCACCCGACTCGACCACCATCGTCGGCGCCCCCACGGCGGTAGCCTCGCTCAACCGGATCGACGTCTTCGCCCGCGGCACCGACAACGCACTGTGGCAGAAGAGCTACGTCAACGGTGAGTGGACGGGCTGGACCAGCCACGGCGGCACGCTCTCCTCGTCACCGACAGCGGTCAGCGGCGGCCCCGGCCAGATCGAGGTGTTCGCCGGGCTGGCGCCCAACAACAGTGTCGGCCAGCTCAGCTGGACCGCCGCAGGCGGTTGGTCGTCCTCCTGGTACGACCTCGGCCGCGCCGTCACCGGTGCGCCGACCGCGACGCAGGTGGGTACCCGGGTCAACGTCTACGCCCGCGCCACCGACAACACCCTGTGGCAGTGGTACCGGATCGGCACCGGACCGTCCGGGACCTGGCAGCAACTGGACAGCACCCTGGCACTGACCGGTAGCCCGGCAGCGGCCGGCCACCTCTAGGCAGGACCGTCACCTCCTGGCATGGTCGGCTCGGTGGCCCGTCGCGCTCCTCGGAGCTCGACGGGCCACCGGCCCGCCTCCCGTCGACCAGCCAGCCTCGCTGAGGGACCGCCTCCCAGTCGGTCAGTATCGCTTCGAAAACGGCAGGCTCAGGATCGAGAAACGCAACTCCTGCCGTCAGCACCAGGTGCACTTCACCGAGGAGATCCACCGCTCGACTCACGTTGCATCTAACGCAACATCGTTGCACCGGTTACGCGCCCCGGCCCTGGTGCCGGGCGAGGGGACCGACCCAGAGTCGGCCCCCTCGGAAATCAGCAGGTCAGCGGCCTGTACCGGTCACGTCGAATGTTGCATCCGATGCAACACCGCCCGTTAGTTGAAGTAGATCCCCGCGAGGGAGCAGGCGGCGCGGTTTAGGGCGAAGCGGTTGGTGGAGCGGGGCTGGTTGACCGAGGGGCGACCGGGCCTGTTCAGGCTGCGGACCGCTTGACGCGGCGGGGTGCCGGTCGACCGGAGCGGGCCGGGCGGCGGGTGGCGGGTGGCGGGGATGCTCGCGGCCCACCAGGCCATCGCTTCGGCGCTGTCGATGCGGGTCTCGTAGTCCCGGGCCAGGCGACGGGCCCGGATCAGCCGGGAGAAACTGCGCTCCACGACCCAGCGACGCGCAAGCACTACGAACCCCTTGGTGTCGTCGCTGCGCTTGACGACGGTCAGCGTGAGGGCCAGGACGGCGTGGGCGAAGGCGACCAGCCAGCCGGTGTAGTCGCCGTCGGCCCAGAGCAGGGTGATGCGGTGGTGTTCGGCGCGCAGTTGTTCGAGGAGATCGCGGCCGGCGTCGTTGTTGACCGAAGCGGCGGTAACCAGCACGGTCAGCAGTAGGCCCGGGGTGTCCACCGCGATGTGACGCTTGCGGCCGTTGATTTTCTTCCCGGCGTCATAGCCGCGGGTGGCCGCACCGACGGTGGCGTCGGCCTTCACCGACTGCGAGTCGATGATCGCGGCGGTAGACTCCTGCTTCTTCCCGGCCAGGGCGCGCAGCATCTGTCGAAGCAGAGATCTCATCCGGGCAGCCGGGCGAGGCCTGTCGCGAATGGGTCTTCGGGCAGTTCTTCGGCGTTGGGAGGATGTACCTGGTCAAAGGCCTGGCCGAGTCCTCCCCCACCGCAGGCCAGCAGGCACTGACGGCGTTGGAGCTGGTGTTCTCCCTCGACGCCATCAACAGCGTCCTCGCCACAACGGACTCGGACGGGCACGAGACGATGCGCCGCCTCGCCCCGCCGTTCCTGCTCAAGCTGGCCGCCGTGGAGACATCGCGAGCCCGACCGAGCGAGGTGTGACCCGAATCCACTGCTGATCCACGACGCTGCGCGCTTCGCCGTAGTCGAGGCCGTAGAAGTACTCGCCCTTGCTCTCGCCCGGGTGCCGACGTCGAAGTTCTCCGAGCACCACCTGCTCCCAGGGGTGTGCGTCGGCGACCAGCTCGGAGGCCCAGGAATCGAGCAGCACGTACCCGCCGCGCTCCGCCTTAGCGCGGTGTGTGCGCAGCCGAACCGCAAAGTCGGTGGTACGCCCGACCTTCACGAAGGAACTCGTCGCCCCGGCGAACGACAGCACGTAGAGCTGGTCCGTGCCCGGAATCCCAGGGCCGTTCAGCGACGGACCCCAGCCGCCACAACGCCAACCACTCCACCAAGCCCACCGGATCGGCTACTTCTTCGGACTCGCGGTCCGTTCCAACTGCGCGGAGCTTGTCTAGTGCTCTGACCGCATAGGTTCGCCGGTTGACCGTGGTGGCGGTTGGACGTGCGCTGACGTCCGATCCGACTGCTGGAGGTGCTGCGGTGGACGAGCCTGTCCGTGTGCGCCGACTGACTGACCAGGAGGGGCAGAAGCTGCAGCAGATCGTGCGCCGGGGCAGCACCAGTTCGGTGCGTCATCTTGGCGCGATGATGCTGCTGGCCTCCGCTGGCGGGAACCGGGTGCCGGTGATCGCCCAGCTGGTCCAGGCTGACGAGGGCACCGACCGGGAGCGGTCGACAGCCCCGCCGACTGTGCAGCGCGGCGACAGCCATCTGGAACACCTCGCAGAGGCAATGGGTTCAGTTGACCGGCAGTTCGTCGTTCTCCCGTCGGGAGGCTGTGCCGAGCACTGTACGTGCGACGTCTTCCAGCGATCCGAGCAGCGGGTTGGGGTCGTCAGCGCGCGTGACGAGCACGACCTCGCAGGGATCGATGTCGATGACGGGCACCAGGGCGATGTCCTCGCGCACAGCAGCGCGTCGATCGCCGGCAGGGAAGATCGCGACACAGTGGCCGGTGGCGATGAGTTCCAGCTTGTCCTCAAAGCTGTCGTCGATCGCGGGCGGGGGTGGTGCCGGGCGGTTGCCGACGGGCTTGGGTGTGCTCCAGAGGACCGGAGTGCTGACGCAGGCGACCAGTTCCTCGTCCGACAGAGCCCGCAGGCTGACGGTTTTCTCGTTCGCCAGATGATGACTTGCCGATGTGACCAGTACCCGCGACTCCTCATGGAGTTTGGTCACCCGGAAGCCGTCCGTGGGCAAGGGCAGGGGCCCGTACGCGACGAGGGCGTCGACCCGCCCCTCGGCGAGGGCGCGTGTGTCCCGCCAGTCGAGGTGCCTGGTGCGGACCTGGCCGTCAGGGTGCCGGCGGCGCAGTTCCTGCACACAGACGGTGATAACCAGTCCTTCGGAGTAGCCGACGGTGATGGTACGGGGCTGGACGGCGGCTCTGGCCGTGTGAGCGGCTAGCTCGGCCTCTTGGAGCAGTATCCGGGCCCTGGAGAGGAAGGCCTGACCGGCGTCGGTGAGGCTGCTGCCTTGCGGCGAGCGGTCGAATAGCCGGACACCGAGCTGATCCTCCAGTCGCTGGATCTGACGGCTCAGCGACGGCTGCGCCAGGTGGAGCCTGGTGGCGGCCCGGCCGAAGTTGCCGTAGTCCGCCACGACCGTGAAGTAGCGCACGAGTCGCAGGTCGAGGTCCATTCGCCCAGGGTACGTCGCGCGCCGTCATGCGCCTGGGACATGACGGCATGCGGAACAGGTCTTGGACAGGGTGTGCGGGTGGGTATTTGGCTTGAGGGCATGACCACTTATGACGGCAAGAAGATCGTGATCACGGGCGGGAGCAGCGGTATTGGCCTGGCTACGGCCCGGTTGTTCGCGGACGGTGGGGCGCGCGTACTGATCACCGGCCGTAGCCGATCCACCCTGGACGCCGCGCTGGAGCAGTTGGGGGACGAGGCGATCGCCGTCTGCAGCGATGCCGCGTCCCTGAAGGACATCAAGGAGCTGGCCGGCACGGTCCAGGAGCGGTTCGGCGTGGTGGACGCGCTGTTCGTCAACGCCGGCGTCACTGCGTCCGCGCCGTTCGACTCGACGACGGAGGAGATCTACGACGCGCTGTTCGGCGTCAACGCCAAGGGCCCGTACTTCACGGTGCAGGCGTTGGCGCCGCTGTTGCGCGAGGGAAGCGGCGTGGTCCTCACCACGTCGGTGGTGAACGTCCTGGGCCTCGACGCGCTCAGTGTCTACTCGGCGAGCAAGGCAGCCCTGCGGTCGATGACGCGCACCCTGGCCCGCGAACTGCTGCCGCGCAAGGTGCGCGTCAATGCCGTGAGCCCCGGGCCGATCGACTCGGGCATCCTGGACCGCTCCTTGCCTGCCGACGTCGTCGAGATGATGAAGGACACCTACCGGAGCACGATCCCGATGCAGCGGCTGGGGGCGTCCGAGGAAGTGGCCGCCGCGGTGGCGTACTTGGCGTTCGGTGCGACCTTCTCGACGGGAGCGGAGTTCCCTGTCGACGGAGGGGCTTCGCAACTCTAGGTGCTCTGACCGCATAGGTTCGCCGGGTCGTTCAGGCCGCGGTGGCGAGGGGGCGTCCGCCCCGGCGGATGCTCTTCTCGCTGCGGATGCGGGCGCGTTCCTTGCGTTCGGCGGCCAGGACGTCGCGGTGGCGGGCGTTGGCGTTGCGCGGCGCAGGTAGGCGTGCAGGGCCCGGGTCTGCGTCGTGTGGTTGGGGTGGTTCGAGTCGGCGATGGTGAATTGCCGCAGCGGTCCGAAGTGGGCCTCGATCGGGTTGGCCCAGGAGGATCATGATCGGAACGGTCTTCCGGCGGGATCACGGGGCGAAGAAAACTCCACGATCTTGGAAGTCCATGCCTGCCTTACGTCCGGGTCGACCAACCCGCCGCAGACGGTGACCAGTCAGACGAGCCGTCACTTTTCCACGCCCGGCTGGGTTCTGAGCAGAAATCATCAATACTGTGCGCACCGCTATTAGCCCTTGAGCATTGCCCCCTCCCGCGCTGCCAATACCCGATTGGCCTACTTGGATTGTCGCCGCCAGCGGAATGCGTCGATCATAATCGTGCAACGCTCCCGGCCAGAATGCTTCGCCTGCTACCCCGAGAGGGAGCGTCCTCGCGCACGACAGCCAGCGTGTCAGCGCGCCTCAGTCGACTCTCAGTGAACGGTCAAAGCGTCGACGACGGCGGGACCAACACCCTGAAAGGATGCACTCGGCATGGCGAATGCGGAACTTAGGAAGGTCCTTATCACGGGAGCGGTCACGGCTTCGGGTCCGAATCCGCTATGCGCCTGGCGGAGAAGGGCTTCGACGTGATTGCGGGGGTGGAGATATACGCCCAGGTGCAAACGCTGAAGTGGCAGGCAGCCGAGCGTGGGGTAAAGCTTCAGGTCGAGAAGCTCGACGTCACGAACGACGGTGACCGTAACAAGGCTCTCAACTGGGGTGTGGACATCCTCGTGAACAACGCCGGAGTCGGCGAAGGCGGCTCCACAGTTGACATTCCCGAGTCGAACATTCGGCACCAGTTCGAGGTCAACGCCACCGGGCCCCTGGTCCTCACTCAGGGGATCGCCAAGCAGACGGTCAAGCGCGGGGCGGGCCGCATCGTGCCCGAGGATGGCCGGGTTGTGGAAAGCAACAGCAGTCATTTCGTGGAAACCAACGGTGGACCGGGCTGTCACACTCCGAGCCATGCACTGCCACGAGCGCACAACACTCACGAAACGCCGAAAGGACATCAATGCCTGTCAAGCCGACCGTACTGCAGGATCGCTATCGCAATCGCGGCACCGCGTACACCCTGGAGGAGCGGGCGAGGCTTGGGATCACCGGGCGACTGCCAGCAGCTGTCGAGAGTCTCGACGAGCAGGCCGACCGGGCCTATACACAGCTCCAGCAGCAGCCTTCCGACCTGCACAAGTACATCTACCTTAATGAGGTCCACGACCGCAATCAGGTGCTGTACTTCAAGTTGCTCGCCGACCACCTGCACGAGTTGCTGCCCGTGGTCTACGACCCCACCGTCGGCGAAGCGATCGAGAAGTGGTCCGTCGACTACCGCGACTCGCGCGCGGTGTACCTATCGATCGACCGTCCTGAGGACGTGAGAGCTTCGTTCGAGTCGCTCGGCCTTGGTGCGGACGACGTCGATCTGGTCGTCGTATCTGACGCCCAGGAGATTTTGGGTATCGGGGACTGGGGCGTCAACGGGACCGACATCTCCATCGGCAAGCTTGCCGTCTACACCGCCGCGGCTGGCATTCACCCGAACCGGGTCATCGCCGTCAACCTTGACGTGGGGACAGATAACGAGCAGTTGCTCAACAGCCCCTCCTACCTGGGAAACCGGCACGCACGGGTGACCGGAAAGCGGTACGACGACTTCATCGCGCTCTACCTCAAGACAGCGTCCGAGTTGTTCCCGAACGCGCTCCTGCACTTTGAAGACTTCGGGCCGTCGAACGCCCGGAGGATCCTAGTGGAAAACGCCGACAAGTATCGGATCTTCAACGACGACATGCAGGGCACCGGCGCGATCGTCATGGCATCGGTCTTCTCGGCTCTGAAGGTGACTGGGGGACGCTGGTGCGAGCAGCGCCTAGTGGTCTTCGGCGCAGGAACCGCTGGGACCGGTATGGCCGACCAGATCTACGCAGCCATGTTGCGTGACGGCGCATCGCCCGAACAGGCGAAGAGCAACATCTGGCTCGTGGACATCGACGGCTTGGTGACCGACGACATGCAGGACCTGCCTGACTATCAGCAGGTGTACGCACGGCCGAAGTCCGAGGTCGGCGAGTGGTCTGACGGTGAGATCGATCTGCTCACCACCGTCAAGCACGTAAAGCCAACCATCCTCATCGGTACTTCTACCGCTCACAACGCGTTCACTGAGGAGGTCGTGAGGGCGCTGGCCGCCGGTGTCGAGCGCCCCATCCTCCTGCCGCTGTCCAACCCGACGAGTCGCATCGAGGTCATGCCGTCGGACGCGTTGCCCTGGTCCGAGGGCAGGGCTCTGATCGCAGTCGGCATCCCCGTCGAACCGGTGGAGTACAACGGCGTCTCCTACGAGATCGGGCAGGCCAACAACGCCCTCCTCTACCCCGGACTCGGCCTCGGCACGATCGTGTCCGGTGCCCGCCACGTGACGGACAACATGCTGCTCGCTGCCGCCGAAGCGGTGGCAAGCCAGGTCGATGTGTCACGGCCTGGGGCATCACTCCTGCCGCCGGTCTCAAACCTCAGGGCCTCGTCCGCGACGGTCGCGCTCGCCGTCGCCCGCGCCGCAGCGAAGGACGGTGTCGCAACGAGGTCCCCCGCCAACCTCACTCAGGCCGTCCAGGACGCGATGTGGGAGCCGGTCTACCCCACGAGCGATCCGGAGGACCGGCGATGAGCGACAACCAGTCACCTCCCGCGATGAGAGACCTGCCGATCAGGATCCAGGCCAGCGGAAAGCGACAGGAATTCGACAGCATGGGCACGGTCGAGGTGCCGGCGGACCGGTACTGGGGGGCACAGACGCAGCGGTCGCTCATCCACTTCTCCATCGGCGATGACCGAATGCCGAAGGAGGTCTACCACGCCTACGGCTACGTGAAGAAAGCGGCAGCACTTGTCAACGCCGGCGCCGGACGGCTGCCCGAGTGGAAGAAGCTGGCCATCGTGCGGGCCGCGGAGGAGACCATCGCGGGAGAGCTTGACGAGCACTTTCCCCTCTTCGTGTGGCAGACGGGGTCCGGCACCCAGAGCAACATGAACGTCAACGAGGTCATCTCCAACCGTGCGTCGTATCTGCTCGGCGGCACGCTCGGGACCCAACAGCCGGTTGCCCCGAACGACGACGTCAACATGGGGCAGTCCAGCAACGACAGTTTTCCGACCGCCATGCACATTGCCTCCGTGCAGGAGGTCGACGACCATCTCCTTCCCCAGGCCCGTGAGCTTGCCGCTTCCATCGAGGCAAAGGCCGAGGAGTGGGCCGAGGTCGTCAAGATCGGCCGTACGCACCTCGAGGATGCAGTACCGCTTACGGTCGGGCAGGAGTGGTCCGGTTATGCCGCGCAATTGCGCGCCTGCATCGCGGAGATCGAGCACGGTCGCCATGGCCTGCTCGAACTGGCCCTAGGCGGAACGGCCGTCGGCACGGGACTGAACGCGCCCAAGGGGTTCAGCCGTGACGTAGCAGCGCAGATTGCCAAGCTTACCGGCAAACCGTTTGTCACGGCCGAGAACAAGTTCATGGCACAGGGGTCGCTGGACCCGATGGTACGGGCGCACGGGGCACTGCGCGGACTTGCCGTGGCCTTGATGAAGATCGCCAACGACATGCGATGGCTGGCCTCGGGTCCGCGCACCGGGCTCGCCGAACTGCTGCTTCCCCAGAACGAGCCCGGCTCCTCGATCATGCCCGGCAAGGTCAATCCGACCCAGTGCGAAGCCATCGTGATGATCGCGATTCAGGTACTCGGCAACGACTCCACGGTGGCCTTCGCCGGCAGTCAGGGCAACTTCGAGCTGAACGCGATGCGCCCGGTGATCATTAAAAACTTCCTCCACTCCGCGCGCATCCTCGCCGACGGGATGCAGAAGTTCCGGACGTTCTCCGTCAATGACACGAAGCTCAACAAGGAAAAAATCGCGCAGTACGTGAACGAGAGCCTGATGTTGGTCACGGCGCTAAGCCCTGTCATCGGCTACCAGAACGCCGCACACATCGCCGAGTCCGCGCTGGCCAATGACCAGACGCTGAAAGAGGCCGCTCTGGCAAGCGGTCACGTCGACGAGAAAACATTCGACTCCATTGTCGATCCGCTCTCCATGGTTGGCCAGGGCCCTTCCGGTGCCTGATTCCAGCGTGCCCCGGGTGGAGGCTGAACTGTTCCGGGGTCTCTGGAGGCTTTGACCTCGTTGTTTCATCACCGCGGTCGCTGTGGGCGGGACAGGGCTCCGGCAAATTGACAGATCGTGCGATCGGTCACGGTCCGCGGTGGGTGAGTCAGCCCGCACATGAGGCAAGCACGGACTCCCAGGATCACGGAGTTCTCGACGCCCCGTGCTCCTGCTGGAAGACCATGCCTGCCGCCACCTCATCACCGATCCCACCTGCTCTTGACCAACTCCGCGGCCGAGTCCCTCCGGATCGCGACCTGAACCGCTCTCGCGGGCATCAGATTCCTCCAACCTTCAAAGGCGTGCTCTCATGGCCGAGATCCTTTTCGTGATGACCGGAGCAAGCTACTGGACGCTCAAGGACGGTCACCGACACCCCACCGGGTACTGGGCTGAGGAGTTCGCAAGTCCGTACAGAGTGTTCACCGGTGCCGGCCACGAGGTCACCATCGCCACCCCAGGCGGTGTCGTACCCGTCTGCGACACCATGAGCCTGCGCCCCCGCTTCACAGGCGGAGAAGACGCATCCGTCAAACAGGAAGGCATCATCGAAGAGGCCGAGCAGCTTCGCCACGCCCTCCCGATCAAGGACGTGGACCTCCATGACTACGACGCGGTCTACTACCCAGGAGGTCACGGCCCCATGGAGGACCTCTGGTGCGATGCTGATTCCGGGCTGTTGCTGAGGAGAGCCCTCGCGTCCGGCAAACCACTCGGCCTCGTCTGCCACGCCCCGGCGGCACTGCTCGCCACCCGGGACGAGAAGGGTGACACACCGTTTGCCAACTACCGCGTCACCGGCTTCACGAACGACGAGGAGGAGGGCGTCGGCTTCGCCGACAAGGCCAAGTGGCTCATGGAGGACGAGGTCAGAAACCTTCCCACAGACTACTCGCGCGGCCCGATGTGGGAGTCATACACGATGGTTGACCGCAACCTGTACACCGGGCAGAATCCGGCGTCCTCTGGCCCCCTGGCCACGATCATGCTCAAAAGTCTCTCGTAGGCATGGCACCAATCGCGTCGCCGCGCTCCAACTCGCCGGGCCCGACCCCGCTCCGCTGGGCCTCATCGTATTCAGCATGGCGAACCTCATCCAGAGCTTCTTCAATGCCGGCGTCGACCAGGCCGTCAACCCAGCCGCGTTCCCGCTCGAGCTCTTCGTGGGGGGTGAGGTTTCCCCTCGCCGTCGTCTCCAGGGCCCCTCGGCACTCCACCGTGGCCATCACCATCAACCTCCACGGCCATCTCCTCAAGGACTCCGCCGACGAGGCCGTCAAGGCACTCGCCTCTGCCCTCGACCACGCGGACGGCCGGTTGACCTACCCGGCGGATCCCGCCGGTGACGACGCCCAGCGGGCAGCGTGAGCGAGCCGGTTCGGCTTGCTACCTCAGGCCTTCGTACTCGGCTGCTGATCGGCCGCTTCCGAGCCGCCGGTACGAGTGCCCTCGGTCTCCTCTCCGTCGGTGGTCGCGCCCGGCTACACCCGGACCGCCATGTGCGACCGGTTCACCGGCGACGACACGGCGCGTGAAGCGGTCGATTCGGTGCTGCCCATGCACCCGGCGGGCACCCCGGAGGAGATCGCCCAGGCCGTCCAGTTCCTGGGGTCGGACGAGGCGAGCTGCGTCACCGGGCACATCCTCCTGGCCGACGGCGGCCTGAGGGCGGGCGGTCCCCTGTTCCCGGGCTCGTGAACCGCGAGGCCGGCCACGGCGTGTGTGCGGCCATCAGGGGCACGGACGGCCGGTCTCGGCTCCTCCTACAGCCAAGGTATGGCGTTGGGCGAATCCGCTGTGAACGGAGGCTTCGGGGTCAATGCTTCTCAGGTATCCGAAGCGACCTGCGGCGCGGGCGAGCGATCCTCACGTCGCCCTCGCCGGGCCGCCTCGCCCGGCCCGAGATGGACGGGATGAGACGAATGAGCGCGCGACCGATCGGTGACCACGCCCTGCTCTCCGACTGCGGTTCGGTCGCCCTGGTGACCTCCGACGGCTCGGTGGACTGGCTGTGCCTTCCCCGATTCGACAGCCCGGCGATCTTCACCCGGCTCCTCGACGAGAGTGCCGGCCACTGGTCCACCCGCTCCTGGCACCCCTGCGGGACGGACTCGCCGCGCACGGGGGCGCCCACATCCTGCTCCTGTCGAGCCCCGTGGACCTGCGGGTGAGCGGCTCCACGGCGCACGGTCGGATCCCGCTGCGGGCAGGGCACCGCCTGGGATTCGCCCTGCACGTCGAGCCGGCCTGGGAGCGCGAGCCGATGCGCTGGCGTGCCGGGCGTATCCGACGCCGCCTCGGCGACACCGTCACCGGCTGGCGCTCGTGGTCGCGACTCCACCGCGGGTATGTCGGCCCCTGGCAGGACGAGGTGAGCCACAGCGGACGGGTGCTGCGCGCCCTGACCTCCGCGCCGACCGGCGCCATCGTCGCGGCGGCCACCACCTCCCTGCCCGAGCGAGTGGGCGGAACACGCAACGGGGACTACCGGTACACCTGGGTCCGCGACGCGAGCTTCACCCTTCAGGCACTGGCCACGGCCGCCTGCCACAAGGAGAAGGAGAAGTTCTTCGACTTCCCGCGCCATCCGCGATGCCGAGAGGCAACCCACGCGCATGCAGCCTCGATCGACCGGTTGACGGCCCCGGTCCCGGCCGCCGGCGGTTGCCTGACCGGGCGGGACGGCCCCGTGGCACCGCCCGCTCGTATCCTGTGCCGCGCCGTCGGCCGGCCTCAGCGTGGATAGCCCGAGGGTGGGCCCTGGCGGCCGAGGGCGAGGAAGCATCGGCGGCCGCTCCGCCACTGGTCGGTGATGCTGAGGGCCAAGTCCCGGGCGATCCTGCGGAGCGCCGGCGCTCCCAGCCGCACCCAGGGAACGTCGGTCGTCACGGTGCGTCGTTACCTGGTGCGGGTCGTTCCTCGTCTACTCGGGCGGCCCGCCGGACGCGGCGGAGCTTGAGAGCGAAGGTGATCGCTGCCGCGCCGAACAGCACGGCGGTGATCGCCAGCCAGCGGCCGAGGTAGACGTCCTCCGGCAGCCGCGTGTCGCCCTGGTAGGGGATCGACAGATTGAGGATCAGGGGAAACCACACGAGCAGCAGGACACCGGACAGGAAGGCGGGCACGCGCAGATAGTTGATCCACGGCACCGCAGGAGTGCGTTCCGGGCGGTGGCGCAGCACCGACTGGGCCGAGAGGTCCGCGAGCGAGTAGAGGGGCAGCAGGATCAGGTCGTGGCCGATGGCCGCGCCGACGAACCAGATCGCCACCCCGAGCGGGCGCTCGGCGAACAGGCGCACCAGGGCGTAGCCGGTGAGGGCGAAGGAGCAGATCAGGACGAGGAGGTGGAGGGGGCCGGAACCGTACCAGCGGACGAAGCGTGCCATGGTCAGGTCCTGAAGGTCAGTCGGTGCACCCACTTGGTGTTGTTCACGCCGGGGTTGGCCGGGACGATGATGCGGGCCGGGTAGCCGTGGTCGAGTGAGAGATCCGCGCCGTTGACGTGCAGGGCGAGCAGTGATCGGGGGTCGTGGATCTGGTTGCCCCGCAGTACCACCGAGCTGTAGGGGCCGGGTGGTTGGACGGATTCCACCAGGACACTTGCGGCGCCCGGCAGGCCCGCCAGGGCAGCGAGGTCGGCCAGCCGCAGGCCGCTCCAGTGCTGGTCGGGGGTGGACCAGCCCTCCACGCAGGCGATCGGCAGCAAGGCCGTCCGCTGCCGCATCGCGAGCAGTTGCTCACGCGTGAAGACCTGAGCCGGGCCGTGGCCGTGGACCTCCAGCCGCCAGTCCGGGCCGACATGCGCCGGGTCGATGCCGACGGACGCCGCCGTCTTGTTGATCTGGAAGCCGTTCGGGCCACTGCCCGGTTCCCGGTTGTGCGGCGCGAGCAGGGCCGTGCCGCGCAGCCAACCGCCGATGCTCTGTCCCGCGGTGACCACGAGAAGCAGCAGGGAGCCCGCCCCCACCATGCCCACCGCTCCGCGGCGGGTCATCGTCGGCGGCGCGGGGGCGGTCGGCACCAGGCCGTCGGGGTCGGGTGGCTCGGGCCGAGTGTGGGCGAGGTCGGTGCGCAGTTCGGCGGCCAGGCCGCGGGAGCGCAGGGCGTGGGTCATCCGGCCGAGTTTGAGGGACACGTGGACGACGAAGGCGGCGATGAACACCCAGGCGCCGTAGAAGTGGAGGGTGTAGAAGGAGCCTGGGAAGACGTAGTAGAGCTGGATGTTGAGGATGCCGGTGACGAATTCGAAGACGACGCCGCCGACCAGCGCCAGCAGCGACAGCCGTTCCAGCGCGTGGGCGGCGCTGCGGGCCGGCGGCCACTCGAACAGCTTCGGGATCACCGACCACAGTTTGGCCAGCACCACCGGCACCAGGACCACGCCGAGCGTCACGTGCACGCCCTGGGTCAGCCGGTACAGCCAGTACGGATGCGTGGGCCAGTCGAAGAGGTAGAAACCCAGCAGGCCCTTGTCCGGGGTCTGGTCGTTGAGTACGCCGAGGCCTGGGTTGTAGGCGGCGTAGGAGAGCGCCCCGGTCACGAAGAGCAGCGGGATACCGATCAGCAGCACCAGACCGAACACCGAGGTCAGCCACGGCCCGCGGATCGGGCTACGCCAGAAGCCGGACCGGAACGGCCCCGGGGGCGGAGGAATCTGCTCGACCCGCCGCACGAGGGCCCGGATACGAGCGGCCGCCTCGGCCGCCCGAGCCGCCGCGGCGGCGCGAACGCGTTCGAGGCGCCGCGGCGCGTGCTTCTCGTCCGGTCTCGGGCGTTGCGGGCCGGGGCCCGGGGCCGGCGGCCGTCCGCCACTGTCCATCGGCTGCCTCCGCTGTCCCCGGGCCGACTCTCAGACGGCGGATCGAACCCCGTCGTGCCGCCAGCGCCTGCCAAGTCGTCAGCTACAAACTGGCACAGACCGGGTCGGCTTTCCGACGCTGGCGTGCATACGAGTGTCCGTCACCAGCCGAACGGCCGAACCGGCACTCCGCACGACTCGACGGATCCCCGCACGGTGGCCTCGTGCTGGTGGGGTGCGACGCCTCAGCGCACGGCGCCCGCACCGCGCTGACCAGGCAAGTGTCTGGTTCGCCGTGATCGGCGTCGCCTCCACGGTGGCCAGGCCCTGCCGTACTGGGTTCTGCGTCACTGGCCACCGCCCGTCCTGGCCAACTTCGCCCCCCTGAGTGGGGAAGCTCACGGGGCAGCGTGCGCAGCGTGCTCCCGGTGTGACCGTCTGACTGCGCGACTACAACCTCTGGCTGGTCCCGGGCCCCCTGCGCGCGGCCCGGCCCGACCTGCCCATCGGGCCATTCCACCACCGCCTTCCGTCCTCCTGGCATCTTCGGCCACCCCGCTGGTCGCCGATACCGTTGCTCCGTCCTCTTCCCAGGACGGCTTCACCGCTCTCGGCGGACGGCGAGCAGGGCCGCATCGTCGGTCAGGCCACAACCGACGTAGGCCCGCACGTCGGCGAGGAGATCGTCCAGCAGGGAGTCCGGCTCCCCGTGCGGCATCGCCGCCAGGCGCTGGGCGAGCGGATAGAACCGGTCGGCCGCGTCCCGGGCCTCTGCCACGCCATCCGTGTAGAGCAAAAGGAGGTCGCCGCGTTCGAAGATGAGCGACCGGGCGTGATAGGTCCCGCCGACCAGGTCGAGCAGGGCAAGCGGCGGTGCGTCGACGGGCGGCTCCACCTCGCTGACCTCACCGGCGTGGCACAGCAACGGCGGCGGGTGCCCGCAGTTGACCACGACCGCCGGTCCCGGCGCATCGGGGACACCGACCAGCACCGCCGTGACGAACTCCTCGCTCGCCGGCCGACGGGCGAGCGCCGAGTCCAGCCGCCTGGCGACCTCCGCCAGATCCGGCTCGGCCCGGGCAGCCTCACGAAACACCCCGAGCACGTCGGCAGCGGTCTCCACCGCGCCCAGACCCTTGCCGCACACGTCACCCAGCAAGAGCCGCACCCCGTACGGAGTACGCATCACCTCGTACAGATCCCCACCGATCCGTGCCTCGGCCTCCGCCGCCACATAGCGCACCGCGACCACGAGCGGCCCCACCCGCCGGGGCACCAGCCGCAGCAGCGCCCGCTGCGCCGCCTCGGCGACCGTGCGCACCCTGGCCAGATCGCGCTCCTGGGTCGCCACCACGATGACATTGGCGCAGCTGAAGAAGGTGATCACGATCACCGTGGCCGCAGCGGTCACGTGGACGACCAGAGGAACTTCGCTGTCGTAAAGTGCCAGACCGGCAACGACGACACCGGCGACCATCCCGGCCGTCAGTGGGATCGCGACCCGGCGAGTACCCGTGCCCGCCACCACCGGCACAGCGGCCAGGATCGGGGAGAACGTGACATCGGGCCCCGTCACGACATCGGCCAGCACAGCCATCGTGACCAATGCGTAGCCGGCGAAAGCGAGCCTGCGCGACCACCTGGGCAGGAACGGTGGCGGACGCCATGCTCCCCCGTTCAAGACAGCAGACACCGGACTGCCCTCCATAGTCGAGCTCTCCCTCTCTCCAGGGTCAATCGCTGTCGGCTCTCCCGCGACAGCGTTCCCGAGGGAGCCGCCACGCGCCTGACACCGGTGACGCCGCCGAGGTGCTGTCAGCCCCTACGCCACGGCCCAGCGACCGAATGCGCGGCCGAGGAACGCGGCGGTGCCTCCACGACTGCGGACCGTCACTGACAGTCGCGCGTACGACCAGCCCGTCAGAGCCGCCACGACACCGCCGACGACGAAGGAGAAACAGGCGCCGGCGCCTGCGACCTCCACGGTAAGCCCGAGCACCGAGAAGATGCCGCCGCCGACCATCCCCCAATGGCATGCTCGTCCTCGGCCTCATCGAGGCGGCGTCACCCCGCACAACGCCGTCTCGACGCAGTACCGCGTCACCGGTTCTGCGGGCGCCATTCGAAGAGCAGGATGGTCGCGTCGTCCCGCAGTTGGTTGCGCTGGTGGTCGAGGATGGCGTGGATGAGCAGCCGCAGCACCTCGGCCGGGCGTTGGCCGGCGGCGGAGGAACGGATGACGAAGTCGGTGAACCGGTCGAGGCCGAACTCCGCACCGTCCGCGTCGCGCGCCTCCACGACGCCGTCGGTGTAGAGCAGGACGCAGTCGCCCGGTTCCAGTGTCGTCTCGTGGACCTGCCGGGCTGCCGGGGTGAGGTGGCCGGCCAGGCCGATCGGCGGCTGCGGGGGGCTGTTCAGCGCCCCGTCGAGCACCCGCTCGGCACGGATCAGCAGCGGCGGAGGGTGACCGCAGTTGACCCAGCGCAGCACCCCGGTGTTCGCCTCGAGGGTGTCGCGATCCGGGTCGCCCAGCGAGTCCTCGCCCTGGCAACCGGCATCTGGCACAACAACCGCATCGGTGCACCAGTCACCCGGTCTCTGATCGCCTACGACCACTGATCACATCGGACTTACTCGTCTAGTGATCGTGCGGTGCACCTCGTGAAGCGTTCGACGCGCTGAAGGCCGCTCCCCGTCACGCGAAATTCACAGACCGGGGTCTACTCGCATAGACAACGGTGGGGCATCCTGGTGCGATGCCGGCGCTCGAAGCCCGTCGTCCCCCGTCACCCGGGAACCGCGGGCGGTGGCGCCGGAGGGATCGGTCGGCCCTCGCGCCGGAGCACTGCCGCGTCACAGCACTGCGTATGACCCCTTCATCCGGGCCGGTTCCGTCGGCCCGGCGCCGGACATCCCGCCCTCCCACCGAGGCGCGGCAGGAGGGCGGGGTCGAGTCGGATGCACACCATCCTCACCGGGAGATGCAGATGAAGCCACGCACCGCAGCCACCGTCGTCGCCCTGGCCCTGGCCGGCCTCGCCCTCTCGGCGCCCACGGCCGGCGCCAGCGGCACCAAGCTGTCGCAGTCCGCGGCCGCCGGTCAGTTCAGCAGCGCCGGCATCACGTGGAGTTCCAGCGGGGGCTGCACCACCAGGTCCAACTCCACCTGCACCTCGTTCGACCAGATCAACTCGGGCACGGTCAGCGCCATCATCACCCTCAAGCAGGCCAGCGGCTGCGCCATCAACATCACGGGCGGCACCGAGGTCGGCCACGCCTCCGGCACCTACAGCCACTACAACGGCTACAAGGTCGACATCGCCCGCAGCTCCTGCATCGACGGCTACATCCAGAACAGCTTCACCTACATCGGCCTCCGGGGCGACGGCTACCCGCAGTGGAAGGCCGCATCGGGCAACCTGTACTGCAACGAGGGCAGCCACTGGGACATCCTCATCTACTGACGCCGACCCCGGGCGTCTCCTCGGGATCTTGTCGGATCAGGGCGCGGCGCCGTGACGGGGATCGAGGGCCCGTCGCGGCGCCGGACGATACCGAGGAACGCGCCCTTGGCCTCACCATCGCCCCCTGCACCGTGGACGAGGAACGGCTTCAGCTCCTCGGGCTGGGGAGGGGTGTACGGCACCACCAGGCCGCCCCCGCCTGCCGACACCTCGTGGTGTGCCGGCCTCGGCCATGATGACAAGTACCCCAGGCGCTCCGATCAGGCGGTAGCAGACGAGACGCCAGCACGCAGCGGTTCAGCGGTGCTCGGGGTTCTCGAAGTCGAAGCGGCAGCCGGCGTCCCATTCGGAGCGCTGGTTGCCGTGGGCCGGGATGCCGCCGGCGTCCTTGAGCATCCGGGCCAGGTGGAGCTGGTTCCAGGTCATGAAGGTGGTGTTGCGGCTGGTGAAATCGTTCACGGGCCCGCCGGAGCCGGGGTCGAGGTAGGACGGCCCCGGCCCCGCCTCCCCGACCCTGTAGGTGCCAAGAACCACGTCCGTGCTGGTCAGTTGACGTGTGGGCACTGTCGCGAGACCGGCCGGTCGAGTGACAGTGGAGGTCTCGCTCGGTGATTGCCAGCTCGCTCTGGCTGGCTCTGGCTGGCTCCAGGATGGTCCGGTGCTGCTGCGACTGCCCTACCTGGCCTTGACAAGTGTTCGCCTTGATACGGCTCCTGTCGATGAGCGACCGCGACAAGGACGTCGAGATCTTGGCGCTACGCCACCAACTGGCTTTGCTGCAGCGGCAGGCCGACAAACCGAAGCTCACCTGGCCCGACCGCGCGCTGCTCGCCGCACTCCTGCACCGCCTCCCCCGGGCACACCTTCGGCACCTTCAGTTGATCGTGTCCCCCGACACGCTGCTGCGCTGGCACCGCGACCTGCTGCGCCGACGCCACGCCAAGGCCTCCCGCCCCAAACGTCCCGGCCGTCCGCGCACCGTGCGCTCCGTCCGCGCCCTGGTGCTACGGCTCGCCGACGAGAACCGCAACTGGGGCTACAGACGCATCCACAGCGAGCTCGCCGCGCTCGGAATCGAGGTCGCAGCCTCCACCGTGTGGAACATCCTCGAGGAGCACGGCATCGACCCCGCTCCTGAGCGCGACCACACCACCTGGGCAGCGTTCCTGCGCTCCCAAGCCCCCGCGATCCTCGCCGCCGACTTCTTCGAGACCAAGACTCTGAACGGGGCGACCGCGACCGTCCTGGCGGTGATCGAGCACGCCACCCGGCGCGTGCGGGTCCTCGGGACGACCGCGCACCCGACCGCGGCCTGGATGACCCAGCTCGCCCGGAACATGGTCATGGGCCTTCAGGACACGGGCGCCAGGGTGAAGTTCTTGATCCGCCGGGACATCCGCTACCCGGCCGCCTTCGACGCCGTCCTGCAGGCCGAGGGCATCGAGGTCGTCCAGACCGGCGTCCGGATGCCGCGCATGAACGCCATCATGGAGCGCTGGGTGCGCTCATGCCGAACCGAACTCCTCGACCGCGCCCTCATCTGGAACCAGGCCCACCTACTCCACGCGCTACGCGAGTACGAGCAGTTCTACAACACGCACCGGCCCCACCGCAGCCTCGCCGGCGCCGCGCCCCTATGCCCACTGCCCGAACCGATCACCGAACCCGACCGGCTCACCCACCTCGACGTCCGCCGACGCGACCGCCTCGGCGGCATCCTGCACGAATACCAACATGCAGCGTGACCAGCACGGACGTGGTTCTTGACACCTACAACCTCCCCACCGCCAGGGACCGCCCCTGGTTCCTCACCTCCCCGGGAGCTCTCCCATGGCTACGCCCCAGGTGATCGTCGTCTCCCTGCGCGGCAGCGGCACACCACTGCTGGCACAGGTCACCACCGCGCTCGGCTACACCCCCTACGGCACGATGAGCGGCACGGCATGCGCGGGGCCCGCCGCTGCCGGTGGCTGCTCCACCACCCCGCCGTGTGCGTCCTCACCCACGAAGAACTCGCCGGCCCCGCCCACGGCGGAACCGCCGAAGCCCGCGACGGGGCCCTTCGACGCCTCCTGGCCGCTACCGGTCGCCACGACCCGGTCACCGCCCTCGCCGCACGGCGCTCACCCTCTGGTCGCGCCGACGACGACGATCCGACCGTGGGCACCTGGCGCACGATGCCGACGAGGGAGTAGCAGCGGAGCTGCGGCGACCGAGGAGAAGCCGTCCAGGCGACAGCCTGGGCGTCGCGACGCCGCCCACCATGTGCCGGTCGGTCTTATTCGATCAAGACCCGGACGAGCCCACTCGTGAAAGCGAGAGGCTAGAAGAACGTGGGCCGGCGCGTGACGTAGGGCTCTTCGAGGGAGTCGATCTCCTCAGCGGTGAGCATCATGTCGAGCGCGGCGACGGCGTCGGCGAGGTGGTGCGGCTTGGTCGCGCCCACGATCGGGGCGGAGACCACCGGGTTCTTCAACACCCAGGCCATCGCGACCTGCGCCATCGACACACCGCGGGCCAGGGCGATGCGCTGGACAGCCTCGACGATGGCCCGGTCGCTGTCCAGGAAGATCGGCCGGTCCTGCTGATCGACCGTGCGGTTGAGCTCCGCACGCGGCGTGGAGCGTTCGCCCCAGGGCCGGGTGACCAGTCCCCCGCCCAGGGGGCTCCACGGAATGCTTCCCACGCCCTGGTCGGCGAGCAGGCCGAACATCTCGCGTTCCTCTTCGCGATGGATCAGGCTGTACTGGTCCTGCATGGAGACGAACCGGGTCCACCCGTGGGCCTGCGCGGCATGCTGCATCTTGGCGAACTGCCAGGCCCACATCGACGAGGCGCCGATATAGCGGGCCTTGCCCGCCTTGACCACATCGTGCAGCGCCTCCATCGTCTCCTCGACCGGCGTCTGCGGGTCGAAGCGGTGGATCTGGTAGACGTCGACGTAGTCGGTGTCCAGGCGCCGCAGCGAGGCGTCGATCTGCTCCATGACGGCCTTTCGGGACAGCCCCGACCCGCCCGGCCCCTGGTGCATCGGCGCCCACAGCTTGGTGGCCACAACGATGTCCTCACGCTGGGTGTACTTGCGCAGCGCCCGCCCGACGATCTCCTCCGAGGTGCCCAGACCGTAGATGTTCGCGGTGTCCCAGAAGGTGATGCCGAGCTCGACGGCCTGGCGGAAGACCGGCTCGGCCGCGTCGTCGTCGAGCGCCCAGGTCGTCCTTGTGGCGGGGTCGCCGAAGCTCATGCAGCCCAGGGCGATCCGGCTGATCCTGAGCCCCGACGTTCCCAAGCGCGTGTACTCCATGGCGTACTCCTCCTCGGCGATGTGGACGTGTGCACCTGATCCGGAAGGCTGCCGCCCTCGCTCCCCCACCGTGGCACGAACTGCCGCGCATGGCCTCCCACCAGAGGGTTCCTGCTGTTACAGGTACTGCCAGGGCCTCTCACCCGCGCAGAGACGGACCTATCGTGGTACGCATGGATGCCCGCAGCGAGTTCCGCGACTTCCTCACCTCCCGCCGCGCCAGAATCACTCCCGGACAAGTCGGCCTGCCCGCCAACGGCGGAAACCGCCGAGTGACCGGTCTGCGCCGCGAGGAGGTCGCGCTGCTGGCCGGCGTCAGCGCCGACTACTACATCAAGCTCGAACGCGGCAACGCGCGCGGCGTCTCCGACAGCGTCCTGGAGTCCCTCTCACGCGCCCTTCACCTCGACGGGGCCGAACGCGCCCACCTGTTCGCCCTGGCCGCCGCCGCCAATTCCGGCACACGGACCCCCACGCGCACCCCCAAGCCCCACGTGCGCCCCAGCATCCAGCGCATCCTGGACTCCATGGCCATCGCCCCGGCCTATGTACGCAACCGCCGCCTGGACATCCTGGCCACCAACCAACTCGGAAAGGCCCTCCTCGCCCCGATCCTCGCGGCCCCGCACCAGCAGCCCAACGTAGCCCGCTTCATGTTCCTGGACCCCGCGGCCACCGACTACTACCCCGACTGGGAACGCATGGCTGCGGGCACCGTCGCGATCCTGCGCGCGGAAGCCGGACGCGACCCCCACGACAAGGCCCTGCTCGACCTGGTCGGAGAACTCTCCACCCAGAGCGACCTGTTCCGCACCCGCTGGGCCACCCACAACGTCCTCCAGCACCGCGGCGGCGTCAAACGGATCCACCACCCCGTCGTCGGTGAACTCACCCTCAGCTACGAAGCCCTGGAACTCACCGCCGACACCGGACTGACCATCATGGCCTACAGTGCCGAACCCGCCACACCCGCGTGCGACGCCCTGAACCTGCTGGCCAGCTGGGCTGCGACCACGGACCGGAACAACCGCTCCGGCTCGGCCCCCCATCCCACGCCCACCCCATGGCCTGGCACCTCCGCCTGACCTCGCGCTCTCATCACGCGGCCTCCCTGACGAATGGCGCCGGCCGAGATCACTGCGACTGCTGCCCGCCACGCTCGCCGCACGCGACCTCCGAGCAGGCAGAGCATCAAGATCCTGCTGAAGTACCAGCCCGCAGCTCGACGCCGTCGAGCAACAGGCGCAGGCCCAGCTCGAAGCCGCGTCCGTCCAGGCCCGTTCCGCCACCGCCGCGCACGAATGACTCCGCCAGCGCGTCCGCGAGCGCCGGATACGCGGACCGGTAGGCCACCGGTTCGCGGGTGAAGCCGGCGGTGAAGGTCTCCAGGGCCGAGCCGAGCACCAGGTAGTCCAGCGCCGCCGCCGTCTCCGCCGCGTCGGCGGCGGGCAGGCCGGCCCGGCCCAGCAGCGCCAGCAGCGCGTCGTAGCCGCGCAGCGCCCGGTCGCCCTCGACGCGGCGGCGGGCCAGCAGGGCAATGGCGTTCGGGTGCCGCAGGAAGACCGCTCGGTAGCCGCGGGCGTAGGCGGTCAGGCCCGCGCGCCAGTCGGGGTCGTCCAGCGGGGCGTGGTCGATCTCCACGTTGACCAGCTCGGAGACCGCGTCGACCAGGGCCTCCTTGCTGGCGACGTGGTTGTAGAGCGACGCGGCCTTGACGCCCAGCCGCTCCGCCAGGGCGCGCATGGTCAGGCCTTCCGCACCCAGTTCGTCCACCACGTCGAGCGCGACCAGCGCGATCCGCTCAGCCGGTGACCACCGCAGTGACGCACGCCTTCGGCGGCTGGGCCGACAAGCCCTTCGTCGTGGTCGTACTGATCAGCTTCACGGCCTGCCTGATGGCCTCCCAGGGCGGCGCGGCGCGCGGGCTCTACTCGCTCGCCCGCGACGACGTCTTCCCCTTCTCCCGGCAGGTGCGCAAGGTCAACCGGCACAAGGCCCCGATCGGTGGCCTGGTCGCGGCGACCGTGGTCAGCTGCGCGGCACTGCCGCTCGGACTGAGCACCTCGGCCATGGGCAGCCTGATCACCTTCGGGAGCGCGGCCACCTTCGTCCCGTTCTTCCTGCTCTGCGCGGTCGCCCTGGTCGCCCGGCTGCGCCGCAGCTGGACGCCCTCCGGCGCGGTCCGCTACGGCCGTCTCGGGACGCCGCTCAACGCGCTGGCGGTGCTGTGGACAGGGCTCGAGGTGGTCAACATCTGCTGGCCCCGCAGCATCCTGTCGCCGGCCGGTGCCCCCTGGTACCAGATCTGGGCAGCGTTGCTGGGCGTCGGCACGGTGACCCTGGCCGGCCTCGGCTACCTCCTGGTCCGTCGCCCGCACCTGCGGATGAGGAGCGCGGACCAGGACCGTCCGATCGGCGACGAGCTCGCGCCTGCCGTCATCTGACGGAGTGCCGCCGCCGGCCCGGCCTGTGCACCCTGACGTCGGGACCGGCCCGACCGTCCGCCTCGCCACCGCGCCCACCACCGAGCTCGCCACCGGTCCTACCGTGTGGTCCGCCACAGGCTTCCGCCCGGGTGCGGTTGAGAGCCTGTCGGGTGGCCGGTTGATTACGCTGCGATGAGGTCCTCGACGGTGTTGGCTTGGGCGGTCTTGCGGTGGGATTCATGGCTCCACCGCGATGGTTGCCCGGCGAGCCGGACGAGCATCAGGCGGATCATCGCCACCTTGATCAGGGCCTCGGAGGTCGCGGTCAGCCGTTCGTAGTCGCGGGCCAGGCGACGGTTTCGGACCAGCCAGCCGAAACTTCGCTCCACCACCCAGCGGCGGGGCAGGACCTTGAAGCCTTGACGTCGTCGGTCCGCTTCACGATCTCCACGACGATGCCCAACGCGTCGCGGGCCCATGAAAGCAGCGTGGAATCAACGGAGTTGGCGTATCCGCCGTCGGCCCACGCCAGACTGATCGTGCGGAAGTCGGCGGCGAGCCGGGCCAGGATGGCGCGGCCTCCGGCCCGGTCCTGCACGGACGCGGAGGTGACGGCGACGACCAGCAGCAGGCCCATCGTGTCAACGATCACGTGTCTCTTCCGCCCTGTCGTTCGCTGGCCCGCATCGAATCCCCGTGCCTCGCCACCCTCGCTGGTCTTGATCGACTGGGCGTCGATCACGGCGGCCGACGGCTCGGGATCGCGTCCGGCCCCGATCCGGACCTGGCGGCGGAGCTCGTCGTGGACGCGGTCCCAGGTGCCGTCCCGGCGCCACTTGGTGAACCAGCGGTGGGCCGCTGACGGCCTCGGAGTTGTCACACTGGCACACACCACGTGATCATTCCGGGGCCGTCACCATGCCCGGAGGACAGACCCCGACCGCTACGAGATTCCGTCGCGCACCCGGTCCACCTCGTACGTGATCGGGTTGCTCGGGTCGCCGGGGCGGAGGAAGTAGCTGTGCAGGGAGTGCACCAGACGCTTGGAACCGAGGGTCCGCCCGGCTGCGGTGAGGGCCTGCGCGGCGACCTGACCTCCGAAGGTGCGCATCGCCGCCCCGGCATGGCATCGGCCACGGAACAGGTTCTTGTCCAGCTCCTCGATCCGGAGCAGGTCGATGAACGAGTCGCGTTCGGCTCGGCCGGAAGAGTCCGGTCTGATGGTTCGGTCACCTGCCCATGCTGGCCGAAGGCGGGCGGGCGTCGTGTGATCTGGATTACGGAGAGCGGAGGAACAGGTTACAGAAATCGGATCTGTCGGTATCACGTCCTATCGTCCTGGCTATGACGCAAGCCGTACAGACGTACGCCTTTCTCCGCTCCTCCGCCGTGCATGAGAGCAGCGCCGGGCACGCGCTCGCCCTGCGGGTGTACGGGCCACCTGGCGGTCCGTCGGCCATGGCCGCCGCCTGGGAGGTGGTGCTGCCCGGCATGCGGCTGACGCTCACTCTGTCGCCGGACGCCTCGCGCGGCTTCTCGGGCGAGGGCGGCGTGCTGGACGCGCTCGCGGGAGCGGACGCGGCGGCAGACGCCGAGCTGGTGTCGGTGCTGCTCGCCTGGGAGCCCCGGGTCGACCCGGCCGAACTCGCCGAGCAGGCCGGGCTGAGCGTCGAGCGGGTCCGCGCGGTGCTCACCCGGCTCGGCACGTCCGGGCAGATCGACTACGACACGGCCGAGGCCGCGTACTTCCACCGGCAGCTGCCGTACGACTCCGGCCGCGCCGAGGCGCAGAACCCGCGCCTGAAGGCAGCGCACGCCCTGGTCGCGGCCGGTGCGGTGGCCCTGGAGGAGGGTGGCGGCGCGCTGGTGACGGTGGACGACCACGTCCAGCGGGTGCGGCGGGCAGCGGACGGGAAGCTGAGCTGCACCTGCCTGTGGTGGGCCAAGTACCGGGGCGGGCGCGGGCCGTGCAAGCATGCGCTGGCCGTGGGCCTGGCGCGGGACGAGAACGCGGACGGGAACCGGGAGGGGGCGCGATGAACCTGATCGAGCTGGTACGGGCGGAGAACATCGACGGGATCGTCCGGGAGCTGGTCGGGCTGACGCCAGATCAGCGACGCGCTTTCCTGCCGGAGTTGAAGGTGATCCGCAAGGAGATCCGCGACGCCGAGTGGCCAGCGCCCGATGGCAAGCCGGTGCTGATCGCCGGGCTGGGGTGCCACACCTCGCCCTCGGGTGCGGCGGACTGGATCGGCGGCCCCGGCCTGGGCTGGAGCGAGGTCTCGCGCCACCCCGCCCTGCTGGCCGTCATTGAGAGCCAGCCGCTGGAGTGGCAGCACGACGTCGTCGCCCGGCTCGCCGAGCGGCGGCCCGGGCGCTGGTGGGGGGAGTACCGGCTGCTGGAGCACCTTGTGCGCACGACCGGGTGTCCGGTGCCGACCTCGGACGAGTTCGTCCTGAGCTGGGTGCACGAGCGGTCGGCCAAGCACTACGACCTACCCGCCCACCTGACCGGCAGGATGCCCGGTGACAACCTGTGGGACCGGCTGTCCGGTGACTCCTTCGTCCCGCTGCTGGTGCCTCGGCTGTTCGAGATCGCCGACATCGGGACCAGCCTCGACCGCTCCTGGTACGTGACCGAGCCCGGCGGCGGGTGGCCGGTCTGCCTGGCGCGGCTGACCGAGCAGGGCGTCCTGGATCGCGCCGAGATGCTCGACGGCTGCCTGGCCCGCCTGGTGCGTGGAGGCAGGGTGGGCGATCAGCGGGTCTTCCTGAAGGTGCTTCAGGCACTCGCGCCGTCCACGGACGAGAACGCGGCCCGCGTCAGGAGCTATCTCGCGCTGCTCGACGCCGTGTCCACCGTCGCGGTCCATGCCCAACAGGTGCTCGGCGAGCTGGACGACGCCGGGCTGCTGGCGGCCGACCTGCTCGTCGAAGCGTCCGGGACGGTGCTGTTCCGGACCGAGAAGAAACTAGTCCGCACCCAGTTGGTCCGGCTGGACAAGGCCGCCGGCCGTGACCCGGCGTTGGCCGGACAGGTGGTGTTGGCGGCCTCGGAGGCCTTCGGGCACCCCGATCCGGAGGTGCAGGAGCACACGCTCAAGCTGATCGCCCGTCATCTGGCGGCGGCGGGCGAAGGGGTGCTGCCACGGCTGCGGGAGGCCGCCGAAGCGCTCCACCCGGCACACACAGCGTCGGCCGGTGAGCTGCTCGGAGCCCAGTTGCCCAGTGGCACGTACGAGGAACTGCTGCCGCCCGTACCGCAACCCGCGCCGGTCCCCGGACCGCTGGGCAGCCCGGCCGAAGTGGCCGAGGAGCTCAGCGCGATCCTCCTGGGCGACCCGGACGTGGTCGCCTTCGAACGGGCCCTGGACGGGTTGGTACGGCAGGCCCACCTGAGCCGGCCGGCGCTCACTGAGGCGCTGCTGCCGGTACTCGCGGGCCACAACCACGCCCGACGCGACTGGGAGGACTGCACCGCCCGCGACCTGCTCTACGTCGCCAGGGCGGCGACCTCCGGGTACGCGCCGACCGGTGCCCTGCGCAGTCGCGACCACACCTCGCCGTTCGGCCACCAGCTCGCGGGCCGCCTGGAGGAGGCGGCTCGGCTGATCATCGCCCGCCGGACCCCGTACCTGCTGGCCACGCCGACCTCGGGCACGGGCGCGCTGGACGCGGCCGTCCTGGTGGAGCGGCTGGCCGGGTACGAGGCGGTGGACGCCAAGGACGGGGATGCCGATCTCTCGCAGGCGCTGCTCCGTGTCGTGCCGACCGACGACCCCGACGTCCTGGCCGCCGCCGAGCGCCTCACCTCCACTGCCGGGCAGCGGACGGCACGCTGGCTCAAGGCCGGTGGCCTGCCGACCCGACTGTCCGGGCCCGGCTATCTCGGGACGGCAGCGGAGCCCGGACTCGCGCCGTGGGAGGTGATCCGGCGGCTGGATGCCGTGTCGCAGCAGGTCGAACAGTCCCTGGCTGTTCCCGACGAGCCTCTCGCGGCCGACTGCCGGTGGCTGCTTCAGCCGCAGGCCCCTGCTGCTCGGACGTACGTGAGCCGCTCGCCCGAGTCGGCCCAGTGGCTCTCGGTGTTCCCCAACCACCGGGAGCTGCTGGCCGCGAAGATGCTGACCTGGTCCGGTGGCGTCGCCAACCCGGAGGTCAAGGGGTGCACGCGGTTGCTGCCACACCTCGCCGAGGCGGCCGGACCCGCCGGGCCGGCCGTGCATCTCGCGGTTGGGTACGGGCTGGGTGCCCGGCTTCCCGAGGACCGGCTGGCCGCCGTGGACGGCCTGCTGGTGCTCGCGGCCCGGGGCGATCTGGACGGCGCGCTGCTCGGGGGAATGCTGGCCGACATGGCGTCATGCGGGTTGGCCGAGCCCGCCCGGCTCGCCAAGTCCTTCCGCACGGCAGCCGACACCGGGGCGTACGGGACGGTGTGGTCGGTATTGGCGGGGGCGTTGCCCGGCCTGCTCTCGCGTACGTCGGCGCGGGGGCTCGGCGAGTTGCTGGGGGTGGCAGTGGACTGCGCGCAGCGCAGCGGAGCGCGGGGCGCGATCGCGAAGGTCTCGGAGGCCGCCGGGCGTGGCGGGGCGAATCAGGTGGTGAAGCAGGCGAAGGCGCTGCGGGAGGTGCTCGCGACGGGTGACTGAGAGCCTGTCGGGTGGCTGATCACGCGTGATGCGTGGCGGTCGGGGTCTGCCGTCCGGGCATGGTGACGGCCCCGGAATGATCACGTGGTGTGTGCCAGTGTGACAACTCCGAGGCCGTCAGCGGCCCGTGTTATCCGTCCAGCCTGACCGATGAGATGTGGGAGATCATCCAGCCGCTCCTTCCCGTGCGTGACCTGCGAAAAGGCGGCGGGGTGCGCACGTACGGAGACCGGTTGGTGCTCGACTCGGTCTTCTACGTGCTGCGCTCGGGCTGCCAGTGGCGGATGCTCCCGCGTGACCTGATGCCCTGGGACGCGGCCCACCGCTGGTTCACCAAGTGGCGCCGGGACGGCACCTGGGACCGCGTCCACGACGAGCTCCGCCGCCAGGTCCGGATCGGGGCGGGACGCGATCCCGAGCCGTCGGCCGCCGTGATCGACGCCCAGTCGATCAAGACCAGCGAGGGCGGCGAGGCACGGGGATTCGATGCGGGCCAGCGAACGACAGGGCGGAAGAGACACGTGATCGTTGACACGATGGGCCTGCTGCTGGTCGTCGCCGTCACCTCCGCGTCCGTGCAGGACCGGGCCGGAGGCCGCGCCATCCTGGCCCGGCTCGCCGCCGACTTCCGCACGATCAGTCTGGCGTGGGTCGACGGCGGATACGCCAACTCCGTTGATTCCACGCTGCTTTCATGGGCCCGCGACGCGTTGGACATCGTCGTGGAGATCGTGAAGCGGACCGACGACGTCAAGGGCTTCAAGGTTCTGCCCCGCCGCTGGGTGGTGGAGCGAAGTTTCGGCTGGCTGGTCCGAAACCGTCGCCTGGCCCGCGACTACGAACGGCTGACCGCGACCTCCGAGGCCCTGATCAAGGTGGCGACGATCCGCCTGATGCTCGTCCGGCTCGCCGGGCAACCATCGCGGTGGAGCCATGAATCCCACCGCAAGACCGCCCAAGCCAACACCGTCGAGGACCTCATCGCAGTGTAATCAACCGGCCACCCGACAGGCTCTGAGGCGGAACACGCGGCCGGTGCCGACGAACGGCATCGGGGCGCGTCGTCATGCCTGGCCGGTCGGCCGTAGTTCGCGTTCGAGAGCGGTCAGGGCGAACGTGTGCGCGGAGGCGTGCTGCCAACGCGGCCGCCCGAACATCACGTCTCCGGAGAGCCCGTTGAGCATGGCCACCGCCCTGATGACGAACGCGGACAGGTCCACATCGGCGAACTGTCCCAGGGCTCGCCCCTCGAGAAGGACGGATTCCAGGCGCTCCTCCCACGCCTCGGACAGTGCGGTGAGCAGTTGGCGGTCGGCGTCGTCATGGCGCTGGGCCAGCACCTGGGTCCACAGCGCGTAGCGTTCGTCGCCCGGGTGACGGGGCAGGTAGAAGCGGACGAACAGCGCCAGCTTCTCGGCGGGGGATGCGGCCTCCTCCGCGGCCTGCTGGAACCGGGTCCCGAGGTCCGCTTCACTCCATGCGAGAACCTCGAGCAGAAGGCGGTCCTTCTTCCCGAAGTGGTACAGGATGTGCCCGGTGCTCATGCCCGCCCGCGCGGCGATGTCCGACATCCGCACGGCTGCGACGCCCTTCTCGGCGATGGCGCTGATGGCCGCCCGCATCGCCCGTCCACGCGCCTCGTCACCGCTGGGCTGACGCTTCCTTCCGGCCGGGGCAGGAGCGGGCAGGGGGGTGGTCCGCGGCTCGGCGCCCGTCGCGGGCCCGATCGGGCCTTCCGGCGAGAGGAGGCGCTTCGGCCGCTCGGGCCCGGTCTCTGGCGTCGACATGGCCTCATCTCGATTCCTGGGATCTAGATCCATAGTCTAGACTGAAAATCTAGTCAGTGCGACTGGGGAGCGACGGCCACGCGTGCGCGATCAGCCCGACGCCCAGCTGTTCGCCTGTCCGACCCAACCACTCAGGAGGCACCCGCATGACGCGCGGATTCGACGTTGTGGAGACCAGTATCGCCACCCTGCGCGCGGCGCTGGAGAAGGGCGAGACCACCGCGGTCGAGCTACTCGACGCCTACCTCGCGCGGATCGACGCGTACGACCGGCCCGGCACCGCCACGGCCCTCAACGCGATGGTCGTGATGAACCCGGACGCCCGCGCCGACGCCGAGGCCTCCGACGCACGCCGCGCGCGCGGCGAGACCCTCGGCCCCCTCGACGGCATCCCCTACACCGCCAAGGACAGCTACCTCGCCAAGGGACTGACCGCCGCCGCCGGCTCGCCCGCCTTCGAGCACCTCGTCGCCCAGCGCGACGCCTTCGCCATCGAGCGGCTGCGCGCCACCGGGGCCGTGCTCATCGGCCTGACCAACATGCCCCCGATGGCGAACGGCGGCATGCAGCGCGGCGTCTACGGCCGCGCCGAAAGCCCGTACAGCGCCGACTGGCTCACCAGCGCCTACGGCTCCGGCTCGTCCAACGGCTCGGGCACCGCCACGGCGGCCTCGTTCGGCGCGTTCGGCCTCGGCGAGGAGACCTGGTCCTCGGGCCGGGCACCCGCCTCCAACAACGCGCTGTGCGCCTACACCCCCAGCCGCGGCGTGATCTCGGTGCGCGGCAACTGGCCGCTCGTCCCGACCATGGACGTCGTCGTCCCCCACACCCGCACGATGGCCGACCTCCTCGAACTGCTCGACGTCATCGTCGCCGACGACCCGGACGCCCGCGGCGACCTGTGGCGCTCCCAGCCCTGGATCCCACTCCCCGCACCGTCGCAGGTGCGCCCCACCTCGTACCCGTCGCTGGCCCCCACGAACGCGGCAGCGGCACGCGCCGCGCTCGCCGGCAAGCGCGTCGGCGTCCCCAGGATGTACATCAACGCCGACCCCGACTCCGGGACCAACCCCGCCGGCGGCATCGGCGGCCAGACCGGCCAGCGGATCGAGACCCGCCCCTCGGTGATCGCCCGGTGGGAAGCGGCCCGCCGCGACCTGGAGGCCGCCGGCGCCGAGGTGGTCGAGGTCGACTTCCCCGTCGTGTCGAACTACGAGTCCGACCGCCCCGGCGCTCCCTCGCTGCCCACCCGCGGCCTGGTCGGCGGTGACTTCCTCAAGGTCGAGATCGAGGACCTGTCCGCCTGGGCGTGGGACGACTTCCTGCGGGCCAACGGCGACCCCGCGCTCGCCACCCTCGCCGAGGTCGACGGCGCCCGCATCTGGCCCAAGCAGGAGGGTGAACTCCCGGACCGCTACGCCGGTTTCGACGACACGATCGCCGACTACCCGCGTTTCGTGCGCGAGCGCCCTTACGCCTCGTTCACCGACATGCCGCACCTCGAACAGGGGCTGCGCGGGCTCGAGGAGACCCGCCGGGTCGACCTGGAGCTGTGGATGGACGAACTACGCCTGGACGCGGTGGTGTTCCCCACGGTCGCCGACGTGGGCCCCGCGGACATGGACGTGTCCGAGGCCTCCGCCGACCTCGGCTGGCGCAACGGCGTCTGGGTCGCGAACGGCAACCTGGTGCCCCGTCACCTCGGCATCCCGACGGTGACCGTGCCCATGGGCACCATGACGGACACCGGCATGCCCGTCGGGCTGACCTTCGCGGGCCGCGCCTACGACGACAACGCCCTGCTGGCCCTCGCCGCGGCCTTCGAGGCCACCGGCAACCGGCGCACCGAGCCGCCCCGCACACCGCGACTGTCAGCACAGTGACGCGACGGTGCCGCGCCGCGTCGGGCGCGTGAGCCGTTTCACCGGTTGGACCGCCCACATCACCGAGCAACGCGCCCGCAACTCCCTGATCCGCCTACCCGCCTCCGACGCCGGCCCGGGCCGGCTGCCGGTGCCGGCCTCCGTGCAGGAGACCGGCACCGGCGCCAGGAGGAGGGGGCGGACGGCGCGGACGGCCGGAGCCCGGGCCTCGTCCGTGCGCCACAGGGGCGATCGGATCCGCAGTTGCGCGGTCGCCGGTTGTGTTGGATCCGCTTCGGGAATGGATTTCCCCTAGGGTCGCGCTATGTCGAGTCCGGTTTCCTCCCCACGTGGCCTGGCGCTGACGGTGTCGGCACTCGTGGTGTGTGCAGGAACGGATCTGCTGAGCAGATCATCGCTTTCTGCGACCACGCCGATAATCGCGCCCGTTGTGACGTCTTCGGCACTGTGGGCCGCACCGTGGGCGGGGATTGCTCTGCGGATGGCGTCGATCGCCGCGCAGCCGGCGATCGAGCCGCGCCAGGACTTCACGGCCGGCCACGCGTGCTTGATCACGGGTATCGCGGTCAGCTCCATGGCGATCGCCGCGTTCCTCAGCTACGTCGCGCGGTTGCGGACGGCGCGGGACCGGGCGCTGGAGCGTCGGGGGGTGCTTGAGCCGCCCGGCCGGATGGGGGACCTGGCGATCGCGGTGCGGTACGCATCGGCGGCCGGCACCGGGCGGGACCGGGGGGTTCTGTACGAGGTGATGGAGACGCCGTTCGGGGCCCGGGTGGTGATGGGGGATGTGCACGCCGGAGGACGGCCCGCGGTGATGCAGGTGATCGCCCGAGTGCTCGGGGAGATCCGGGAGGCCTCGCAGTACGAGCCGTCCTTGGAAGGGATGGCGGCGAGGGCGGAGGCGTGCGTCTCCCGCTCTGTGGCGGCCGGCGTGTTCATGACGGCGGTGTTCGCCGAGTTCTCCGGGGCGGCGGAGGTGGTGCTGTTGTCGTGCGGACATGCGCCGGTGCCGCTGGTCGCGTCCGACGACGGCGTGCGGACGGCGGCGTACGGGGCGCGTCCGCCGGTGGGTCTGGCCGAACTCGCCGCGGATGCACCGCTCTTGCGCCAAGAGCTGTTCGCCGCGGGGCAGACCCTGGTGCTGTGCTCCGACGGCGTTGCCGAGGCCCGGGGGCCCGGGGGTGCGTGCTACCCGCTGGAGGAGCGCTTGGCGCGGCTCGCCGTGACCGCTGGATGGCGGACGGGTGGTGTGCAGGAGCGTGCCGACCTGCTGCGTTCGGACCTGCTCGCCTTCGCGGGGGACGGTCTGGGCGACGACGCGGTGCTTCTCCTGGTGGAGCGGGTACCGTCGGCCCGCTCCGCACCCGTGGCGCTCACGTGACGCGCATCGCCCCCGGATCCGGCCGGCCCCCACGGCCTCCGGGCCGGGCCCGTCGGGGGTGGGGGCGGAACTCCTGGCGAGGAGACGGCCTGATGCCGGCGGAACTACGGCTCACGCCCCCTGAAGACGGACCGCCGTGCTGCGGATGGCGGGGAGCTCGGAGTAGAGGGCGTCACCGGGGCATTCGGTGGCGAAGCCGTCGCGGTGGCCGGAGACGGCGTTGAAGTCGACGACCGTGCCCTTCGGGTAGAGGCTGCCGTCGGAGCTGGAGGTGAGCTGGGCCTTGCCGCCGGCCGACCGGCCGGTGAGGCCGAGCTTCCACGCGGAGATCTTCGCAAGGCCGTCCTGCAGCTCCTGCGGCGGGGCGTCCGAGCTGTAGGTGCCGATGGCCGCGATGCCGGAGGAGTTGGTGTTGAAGCCGAGTGTGTGGGCGCCGAGAACGGGCTGGTCAACACCGCCGGCGCGGCCCTCGTAGATGGTGCCGCAGCGGTCGACCAGGAAGTTGTAGCCGATGTCCCGCCAGCCGTTGCTCTGAACGTGGTACTGGTAGACCGACCTGATCACCCGGGGGGCGTCGCTGCAGGCGTAGTCGGTGGCGGTCGCCGTGTGGTGGACGAAGGCCACCCGGACCGCGCCGGTGTAGACGAAGCCCGGTTCACGGATCGACTCGTCCGCACCCCAGCCTGCCCGGGTGACGACGCCGGGGCGCGGCGCCGCGGCGGCGTCGGGTCCGGCCGGACGTTCGGGCAGCGTCTGGGCCTCGGTGGAGACGGCTCCCTGGCCGGGGTCGACCAGTTCGACCCGCAGTCCGCGCGGCAGGCCGGCCGGGCCGGGGTGCACTTCGACCGCGACGCCGTCGCTGCGGCCGGTCCACAGCGGAGCGGTGGCACCGTGCGGAGCGGTGTCGGGGCTGTCCGCGGCATCGGTTTCCAGCTGGTGCCAGTCGCCCCAGCGGCCGGTGGCCGCGTCCCGGGTGCGGACCCGGACGGTACCGCCGGCCATCGCCGCCGACGGTCCGTCCCAGCCGACGCCGAGGAGTTCGAACGGTCGGGTGGCCCGGGGCGCGACGGCACCGCCGGCGGTGAGGGCGACCGAGGTGACCGAGCCACCTCCGGCGGAGGTACGCAGTGGCGGGGCAGGGTCACCCGAGCCGTCCACAGCGGTGGCCGTGGGCTGGAGGAGCAGGGCGGTGGTGCAGCCGGCAAGGACGGCTGCCGGAATTGAGATCCTCATGAAACGGATGTTCGCCACGATTCGTCACCCCTGCATGTCGCCGACGGTCGGCGGATCGTCACGGAAGGCCGCCGGGACGCGGGGATGGGGGTTCAGGAAACCCTTGGCCGGGTTCGACCGGTCAGGCGGTTGGCACCGGCATCCGCGTGATCTTCGGGGGATCCGTCGTGCGGAGAAGTTCATCCGGCGCCGGCGGCACGGTCCCGGTTCCGTCGCGGGCGCGACTGCGCGGGGGCAGCGCGGAGCGTGCGGGCCGGGTTCCCCCGTGCACCGTAATTCATTGGGCCGGAGTGATTAATCCGCGGCGACGCGCGCCACAGCCAGGTGGTAGGGGGCGTATTCAGAAGATCCGTTTTGCGGATCATCCAGGAGCATCATGCGAACTCGAATCACCACTCTGGTCCTGTCCGGACTGACATCGGCGGCCCTCGTGTGGGGCGCTGGCGGCACGGCCTACGCCTCGTCCGTCACCGACTACAACGCGGCCTCCGACTCGACGGAGGCCCATGGCGAATGGGTCCACAGCCTTCTGCGCCTGGCCGAAGAGAGCAGCACCTCGACGGAGGGCGCCTGGACCTTCACCAGCCGCAGCGATCTCCGGTCGGCACAGACCATCCGCCCCGCCCACCGGGCCGACGGTGACACGGAGCCCGAAGTGGCCCCGGACGACGGCCAGGAGCCGGCCTCCGCGCAGCCGGGTGACGCGGCGCAGCCCGGCGAGCAGGGTGCCGAGCAGCAGCGGCCGGCGGAGCAGGCACCGTCGACGCATCCCGAGCGCCTGGGGACCCATGGCAGCGAGAACTGCGGCGGGGCCGGGCACGAGGACCACGGCCACATCGGCGGCTACGGCCCCGGCGAGTGCATCTGCCTGCCCGGCGTCCCCGGCATCCCCGGCGGACACGGGCAGCACGGCGAGCACGGGGACCCCGGCGAGCACGGGCAGCACGGGGAACACGGGCAGCACGGCGAGCACGGCGAGCACGGGGACCACGGCGTCCCCGGCGTCCCCGGCGGACACGGGCAGCACGGCGAGCACGGGGACCCCGGCGAGCACGGGCAGCACGGGGAACACGGGCAGCACGGAGACCACTGCGAGCACGGCGAACACGGCGAACACGGCGAACACGGCGAACACGGCGAACACGGCGAGCACGGCGAGCACGGCGAACACGGCGAACACGGCGAGCACGGCGAGCACGGCGAGCACGGCGAGCACGGGGGCCAGGAGCCGGGCCAAGGCCAGAACGGCGCGCAGAACCAGGGCCAGGACCAGCACGTCGACGTGAATGTCGTCGTGCAGAACACCGTGGCCAACAACCTCAACAACAGCGCCAACAACAGCGCCACCAGCAACTCCACCAACTCCGCGCACAACAGCGCCCATAACACGGCCCTCAACAACCAGTCGGCCTCGCAGTCCAACAACCTCGCCAACCAGCAGACCGCGCAAAACCTGAACAAGAGCAAGATCAAGTTCGTTGCGAAGGAGGAGGCGGCGCGGCCGCCACACAAGCCGACCCACCACGGCGAGCACGAGGTGACGCACGGCCACCACGGTGCGGGCGAGGAGCACCACGGCGGACACCACGACGGCGAGGAGCACCACGGCGGACACCACCACGGCGAGCTGGCCGAGACCGGCGCTCCGAAGACGCCCGTCCTGGTCGGCCTCTCGGCCGCATTCCTCGCCGCGGGCGCCGCGGCCATGCGGCTCGGCCGACGCCGCGCCTGACCGGTCCCGACGACAGGAGCGCGGGTAGCGCTCGTAAGCACTCTCGAAAGCGGCCTCCACCAGGCAGTCGTCCTGATGGAGGCCGCTGCCGTGACAAGTCCGGGCCGGGCGGGGCGCTCAACCACAGCGGCCCGCCCGGCAGTTCGCGTCGCCGACTGAGGCCAGCTCGGCGAACCGGACTCACCGGCACCGCGAGTCGGGCCTGGCACCCGGCCTTGACCACGTTGATAGCGGCGGCCGGGGTGATGGCCGTCTCTTCTCCGGGCCGGCTCCGGTGGTGGCAGTCAGTCTCCTGGCGGAGCCCAGGAGCAGGCCAGCGAGCCGCCGATGAGGCCGGGCAGCAGGCCCAGGAAGAAGCCGCCGAAGTTGGCGAGCGGCACGGAGACCAGTGAGAGCAGGATCGCCGCGACCCCGGCGAAGATCCGCACCTGCGGCTGGAGCCAGAGCGTGACACCCAGTGTGATCAGCAGGCTCCCGATGATGAGTGAGCCCGCGCCCGCGGCGGTGGAGAGCGCCAGGCCGACACCGCCCAAGCTGAGGTGGGTATAGGGGAAGGGGAAATAGAGGATCGGCAGGCTGGCGCCGATCGTCAGCAAGCCGGCCCAGAACGGGCGGGTGCCGCGCCAGACCCGGAACTCCCATCGGGCCGCGGCGATCGCCTCGCGCGGCCCGGACCGCGGGGCCGTGGTTCCGTTCCACACGTGGCAACTCCCTGCGCTGTCTTTCATCGGGACTGAGGCGGGCCATCGGGGTATCGGGGTATCGGGGTAGCGGGGTAGCGGGTCAGAAGCACTCGGCCCGGCCTCGCACCAGCGACACGTCCAGTCCCGGAACGTCGAAGCTGCCGGCCGCCACCGCGACCGCGGTAATCCGCACGTCAGTCAGGTTGATTGAACTTGCCTGCTGTGCTGGGCTGTTGGGGTCGAAGAAGCGCGAGTCCCGGTCGCCCCGGCTGACTTCGCCAGTAGTGAGCGATCCGGCGGCGACCCCGATGTCGAGGTGTTGACTGCTCGCCTGGCCGGCCGCCAGGTGCTTCGCGTCGATGAAGAATCCCTTCGCGGTGGCCGGTCGCCGGCCACCGGTGAGCCGCAGCGTGAAGGGGCCGAGCACCGGAATCGGGAAGACGGCGGACTGGCAGAGCCCGTGGATCGTGGCGGACTCGAACCCCGTCACCGCGACCGGCACCTGGACGTGCTCGCGGGTGACGTCCACCGTGCCGTACAGGCTGAAGCCGTCACCATGGACCTCGTCGGCGGAGAGCTTGAACTCCTCCCCGGAGATGAGGAACGACGCGGCGAGCGCGTTCTCGGCCACGCCGGCGGCGAGGACCGCGGTGGCCGCGAGACACGGCAGCAGGATGACGGCGAAGCGCTTCCAGCGGGTCCTGCCCAAGCGTTGCGACATGCCGTCTCTCCCTGGCGTGGACCGTGGCTCCCGGGCGCCCGCGCGACCGGCCGGGAGCGGGCGCAAGGGACACCGCACCGGCTGCCCGGGATCGAAAGACTGAACATGGCCGATCATGCGGTGTAGGACACGGCTCCGCAAACCATTCGCGACCACATTGCCGCCCATGTTGCCGTACGTCACTCCGGCGGCCCATCGACCACGGCATGGGGGCTCGGTGCGCAGCGCATCGGTGGGGTCAAGGGGATCATCCGGTTGACAGCGCAGTGACCGACTGTGCCGGGACCCCGGCGGCCGGGGATGCTGCTGCCGGCCGACCACGGCCGTCCCGGCGTGGGCGCTGCGAAAGAAGGCCCGGACCGCCCACGAGGCCGTCACGCTTTCGGGACCGCCCGACCTCGTCGGTGCGCCGCTCCGCGCCCCGGACGGTGCCGGGTCAGCTGTAGGGGCGGGTGATGAGCTCCATGACGTGGCCGACCGGATCCAGGAAGTACACGCCGCGGCCGCCGTCGTTGTGGTTGATCTCGCCAGGGCGCTCGCGGTGGGGGTCGGCCCAGAAGCTGAGCCCGCGCTGTTGGATCCGCCCGAACGCGGCGTCGAACTCCTCCTCGGAGATCAGGAAGGCGTAGTGCTGCGCGCTGATCGAATCGGGGTCGCTGGTCGCGAAGTCCAATGTGACCCCGTTGCCGGTGGAGACGGGGACGAACGGTCCCCAGTCGGGGCCGGCCTCAAGGCCAAGGATGGCGGCCAGGAATTCGGCGGACTCCCGCTTGTCCCGGGCGTGGACGATGGTGTGGTTCAGTTCGACTGCCATGGCGGAGCGCCTCCCGTAGGGCCTCTCTCACGGACACCGCCATGTCTCACCCCGTCGGTGACCGACACGCGATGCCGTCTGTTGATCGTCAACGGATCTCCGCGCGGTTTTCATCCGCCCGACGGGGATCCGGTCAGGGTGCGGCGGGGCCGCGCGGCCCCGCCAGCCCGGCCGTGCGGAGGCCTGCCCTGGCAGAGGATCTCCTCCGCTCGGGTGGGAGGAACCGTGTGAGGGTGCACAGGTGCCGACCTCCTCACTCGGGTCGGCGCTCCGGCAGAGCCGACAAGCTCCCCGGCATGATGACCGGCCGCACTGCCGCGAGGTCTGCCGACCCGGGTGCCGCGTCGGATGCGGTTGCCGGTACGACCCGACACCGTGCCGCGTCGACACCGGGACGAGTACGACGGCGAGCGCCGCAGCGAGCTCCTCTTCATCGGCGCGGACCTGGACCGGGAGCGCCTCCGGGCGCTGCTGGACGCGGCCCTGCTCGACGACGGCGCACCCGCGCTCGGCCCCGAGGCCTGGCGGCGCCTCCCCGACCCCCTGCTCGGCAGCCCTGACCGGAACCCGCCCCGCCGAAGGCTGAACGCCCCGGATCTCCACCGGCCGGCGGGTGCGTGCGGTCGACAGGCGTCGCGACGCCGCCCACCATGTGTCGGTCGGTCCAACTCACCTCATCCACTGGACAATTGATGGGCAACGCCAGGTAAAGGCTGTGAACGACGCCTTGAGGGTGCCGACGACCCGTCAGTAACGTCGAAGGCCACACCCCGACGGCAGTCGCCGTCCGCGGTGCGGCCTTTGACGCGCAATCGCATGTCATGGCCCTGCCACTCCATGTGCCATGGGGGATGCCCCTGCTTCCCCGCCTTCCGTACAGCGCAAGCACCAAGCCGGCCCACGGCCACCAGCCGGGGCCGGCCAGCACATGCCGCGATCCGTCAGCACGGGCCCGAGCCCGTCCCGGCGAGCACCCCAGTTGCCGGCACCGGCCGCGCCCTCACCCCCACGGAGGGTCGACTCTTGCGCTTCCACTCCCCCAGCAGCCCGCGCCCGCCCCGGGCACGCAGGCTGCTCGCCGCCCTGCCCGCCCTGGCCATGGCCGCCACCGGGCTGCTCGCGACCACCGCCCCGGCGGCCACCGCGTCCGCCGCGGCGACCGCCCCCGCGCCGCACTCCACCGCCAGCACCAAGCGCCTGTGCGCGGCCCCGAGCCGCCCCGGCCAGATGGCCTGCCTGGCCCTCGCCCGCACCGACCTCCCCCAACAGCCCACCCTGGCAGCGGACATCACCCCCTCCGGCTACGGGCCGAGCGACCTGGCCTCCGCCTACAACCTCCCCGCCTCGGCCGGCGCCGGCGCCACCGTCGCCATCGTCGACGCCCAGGACGACCCCAACGCCGAGTCCGACCTGGCCGCCTACCGCTCCCAGTACGGGCTGCCCGCCTGCACCACGGCCAACGGCTGCTTCAAGAAGGTCGACCAGCGCGGCGGCACCAGCTACCCGACCGCCGACAGCGGCTGGGCCGGCGAGATCTCGCTGGACGTCGACATGGTCAGCGCGGTCTGCCCCAACTGCCACATCCTGCTCGTCGAGTCCGACGACGCCAACATGTCCAACCTGGGCGCCGCCGTCAACACCGCCGTCTCGCTCGGCGCCAAGTACGTGTCCAACAGCTACGGCGGCGGCGAGGACTCCACCGACCCGAGCTCCGACGCCAGCTACTTCAACCACCCCGGCGTAGCCATCACCGTCTCCTCCGGCGACTCCGGCTACGGCGTCGAGTACCCGGCCGCCTCCCAGTACGTCACCGCGGTCGGCGGCACCAGCCTCAACCGCGCCTCCAACAGCCGTGGTTGGAGCGAGTCGGTGTGGGGCAGCAGCGCGGGCGGCAACGGCGCCGGCTCCGGCTGCTCCGCCTACGACCCCAAGCCGAGCTGGCAACAGGACACCGGCTGCGCCAAGCGCACCGTCGCCGACGTCTCCGCCGTCGCCGACCCGGCCACCGGCGTCGCCGTCTACCAGACCTACGGCGGCTCCGGCTGGAACGTCTACGGCGGCACCAGCGCCTCCTCCCCCATCATCGCCGCCGTGTACGCGCTCGCCGGCACCCCCACCGCCGGCACCACCCCGGCCTCCTACCCGTACGCGCACACCGGCTCGCTGTACGACGTGACCAGCGGCGCCAACGGCAGCTGCTCGCCCTCCTACCTGTGCACCGCCGCCACCGGCTACGACGGCCCGACCGGCCTCGGCACCCCCAACGGCACCGCCGCCTTCACCTCCGGCAGCACCGGCGGCAACACCGTCACCGTCACCAACCCGGGCAGCCAGTCCACGGCGCAGGGCTCCTCGGTCAGCCTGCAGATCCACGCCACCGACTCGGCCCCCGGCCAGACCCTCACCTACAGCGCCAGCGGCCTGCCCACCGGACTGTCCATCAACACCACCACCGGCCTGATCACCGGCACCGCGACCACCGCCGGCAACTCCACCACCACCGTGACCGCCACCGACGGCACCGGCGCCGGCGGCACCACCACCTTCGGCTGGACCGTCACCGGCACCGGCGGCGGCTGCACCGGCGCCCAGCTGCTCGGCAACCCCGGCTTCGAGACCGGCAGCGCCACCCCCTGGACGGCGAGCTCCGGCGTCATCGACAACTCCACCAGCGAGCCCGCTCACGGCGGCAGCTGGAAGGCCTGGCTCGACGGCTACGGCTCCAGCCACACCGACACCCTCGCCCAGACGGTGACCGTCCCCACCGGCTGCAAGGCCACCCTCAGCTTCTACCTGCACATCGACACCGCCGAATCCGGGTCGACCGCCTACGACACGCTCACCGTCCAGGCCGGCACCACCACCCTGGCCACCTTCAGCAACGTCAACGCCGCCGCCGGCTACACCCTGCACAGCTACGACCTCAGCGCCTTCGCCGGCCAGAGCGTGACCGTCAAGTTCACCGGCACCGAGGACTCCTCCCTCCAGACCAGCTTCGTCATCGACGACACCGCCCTCACCACCTCCTGACACCCCACCGGGGCGGGCCGCGGCATCCAGCCGCGGCCCGCTCCCGCGCGGAGCTCACCGCGACCACCGAGCAGCACACCGGGGTCGGCGGTCGGCATGATGTCGGACGGAGTGCGACAGCGGCCCGCGCATCTGTGCCGGGTTGTTCCGGGACGCCGCGTCAACTCGGCGGCCAATGCTGCCTTTTGGCATAGACACCGCAAAATCTTCACCTCCGCGCTGTCCGACACATGGACGTCCACCGCTCCCTGATGCTGGGGTGATTCCTGCCCCCACACCCTCGTTCGGGAGGAACCAGATGCGCGTGTCCCCCATCAGGGCGATCGCCCACGCCACCGTCACCCTGGCCCTGGCGGCCCTCGTCAGCACCTCGCTCACCACCGGCGCCGAGGCACACGGAACCACCCACCGCGGCGTCAAACCACTGACGCACGCAGGTCAGCCGCAGCCCGCCGCCCGGAGCACCAACACCCTCTCGGTCGGCTCCAGCGCCAGCCAGGGCGTCGTCTCGCCCACCCCGAAGGTCTACCTGGTCTTCTGGGGCTCCCAGTGGTCCTCCGACCCCGCCGGGGTGGCCCCCGACCTGCAGAACATGTTCAAGGGCCTCTACGGCAGCAAGGACACCTGGGGCACCATCCTCAACCAGTACTGCGAGGGCGTCGCGAAGGGCACCACCGCCTGCGGCACCAACGGCATCCACGTCAGCCACCCGGCCACCTCCCCGCTGGCCGGCGCATGGTTCGACAACGCCGCCGCCGCTCCGGGCAGCGCCACCGCCGCCCAGCTCGCGGCCGAGGCCGCCAAGGCCGCCGCGCACTTCGGCAACACCACCCAGGCGCCCAACCTCAACGCCCAGTACGTGATCGTCTCCCCCACCGGCACCCACCCGGACGGGTTCCCCAACAGTGGATTCTGCGGCTGGCACGACAAGACCAGCTCCTCGTACGGCACCCTCGCCTACACCAACCTGCCGTACATCCCGGACAGCGGCGCGGGTGCCTGCACCACCCTCACCGACGGGCGACTGCTCTCCGGCATCGAGTCCACCGAGACCCACGAGTACGCGGAGACCGTCACCGACTTCTGGCCCAGCATCGGCTGGAACGGCGGCGGCGGCGAGATCGGCGACGCCTGTGTCCAGCTCGACGCCTACCTCACCCTGAGCACCGGCACCTTCGACGTCCAGGGCCTCTGGTCGAACAGCGCCAACAAGTGCGTCACGCACGGTTGATGGCGTGAGGCCGACCGGCACATGGTGGGTGGCGTCGCGACGCCGCCCATCATGTGCCGGTCGGCCTCAGCGCGGGCCCGGCCGGTGAGCCGGCCGGGCCCGCGTCCCCGGTTCAGCGCTCCGCCCCGAGCCTTCCGGGTCCATGGCGAGGTTGCGGCCGAGTTGGGCGCCCAGTCCGCTGCGGGGTGTGCGGTGACGCCGAGGATCCGGATCCTCCGTGTCGCGTGCTCGAAGGTGGCGGCGTACAGCTCGCCGTCCGGGCCGGCTACCCGGACCGATCGGATCCAGTCCGTCCGGACGACGACGGGGCGGGATTCAGCGGGAGCCGAGGCCCCCGCGCCACACCCGGCCGTCGTTCCCGGGGCGAGCGGCGTCGGGCGGACGTAGGTTGCGGACATGACCAGTGACGACATGATCCCGGCCGTGGGAGTGCGCCCGATGGACGAGGTGTTCGCCGCGATCGACACGGCCAACCGACGCCCCCGGCCCTGGACCGGCTTCGAGCACGGCGTACTGGGCGCCTACCGCTGGGCCGTCGGCGCCCAGATCGCGGCGCCCGTCACCGCCACCGCCGTGCCCGGCACCGCCGGACCGTGCCGCGCCCAGTTGCTGGCCGAGTGCCAGGCCGCCGGTGTCGGCCTCCGGCAGGCCGTGACACGAGGGGCGGACCACGTGTACGTCCTCGGCGCCCACCAGGCACTGGCCTGGATCTGCGGGATCCACGAGGACCGCCCCTGACTCGGCCCCGGCCCGTCCGGGATTCCCGGAACCGGCCGCCGTTCTCGGGCCGTGATCCGACGACCGCACCTGCGACCTGCGACCTGCGACCTGCGAAAAACGGCACAGCGGCCTTCAGCGCGCCGTACTCGGATGAGAATCCGACGTCGCTGAAGGCCGTCTCTGCGGTGGCCGTCGCAGGTTTCCTTCCCCGTCGCTGCAGGGAGCTCGCCGTGCGCCCCGAGGCCGCCTACGCTTCACGTGCCCGTCCCGCGCCTATGCGGAGCAGCCGGGCGGTTCAGTAGTAGTGGCGGCGTCCGCCGATGGCATGCCCGAGGGAACCGGCGATCCACAGGACCAGGCCGATGACGAGCAGCACGATGCCGATGGTCCACAGGATCGAGATGCCGGTGACGAAGCCGATGATGAGCAGGATGACGCCGAGGACGATCACGGAGGCCTCCCGGGTTGATGAGGGAACGGGACGGGTGTCGGGAAGGCCCGCACGGCGGTTCGCCGATCAGGGCCTGTCCACAACCCCCGCGTCTACCACCGCACCGGCCGGGCAAACCGGTCGGCCGGCCGCTGTTCGTGCCCGCCCTGCTCGGCCGCAGCCTCGGCGAGTACCCACGAGGGGCTGTTGCTCTGCCAGCAGTCTGCGAGCCTGTTCCAGGGCTTGCGCCGGATCGCGCAGTCCGATGTAGACGCAGATCGTGTAGTACACGTCGGCGAGCCGCCGCTCGGCCTCAGTCGTCGGGACTCGCGAGTCCCGGGTGAGCACGTCTGCCTCCGCCACCAGCCTGCGCAGAGCGGAAAAGTCGATCAATGACATCCAGACCCTGCCTTCCCGTACCCGCCCCGGCGCCTGCACGCTCCTCCTGCCATGGTTCCCGTCGGCCGGGCCCGGCGCCACCCGGACCCCGATGTGGAAGCGTCGGGCGCCGGATGAGCAGCAGCGCCGCACGTGCGGCGAGGCCGGCTCCGGCTCTGGAGAGATCGCCCCGGCTGACCGTTGTGCCGACCGCGTCGTGGTGGTCGGCGAGGTGGGCGTGGACGTACCCGTCGACGGCGGGCGGCTCAGCGGCTTTCCCGCACCCGACGGTCCGGTCCGCGCTTCCGACCCTGCGGGCGACTCGCGCTCGGTCGTCGCCCGGGATCGGGCGGTCTCCACCAGGGCTCACTGCCCGGGAAAGGGGCGATTTCGTCCCGGAGTGCCGGGTATGCGAAGAAGGGGGGTGAGACGACTCACGGGTCAGCACGAGCGCGCATCCTCCACGTCCGCCTCGGCCACGGAGAAGTTGCTGCGTCCGGTGGACACGGTCACGACGGCAGCGAACCATGTGCCCGGTGCCGCCCGGGTCGAAGCGGCCTTCGACGGCGTCCTGGACACGGTCGGTGTCATGTCACCCCGCTCGCGCCGGATCGCGGCCTACGCCGGTGCCGGTCGTCGTCTCCGTCCTGGCACCGCGCGTGATGCCGACGCTCGACCGGCACCTGTCCGCGCTCGGCGCGCGACCGGGCGCGTAGAACAGCGAAGGGGAGCCCCATGGACTCGAAGCAGATCGCACGCCAGGTGCTCCACGACTACGGCGAGACGTATGCGCGGGAGGCTGGCATTCGACTGCGCGACACCCCGGCGCCCTTGTACCAACTGTTGGTGCTCTGCGTCCTGTTCGCGGCACCGATCCGGGCCGAGACGGCGCTCGCCGCCGCCCGGGAGCTGTTCGCCGCCGGACTCCGTACACCACGCGCCATGGCCGATTCCGGCTGGCAGGACCGAGTGGACGCGCTCGGCCGGGCCCACTACCGCCGGTACGACGAGAGCACGGCCACCGCCCTGGGCAACGGCGCGAAGCTCGTCCTCGAACGCTGGCACGGAGACCTGCGCGCCCTGCGGGAGCAGGCCGACGGGGACGTGGGACGCCTGCGTGAACTGCTGCAGGAGGTACCGCGGATCGGCCCCACCGCCGCCGACATCTTCTGCCGGGAGGCCCAGGCCGTCTGGCCGGAACTGCGGCCCTTCTTCGATGCCCGCGCCCGGAAGACGGCCTCCGGCCTCGGCCTTCCCCGAACCCCCGAGGCACTGGCAGACCTCGTCCGACCACGCGATCTGGCCCGGCTCGCAGACGGCCTGGTGCGGGTCGGCCGGGAGGGCCCCTCTGGCGCGGCCGCCCGGTATCCGATCGCTCCCAAGCCGGTGGGAGGTCACGCCGGTGAACGGGCCGGGCCCGGTCCGGGCGGGAACGGCTGATCCTCGCGGCTCGGCCGCCCAGCGCTTCGACGAGGCGGTCGGCGGCGAACGCCAGGCTGACCAGGGTCCGGGTGAAGTCGAGAGCGTCCGGTTGGTCGCGGCGCGCGGTGGTCCGGTCACCGTCGGGCTCGTTCATGGAGTGAGGACGGCGACCCCGGTGACGCGGTCGGCGGCCAGATCGGCGAGTGCGTCCGGCGCTCGGTCCAGGGCGTAGCGCTGGACGTGGACGGTGGGGTGGTGTCGGGCGACTTCGGCGAGATAGGCGAGGCCGTCGGCGCGGGTGTTGGCGGTGACGCTGCGCAGGGTGCGCTCCTGGAAGAGGTGGCGTTGGTAGTCGAGAGAGGGGATGTCGGTCAGGTGGATCCCGGCCACGGCCAGGGTGCCGCCGCGGTCGAGTGCCGCGAGGGCGACGGGGACGAGGTCTCCGACGGGGGCGAAGAGGATCGCGGCGTCGAGTGGTTCGGGTGGAGCGTCGTAGGCGTCCGCGGCCGAGGCGGCGCCCAGGTCGAGGGCGAGCCGTCGGGCCTCTTCGGAGCGGGTGAGGACGTGGACCACGGCGCCCCGGGCGAGGGCGAGTTGGGCGGTGAGGTGGGCGGAGGCGCCGAAGCCGTAGAGGCCGAGGCGGCCGCCTGGGGGTAGTTCGGCGCGTTCCAGGGCGCGGTAGCCGATGATGCCGGCGCACAGCAGTGGCGCCAGTTCCTCGGCTGGTGGCCCTTCGGGCAGGTGGTAGGCGAAGCGGGCGTCGACCACCGCGTACCGGGCGTATCCGCCGTGGAGGTCCCAGCCGGTGTAGCGCGAGCGGGGGCAGAGGTTCTCCCGTCCGGCCCGGCAGTACCGGCACTGCCCGCAGGTGCCCGCGAGCCATGCGGCACCGGCTCTGGCGCCGGGTGTGAAGTCCGTGACGTCGGGGCCGGTGTGCAGGACTCGGCCGACGATCTCGTGGCCGGGCGTGCAGCGCGGGACGCGCGGCTCCAGGTCCCCCTCGGCCAGGTGCAGGTCGGTGCGGCAGACTCCGCAGGCCTCCACTTCGAGGAGCAGCCCGTACGGGCCGGTGTCGTCCAGCGGCCGTTCGACCAGACGGAGTGGGTTGTCGCCGATCGGAGAGGCGTGGTCCACGACCCATGCCGTGGTCGAGGTGGGCCAGCCGGGTGATGCGGTGGACATCGTCATCCCTTCGTCGGCGGCCGACCGTACGGTGGCAGGTCTGCCGGGACCGGGCGCCGTAGGCGGCCGGCTGGCAGGTGAACGGCGTGGTGCGGGTCGGCTCCTGCCACGCCCCTTCACTTCCAGCGTCAGGCCGAAGACGGGGCCGCGCCATGGGCCGGACGGCCCGGTGCGACCGCCCCGGAGCCTGTTCCGTTGTCCCCGCCCCGGTGCGCACCGAGGTCGTCGACATCCTCACTGCGCCACCCGCACCGGCGAGGCCTGGGTCAGCGGCCCGCCGTGTCGGGCCCCTCCGTCGGTCGTCGGCCGCCTGCAGGCGGGTGCCGGGCGCCGGAAGGCCGGTCGGCGCCTCTGCGGCCGGGCCCGGCGTGCGCACACGGATCGGCGGTGCGCACGATGGAAGACGGGCCGGCTGGACAGACGGTGGCCAACCGGGCGGCCATCGACTGGGCCGCGCGCGAAGCGCTACTGCGCGCCCTTCCCCTGGAGATCCTCCAGGTCTGGCCCTGGAGACGTGCGAGGAAGTGCTGGCCTTCGCCTTCGAGACGGCCGCGCGGCGTGGCGCGCCGCTGACCGCGGTGCATTCCTGGGAGCCGCCGGCCGGCGCCGAGTACATGCACTTCGGCGCGATCGGCGGCCTGGAGGAACTGGCCGCGGCTGCGGCACAGGCGTTGGAGGCGGCGGTGGCACCCTGGCGGGAGCGCTACCCCGACGTGCCGGCTGCGACGGCGCTGTTGCACGGACGCGCCGGCGTCACCATGGTGGAAGCCGCCGCCAACGCCGGCCTGGCGGTGGTCGGAGCCCGCCGCCGCCACAATCCGGTGGGGGCGCACCTCGGGCCGGTCGCCCACGCCCTGATCCACCATGTCGCTTGTCCCGTCGCAGTGGTGCCCTGCCGCTGAGCCCTGGCACGGCGTCGGTGTCAGCCGACGGGCGGGTCTCGAACGTCGCCGTCGCCTCGTGTCCCGTACCGCCTGTGGTCGATCCTTGCCCGGACATCCGCCAACCCGTGCCGTCCGCGACCTTGCGCTCCGCTCAGCCGGTGCCGATCCGACGGCCGGTGACCTTGTCCGGGCGGATCCGTACCCACAGCGGGCGGGAGCCGCCGGCCCAGGGTGTGGCGCCGGGCAGCGCCGCCAGCCGCTCCTGCTCGGCCGGGTCTCCGACGTGCTGCGCCTCGCCGAGGAGGAGCACGCTCCACCCCCGGCTCAGGTGGTCGTCGATGTGGTCCACCTGGAACGAGACCGGTGTGCCGTGCCCTGCTGCGGCGGCACCGTGAGCGGCCGTGCGGTAGACGATCGTTCCGGCGTCCACCGCGTAGTTGACCGGGAGGACGGCCGGTGCGGACCCGCCGGGCAGGCCGATCCGGCCGACACCGTGGGTGCCGATCAGCTCCCAGCACTGTGGTTCGGTGAGGTGGAGCAGCAGGGGGCGCGGGCCGGGGTCCGGCTGCCCCGGGGGAGCATCGGCGCGCTCCTCCAGCAGCTCGGACCAGGTCATCCGCAGTGCGGCGGCGATCCGGGCGAACCCGCCCGGATCGAAGGCCGGGCCGGCATCCAGCAGATGCCTCAGGTAGCGGGGCGCCATGGCTGCCTGATAGGCCAACATCTTGTCATCCAGGCCGAGTTGGTCGCGGCGTTCGACGATCCGGCGGGCCACCTCGGCAGGAACGGCCCGCCTGACGGCGTCGGTATCGGGGCTGGTGTCCACGGTGTGCCTCCTCGGCTTGCCGGTGCCCGCGGGTCAGGTCCGGAAGAGCGCGACCTTGAGTGCTCCGGTCTCGGCCGCGTCGGCGAAGACGTCGTAGGCGTCCTGCATCTCGTCGAGGCCGAAGCGGTGGGTGACCAGCCCGGCGACGTCCAGTCGGCCGGCCGCCAGCAGGTCCAGTAGCAACGGGGTGCTGTTCGTGTCGACCAGACCGGTGGTGATGGTGACGTTCCGGGCCCAGAGGTCCTCCAGGTGGAGCACCGCCGACCTGCCGTGCACGCCCACGTTGGCGACCCGGCCGCCGGGGCGCACCAGGCGGGTGCACAGTTCGAAGGTCTCGGGCACGCCGACCGCCTCGATCGCGACGTCCACGCCGAGGCCGTCCGCGCTCAGCGGCCGCGCGGATTCCGGGGTGACCTCGGCGGCGGTGAGCACGGCGTCGGCGCCGAAGCGCTTGGCGGCGTCGAGTCGGCTCCGGGCGAGGTCGACGGCGAGGACGCGGGACGGGCTGTAGAGGCGGGCGGTGAGGATCGCGGCGAGCCCGATCGGCCCGGCGCCGACGATCACCACGGTGTCGCCCGGGCCGACCCTGCCGTTGCGGACGCCGACCTCGTACGAGGTGGGCAGGATGTCGGCGAGCAGCAAGGCGTCCTCGTCGCCGACGCCCTCGGGCAGCCTGTACAGGGAGGTGTCCGCGAAGGGGGTGCGGACGTACTCGGCCTGGCAGCCGTCGATCAGGTGGCCGAGGATCCAGCCGCCACCGCCCGTGCACTGGCCGTAGCTCGCGCCGCGGCAGTAGGCGCAGCGGCCGCAGGCGGAGATGCAGGAGACCAGGACGCGGTCGCCGGCCGTGACCGTGCGTACGCCCGGTCCGGTCTCGGTGACGGTGCCGACGGCCTCGTGGCCGAGGATCCGGCCCTGGGTGACCTCGGGGACGTCGCCCTTGAGGATGTGCAGGTCGGTGCCGCAGATGGTGACCGCGTCCACCCGGACAACGGCGTCCTCCGGGTCGCGGACCACCGGGTTCGGGACGTCGCCCCAGGTACGGCGGCCGGGTCCGTGGTAGGTGAGCGCTTTCATGCCGCGATCACTCCTCGGGGGGGGTGGCGGAGCCGGGACGGTTCCGCTCACCCTTCCAGCCTTGTGCGCGGCCACGCCCGGCGCCAGGGGGCCGGCGGGGTCCTCCGGCTGGGCCGATGGGCCCTCTTGCGCCCGGCGTACCGGGGGTGACCGCGATTCCGGGGCGGCTCATGCAGTCGCCGACCCGGGTACGACCGGGCGGGCGCGCGGATTCGGAGGCCGGGAAGGTGTCGGCCGGTGCTCCGTCGAGGATGCTGTGCTTCACGATCGTCACGTCCTCTCGGCGAGAGCCGGGCGCCGCAGCCTTCGCAGGTAGGGGTCGAAGGACGGCCGGGGTTCGAGGCGGACCCGGGCGTCCACGCAGACCGCGCCGTCGGGGCGGGCGATGACGGGGTTGAGGTCGGCCTCGGCGAGTTCCGGGAAGTCGTCGGCGAGCCGGGACAGCCTGGCGAGCACCGACCGTAGCGCGGCAAGGTCCACGGGAGGCTCTCCGCCGTTCCCCAACAGCAGTGGTGCGCTACGGAGTTCGGCGACCATGGCAGCCAGGTCGCGGTCGCTCAGCGGGGCGAGCCGGGCCACCCGGTCGGCCAGGACGTCGGCGGCGGTTCCGCCCAGCCCGAGGACGACGAGCGGGCAGAAGACCTGGTCCTGGACCACGCCGACGAGCAGTTCCACCCCGGGTGGGGCCATCGGCTGGACCACCGCTCCGGCCAGTTCGGTGTCGAACCTCCTCGTGAACTCCCGGTAGGCGGAGCGGACTTCGGCCTCGGTGGCCAGGCCGGTACGGACCGCGCCCGCCGCGCTCTTGTGCACCTGCCCGGGCCAGTAGGCCTTCAGGGCCACCTTCCCCTCGTGCCCGAGCCGACCCAGGCCGTTCGCGGCGACGGACGTCGCGTGCTCGTCGCGGGCCCACACCGTGGTGACCAACGGCAGCCCGTAGGCCTCCAGCAGGTCGGTGGTGGTCAGCGGGTCGAGCCAGCCGCCCTCGGGGTGGGCGGTGAGGTAGCCGTCCACCAGGCTGCGGGCGGTGCGCCGGTCGCAGTCCGGACCATCGGCGGGCAGGGCGGCGGGCTCGGGCGGCGGTTCGGCGAGCCAGCGGGCGCGGTCCCGGGCGTGGGCGAGGGCGCGGGCGGCGGCGACGGTGTCGGAGTAGGCCGGGAGACTGCCGCCGTCGGCGCAGGTCCGGTAGCGCACGGGCACCTGCTGGTCGAGCAGCACGGCGGCGATCGGGACGCGACGCCGGGCCGGGCCCTCCAGCAGGGCAAGCACCGGAGCGTGGACCGGGGTGTCGCACAGCGCCGTGGGCACGAGGCAGACGAGGATGGCGTCGATGGCCTCCTCGCGGTCCAACGCGCGTAGGAAGAGCGCGAGTTCGGTCGGCCGGATCGCCGCCGTGGTGTCCACCGGGTTGCGGACGGAAGCGCCCGGAGGAAGCAATTCCACGAGTTCCACAGGGAGTTCCGGCAGCACCAGTCCGGCCTCGGCGCAGGCGTCGGCGGCCAGGATGCCGATGCCGCCGGCGTTGGACACCACGGCGACCGCGCCGCGTGGAGCGGGCAGCGGCTGGGCGTGCAACAGCGCTGCGGCCTCGACGAGTTCCTCGATGCTCCGGGTGGCGGTGATGCCTGCCTGCCGGAACAGCGCCTCCCTGGTCACGGTGGGGGTGGCGGCGGCCGCGGAGCGCGAGCCGGCGCCCCGGCGACCGGCGGTCGAGCGCCCGGCGTCCACGGTCAGCACCGGGATCGTGCGGGTGACGCGCCGGGCGGTGCGGGCGAAGACGCGCGGGCTACCGAAGGACTCCAGATGGAGCAGCGCGAGGTCGGTACGGCCGTCCGTCTCCCACCACTGGAGCAGGTCGTTGCCGCTGACGTCGTACTTGTCGCCGAGCGAGACGAAGCTCGACACCCCGATGCCCAGCCAGGCCAGCCGTGACAGCAGCGCGATCCCCACACCGCCGCTCTGGACCGCGACCCCGGCGCTACCCGGCCGGGGGAAGGCACCGCCGAACTCGGCGTCCAACCGGACGGCGGGATCGGTCTGGGCCGTGCCCAGGCTGTTCGGCCCGACCAGGCGCATGCTGTGCCGGCGGCAGGCCCGCATCAGCCGGCGGGCCTCGTCCGCCCCGAGTCCGGAGGTGAGCACCACCAGCGCCCGGACCCCGGCGGCGCCGCACTCCTCCGCCACCCCGGGGACCGCAGCGACGGGCACGGCCAGTACGACCAGGTCGGGGACCGCTGGCAGCTCACCGACGGACGGGTAGGCGGGCTCGCCGTCGATCTCCCCGGCGTTCGGGTTCACCGCCCAGGCTTCACCGGTGAAGCCGCCCTGCCGGATCTTCGCCAGGACCGTCCGCCCGACCGAGCCCTCCCGCCGGGACACCCCCACCACCGCGACCGAGGCCGGGCGCAGTAGCGCCCCCAGGCTCGCGACATCGGCCCGGCGGCCGCGCTCGTCCACCGCCGAGCGGTAGCGCTCGTCCGTCTCGTCCAACGGCACCCGGACCCTGACCTCGCCCTGTGCGAAGCGGCGCTGGAGGGGCAGGCCGAGGTCGGCGAAGACCCGGTGGACGGCCCGGTTGCCGAACAGGGTGTCGGCCTCGAAGAAGCGGACGCCGGCGGCCCGGGCGGCGTGCACGAGGTGTTCGAGGAGGAGCGTGGCGACACCCCGGTGGTGCCAGCGATCGGCCACCGCGAGGGCCAGTTCCGCGGTGTCCGGCGGTTCGTCCAGCAGCTCGCAGTCGGCCTCGCCGACCAGTTCCTCCCCCACCCAGGCGCCGAGGGCGAGCAGGCCGGCCCGAGGCGCGCCGCACAGGCGGTCGGCGGCCTGCCCCGGCGCGTTGCGGCTGACCCCGAAGAACCGCATCCGGCGGCTCTCCTCGGACAACCCGTCGTTGTGCAGGTCCAGGACGGCCTGCCGGTCGTCCGGGCCGATCGGCCGGATCCCGACCGTCGTGCCGTCGGCCAGGAGGGCCTCGGCGGTGGTCTGCGGCGTGTGGACGGTGGACATGGCGCAACTCCTCGGCCGTCGCGTTCTACCCCTCCAGCCTCCTCCCCCGCCCGGGGCCCGAGGCAGGGCCGACCGGCCCCGGCCGACTCGGCGAACGGCGTCCTCCGGTGCCGCGTCGTCCGGAGGGGCCACGTCGTCCGGAGGGGCGGGGCGGACCCCGGGTACGCAGACTGGAGGCAGGTCGGTCGGCACGGAGGTCGCGAGGTGGCAGCGGAGGCAACGGCGGGGTATCCCGACATGCCGGACCCGTGGACGCTCCGCTACCAGGGCTTCGACCCGGCCGAGGAGGGGCTGCGGGAGGTGCTGTGCGCGGTCGGCAACGGCTACCTGGTCAGTCGGGGCGCCGCACCGGAGGCGGTCGCGGACGGGGTCCACTACCCGGGGACGTACCTGGCCGGCTGCTACGACCGTGCGGAGTCGGCCGTCGGCGGGCACGCGGTCACCAACGAGGACCTGATCAACTGCCCGAACTGGCTGCCGCTGACCTTCCGGCGGGCCGGCGAGAAGTGGTTCACCGGCCCGCCGGCCGGACAGACGCTCGAACTGGACCTGCGCCGGGGCGTACTGACCCGCCACGCCCTGGTCGTGGACCGGCAGGGGCGGCGGAGCCGGCTCGTCCAGCGCCGCCTGGCCAGCCAGGCCCGACCGCACCTGCTCGCCCTGGAGAGCACGCTCACCCCGGAGAACTGGTCGGGCCCCCTGGAGATCCGGTCGGCGCTGGACGGGACGGTCGCCAACACCGGCGTCGCCCGCTACCGGGGGCTCGCGGAGCGCCACCTGGTGCCCGCCGGGCAGGGCGTGGACGCGCGGGGACTGCTGTGGCTGGCGGTCGATGCCGCCCACTCCCCTCTGAACATCGCGCTCGCGGCCCGCACCCGGGTGGCGGGTGCGGAGGTCGTGGCCGAGTGCCACGAGGGCCGGGCCTCCCAGGTCCTGTCCGTGGACGCCGTACGGGGCCGCCCGGTCACGGTGGAGAAGACCGTGGCGTTCCACACCTCCCGCGACCCGGCGATCGAGAGCCCCGTCGGCGCCTCCCTGCTGCTCGCCGCGCAGGCCGGGTCCTTCGATCGACTGCTCGCCGAACACGCGCTCCGCTGGACCGAGTTGTGGCGCCGTTGCCGGATCGACGCCGACTTCGACGGCAACGGCCCACTGCACCTGGACCTCTTCCACATCCTGCAGAGCTACTCCGAGCACTCCATCGACCTGGACGTCGGCATCCCGGCCCGCGGGCTGCACGGCGAGGCGTACCGAGGCCACGTCTTCTGGGACGAGCTGTTCGTCCTACGGGTGCTCAACCTCCGCTTCCCCGAACTCACCCGCGCCGTCCTCCGCTACCGCCACCGCCGCCTCGACACCGCCCGCCGGCAGGCCCGGGCGAGCGGTCTGCGCGGGGCGATGTACCCGTGGCAGAGCGCCAGCGACGGCCGGGAGGAGGCCCAGCAACTGCACCTGAACCCGCTGTCGGGCCGCTGGCTGCCCGACCACAGCCATCTCCAGCGGCACGTCGGCTCGGCGGTCGCGTACAACGTCTGGCAGTACTACCAGGCGACCGGCGACCGGGAGTTCCTCGCCACGGCCGGCGCCGAGATGCTGCTGGAGATCGCCCGGTTCTGGTCCTCCACGGCCGTCCACGACCGCTCCCGCGGGCACTGGTCGATCCGCGGCGTGCTCGGCCCCGACGAGTACCACGACGCGTACCCCTGGGCGGACCGGCCCGGCCTGGACGACAACGCGTACACCAACGTGCTCGCCTCCTGGGTGCTGGCCCGCGCCCAGGACGCCCTGGACGTCCTTCCCGGCTACCGGCGCGACGAGCTGCGCGAACGCCTCGCCCTCGACCACCTGGAGCTGGACCGCTGGCAGGAGGTCGGGCGGCACCTGCACGTCCCGTTCCACGAGGGGGTTCTCAGCCAGTTCGACGGCTACGAGCGGCTCGCCGAACTCGACTGGGAGGCCTACCGGCGCCGCTACCCCGACCTGTGCCGCCTCGACCGGATCCTGGAGGCCGAGGGCGACACCGTCAACCGCTACAAGGCCTCCAAACAGGCCGACGCGCTGATGCTCTGGTTCCTGTTCTCCGCCCGCGAGGTCCGCGACCTGCTCCGGCGCTTGGGTCACCCGGCCGGCCACGAGCTGCTGCGCCGCACCACCGACTACTACCTGCGGCGCACCGTGCACGGGTCGACGCTCAGCTCCGTGGTGCACGCCTGGGTGCTCACCCGCTCCGACCGCCGCGCCTCCTGGCGGTACTTCCGCGACGCCCTGGTGGCCGACCTGCGCGACAGCCAGCACGGCACCACGGCCGAGGGCGTCCACCTGGGCGCCATGGCCGGGGCGGTCGACCTGCTGCAGCGCTGCTACACCGGCCTGGAGGTCCGCGAGGACGCCCTCTGGCTCGACCCGCACCTGCCGTCCGCCCTCGGCCGACTGGAACTGGACCTGCGCTACCGGGGCCACTGGGGCCTCACGATCGCCGTCGACCGCAGCACGGTCACGGTGAGCCTGCGCGAGGACCGCCAGGACCCGGTCCTGATCCGCCTGCGCGGCGCGGAGGCGACGGTGCGGCCGGGCGAGACCCGGCGCTTCCAGCTCTGAGGACGCCGACCTCACCGGCGTCCGGACCAGCGCGGTTCCACCTGTTCCCAGGCGGGCTCCCAGCTGTTCTCCGCCCGCCGTTCCGGCACGTGGCAGCCCGGCGCACGTGCTGCCGCAGGGACGTGCGCGAGGCCTGGCGCCTGTGCGTGGTGGCTGCGGCGATCACGGCGAGCCTCCTCGGTTCCCGGGACCTTGTCGCCAGGGTTTCCCGGCCCCACCGGCCCCACCGGCCGCCCCAGGGCCCTGCGGGCCCCGGCTCCGGGACCGTCCGGCCCCTGCCCCGACCGACCTTCGGTGGTCTCATGGAGGTACGGACGACCGGGCACGGCCCGGCGCCCCCTCACCGCCCCAGGGAGGACGGCATGAAAGCCGCCGTCGGAGACCGCATCATCGTCCAAGGCACCCGACCGGGCGCGGCCCGGAGGGACGGCGAGATCGTCGGCCTGCACCACCCGGACGGCAGCCCGCCGTACGACGTGCGCTGGTCGGACGACGACCGGGTGACCGAGTACTTCCCGGGCCCCGACGCCCGGATCCACCACTTCCAGCACGAGCACGGGAACGCGCCCGTGGCCGTACCGCCCCACCCGCACCTCTTCGCCGGCTGACAGCGGCGGGCTGGACGAATACGGGATCGACCGGTTGGTGCGGTCGGGGGCACCGATCGACGTCTTCGCGGTGGGGCCGCCGGGCTCGGGGCCGTGGGCCGGTCGGCCCTCGTGGCGAGTGCCGGGCCTGCCTAGCGTGGAGCAGGGGCCGGTCGCCGTCCCCGAGGAGGAGCCATGACGTCCGCGAGTTCCGAAGACCTGCGCCGTTCCGTCGTTCTCGGTGTCGACGCCCAGGACACCGGCCGCATGACCGCTGCCTGGGCCGCCGACGAAGCCGACCGCCGGGGCTTGCCGCTCCGGCTGGTGCACGCCATCGCTTCGCCGTTCCGCGAGTTCCGTCCCTTCGACGAGGGCCGGTACCACAAGGCCCTGCGCGAGCGCGCCGAGCAGGCGCTCGACCGGGCCGCATCCGTGGCCTGGGACCGACACCCCGGGCTGGCGCTGACGACGGACGTCACCGAAGACCTCCCCGCCCCGGTGCTGTGCCGGGAGTCTGCCCACGCCGAGCTGGTGGTGCTCGGCTCCCGCCGGCTGAACCGGTTCCAGGAAGCGGTGAGCTCCTACTCGGTAGCCGTCCCGGTGAGCGCCCAGTCCCGCTGCCCGGTGGTGGTCGTCCGCGACCCCGAGCACATCACCCAGGACCCGCCGTACGTCGTGGTCGGTGTCGACGGCAGCCCGTACTCGGCCGCTGCCGTCGACTTCGCCTTCGACCTGGCCGCCGAACGGCGGGCCGCGCTGCGCGTGCTCTGGGCCTGGCAGCGCCCACCGGTCGGCAATCTCGACGAGCCCGCCACCGAGCAGATCCTCCGCCGGCTGCTCTTCGAGTCCACGGCCGGCCGCCACGAGCGCTACCCGGACCTGGCGGTGAGCCACGAGCTGGTGCACGGCCACCCGGTCGAGGAGCTGGGCGCCGTCTCCGAGCACGCCCTCGCCGTGGTCGTCGGCCGCCGAGGCAGTGGAGGGTTCACCGGCATGCGGCTCGGCTCCGTCCCGCACGGTCTGCTGCACCGAGCGAACTGCCCGGTGGTGACCGTGCCCGCTTCCCCGCGCTGATCCGAATCCGCACCGAGCGGGCCGACCACGGCCGCTGCCGCTACCGGGGCGGCCCGGTCGCCATCGTCCCCTAGGACTGATCCGGCCCACCCGGCGACCCGATCCGGGCCGAACGGCCCGCGCCCGGACGGTGTCCTCGGAGCGAACCTGGGGGGTGACGAAAGGTGAGGACCATGCACACCGTGATCGTGTACGAGAGCATGTACGGCCACACCCGCGAGATCGCCCAGGCGATCGCCGAGGGCGTCCACCAGGCTGACCCGGAGGCGGCCGTCGATTGCCTCCCGGTGGCCGAGGCCGGGCCCGACCAGACCCGGTCCGCGGACCTGCTGGTGGTGGGCGGCCCGACCCACCTGCGCGGCATGTCCTCCGGGCTCAGCCGCCGGATGGCAGCCGCTGCCGAGGACCACCGGGAGGGCCACGAGGAGGCCTCCGCCGAGGCCCACCGGACCACCCAGGGGCCGGGCCTGCGGTCCTGGTTCCACGACCTGCCCGAGACCGAATCCGGCACCTACGCCGCCGCGTTCGACACCCGCGTCGACACGCCCCTGGCGGGCGGCGCCGCCGAGGGCATCGCCCACCGGCTCTCCGGCCACCACTACGACGTGGTCGCCGAGCCCGAGGGCTTCCTCGTCGAGGGCGCCGACGGCCCGCTGCGCGCCGGCGAGCTCGACCGTGCCCGTGCCTGGGGCGCGGGCCTGGTCTGACCATGGCGCAACGACCACGCAGCACCGCACCGTCTGCGGGGTGATGGCCGCCCCGGTGCCCGTCCGCCCCGGCCCCTCGGGGCCGATCGGTCCCACCGCGGGGCCAGGCCGCGGGTGCCGTTTGCCATGAGCGTCCTGGCCGAGGCGGCCCCGCGACGACGGGGCGACACTGGTCGAGGGGGCCGGAGGACGGGAGTGCACGGGATGTCTGGCGGCGCAGACGGCGCGTACCGCGCCCTGATCGGCGAGCTGGCCGCTCTGGTACGGCTCGCGCACACCGCGCTGCGCGGCGCGACGGCCGTACTGACCGATTCGGCGGGCGGCAACGGGATTCCGGCCGCGGAGAAGGCCCTGGCCGAGCTGCGGTCCCGGATCGAGGAGGACGCCGCCGGAGCGCTCGGGGGGCGGGCCGGGGTCGTCGTCGGGGTCCACGTCGGCTGCGAGGTGGAGGCCGTCGGGCAATTGGTGCAGCGGCTGCTGGAGGCGGCCTGGGCGCGCCAGCGGCGGGAGCTGTTCGGTGAGCGCCCGCTGGCCTCGCTGCACGGCATCGCCGACGCTGCGCTGGGCCTGGTCGCACGGGCGGCCGACACCCTGGAGTCCGGCGGGCCCGAGGGCGTGGCGGACGTGTTGAGCGAGCTGCACGAGGTCGGCCAACGGCAGCGGCTGTTGTACGAGCTACTCCTCCGCGAAGCGGACGCGGACGCGGACCCGGTCGACACCGCCGATCTCGTCCTGCTGTCCTGCTGCTACCAGCAGTGCGCCGAGCACGGGGCCTCGATCGCCCGCCACGCGGTGCTGTTCTCCCCTGCGGCGTCCTGAACCTACGGCAGGCCCGCCACGGCGGTCGCCTCCAGCAACAGCCGCCTGGTGGGTTCGTGCCGCACCGTGCCCCGGTCGGTCACCAGCATCGGCCCCAGAACGGGGTCGGCCGCGGGTGCTCCGCCCCGCAGCAGGCGGCCGAGCAGTGCGAGCACGTTGTGGGCGTACGCGCGCGACGCGGTCGCGGGCACCTGGGCGGCGAGTTCCCCGGCACCGATCACGGTCACCCCGTCGCCGACCAGTGTCATGGTCTCCGGGAGGACCCCCTCGATGTTGCCGCCCTCCGGGCCGACCGCCAGGTCCACCAGCACCGAGCCGGGCCGCATCCGTGCCACCGCCGCCCGGTGCAGCAGTACCGGAGGTATCCGGTCGGGCAGTCCGAGGGTCGTCACCACGACGTCGTGGCATGCGGCGGCCCCAGCGAGCCCCGCCACCCACGCCGGGTGTTCCTGGTCGAGGATCTCCCAGAGCTCCCGGTCGTCCGCCACCGGGTGGAGGCCGGGCAGATCCAGCAGCCCTGTTCCCAGGACGGTGACCGCCCCGCGCTCGCGGTGGCGCAGTTCGACCACGCTGACCTGCGCGCCCAGGCGGCGGGCGGTGTCGATCGCCTGCAGGCCCGCGTGGCCGGCACCGACCACCAGCACCCGGACCGGGTCGAACAGGCCGTCCGCAGCGCCCCAGGGCGGCAGACAGCGGTCCAACCGAGTGGCGGCGAGCAGCACCGCCCGGTAGCCGGCCACCCTGCTCTGGGAGGCCTCGGCGTCCAGCGGGTAGGCGGCGGGCAGGTCGGGTGCCAGGTCGAGTCCGATCGCCGTCACCCCGCGGTCGGCCCACTGCCGGACCAGGTACGGGATCCGGTGCGGGCGCAGCATCGCGGCCAGGACCTGTCCGGGGCGCAGCTCGCGTGCCGGGTCCACGGACGGCGGGTGGAGGCCGAGCAGCACGTCCGCGTGGTTCAGCAGTTCGGCGCGCCCGGCCACGGCGGCGCCCGCGGCGCGGTAGTCGGCGTCGTGGTGGCCGGCCAGGGCGCCGGCGCCGGGTTCGATCAGGACCGTCGCCCCGAGGCGTCCGACAGCCGGTACCAGCTCGGGTACGAGCGCCACCCGGCGCTCTCCCGGCACGGTCTCGCGGAGCGCTCCCACCGTCGTGGTCGTCATCGCTGCCTCCGAAGTCGGCCCGAATGACCAGTATGTCCCGTTTGCCCGCCGACTTCGCCCGGTCGGATACTCGTGCGCGGGGCCACTCACGCGCGGGGCGCCGCACGGCACGGCGGAGGGAGCCGGTCATGACGTCCAGGGGCTGGCAGTTCTGGGTGGACCGGGGCGGAACCTTCACCGATGTCGCCGCGCTGGCCCCCGACGGCCGTCTGCTGACCCACAAGCTGCTCTCGCACGACCCGGCCCGCTACCGCGACCCCGCCGTGGCGGGGATCCGGGCCCTGCTGCCGCCCGGAGCGCGCATCGAGGCGGTCCGGATGGGCACCACGGTGGCCACCAACGCCCTGTTGGAGCGCACCGGCGAGCCGACCGCACTGGTGATCACGCGAGGCTTCGCGGACGCGCTGCGGATCGGCTACCAGGACCGGCCGCAGATCTTCGCCCGCGAGATCGTCCTGCCCGAGCCGCTGTACGCCCGGGTGGTCGAGGTGGACGAGCGGGTCACCGCCGACGGCACGGTGCCGCGCCCGCCCGACCTCGACCGGCTCGCCGAGGACCTGCGCGGCTGCCTGCACGACGGCATCCGGTCCGTCGCCGTGGTCTGCCTGCACAGCTACCTGCACCCCGCGCACGAGCAGGAGATCGGCCGCTTGGCCGCGCAACTCGGCTTCGCCCAGGTGTCGTTGTCCAGTGAGGCCAGCCCGCTGATGAAGCTGGTGCCGCGCGGGGACACCGCCGTGGTGGACGCCTACCTCTCCCCCGGCCTGCGGCGCTACGTCCGGCAGGTGGCCGAAGAACTGGCCGATGTCCGCCTGATGTTCATGCAGTCCAACGGCGGCCTGGCCGAGGCCGGGCACTTCCGGGGCAAGGACGCCATCCTCTCCGGCCCGGCCGGCGGCATCGTCGGCATGGTGCGGATGTCCCGACTGGCGGGCTACGAAAGGGTGATCGGATTCGACATGGGCGGCACGTCGACGGACGTCTCGCACTTCGCGGGCGAGTACGAGCGAGTGGTGACCACCCAGGTCGCCGGGGTGCGACTGCGGGCGCCGATGCTCGCCATCCACACCGTCGCGGCGGGCGGCGGATCGGTGCTGCGCTTCGACGGCGGGCGCCTCCAGGTCGGACCGGACTCGGCCGGGGCCGATCCCGGGCCCGCCTGCTACCGGCGCGGCGGGCCGCTCACCGTCACCGACGCCAACCTGCTGCTCGGCCGGATCCAGGCCGAGCACTTCCCGCGCGTCTTCGGCCCGAACGGCGACCAGCCCCTCGACGTCGAACCGGCCGGACGTCAGTTCTCGGAACTGGCCGAGGACATCGGGGGATTGTCACGGGAGGAGGTCGCCGAGGGCTTCCTGCGGATCGCGGTCGGCAACATCGCCAACGCCATCAAACGGATCTCCGTCCAGCAGGGCCACGACGTCACCCGTTACGCGCTGACCACTTTCGGCGGCGCGGGCGGCCAGCACGCCTGCGCGGTGGCGGAGGCGCTGGGCATCCGCACCGTGCTGGTCCCGCCGATGGCCGGGGTGCTCTCCGCCCTCGGGATCGGTCTGGCCGATACCACCGTCCTGCGTGAGCACGCCGTGGAACGACCCTTGGCCGCCGAGGAGATGACCGCCCTCCGGGCACGCGCCGACGAGCTCGCGGCGACCGCCACCGCCGAGCTGCTCGACCAGGGCACCCCGCCGGATCGGATCCGGCTGACATACCGGGCCCGGCTGCGCTACCAGGGCACCGACACCACCCTCACCATCCAGCTGGGCGAAGTCTCCGCGATGGCCGCCGAGTTCGAGGACCGACACCGGGCCACCTACTCCTTCCTCATGGACCGCCCGATCGTCGTGGAGGCCGTCGCCGTCGAAGGCACCGGCCTCTCCGAGCAGCCCGAACTCGGCGCGCTCTCCCCTGCGCCCACGTCCAAGGCCAAGCCCGTCGCCGTCCGCCTCTACGCCGGCGGGAAGTGGCGCCGCGTCCCACTGTTGGAGCGCGAGTCGATGCGGCCGGGGTCCGTCGTGACCGGCCCGGCCGTGATCGCCGAGGTCAACGCCACTACCGTGGTGGACGACGGCTGGCGGGCGACCGTGACGCCGACCGGGCACCTGCTGGTCGAGCTGGTCGGGGGCCACACCGAGGAAACCCTGCCGACCGCCGCCGACCCCGTCCTGCTGGAGGTCTTCAACAACCTCTTCATGGCCATCGCCCAACAGATGGGCGCCCGACTGGAGTCCACCGCCCAGTCGGTCAACATCAAGGAGCGGCTGGACTTCTCCTGCGCCCTCTTCGACCCGGACGGCAACCTGGTCGCCAACGCCCCGCACATCCCGGTCCACCTCGGTTCGATGGGCACCACCGTCAAGGAGGTGATCCGTCGCCGGGGCCCGCGGCTGCGCCCCGGCGACACCTACGCCGTCAACGATCCGTACCACGGCGGCACCCATCTGCCCGACATCACCGTGGTGACCCCGGTCTTCGACCCGTCCGGCCGCGAACCGCTGTTCTTCGTCGCCTCCCGGGGCCACCATGCCGAGATCGGTGGCATCACCCCGGGCTCGATGCCCGCCACCAGCCGCGAGATCCACGAGGAGGGCGTGCTGTTCGACACCTGGCCGCTGGTGGTGGGAGGACGGCTGCGCGAGGCGGAGACCGTACGGCTGCTCACCGAGGCGCCCCACCCGTCCCGCGACCCGGACACCAACCTCGCCGACCTGCGGGCTCAGATCGCTGCCAACCGCAAGGGTGTGGAGGAGGTGAACGCGATGATCGACCACTTCGGCCTCGACGTCGTCCAGGCCTACATGCGGCACGTCCAGGACAACGCCGAGCAGGCCGTGCGCCGGGCCATCGACGGCCTGACCGACGGCGCCTACCGCTACGAGACCGACTCCGGCGCCGTGATCGCAGTCTCGGTGCGCGTGGACCGCCAGGACCGCAGCGCGACCATCGACTTCACCGGCACCTCGCCCCAGCTCGACAGCAACCTCAACGCACCGTCCGCCGTGGTCACCGCCGCCGTGCTGTACGTCTTCCGCACCTTGGTCGCCGAGGACATCCCGCTCAACGACGGCTGCCTGCGCCCGCTGCGGATCGTCGTGCCGCCCGGCTCGATGCTCGCCCCTGTCTACCCCGCCGCCGTCGCCGCCGGCAACGTCGAAACCTCCCAGGCCATCACGGGTGCCCTCTACGCCGCGCTCGGCGTCCAGGCCGAAGGGTCCGGCACGATGAACAACCTCAGCTTCGGCAACGCGCACCACCAGTACTACGAGACCATCGCCTCCGGCTCCGGCGCCGGCCCGGGCTTCCACGGCGCCGATGTCGTCCAGACCCACATGACCAACTCCCGCCTCACCGACCCCGAAGTCCTGGAGTGGCGCCTGCCCGTCCTCGTCGAGGAGTTCGCCGTCCGCCCCGGTAGCGGCGGAAAGGGCCGCTGGCACGGCGGCAACGGAGCGGTGCGCCGATTGCGCTTCCGCGAACCCATGACGGTCAGCATCCTCTCCTGCCACCGCCGCGTGCCCCCGTACGGGCTGGCAGGCGGCTCCCCGGGTTCTCTCGGGGTCAACCGGATCCTGCATGCCGACGGCAGCACCGAGGTCCTGCCCGGCTGCGGCGTCGCCGACCTGACGGCCGGCGACGCGCTGGAGATCCGCACGCCCGGAGGGGGTGGATACGGCAGCTGACGGCGGCAGTGCCCGGTGGCCCTGCTGCGGGTTCCTTCCCACCTCGCCGCCGTTATACGTTCAACCTCGTCAGTTGGCTCACCCCTGAGGAGTTACGTCATGGCCGATGACATCCGCACCCACCTGCTCGGGGCCATCGGGCTCGCGGCCGGCGCGCGCGAGCACGGCAACCACCCCTTCGGCGCGCTGCTGACCGGGCCGGACGGCAGCGTCCTGCTCACGGCCGAGAACACCGTGCTGACGGACCACGACGTCACCGGCCACGCGGAGATCAATCTGGTGCGACTGGCCTCGCGCACCCTGGCCCCGGCCCAACTCGCCGGAGCCACCCTGTACACCAGCACCGAGCCGTGCGCGATGTGCGCCGGGGCGATCTACTGGAGCGGCATCCGGCGGGTCGTCTACGCCCTCGCCGCCACCGAACTGAACGACCTCGCGGGCGCGGACCCGGACGAGCCGCTGCTCGACCTGCCGTGCCGCCAGGTCTTCGCGGCCGGCGGCGGCACCGTCGAGGTGTCGGGCCCGCACCTGTACGACGAGGCAGCCGCCGTGCACGCGGGGTACTGGGAAATCACCGGCTGAAACCGTACGACGGCCTGTGGTCTGGGCGTTCACGGCGCGGACGGGCAGACGGTGCGGGCATCGCGACTACGCGAAGGTGCCCCGGCGCACCGCGTAGGCGACGGCGCCGACCGCCAGGACGGCGGCACCCGAGAGCACCGAGGACGGCGGCAGGGCGAACGCCAGTACCAGGCAACCCGCCAGGCCGAGTGCGGGAATGAGCAGCGGCGGGCGGCCCTCGGCCCTCGTCAGCGTCCAGGCGGAGGCGTTCGCGATCGCGTAGTAGGCCAGCACTCCGAAGGACGAGAAGCCGATCGCCCCGCGCAGGTCCGCCGTCGCCGCCGCGACGGCCACCACGGCGCCGACCGCCAGTTCGGCCCGGTGCGGCACCTGGAACCGGGGGTGAACGGCCGCCAGCGCGTGCGGCAGGTGGCGGTCGCGGGCCATCGCGAGCGTCGTCCGGGAGACGCCGAGGATCAAGGCCAGCAGCGAGCCGAGCGCAGCCACCGTTGCCCCCACCCGCACCGCCGGAGCCAGCAATCCGGCACCCGCCGCCAGCGCGGCCTCCGACAGGGGCGCGGCGGCGTCAGCCAGTCGCGCGGGCCCGAGCACCGCCAGGGCGGAAACCGCGACCAGCGCGTACACGACGAGCGCGCTGCCGAGGGCGAGAGGGATCGCCCGGGGGATCGTGCGGGCCGGGTCGCGGACCTCCTCCCCGAGGGTTGCGATGCGCGCGTAGCCGGCGAAGGCGAAGAAGAGCAGGCCCGCCGCCTGCAACACCCCGCTGAAGGTCGCGTCCGCGCCGACGTCGAGGCGCGCCGCGTCCGCAGTGCCCGACGTCAGGGCGGCCACCACGACGGCGGCGAGCACGGCCAGCACCACGGCGACGATCGCCCGGGTCAACCAGGCCGACTTCTGAACGCCGGCGTAGTTCACCGCCGTGAGCGCCACGACCGCTGCCACCGCCACGGCGTGCTCCTGCCCCGGCCAGACGTAATCGCCCACCGTCAGCGCCATCGCCGCGCAGGACGCGGTCTTGCCGACGACGAACCCCCACCCGGCCAGATAGCCCCAGAACTCCCCCAGCCGCTCCCGCCCGTACACGTACGTCCCGCCCGACTGCGGGTACCGGGCCGCCAACCGCGCCGAGGAGGTCGCGTTGCAGTACGCCACCACCGCCGCCAGCGCCAGCCCCACCAGCAGCCCCGACCCGGCCGCACCGGCCGCCGGAGCCAGCGCGACGAAGACCCCCGCACCGATCATCGACCCCAACCCGATCACGACCGCGTCGAACACTCCCAACTGACGTTTCAGCTCAGGCTCCACCGGTCGGCTCACCACACACTCCCGTAGCTCTCTCCGAACGCCGGGGCACGCTACACCAGCCGGGCAACGGCAGCCCGTTGGAACGTCAGGTGCTGCGGGTCGCCTGGCTGATCGCCGCGGTCTCCGTGGCGCTGGTGCTGGGGTTCATTCCGGTGGCCGTGTTCGGCGCGCGCCTTTCACTGGTCGACTCCTTCGTCTTCGCGGCCGGGCTGTTGGCCGGCATGGTGCCCGAGGGCCTGTTGCCCGTCATCACCCTGGCGCTCGCGGTCTCCGTACGCTCGCTGACGACGCATGGCGCTCTTCCAGGGCCCGCTCGGCACGGCCGCCCTCCCGCTCAGTGACCTCCTCCTGGCGCCCTACCCGTTGATCGTCCGGGGCACCGACGAACTCCGGCGCTACCTGATCCGACGGCGAGCGCGCCCGGTGCTCCCGGGGACACCTCAGACACCGGCTCCTGGTCCGAAAACGGGTCTTTCGCATGTCCGGGCACCGTCCAGGAAGCGGGCAGCTCTCGTACCGGAGGAGACGGCAAAGCGCCCCGCACGTGGATCCGTGCAGGGCGCCCACTCGTTCGTTGAAGGTCAGGCGGGGCGGATGTGCTCCGCCTGCGGGCCCTTCTGACCCTGCACGACGTCGAAGGTCACCTTCTGACCCTCCTGGAGTTCACGGAAGCCCTGGGCGTCGATGTTCGAGTAGTGGGCGAACACGTCGGCGCCGCCGCCATCCTGCTCGATGAAGCCGAAGCCCTTCTCGGCGTTGAACCACTTCACAGTTCCGGTAGCCATGCGTTTCTCCTTCAAGGGAAACTGATCGGTCCCACAAGTGCGGGCCCGGAGGTGATCGCCCTGGTCCGGAGAGGCGCTGAACAGCAAGAGCGCCCACGGCATGTCACCGCGGGCGAGAACTTCGGAACCACGACTGCTTGATAAGAACGTTACTCCGCAGGGATTCACACGGCCAGGGAAGCCGAGAAGGACTGGACGACGGCCGGCTGGTCGGCATGGTCACCGCCGAGGACCTCACCAGGATCGCCCGCACCCGACTTCCCGCCACCACGCACGGAGCGTGAACCTTCACCTCGTCCCGAACGATGGCAGGCCCTGCGGCCGCCCTCCCGGGACGCCGATATGGGCACCGCCGCCGGGTCGTCCGACACCGGACGACAGTGACCGTCTCAACAGAGGACCCAGCGATCCGGACAAGCCCGACCGTCGCCCGGCGAGGGGCCGGACGGCCCATGCCCGACCTCTCCGTCTCACTCACGCTGGAGACACGGGCTCCGGATGAAAGAGGGTGGTTTCCGTACCGAACCTGGGTGTCGCGACAGTGCGGCAGTACGAGCGCGGGGTGGTGTTCCGGCTGGGCCGGCTGCGCGGCGTCCGTGAGCCCGGAATCCGGGATCCGGGATCCGGGATCGAGCGCCGGGCGCCGCGCCGAGGCCGCCGACGTCGTCGCCGACCATCCGATCGCCCTCCAGCTACGAAACCTGCAGATCCTCGCCGAGATCGCCGCCGGGAAGACCTCCACCATCGTCTTCCCCGCCCAGTTCCTCGAAAGCACGCGGGCCCTGCCCCGCTTCGTCGCCGAGGAAGGCCGACGCCCGGACACCGCCCGGTCCGCAGTACCGAACGCGGCAATCGCCAGCCCGAACGAGATCGGGACACGGCGACCCGACCGGCCGCTCCCCCAGGGCGAGAAACTGGTCGACGCTCTGAAAGGACAGGTCTGGACATGAAGGAGGAGACGGCAACCACACCGATGCACACCGAGACGTGGAGGTCACCGTCCATGACGGCATCGTCACCCTGGTCGGCACGGTCGAACGCAAGAGCCTCGTCCCCACCGTCGAGGGAATGTGCCGCTCGCCGGACGGGGTGGTAGCCGTCCGGACGTCTACTGCGGCCCGATCCAGGCTCGTCCAGCGCCCCGTCGCCGGCAACCCGTCCCGGCCTCCGGTGGTGGCCACGGCTCGACAGTCGTCGACTCAGCCCGCACCACTCACCCGTGCCGGCGCCCGCTCAGGATGCGGATGTTCCATGACAGGCATGAGGCTGGAATAGACGGCTCGTCCACAGGACTGCGGGCTCGTCTGGGCAGATCGGCACATTCGGCGGTATTCAGTGCTGATCCGCCAGAACCGACCCGACGCCTTTCGAGTCCGTAGTCCACGCCACGAAGGAGGAAAGCGTCATGAGCATCGCACGGGACATCATGCACGCCGGAGCGACCTGCGTGCAGGAGAACGAAACGCTGGAGGCGGCGGCACGGCGGATGCGCGAGCTGGACGTCGGCGCCCTGCCGATCTGCGGCCTCGACAACCGGCTCCACGGAATCATCACCGACCGCGACATCGTGGTGAAGTGTCTCGCCGAGGGCAGGGACCCCAGGACCACGACGGCGGGCCGGCTCGCGCAGGGCAAGCCGATCACGGTCGACGCCGATGCCGACGCGGCCGAGGTACTGCGCCTCATGGAGGAGCATCGGATCCGGCGTCTACCGGTCATCGAGGAGCACCGGCTGGTCGGCATGATCAGCGAAGCCGACATCGCGCGGCACCTGACCAGGCAGGAGGTCGGCGACCTCGTCGAGGCGGTCTGCGCCCCAGCCTGACCCCGGGCCATCGCCAAGCGCCGCAAAGTCACACGGGGCAACCTGCGTCGCCTTCCGCCAGTGCGGTCGCCACTCGATGAACTCTCCGCCGCACGAAGGAAAACGATCACGACCGGCATCGAGCTGCCCAGCTTCGACCATGCCGTCCGGGCCGCGAGCACCTGGCTCACCGGCGTCGCGAAAGCCTCCGGCAACGAGAACGACCACCACCGCGCCGACCACAAGGGCGTCCCGTTGTGCGGCGTCGAGTTTCGTACGAATTTGACGAAGCATCGCCATGTCCTTTGGCTCCCCGAACGGGAAGGCACTGAACTCTCCGATGACTGTGCCGAGTCGCTCCGCGGCCACCTCCACGTCGGCATCGGCTACCAGGCCGACCGATACCCCGGCGCCGTTCCGCTCCTCCCGGTCGATCCCCTCCGGCTCACGCTGCTCCCAGTACGCGTGTCGCATGCCGATCCCGACCGCGCCGAAGCTCTGGAGAAGACGCTCGTACGCCGCACTGAACGCCTTCGAAACAGCCTTCGCCGGCCGACTCTCCATCGGCCGCCGGTAGCACCGATCAACCCGAGTTATACGTTGGCTGGACACATCGCGCCCGGGTGGCCCGCCCCGGCGCCCGCTGCGGCGCCGGGGCGGGGCGGACGCGGGGGGCGGGCCGCTCCGCCCTACTTGCGACGGCCGAAGATCCGCTTCGCGGCGTAGATGATGCCGACGATCAGCAGGACGAAGAACAGAATGATCAGGATGATCACGACGATCAGGAACTTGCCGAGCTTGGCGAAGAAGCCCGACTTCTTCTTCTGTTCCTTGGCCGCGAGGTGGGCCGGCTCGGCCTGATCGCTCCGGGCGCCGGCGGAGACGGCCGGGCCCGCCGCGAGGGCGGACGGGCCGGAGGCGGTGGTGGCCAGGCCGGTGGCGGCGGCCGCGACGGGCCGGGGTGCGGCCACCGCCGTCGCGCTCGACGCCGCGGCGCTGAGGCCGACGGCGGCCAGCAGTGCCACCAGGGCGCCGGCTATCGAACGTGCGATCCGGTGAGTCATCGTGCTCCTCGTACGGGTTCTGAGCAGCACAGAAGAGCCTGACCGACCGAATCCGTTGGTCTGACCAGGTGGTTTTCTCATCTGCGCCTAGTATGCTCCACTGAAGTTCTACAGCGGTGTAGAAGTTTACCGACGGGCCTGCCCGGATCGGCTCCGGCCCCGGTCACGCGCGCCCGCCGGTCCGACGGGGGTTTCGTGGCAACTGTGGAGGATGACGACGTGTCGGGTCGCAGGGGTTCCCCCAAAGCCGGAAATTCACCACGCCGGGCGGACGGCCGCCAGCCGGGCCAGGCCGACGGCCGCCGAACCGGCCAATCCGACGGCCACCACACCGGCCGGGCGAAGCCCAAGCCCAAGCGCAGCACCAAGGAGAAGGTGCTCTGGGTGACGGCCGGCTGCACCGCCCTCCTCGTCCTCGGCGGCTGCGCCGTCTACTACCGCCTGAACAGCAACCTCACCACCTTCGACGGCGACGCCCTCAGCAAGGACCGCCCGGCCGCCGCGGCCCCGGACGCCCAGGGCCGCACCCCGGTCAACGTCCTGCTGATCGGCTCCGACAGTCGCGGCAACGGCAACAGCGACCTGGGCGGCGGCGGGGACGGCGGCGCCCGCTCGGACACCGCGATCCTGCTGCACGTCTACGCCGACCACAAGCACGCGATAGGCATATCCATCCCCCGCGACTCCCTGGTCACCATCCCGCCGTGCAAGCTCCCGAACGGCACGTGGACCAAGGCGCAGAACAACGTGATGTTCAACAGCGCCTTCTCGGTGGGCGACACCGACCAGGGCAACCCGGCCTGCACCCAGAACGCCGTCGAGAAGCTGACCAACCTGCGGGTCGACCACACCATCGTGGTGGACTTCAACGGCTTCGCCTCGATGACCAAGGCGGTCGGCGGCGTCGAGGTCTGCCTGCCGAACAACATCTACGAGGGCGATCTCAACCCGAACCTGGGCAAGAAGGGCAAACTGATCTTCCCCAAGGGCAAGCAGAAGGTGGAGGGCCAGTCCGCGCTCGACTTCGTCCGGGTCCGGCACGGCATCGGTGACGGCTCCGACATCGGCCGCACCAAGCGCCAGCAGGCCTTCCTCTCCTCGCTCATCAAGGAGGTCAAGTCCCGCGGCATGGACCCGACCACCCTGCTTCCGCTCGCCGACGCGGCGACCAAGTCGCTCACCGTCGACCCCGACCTCGGCTCGGCGGCCAAACTGCTCTCCTTCGCCACGTCGCTCAAGGACGTCGACCTGCACGACGTCAAGTTCGTGACGGCGCCGTGGCGTTACGAGGGCCCGCGGGTCGCCCTGGTCCATCCCGACGTGGACCAGCTCTGGGCCACGCTCAAGGCCGACCGCACCCTGGACGGCCAGGACGCGAGCGCCACCGCCCCGGCCGCCGCGGGCTCCGCAGCGCCGGGCACCCCTGCCGCCGAGGCCACCCCGTCTCCCACCGCCACCCCCGCACCGGACGCCAAGGCGGGCGACGTCAAGCCCGCCGACGTGAAGGTCGCCGTGCTCAACAGCACCGGCGCGACCGGGCTCGGCGGCAAGGCCGCCGAGGCCGTCAAGGGCGCCGGCTACACCGTGACCACCGTCGGCAACGCGACCGGCAAACCGCGCGCCACCACGGTCGTCGAGTACGGGACGGGCGAGCGCGCCGCCGCCGACGCGGTCGCGAAGCTGTTCCCGGGCGCCACCGTGCAGCCCGGCGGCAAGGGCGTGAGCGTGCTGCTCGGCCATGACTTCGCCGCCGCCAACCCGGCCGGTGCCGCCACCGGCGCGCCGACCGACGGGGTCCCGGCCGCTCCGGCCCCGGTGCCCAGCAGCGTCGCCGACGCCGCCCGCTCGGCCGACGACGACCCGTGCGCCAACGTCTCGTACGGCTGATTCGGACCGGACCCACGACGACGGCGGGGCGCCTCCGGACCTGGTCCGGGGACGCCCCGCCGTCGTGGCGCTCGTGGGCTCAGCGCCTGGTGCCGCAGGACGGGCAGAACGCGGCGCCCTCCGGGATGTCCTTGTGGCACTGCCCGCACTGGGTCGGCTGGGCGAGCCGGAAGCCGCAACCCGGGCAGAACGGCGTGCCGTGGGTCTCCGCCGAGCACTGCGGGCAGACCAGTTGGCGCGGTGTCCGCACGTCGAACTCCGCGCCCGACTGCTGGCCCTGCTGGTAGGAGCGGTCGGACACCATGTCGTTGAGGCCGCGGCGCTGCGCCGCCATCGCCTCCGCCGCGGTGTCCGGGGCGCAGTTGTGGCACAGGCCCTGGCCCGGGTCGAAGCAGCGGCCGCAGACGTAGTGGGTGCAGCGCGCGCAGCGGTTGAAGTGCGTCTGGGCGTTGGTGATCGCCCGCTGGAAGGCGGCGTCGCGCGCGTTGCCCCAGGTGTGGCCGGCCAGGCCGTCGGCGGCGTTGCTGATCGTGTTGGCATTGCCGCCGATGAGGTTCCAGGCGGCGCTGACGCCCTTTCCGATCCAGCCCGCCACCTGACCGGTGGTGAACGCCTCGAAGGACGAGCGCCAGGTGTCGGAGCAGCGGTAGCAGTAGAACTCGAACTGGAAGCCCGCGCCGGTGCCGTGCTGCTCGCACAGGTCGCGGTAGTTGCTGCTGAAGTAGATCTCGGAACTCACGTCGTCCCCGGTCGGTGAAGTGGCATGTCGGCGGTCCCCGGCCCCCCAAGGTGCCGACACGGATGGGGCGGGTCGCGGGGCGCTGCACAGAATCGCACATGCCGTCATATCTTGTGAATCTCTCGTGGACAACGCCGCGTGATCGCCGCCCCAAGGGACGTCCGGACCCACCGACCCGGTTCCGATCGACTCGGTTCAGCCGACCCGTTCCCGGCTGACGCCTCAGAGTCCCGCGACCGGCAGCAGCCGGATCCGCGCCGGGTCGAACCGCTCCCAGCCGGCCGGTCGCCCGCTGCGGCTCACCCGCAGCCGGCACCACCGCTGCCCGGCGGCGTCCTGCCACCAGCCGCTGATCCGCCCGAACGCCCAGGTGCCGTCACCGAGGTCCACCTCGACCGGCTGGTACACCCACTGGACGTCCGGGCCCGCCGGTTCCCCGACGCCCGCAGGACTGCGCCGACTCTCCACCACGGCTCCCGCCTCCCGACCCGGCCCCGGCGCGCGGCCTCCCCGGGTCGGGCGGCCACGCGACCAGGCGTGCAGCTCACCCCGGAAACTCTACAGGCGTGTAGAGCGCGGCGGGAGGAGTTCCACCGAAGCCCGGCCCGCCTCAGCGGCGCCCCCGGAGCGCACTCCAGCGACCGCCCCGGGACGGCCCGGCCCCTCGGGCGCCCAGGCGCCGGCTCCACAGGGCGAACGGCACGACAGCCGCCAGCCCGACCGCGTCCGGCACCGACGGCGTCTCCACCGGGGCGGCCGCGCCCGCCGGCACCTTGTCGAAGGTGTCCGGGACGGGCAGGGTGGACCAGTCCGAGAGCGGCCAGGCCACCACGAAGGCCCGGCCCACCACGTTCCCGACCGGCACGAAGCCGTCGCCGGTCTCGTTGTGGTGCGGACGGGAGTCCCGCGAGTTGTTGCGGTGGTCCCCCATCACCCAGAGCTTGTCCTTGGGGACGGTGACGATGCCGACCGGATCGTTGTCGCAGGGCGTCGAACCGGGGAACAGGTACGGCTCGTCCAGCGCTACGCCGTTCACCTTCACCGGGCCGCCCGCCTTGCACTCGACGGTGTCCCCGCCGACCGCGATCACCCGCTTGATCAGGTCCTTCTCGTCCGCCGAGGGCATCAGGCCGACGGTGCTCAGCGCCTTCTGGACCGAGCTCATCACCGAGTCGTCCGAGTGCGTCGGCGCACCCTCCAGCCAGCCGCCCGGATCGCGGAAGACCACCACCTCCCCGCGCTCGGGCTTCGCGCCGAACCAGGGCGTCAACTTGTCGACCAGCACCCGGTCGCCGATCTCCAGGGTCTGCTGCATCGAACCGGAGGGGATCGAGAAGGCCTGGACGAAGAAGGTCTTGATGCCGAGCGACAGCAGCAGGGCGATCACCAGCAGGATCGGGAGCTCCTGCCAGAACGGACGCTTCTTCCGCCCGGCTTTCGCCCCCGGTTCCGCACCGCCCGAGCCGTCGGCGCCCCCGCCCGGACCGGTCCCGCCACCACCACCGCCGGCCCGGCCACCATCGCCGTCGGCCACCTCGAAGGACCCTGCCTCGCCCGGGACTTCGGGCGCGGCGGCCCTGCCGCGCTCCCCGGTCCCACCGCTCTCGCCGGACTCCGTGCTCTGCTGGACACTCATCTTCTCGGCCCCTCCCGACGGCCTGGCGGGAGTCCGGATCGGAAACCCCCGCTGTCAGGGAACGAACCTACCGAACAGAGGTTCCCGGGCGCGCCCTGACGTGGATCCGCTCACCCTGCGGACCGAACAGGCTGAGGAACTCCACCGGTTGCGATCCGGCGTTGCCGAAGGCGTGCGGGGTGCGGGTGTCGAACTCGGCGGCCTCACCGGTCGTCAGCACCAGATCGTGCGAGCCGAGCACCAGCCGCAGCCGGCCGTTCAGGACGTACAGCCACTCGTAGCCCTCGTGCACCTTCAGGTCCAGCTCGGGCTCGGTGCCCCGCCCGGGCGGCATGATGTGCTTGTAGGCGTGCAGGCCACCGAGGTGCCGGGTGAGCGGGAGGATGGTCTGGCCGTTCCTGGTCACCGGGCGGGCGTGGATCCGGGGGTCGCCGGTGGGCGGCGCCCCGACCAACTCGTCCAGCGGCACCCGGTACTCCCGGGCCAGCGGCAGCAGCAGCTCCAGGGTCGGCTTGCGCTGCCCGGACTCCAGCCGGGACAGGGTGCTGAGCGAGATCCCGGTGGCGGCGGCCAGCTTGGCGAGGGTGGTGCCGCGCTCACGCCGCAGGGCGCGCAGCCGGGGGCCCACCGTGGTGAGGACGTTCTCGAAGTCTTCGTCGGCCATGCCTGCCATGTGCCAGGACGGCAAGGGCGTTTGTCAAACCGGCACACCGGCTGACCGGCAGACCCGCGTACCCACCCGCCGTCCCGGCGATCATGGACAAGCCCGCCCACCAGGGCGGAGTCACCGCCCGCCCGCAGGCCCTTCCGGCACCCCTGCCCGCGCGCGGCGGGGGGGGGGGGGGGGGGGGGGGGGGCGCGCGCCCCCCCCCCCGCGCGGGGGGGGGCCCCCCGCCCCCCCCCCCCCCCCCCCCCCCCCCCGGCGGCCCGCGCCGCCGGCCGGGGGCGGGGGCGGCGCCCCCGCCCCCCCCCCCCCCCCCCCCCCCCCCCCCCCCCGCGGCGGTGCTACCGGTACTCGCGCAGGCGCGGCCGCACGCCCAGCGCGGTGAGGGCGAGCGCCGCCGCCAGCGCCCCCGCCGCCAGGGCCGCCGTGGTGGCGTCGAGGTCGCCGTCGGTCGCGGCGAGCGCCGAGTCCATCGCCGTGGCGTTGACCGCGATGGTGTCTCCGATGGCCGTGCTCAGCTGGTCGAAGTCGTAGTTCGACTGCCCCCGGGACAGGCCGGTGTTGAGCGTCACCGCCTCCTTGAGCCGACCGGCGTCGCGCAGCTCGCGGATCTTCCGGTCGTCCTGCTGGTACTGCTGGAAGGCGGTCAGCACCCGTTCGGCGGCGTCCTGCTCGCCGGGGAAGGTGATGTTGCGCAGCTCGGTGCCGAGGTAGCCGCCGAAGGGGACGGCCGCGTGGTCGGCGCGGTGCCTTGCCGCAGCGGCCGCCAGCTGGGCGTCGTAGCCGGCGAGGGTGGCGCCGTCGAGGTGGGCGATCGCCTGGGTCTTGTCGAGGAAGCTCTGCTCGTAGGCGACCGCGCGGGACGGGTCGGTGAGGTAGCGGCTCTCGTCGGCGTTCATGTCGAAGGCGACGGCGCGGGCGCGGCTGAGCGCGATCACCGAGTCGTAGGCGTTGCTCTTGGCGGTCACCAGGTGGTCGTCGGCGCGGCTCACCAGGTGCAGGCCGATCGCCAGGACGACGCCGGTGAGCAGGGTGACACCGGCCAGCGCCGGGTTGACGACCCGGCGGTAGCGCACTGCCAGCGCGCGCTGGAGCCCGAGCAGGGCGGCGAGCGCGAGCAGACCGACCGCGAGCAGCCACCACCAGCCGCTGCCGAGGGCGTCGCGGTGCTCGGTGTAGACCTGCTCGACGGTGGCCTCGTTGGCGGCCGTGACCTGGTCGGCGGCCGGCAGCAGCTGCTGGCGCAGCAGGTCGGTGGCCTGGCGGTAGGCGTCCAGGGCGGCGGGCGAGGGCTGGCCGGCCGGGGCCTTGGCCTGCTCCTCCAGCAGCTGGGCGCGGGCGACCAGGGCCTCGTAGCTGCCGAGCCGGCCGAGCACCTGCTGCACGGCGCGCTGGCCGGCCGGGTCGGCGGCCGCGGCCTGGGCGGCCTGCTGGAGGTCGTTGTCGGCCTGGGCCCGGCGCTGCTCGTAGGTGTCGAGGGTCTGCTTGCGCAGCGTCGTGTAGTCGGGGTCGGCGCCGACCAGCAGCAGGTTGGCGGCCTGGGCGTCCATGTCGCTGAGCGCGAAGTAGAGGTCGGCGGCGCGGGTGGCCTGCGGGGCGGCCTGGTGACCGATGGTGTCGGTGCCGTCGCGGGCCCCGCCGAGCACGGTGGTGGCGGTCGCGCCGAGGCCGAGCAGGGTGGCCAGGCTGAGCGCGGTGAGGCCGCGGACCAGGCGCGGGGTGGTCCAGTAGGCGCGGCTGCCGACCGCCCGAGCGCCCCGCCCGAGCCGGGCCAGGGCGCCCGGGGGGATGCGGTGGGGGGCGCGCGGCGGCCCGGCCGGGGCCGGGCGCGCTGCTGGGCCCGGTTCCTCCGCCGAGCCCGATTCCGCCGGGGCCGTCTCCCCCGTGGTGGCCGCTCTGCCCGCTGCCGAGGTGGTCATGACCGCACGTCCCTTTCCCCCGTTGCACGGTCTGCTGGGTTTCCTGCTGAAACCGGAGCAGAACCGTTTCTCTCCGCCGGGTGACGCTAGTGCCGCGCCACCTACGGTGAGCCGCCCCCTGACGGCTCCTTGACACCGCCGGGCACCCTTCTTGACGCTTCCTTAGCGTCCGGCCGGGCGCTTCCCCGGCATCCGGCCCCGGCCCCGTCCGCTCCGGTCACCGCCTCCCCCTGCATCGGGCTGCATCGGGGGAGGCGGTCGGGGCCTCAGCCCTGACCGAACCGGCGGCCGTGGTTCGCCTTCTTCTTCCGTCGGGCCCTCTTCTTGCGGGCGCGCTTGGACATCGTCTGCTCCCCTGTCGTCGACGGGTGGTCGGAATACGGTCGGAACGCGGTCGGGGGCCGGAGTTCAGGCGGCCTGGCCGACCAGCTGGTCGGCGAGCTTGACCAGGCGCTTCAGCGAGCGCTCCTCCCGGGCCGCCGGCGCCGCGGGCGCGACCGAACCACCGTCGTAGTAGGCGCCGTTGGTGACCGCGGCCTCCGGCAGGCAGAGCCGGACGACGGCCGCCGCACCCTCCGCCGCCGGCGCGCCGACCCGCCCGTACAGCGGCAGCAGCGCCGTGTCGCACAGGCCCGGGTTGAGGCTGACGGCGGTGAGGCCGGAGCCGGCCGGGGCCATGTCGGCGGTCGCCATCGTGAGCGCGAGCTGCGACTGCGCGTACGCGGCGACCCGCGAGTACTTCTTCACCCGGTGCGGGTCCGACCAGTTCATCGACGCCGTCCGGTGCAGCGAGGACGAGACGTTGACGATCCGGGCGTCGCCGGCCGCCGAGAGCGGTGCGCGCAGCAACTTGGCCAGCAGGTGCGCGGCCAGGAAGTTGACCTGCAGCGAGACCTCGTTGCCGTCGTCGGTCAGCGTGCAGCGCTCGGGCGCCACCGCGGCGGCGTTGTTGACCAGCAGGTCCAGCGCCGGGTAGTGCTTGACGACCGTGCCGGCCAGCATCGCGACCTCCGAGAGGTGGGTGAAGTCGGCGGCGAGCTCGACAAGTTGGTCCCGTCGGGCGCCGGCGTCGACCAGCCGGGCGACAGCCGCCTCGGCCTCGGCGGTGGTCCGGGCGTGCACCAGCACGGTGGCACCCAGCCCGGCGAGCAGCCGGGCGGTCTCCCAGCCGATGCCCGAGGAGGCACCGGTGACGAGGGCAATGCGGGCGGACAGGACGGATTCGGACATGACCGTTCCCAGGGTGCGGGGCACCGCCGGCCCTGCTCGGGTCGGGGTGCGGGCTCAGAAGACCTGACGAGATGCGGAGTTCGCGCGCCCGCCCCACCCCGCGCCGACCGGCGGCGGGGTGGGGCGCGGCACGTGCCGTGCCCTCCGGCGGGGAGGCGCGGTTCAGCGCACGGCGATGACGGCCACGGCGACGCGGACCGGCGGCCGCGGATGCGGCGGGCGGTCGTGATGGCGTACCGGGCGGTTCATGCTCCTCATCCAACCCGCGGGCTCTGGCCGGGGCAAGCGCCACGCCGACGCCCTGACGAATCCCTGACGCCCGGCGAACAACCGTACGGGCGACGGCGGTTGCGGCGGCGGTTGCGGCGGCGGCCGCCGGCGCGCATGAGCGGCGCCGCCGACCACGGCACCGGCACCAACCCCGCCACCGGCAGCGCTACCGGCGCCGCGTCAGAGCCAGTTACGGCGCTTGAAGATCAGGTACAGCCCGGTGCAGACCAACGCCATCAGCCCGATCGCGAACGGGTAGCCGAACGCCCACTTGAGCTCCGGCATGATCTCGAAGTTCATCCCGTAGACGGTGCCGATCAGCGTCGGCGCGAAGAGGATCGCCGCCCAGGAGGAGATCTTCTTGATCTCGTCGTTCTGCACGTGCCCGGCCTCGGCGAGCTGCTTCATCTCCTCGTTCTGCCGCTGCGAGACCAGCGTCGCGTTCACGGTCAGGATGTTCTGCAGCATCTGCCGGAAGCCGTCCACCCGCTCGGCGGCGTAGGTGGCGTGGTCGGCGACGTCACGCAGGTAACGCTGCAGCTCGTCGTCGGTGCCGTACTTGCCGAAGCCCGCCTCCAGGCTCTTCATGATCTCCAGCAGCGGCCGGGTGGCCCGCTGGAGCTCGATCACCTCGCGGGACAGCTCGTAGATGCGCCGGGAGACCTGCGGGTCGCCGCCGAACACCTCGGTCTCGATCTCGTCGATGTCGTGCTGGAGCCCGGCGATCACCGGCGCGTAGCCGTCGACCACGGCGTCCAGCACCGCGTACAGCACCGCCTCCGGGCCGAGCGCGAGCAGCTCCGGGTCCGCCTCCAGGCGGCGGCGCACCGCGGACAGGTCCGGCGCCTGGGAGTGGCGGACGGTCAGCACGAAGTCGGGGCCCACGAAGAGGTGGATCTCGCCGAAGTCGACCTCCTCCGCCTCGTCCAGGTAGCGCGCGCCGCGCAGCACCACGAACAGCGTGTCGCCGTAGCGCTCCAGCTTCGGCCGCTGGTGGGCGACGATGGCGTCCTCGACGGCCAGCTCGTGCAGGTTGAACCGGTCCGCGGCCTCCAGCAGCTGTGCCTCGGCGGGTCGGTACAGGCCGATCCAGGCCATCGCGCCGGGCCGGTCGGGCAGTTCGCGGTAGATGTCGGCGAGGCTGGCCGGTGTGTCGATCCGGCGCCCGTCCTGGTAGACCGCCGCGTCCACGACGGAACGTTCCAGCGCGACCGGTTCGGCGGGCTGGTCGGGCCGCGGATCCATCGAGTGCTCGGGCGCCGGCTGCGTGTCGGCGGGACCGGGGCCTGCGGCGGGGCGGGAGAACGGACGCTTGCTCGCGCGCACGGCGCGCACTCGCCAGTCGGACATGGCGGGGTACCTCCACGGTGGGTGCCCGGCCGCAGCTCGGAAACAGCGGGCCGGAGGCGCCCGGCCGGCCTCCACGCGCACGGCGCGACCGGCGGCACCTCGCCGAGGACGAGGTCAGCGCCGCGCGGGAGCCGTACGGGAGGAGGAACGCCGGGTGCCGCGAGTGGTGCGGGACAACCGGGGGCGGGGCCGACTTCGACCCGGACTACTGCACTCCACGGCTCTCACCTCCTCGTCTCCGCGCGCTCGCGCACCGGAAGAGGTGCCTGCACAACCCCGCCGAGTCTAGTACCCGCTCCCGCGTGACTCCCACCACGCGCCCCGGGGTCCCGCGCGGAGGCATTCGGGCGCGGTCGTGCGCCCGGCGCGCTCGGGCGTCAACGACCTCCCGCGGCGGCCGCATTGGTCCTGTCGATGCGATTACCGGGCGGCAACCGTCCAACTACGCTACGTGTCATGACTTCTTCGGAGACGACCCCCGGGCGGGGCACGGCGGTGGTGATCGGCGGCGGGCTGGCCGGCGCGATGGCGGCCTGGGCGCTGCGCGGCTTCGCCGAGCGCATCGTGGTGGTGGAGCGGGACCGCTACCCGGCGGAGCCCGCGTTCCGGGCGGGGGTGCCGCAGGGCCGGCACGCCCACCTGGTGCTGGAGGCCGGGCACCGGGCACTGGAGGAGATGATGCCCGGCATCAAACAGGAGCTCCTGGACGCCGGCGCGACCCTGGTCGCCGCTTCGGGTGATCTGAAGTGGCTCAGTTCGGCAGGGTGGATGGCACTGTACCCGGCGCAGCTCGCCTTCCTCTCCTGCACCCGGCCGGTGCTGGACAAGGCGGTGCTGGACCGGGTCCGCACCGAGCCGTCGATCGAGTTCCTGGAGGGCACGGACGTGGTCGGCCTGCTCGGGTCGGCACCCGCGGTGACCGGGGTGAAGGTCCGCGAGCGCGGTACCGAACACGGTGAAGTCAGGGAGATACCGGCCGAACTGGTGGTGGACGCGGCCGGCCGCTCGACGGCGGTGCCGGACTGGCTGGCGGAGCTGGGACACCCGCCGGTGCCCGAGGAGCGGGTGGACGCAGGCGTCGCGTACTCCTCCCGGCTGTTCCACCGCCCGGCCGGCGTCGACCTCGGCTGCAAGGCGATCTACCTGCAGACCAAGGCCCCCGACGCGCCCCGGCTGGGCGTGCTGCTGCCGGTCGAGGGGGACCGCTGGATCGTCAGCGTCGCCGGCATGCGCGGCGCCGAACCCGAGCCCGGCGAGGCCGGGTTCGCCAAGCACGTGGCCCAGCTGCGCGACCCGGGCATCCGCGAGGCGCTGCAGGAGGCCGAGCCGGCCGGCGAGGTGCGCGGCTTCGTCCCCGGCCCCGGCGTGCGGCGGCACTACGAACGCGGCGCCCCGGAAGGCCTGGTGGTGGTCGGCGACGCCGCGAGCACCTTCAACCCGGTGTACGGGCAGGGCGTCACCGTCGCCCTGTTCTGCGCCCAGGCGCTGCGGCGCACCGCCCTGCGCCACGGCGGCATCGGCCACGCCACGGCCCGGGACGCCCGGCGCGAGATCACGGCGGTCTCCAAGAACGCGTGGGTGATGTCCTGCACCGAGGACGTCCGCTTCGCCGCCACCACCGGCGGCCCCTCCGGCGCCCTGCTCAAGTTCCAGCACCGCTTCCTCGACAAGGTGCTGGCCGGCGCCGCCCACGACCCGGCGGTCACCGCCGCCTTCCACCAGGTGATGTCCCTGGTCGCCCCACCGACGCTGCTCTTCCGGCCGGCCCTCCTCGGCGCCATCCTGCGGAGCTGACCCCCACCCGGGCTCGGCGCCGGAGCGATGGGTGCCCACCTGCCCCGATACGTGGCGCCGGGTCCGGCGCGCGCCTACCGGCCCAGGTGTGCGGCCACGTACGGCACGGCGACCTGCTCCAGGGCGCCGTGGCCGAACGCCGGGTGGACGTTCACCTCGAAGACCACGCCGCCACTCTCTGCGGCGAGATCGACGCCGGCCAGCGGCAGCTTGAGGGAGGCGGCGGCACGGATCGCCAAGTCCGCTAGACCGTCCGGAAGTTCGGCGTCCGCCAACAGGGTGGAGACGGCGCCCCGGCTCTCGTTGCAGGGGGCGTCCGGGTCCGCCTGCACGTGCTCGACGACCCGGACCACGCGACCGTCGAGCACCACCACCCGGTACTGGTGACGGCGGCCGTCCGGGGTGAAGTTGCGGGCGTCCCGGGCGATCAGCCAGTCCGCCCCCTCCTGCTCGTAGTGCCGCGTAGCGGCGGCGAGTTGGGCGTGGTCGGTGACATGGAAGACGTCGTCGCCGCCCATCCCGACACAGGGCCGGGCCCAGACGTCTCCGCCGAGCCGGTCGAAGGCTTCGGCGGCGGCCCGCGGGCTCGGCCGGGAGAGTGCGACGGTCGGCATGTGCGCGACGCGGTCGCGGGTGAAGCAGGCCACCGTGATGTCCTTCTCGGTGGCCGCCCGCCAGGACTGCGGGTCGGTGCCCAGCGAGCGGGCGCCGCACGCGCGCAGCAACCGCTGGCAGGGCGCGAAGTCGCGGCGCCGGTGCGGCGGGATCTCGTAGACCACGACGGTGTCGGCGGCCACACTGCGCCCCTCCGCCTCCAGGCACAGCCCGCCCGCGCCGTCCGTGCGGATCCGGCCGCCCCCGCCGGTCATGAAGTGCCGGGCATCGAGCAGCACGGGCGCCCGGCCGGTGACCGTCCGGACGGCGGTGACGAGGGTGTCCCGGCTGCCTTCGGTCGAACTGTGATCAGTCAGGAGAACGAGCTCACGTCGACCCATGCGGGCCATGGAAGCGGGTGCCCCCGGCCCCGGCAAGACGGCGCCGCACGCCAACTCCGGGCCCGCTGGCCGAAACCGCACGGGTGGGCGGAGCCGGGCAGGGGGTGCGTCGCGCGGGGTGGGCGGAGCCGCACGGGCGCACGGAGCGGCGCAGGTGTACGAGGCCGCGCAGGTGTGCGGCGGGCGCCGGTAATTCGGATGCGGACGCTCCGCTCGCCCCGCTAGCCTGGACCACATGTCTACGCCCCGAATTTCCTAGCCGACGGACCCGCCTCCACGCCACCCGTGTGTCCGTTCGCTGTTTCGGAGCGTTATCCCATGATCACCACCCGTGGTGTCGACGTGCGCGTCGGCGCCCGCCTCCTGCTGTCCGACGTCACCCTGCACATCGCCCCCGGCGACCGGATCGGCCTGGTCGGCCGCAACGGCGCCGGCAAGACCACCCTGCTGGCCACCCTCGCCGGGCAGCTTCCGCCCGCCGCCGGCGCGGTCACCCGCACCGGCCCCGTCGGCTACCTCCCGCAGGACTCCCGCGCCGCCGACCCGTCCGCCACCGTCACCGACCGCATTCTGTCCGCCCGCGGCCTGGACACCGCCGTCCGCGCACTGCGCGCCGCCGGGGAGGCGATGGCACAAGCCTGCGACCCGGGCGCCGAGCGCCGGGCGATGGACGCCTACGCCCGGGCCGAGGCCGAGTTCCAGTCCCGGGGCGGCTACGCGGCCGAGGCCGAGGCCGCCCGGGTCGCGGCCGGGCTCGGACTTCCCGCCCGGGTCATGGACGCCCCGGTCGGCACCCTCTCCGGCGGCCAGCGCCGCCGGGTCGAGCTGGCCCGGATCCTGTTCGCCGACCACGGCACCCTGCTGCTCGACGAGCCCACCAACCACCTGGACGCCGACTCCGTCACCTGGCTGCGCGGCTTCCTCGCGGCCCACCAGGGCGGGCTGGTCCTGATCAGCCACGACCTCGGCCTGCTCGCCGACACCGCCAACCGGGTCTTCCACCTGGACCCGCAGCGCGCCGCGATCGACGTCCACAACACCGGCTGGCGGGCCTATCTCGCCCAACGCGCGGCCGACGAGCGCCGCCGGACCCGGGAGCGCGCCAACGCCGAACGCAAGGCCGCCGCGCTGCACGCCCAGGCCGACCGGATGCGGGCCAACGTGGCCACCGCCACCACCGCCCGCAGCATGGCCCGCCGCGCCGACCGGCTGCTCTCCGAGCTCGAACCCGTCCGGCAGGCCGAGCGGACGGCCCGGATCCGGCTGCCCGAACCCGCGCCCTGCGGCCGGATGCCGCTCGGCGCGATCAGCCTCGCCAAGGCCTACGCCGGCCGCCCGGTGCTCACCGGCCTCGACCTGGCCGTCGACCGGGGCAGCCGACTGGTCGTCCTCGGTCTGAACGGCGCCGGCAAGACCACCCTGCTGCGCATCCTCGCCGGCCACGAGAGCCCCGACTCCGGCCGGGTCGTCCCCGGCCCGGGCCTGCGGCTCGGCTACTTCGCGCAGGAGCACGACACCCTCGACCCGGCGCGCAGCGTCCGCGACAACCTCGCCCAGGCCGCCCCCGGCCTCACCGACGGCGAACTGCGGCACGTCCTCGGCGCGTTCCTGTTCCGCGGCGACGACGTCGACAAGCCGGCCGGGGTGCTCTCGGGCGGCGAGAAGACCCGGCTGGCGCTGGCCGCTCTGGTCCACTCCGGCGCCAACGTGCTGCTGCTCGACGAGCCCACCAACAACCTCGACCCGGCCTCCCGCGCCGAGGTCCTGGCAGCGGTCGGCACCTACCCGGGCGCGATCGTGATGGTCACCCACGATCCGGGCGCCATCGAGGCCCTGCGCCCCGACCGCGTCCTGCTCCTCCCGGACGGCGACGAGGACCTCTGGCACGACTCCTACCTGGAGCTGGTCACCCTGGCGTGAGCGGGGCCGTCTGACACCGCCGCGGCCCGCCGGTCTCCCCCGGCGGGACGCGGCGAGTCGCGGCGGCTACCGGGTGGGCATCGGCCTCGTGGCGCCGGAGGCGGTCTACCGGCGGCTGCGCGACGGTGTCGGGTTGAGCTTGGCGGTGAGCGCCGACAGGAAGGTCGGGAGCCTGTCCACCATGGCCTTGGGGACCGGGGTGGACTGGACGGTGTCCCGCACCACGTCCTGCAGGACGAGCGTGTAGGTGCCGTTCTCCTCGACGAGTTCGGCGGCGTAGAGCAGTGTCTCCATCGGTGATCCTAGGCTTGGGCGTCGTTGAGCCAGGCGTTCCACGCCTTGATGGCCTGCTGCTCGTCCGCGTCCCCGGCGAACAGGTGGTGGCCCAGCCAGATCGGCCAGTTCCAGGAGCTGCCGTTGAAGAAGCGGTACAGCGCGTCCGGGCCGCGCAGACCGATGAAGTCGGGGCTGAGCCAGTCCACGACCACCTCCTCCGAACCGGCGCCCGTACCCGGGAGGTCGAGCGACAGCCGGTCGCCGACGGCCGCGTCGTCGGCGAGGCAGAGGCGTCGGCGCAGGGCGACGAAGTCGGCCGGGTCGGCGGTGCGTTCGGGGCGCTGGGCCCTGACGTAGACGGCGGGGCGGCCGGCGAAGTGCCGCAGGTACTCGGCGAGGCCGTGCTGGTAGAAGTCGACGTGCTTCTCGGCCGCGTCCGCCTTGGTGTCCCAGTAGTCGTCGACGACGCCCGTGTGCACCCAGTGGATCCCCATGCGCAGGTGGCTCGTCGCGCCGTCGACCGGCTCGATCCGGTAGGTGAGCGTGTTGGAGAATCCGTCGTCCGTGGCCGCGCGGACGGCGAAGTGGCTCGGCGGCTCCCACGCCACGACGGTGCCGTCGCCCCGGGTGACCTTTCCGCCGACGCACGGCTCGACCTCCATGGGGTACAGCCAGCCGAGGTTGCCGGCGCCGCTGGCGACCGCGTGCCAGACCTGCTCGGGTGTGGCGGGCAGGTCCTGCTCCCGGCGGACCTCGAACTCTCGGGCCATGGTCAGTTCTCCTTCGTCGTCGTTCACGTGTCAGTAGGTGAGCGGGAGGGCGCTCAGCCGCCGTTGCAGTGGGTTGGCCCGCCATTCGAGGGCCGCCTCGTCGACCAGCCGCAGCTGCGGGAGCCGGCGGACCAGTGTGCCGATGGCCACCTCGGCCTGGAGCTTGGCCAGCGGGCCGCCGAGGCAGAAGTGCGGGCCGTGGCCGAAGCTCAGGTGCCGGTTGCCCGGGCGGGACAGGTCGAGCCGGTCGGGGTCCTCGAAGCGGTCGGGATCGCGGTTGGTGGCGGCGAGGAACAGGTACACCAGCTCGCCCGCGCGCAGTGTCCGCCCGCCGATCCCGACGTCCTCGGCGACGACCCGGACGATCGCCTGGGTCGGCGTGTCGTAGCGGGCCAGTTCGTCGACGGCGGTGCGGATCAGCGCCGGGTCCTCGCGCAGCCGGGCCAGCTGGTCGGGGTGGCGCAGCAGGGCGAGCACGCCGTTGCCGACCAGGTGGGTGGTGGTCTCGTCGCCCGCGGTGATCAGGACGAAGCAGGTGGACAGCAACTCGGAGTCGGTGAGCCGGTCGTCCTGACCCTGCGTCGCGACCAGGGCGCTGATCAGGTCGTCGCCCGGGTCGGCCCGGCGTCGGCTGACCAGTCGGGCGAGGTACTCCTCGTACTGCCCGATCGCCGCCTCGGACTTGTCGAGGTCCTCGGAGAGCCGGCCGAACCGGCGGAACCAGTTCTTGACCTGCGGTCGGTCCCCGGGCGGGATGCCGAACAGCTCGCAGACGACGTTCAGCGGCAACGGGGAGGCGACCGCCTCGATCAGGTCCATGGTCGGCCCAGCCGCGACCGCCTCGTCGATGAGGCGGTCGACGATCCGCTGGATGCCGTCGCGCAGGGCTTCGACCCGCCGGGCGGTGAAGGCCCGGTTCGCCAGCTTGCGCAGCCGGGCGTGATCCGGCGGGTCGGTGTTGGTCATCACCCGGCCGAGCCGGTCGGTGAGCCGGCTGAAGGCCTTGAGGTCGCCGCCGAGCGCACCGTAGGCGCGGGTCATCCGGTCCCGGTCGTTGGACAGCCGCAGGTCGCCCAGCGCCACCTCGACGTCGGTGTACCGGGTGAGGTACCAGATGCCCCGGGCACTGCGGTGGACCGGGTCCTCACGGCGCATGCGGGCGTAGACCGGGTACGGGTCCCGACGTGCCTCGACGGTGTTCAGCGCTGCGGTGAGGTCGCCGGGCCCGGCGGGGCCCGCGGTGCCGCGGGCCCCGTCCAGGGTGTCGGTGGAGGTCATGTCGGCCGCGCTACCGCTGGGCGTCCATGGCGTCGGCGAGGCTCTTGGGCCGCATGTCGGTCCAGGAGCGCTCGACGTACTCCAGGCAGGCGGACTGGGTGTCGGGGCCGTGGGCGACGGTCCAGCCGGCGGGGACGTCGGCGAACTGCGGCCACAGCGAGTGCTGGTTCTCCTGGTTGACGAGCACGAGGAAGGTGCCGTCCTGGTCGTCGAACGGGTTGGTCATGGGGATCAGTCCTCCTGGTTGCGGGTTGTGGTGTCACCGGTGGCCTCGGCCAGCCGGGCGGCCAGGACCGGTCCGATCTGGGCCAGCGAGCCCGTCTCGGTCATCCGGTCGTGCCGGGTGGTGATCTGGTGCGATTCGAGCCGGCCGGCGATGTACGGGCGCCAGGTTCCGGGCCCGGCGTCGTCCTTGTCCCGGTCGATCGTGGAGTTGAAGAGCAGCAGGTCCCCGTCGAAGCTGCCGGGGACGAAGTCGACCGACAGCCTGGCGTTGTTGATCATGATCTGGACGATGACCTGGAGCTGCCGCTCGGTCAGGCCGGCCAGGGCGCTGCCCCGCTCGCTCAGGATCTCGGCGACCTCGCCGTAGGTCAGCTGCCGGTCGCCCAGCTGGTCCGGGTCGAGGTCGAGCACGCCGACGAGCACGTCCCGCTCGGTGGGCACGGCCAGCTCGTCGAACCGCACGTCCTTCACCGGGTAGGCGTCGAGGATCGCCAGCAGTGCGGTCCGCTCGCCGCGGGCCTGCAGCTCGCAGGCGATCGCGTGGGCGATCAGCCCGCCCGCGGACCAGCCGAGCAGCAGGTACGGGCCCTCGGGCTGGATCTTCCGGATCTGGTCGGCGTAGTCGGCCGCCATCTCCTCGTAGGACGTCGGCAGGGGCTCGGGACGGCCGAGGCCACGCGCCTGGATCGCGTAGACCGGGTGCTGCGGAGCGACGTGGTTCAGCAGCCCGCTGTACGACCAGCTGATGCCGCCACCGGGGTGGATGCAGAACAGCGGCGTCCGGTCCCCGGTCGTGCGCAGTGGCAGCACCACGTCCAGCGCGTCGTCGGGATCGTTCATGACCAGGCGTTCCGTGAGCCCGGCCACGGTCGGTGCTTCGAACAGCGTGCGCAGTCCGATCTCGACGCCGAGGGTCTCGCGGACGCGGGAGACCAGGCGGGCGGCCAGCAGTGAGTGCCCGCCCAGGGCGAAGAAGCCGTCGTCGATGCGCACCTGCTCCCGGCCGAGGACCTCGGCGAACAGGTCGCACAGCAGTTCCTCCTGCGGCGTCCGGGGGCCGCGCCCGGTGCCCGGTGCCCCGTAGTCGGGGGCCGGGAGGGCGGCCCGGTCCAGCTTCCCGTTGGCGGTCAAGGGCAGCGTGTCCACCGTGACGAACGCCGACGGCACCATGTACTCGGGCAGATCGCGGCGCAGCCGGTCGGACAGCTCGCCCGCCTCGGGCGCGCCCTCGGGAGCGGGCACCAGGTAGGCGACGAGCCGCTTGTCGCCCGGCCGGTCCTCGCGGGTGACGACGGCCGCCTGGGTGACGCCCGGGCAACCCGCGAGCACCGCCTCGATCTCGCCGGGCTCGATCCTGAAGCCGCGCAGCTTGACCTGGTGGTCGGCCCGGCCGGCGAACTCCAGCGTGACTCCCCCGGCCTCCGGCCGGGGGGACCCCCAGGCCCGCCACATCGCCAGGTCGCCCGTGCGGTACATGCGGTCCCCGGCCGGCCCGTACGGGTCGGCGGTGAACCGCTGTGCCGTCAGGCCGGGCCGGCCGACGTAGCCCCGGGCCACGCCCACCCCCGCGAGGTACAGCTCGCCGACCACGCCCGGCGGCACCGACCGCAGCCCGGCGTCGAGCACGTAGGCGCGCATGTTCGCCATCGGCCGGCCGATCGGGACGGTCGCGGCGTGCTCGGGAAGGGTGCCGACCGGGTGGCAGGTGGCCAGGGTCGTGGCCTCGGTCGGCCCGTAGCCGTTGACCACCACGAGACCGGGGCAGGCCGCCAGCACCCGGGCGACGGCAGCCGGGGAGACCACGTCGCCGCCGGTCCACACCTCGCGGACGCCGGCGAGCAGGCCCGGCCGCTCCTCGGCGACCAGGCGGAACAGGCCCGCCGTCAGCCACAGTCCGGTCACCCGGTGCTCGCCGACCGTCTGCTGCAGCACGTCGAGATCGAGCCGGCCGGGCGGGGCGACGACGACCCGGCCGCCGCCGAGCAGTGGCACCCAGTGCTCGTAGGTCGAGAGGTCGAACGCCGTCGGGGAGTGCAGCAGCACTCGCTCGTGTCCGCCGCGGTGCCAGTCGGGGGCCAGCGCGAGGCCGACCACGTCACGGTGGGTGACGGCGACGCCCTTCGGCCGCCCGGTCGAGCCGGAGGTGTACATCACGTACGCCAGCTGCGACGGGTCGCACGGGACACCGGGGTCGGAGCTGTCGGGCTCGGCCTGGATCAGTGCGGTCAGCACGTCCTCGGTGAGCACCACCGCGGCCCCGGCCTCCTGGAGGATCAGGTCGATCCGGGACTGCGGGAAGCGCGGGTCGAGGGGCACGTAGGCGCCGCCCGCCTTGATGATCGCCAGGATCCCCACGACCAGGTCGGCCGAGCGTTCCAGCAGCACCGCGACCGGCGTCTCCGGCGCCACGCCCTGGCGGATCAGTGCCCGCGCGAGGCGGTTGGCCCGTAGGTCGAGTTCCCGGTAGGTCAGCTCGGTGTCACCCGCCACCACGGCCACCGCGTCCGGGGTGGCCCGCACCTGGCGGGCGAACAGCTCCGGCAGTGCGGCCCCGGGCAGTTCGGCGGCGGTGTCGTTGGCCTCGGACAGCCGGTGGCGCTCCTCGCCGGAGAGGAGGTCGATCCGGCTGATCGGCCGGTCCGGGTCGGTGACCACCGCGCGCAGCAGCCTCGCCCAGCGGTCGAACAGCAGTTCCACGGTGGCCGGGTCGAACAGGTCGGTGGCGTACTCCACCGCGCCGACCATGCCGTCGGGGCCGCCGTCCGGGCGGTGCTGCTCGGCCAGGCTGAAGGTCAGGTCGACCCGCGCGGTGTCGGTCGGCGCCTCCAGGTACCCGGTCTCCAGCCCCGGCAGCGTGAACTCGCTCAGCGGCGCGTTCTGCAGGGCCAGCATGATCTGGAACAGCGGGTGGTGCGACAGCGACCGGGCGGGGTTGACCACCTCGACCAGGTACTCGAACGGCACGTCCTGATGGGCGTACGCGGACAGCGCCTTCTGCCGGACCCGGCCGAGCAGTTCGGCGAAGCCGGGGTCGCCGCTGGTGTCGGTGCGCAGCACCAGGGTGTTGACCATGAATCCGACGAGGTCGTCGAGGGCCTGGTCGGTGCGCCCGGCGATGGGGCTGCCGATCGGGATGTCGGTGCCGGCGCCGAGCCGGGTCAGCAGCGCGGCGAGGCCGGCCTGGAGCACCATGAACATGCTGGCGCCCCGCGCGGTGGCCAGGTCCCGCAGCGCCCGGTGCAGTTCGGCGTCCAGGCGGACGGCGAGCCGGCCGCCCCGCTGGGAGGCCGCCGCGGGCCGGGGCCGGTCGGCGGGCAGTTGCAGCTGTTGCGGCAGCTCGGCCAGTTCCTTCCTCCAGTGGGCGAGTTGCCGGGCGAACAGGCTGTCCGGGTCGGCGGCGTCGCCGAGCAGATCGCGCTGCCACAGGGTGTAGTCGGCGTACTGCACCGGCAGGGGGGACCACTGCGGTGCCTCGCCCCGGCGGCGGGCGCCGTAGGCCGCCGCCAGGTCGCCGGAGAGCGGGCCCATCGACCAGCCGTCGGCCGCGACGTGGTGCACCACGACCAGCAGCACGTGCCGGTCGGGGGCGAGCGCGTAGAGCTCCGCCCTGATCGGCGGCTCGGCGGCCAGGTCGAAGCCGCGCTGGGCTCCCTCGGCCAGCCGGCCGGGCAGCCGTGCGTCGTCAAGCTCGACCAGCAGCAGCTCGGGGCGGGCCTCGTCCACGCTGAGCACCAGCTGGTACGGCACGCCGTCCGCTTCGCGCAGGACCGTCCGCAGGCTCTCGTGCCGGGCGATCACGTCGACGAGCGCGGCGTGCAGCGCGGCCCGGTCGAGTTCGCCGTCCAGGCGCAGGGCGAGCGGCATGTTGTAGGTGGCGCTCGGCCCGTCCATGCGGTGCAGGAACCACAGGCGCTGCTGGGCGAAGGACAGCGGGATCCGCTCGGAGCGCGGACGGGCGGTCAGCGCGGGCCGCTCCGTGACGGAGCCGTCGAGACGGGCCGCCAGGGCGGCCACGGTCGGGTGCTCGAAGAGCGTGCGGACCTCGAGTTCGGCGCCGAGGGTCGCCCGGACCCGTGCGGCCAGGCGGGTCGCCAGCAGGGAGTGACCGCCGAGGTCGAAGAAGCTGTCCTCGACGCCGACCCCGGGCAGCCCGAGCACGTCGGCGAAGAGTTCGGCGAGCAGTTGTTCCTGCGGGGTGCGCGGCGCCCGCCCGGTCGCCGCCGTCCCCAGGTCGGGGGCGGGCAGGGCCCGCCGGTCGAGCTTGCCGCTGGCGGTCAGCGGCAGTGCGTCCAGGACGACGAAGGCGGACGGTACGAGGTAGTCGGGCAGGCGGTCGCGCAGCCGGTCACGGAGATCGGCGACGAGGGCGCTCGTGGCGCGGCTTCCGGTGGGGCGGTTGGTGAGCGAGGACAGCGCGGTGTCGGACGGCGTCAGCGGCCGGTAGACCTCGACAGGGACGCCTCCCGGTACACCGCCGAAGACGGCGTCCAGGGTGTCGGGCGAGTGGGACGACCAGGTGACCTCCACCCGGCGGCCGAGTTCGTCGCCGAGCACGCGGAGGTCCTCCGGGTCGGGCAGGTCGCCGTCGTCCGGGCCGTGGAGGCGGTCCAGCAGTTCGGCGAGTGTGCCGTCGCCGTTCCGCACGGTCCGGGCGAGCGCCGCCTCGCGGGCGACACGCCGGTTCGGCACCCCGGTGACGCGCACCGGCTCCGCGCCGCGGCCGGCGAGCAACCCGCGCAGTTCCGTGAGGTCGGCGACCTCACGGCCCCACGCCAGCTCGTGCACCGTGGCGGGTGCAGCCGGTTCGACCGACTGCTTGTGCAGGGTGACGTCGTAGCGGTAGCGGGTGAGCTCGTTGTGGTGCCGGCCGCGCTTGACCTCCACGACCACGACGCCGATGTCGCCGTCGCCGTCGCGGTCGCGGTCGCGCAGGACGGTGAAGAAGTCCGGGTCGACCAGGAGTTCCTTCTCCACCAGCAGGGCCTGCTCCACGGCGCGACGCACTGCGGGCAGTTCGGTGCCGTCGGGGGCCCGGTGGAGCTGGACGGCGGTGGTGAAGGGGCGCAGCAGCCGCAGGTTGCGGACGTCGCCGACGAAGAGCGCGCCGCCGGGGGCGAGCAGCCGCATCAGCTTCCCGATCACGTCCGCGAGGTAGTCGGCGGACGGGAAGTACTGCACCACCGAGTTGATCATGATGGTGTCGAACCGCCCGGTCGGCAGCCCGTCGGTGTCGTGCGCCGGACGGGTCTGCAACACCACCCGCTCGGCCAGCCGGTCCTCCCCGGCCACCTGGGCGGCCAGCGCGTCGATCGCGGTGGCCGAGAAGTCGGTCGCCCAGTAGGCCTCGCAGTGCGGTGCGACCTGCGACAGGAGCAGACCGGTACCGACGCCGACCTCCAGCACCCGGCGAGGGCGCAGGGCCAGGATCCGCGCGACGGTGGCGTCCCGCCACTCCCGCATCTGCTCGAGCGGGATCGGACTCGCGTCATAACTGCTGTTCCAGCCCACGAAGTTCTGGCCGAAGGCGGTTTCCCCGGGAGCGATGGGCAGGGCGTCGTAGATGTCCTGCCACTCGCCCACGTGGTCCGCCTCCAGCCCGCCGTCCCGGGCCGCCTCCTGGCCGGGGACGACGTAACCGACGAGCCGGTCGTCCTGAGCCACGACGGCCGCCTGCGCGACGGTGGGGTGCTCGGTCAGGGCGGCCTCGACCTCGCCGAGTTCGACCCGGAAGCCGCGCACCTTCACCTGCTGGTCGGCGCGGCCGAGGTACTCCAGCTCGCCTCCGGCCCGCCAGCGCACCACATCGCCCGTGCGGTACATGCGCTCACCGTCCGCACCGAACGGACAGGCGACGAACCGCCCCGCCGTCAGCCCCGGCCGGTCCAGGTAACCGCGCGCCAGACCCGCACCCGCGACGTACAACTCCCCCGGCACCCCCGGCGGCACCGGCCGCAGCCGCTCGTCCAGCACGTACACCCGTGCGTTGGCGATCGGGCGGCCGATCGGCGGCACCCCCGACCCCGGCGACAGCGGGTCGCTCATCGTCGCGCACACCGTCGTCTCCGTCGGACCGTACGCGTTGATCATCCGCCGCCCAGGCGCCCAGCGGGCCACCAACTCCGGCGGGCAGGCCTCGCCCGCCACCACCAGCGTCGACGCCGTCACCGTGTCCGCCGGCAGGGCGGCCAGGACGGACGGGGGCACGGTCACGTGGGTGACCGCGAGGGCCGGGTCGGTCAGGGCTGCGACCGGATCCGCCGCCGGGGGCAGCACCAGGGCCGCGCCGCGCAGCAGGGCGGTGCAGATCTCCGACACCGAGGCGTCGAAGCTGGGCGAGGCGAACTGGAGCACCCGGCTGTCGGGTTCGATCGCGAACCGCTCGATCTGCCCGGCGACCAGACTCGCCACACCGCCGTGGCCGACCACGACGCCCTTGGGCCGGCCGGTCGAGCCCGAGGTGTAGATGACGTAGGCCGGGTGCCGGACGTCGAGCGCGACCTCCGGATCACCGTCCGGCCACGCGGAGACCTCGGCCACCATCGCCGGGTCGTCGATCACCACCGACGGCCGGGCGTCCTCCAGCATGAACGCGATCCGCGCCTCCGGATACGCCGGATCCACCGGCAGGTACGCAGCCCCGGCCTTCAGAACGCCCAGGACCGCCACCACCGACTCCACCGACCGCGGCAACACCACCGCCACGACCTGCTCCGGCCCCACCCCACGCGCGATCAACGCACGCGCGAACCGGTTCGCCCACCCGTCCAACTGGCGGTACGTCAACTCGACGTCACCGCAGACGAGCGCGACCGCCTCCGGCGTCGCCACCACCTGCGCCGCGAACGCCTCCGGCACCGGGACGGCGCCCACCTCGCGGGCGGTCGCGTTGCCGCGCTCCAGCAGCCGGTGCCGCTCGTCGGCGTCGAGGAGGTCGATTCCGCCGATCGGCCGTTCCGGATCGGCGACGACCGCCTCCAGCAGGAGCGTCCAGCGCCGGGCGAGGGTGGAGACCGTGTCCCGGTCGAACAGGTCGGTGGCGTACTCCATCGCGCCGGCGATCCCGGCCGGGCTTCCGTCCGGCCCGAACCGTTCGGCGAGGTTCACCCCGAGGTCGAACTTGGCGGTCCCGGTGGCCACCGCGTAGGTGGCGACCTCGAGGCCGGGCAGCGAGAACCGGCCCATCGGCGCGTTCTGCACGGCCAGGATGGTCTGGAACAGCGGGTGGTGGGACAGCGACCGGGACGGGTTCAGCACCTCCACCAAGTGCTCGAACGGCACGTCCTGGTGCGCGTACGCCGACAGCGCCGTCTCCCGCACCCTCCCCAACAGCTCCGCGAAACTCGGATCACCACTCGTATCGGTGCGCAACACCAGCGTGTTCACGAAGAACCCGACCAGATCGTCCAACGCCTCGTCGGTACGCCCCGCGATCGGACTCCCGATCGGAACGTCCGTCCCCGCACCCAACCGCGTGTACAACGCCGCCAGACCCGCCTGCAGCACCATGAACAGACTCGCTCCCGAACGCCGCGCCAACTCCACCAGCGCAACGTGCAGTTCAGGGCTCAGTTCCAGGCCGACCTGGTCCCCGTGCCAGCCGGCGACGGCCGGCCGCGGCCGGTCGGCGGGCAGCTGGAGCAGCTCCGGCAGGTCGGACAGCTGCCGCTTCCAGTAGTCGAGCTGCTCGGCGAACCGGCTCTGCGGGTCGGCGGGGTCACCGAGCAGGTCGCGCTGCCACAGGGTGTAGTCGGCGTACTGCACGAGCAGACCCGACCGACCCGGTGCGCGGCCCTCGCTGCGGGCGGCGTACGCCTCGGCCAGGTCGCGGGCCAGCGGGCCGGTGGACCAGCCGTCACCGGCGATGTGGTGCATGACCAGCAGCAGCACGTGCTCCTGCGGCGCGACCGCGAACAGCTCCGCCCGCAGCGGCGGTTCCGCCGCCAGGTCGAACGGCTGCCGGGCGAACTCGACGAGCCGAAGCGGCAGTTCGTCCTCCGACAGCTCGGTCAGCCGCACCCCGGGCCGGGCCGCATCGAGGTCCAGGACACGCTGGCACGGCACGCCGTCGACCTCCGGGAACACCGTCCGCAGGCTCTCGTGCCGGGCCACCACGTCGGCGAGCGCCTCGTCCAGCGCCGCCCGGTCGAGCGTCCCGGTCAGCTGGAGTGCCAGCGGGATGTGGTACGTCGCGGCGTCGCCGTCCATGCGGTGCAGGAACCAGAGCCGGCGCTGGGCGAAGGAGAGCGGCACCGTCTCCGGCCGATCGTGTGCGGTCAGCGCCGGGCGCGGGTGGCCGGCCTCGGCCAACGCCTCGGCCAGGCCCGCCACGGTGGGCGCCTGGAAGAGCGCGCGCAACCCGAGCTCCACGCCCAGCACCGAGCGCACCCGGGCGACCAGCCGGGTGGCGAGCAGCGAGTGCCCGCCCAGGTCGAAGAAGTCGTCGTCGACCCCGACCCTCGACGCGTCCAGCACCTCGGCGAACAGCTCGCACAGGATCTGCTCCTGCGGCGTGCGCGGCGCACGGCCCGCCACCACGGCCACCGATTCGGGCGCGGGCAGCGCCGCCCGGTCCAGCTTCCCGTTCGGCGTCAGCGGCAGCACGTCCAGCAACACGAACGCCGACGGCACCAGGTAGTCGGGCAGGCACTCACGCAGATGGGCCGTCAGCTCCGCCGGACGGACGGCCGTGCCCGGACGCGTCGCCACGTAGCCGACGAGGCGGTCGTCCTGCGCGAGGACGGCGGCCCGGGCGACGGCGGGGTACTCGGCCAGGGCCGCCTCGACCTCGCCGAGTTCGACCCGGAAGCCCCGCACCTTCACCTGGTCGTCCGCACGGCCGAGGTACTCCAGCTCGCCTCCGGCCCGCCGGCGCACCACATCGCCCGTGCGGTACATGCGCTCACCGTCCACGCCGAACGGACAGGCGACGAACCGCCCCGCCGTCAGCCCCGGCCGGTCCAGGTAACCGCGCGCCAGACCCGCACCGGCGACGTACAACTCCCCCGCCACACCCGGCGGCACCGGCCGCAGCCGCTCGTCCAGCACGTACACCCGGAAGCCCGCGACCGGACGGCCGATCGGCGGCACCCCCGACCCCGGCGACAGCGGGTCGCTCATCGTCGCGCACACCGTCGTCTCCGTCGGACCGTACGCGTTGATCATCCGCCGCCCGGGCGCCCACCGCTCCACCAGCTCCGGCGGGCACGCCTCACCCGCCACCACCAGGGTGGCGGCCGTGAGGTCGGCGCTCTCCAGCGCGGCCAGGGCCGAGGGCGGCAGCGTCACGTGGGTGACGTCCAGCCGACGGTCCGTCAGGGCCTCCAATGGGGCCTCGGCGGGGGCCAGGACGAGAACGGCGCCGGTGAGAAGCGCGCTGCACAGGTCCCAGAACGACGCGTCGAAGCTGGGCGAGGCGAACTGGAGCACCCGGCTGCCCGGCGCCACGCCGAGCCGCTCGACCTGCGCCGCCACCAGGCCCGACACGCCGGCGTGGCTCACCACGACGCCCTTGGGCCGACCGGTCGAGCCCGAGGTGTAGATGACGTAGGCCGGGTGCCGGACGTCGAGCGGCGCGATCTCCGGATCGCTGTCCGGCGAGTCCCCGCCGACCACCATCGCGGGGTCGTCGATCACCACCGACGGCCGGGCGTCCTCCAGCATGAACGCGATCCGCGCCTCCGGATACGCCGGATCCACCGGCAGGTACGCAGCCCCGGCCTTCAGGACGCCCAGGACCGCCACCACCGACTCCACCGACCGCGGCAACACCACCGCCACGACCTGCTCCGGCCCCACCCCACGCGCGATCAACGCACGCGCGAACCGGTTCGCCCACCCGTCCAACTGACGGTACGTCAACTCGACACCACCGCAGACGAGCGCGACCGCCTCCGGCGTCGCCACCACCTGCAGCGCGAACAGCTCCGGCACGCTCGTGGCGGCGGTCCGGCTCTCGGCGGCCGGCAGCAGCTCGCGGCACTCCTCGTCGGACAGCAGATCGATCCCGCCGATCGGCCGGTCCGGAGCGGCCGCGACCGCGGTCAGCAGCCTGGTCCACCGGGCGAAGAGGGCCTCCACCGTCGAACGGTCGAACAGGTCGGCGCTGAACTCGACCGCGCCGCTCAGTCCTGCCGGCGCGCCGTCAGGCCCGTGCTGCTCCGCCAGGCCGAAGGTCAGGTCGAGCCGGGAGGTCCCGGTGGGCACGGCCATCCCGTCGACCCGGACGCCCGGCAGGTCGAAGTCGCCGCCCGGCGCGTTCTGCACCACCAGTCCGGTCTGGAACAGCGGGTGGTGGGACAGCGACCGGGACGGGTTCAGCACCTCCACCAGATGCTCGAACGGCACGTCCTGGTGCGCGTACGCCGACAGCGCCGTCTCCCGCACCCTCCCCAACAGCTCCGCGAAACTCGGATCACCACTCGTATCGGTGCGCAACACCAGCGTGTTCACGAAGAACCCGACCAGATCGTCCAACGCCTCGTCGGTACGCCCCGCGATCGGACTCCCGATCGGAACGTCCGTCCCCGCACCCAACCGCGTGTACAACGCCGCCAGACCCGCCTGCAGCACCATGAACAGACTCGCCCCCGAACGCCGCGCCAACTCCACCAGCGCAACGTGCAGTTCAGGTCCGATCCGGACGTCCAGCACATCGCCGCGGTACGACACGGCGGCCGGACGCGGGCGGTCGACCGGCAGTTGCAGCTGGTCGGGCAGCCCGGCCAGCGCCTCGGTCCAGTAGGCGACCTGGCGCGCGAACACGCTGTCCGCGTCGTGCTCGTCGCCGAGGATCTCGTGCTGCCACAGGGTGTAGTCGCCGTACGTGACCGGCAGCGGCGGCCAGTCCGGCACCCCGCCGCCCCGCCGGGCGGCGTAGGCCGCGGCGAGGTCGCGGGCCAGCGGGCCCATGGACCAGCCGTCGCCCGCGATGTGGTGCATCACCACCAGCAGCACGTGCTCCTCGGGTGCGACCGCGAACAGCTCGGCCCGCAGCGGGAGTTCCGCCGTCAGGTCGAATTCCCGCACCGCGGCCTCACGCAGCAGGGCCGGAAGCTCCGCCTCGCCGGCCGTCCGCACGGCCAGCGGAACGACGGCCTCGGCCGGGTCCAGGACCCGCTGGTACGGAATGCCGGCGGTCTGCGGGAAGACCGTGCGCAGGGTCTCGTGCCGGGTCACCACATCGGTGAGGGCGGCGCTGAGCGCCTCCCGGTCGAGGTCGCCGGCCAGCCGCAGGGCGAGCGGCATGTGGTAGGTGGCGCTCGGTGCCCCGAACTGCTGGAGGAACCAGAGCCGGCGCTGCGCGAAGGAGAGCGGCACGGGCTCCCGGCGGGCCCGGGGAACCAGGGCCTGCCGCGCGACGCCGGCCTCGTGCAGCGAGGCCGCGAGCCCGGCGGGGGTCGGTGTCCGGAACAGGCTTCGCAGTTCCAGCTCGACGCCGAGGGTCGCCCGGACCCGCGAGACCAGCCGGGTGGCGAGCAGGGAGTGCCCGCCCAGGTCGAAGAAGTCGTCGTCGACCCCGGCCCGAGGCAGGCCCAGTACCTCGGCGAACAGCTCGCACAGGATCTGCTCCTGCGGCGAGCGCGGCGCACGGCCGCCCCCGGTGGTGCCCGGCTCGGGCGCGGGCAGCGCCGCCCGGTCCAGCTTCCCGTTCGGCGTCAGCGGCAGGGCGTCCAGCAACACGAACGCCGACGGCACCAGGTAGTCGGGCAGGCGCTCACGCAGGTACGCCGACAGCGCCACCACCGTCGTCCCGGTCCCGGCCGTCGGCACCACGTACGCGACGATCCGGGTCTCCCCCGGCCGGTCCTCGCGGGCGAGCACCGCGACCTGGGCGACGCCCGGGTGCGCGGCCAGCTCGGCCTCGATCTCCCCGGGCTCGATCCGGAACCCGCGGACCTTCACCTGGTGGTCCACCCGGCCCGCGAACTCCAGCTCACCTCCCCCGGCCGCCGGCCGGGGGGACCCACAGGCCCGCCAGCGGACCAGGTCGCCGGTCCGGTACATCAGCGCTCCGGCCGGACCGTACGGGTCGGCGACGAACCGCGTGGCGGTGAGCCCCGGCCGGTTCAGGTAGCCGCGAGCGAGGCCCGCCCCGGCGAGGTACAGCTCGCCCAGCACACCGGGCGCGACCGGGCGCAGGGACGAATCCAGCACGTACGTCCGGCAGTTGGCGATCGGACGGCCGATCGGCACCGGGACCGGGCAGTCCGCCGGGTCGGCCGGCAGCGGATAGGCCGTGATCACATGGGTCTCGGCGGGGCCGTAGTGGTTGTGCAGCACCCGGCCGGGCCGACGGCCCTGGAGGCGGCGCACGGCGCCGCCGAGGCGCATCGCCTCACCGGCCTGCGCGATCAGCCGCAGGCTCGGCAGCTCCAGCCCGGCCTCCTCGGCGGCCTCGGCGAGCGCCTCGATCACCAGGTTGGGCGCGAACAACTCCTCGACCCCGTGCCGGTCCAGCCAGCGGGCGAACAGCTCGGCGCTGCGGCGCTGCTCCTCGGTCGGCACCACGAGGGTCTTGCCGTACAGCAGCGCGGAGAGCACTTCCTGTACCGAGACGTCGAAGCTGATCGCGGTGAACTGCGCCGTGCGCGTACCGGGTTCGCCGCCGACGGCCCGGTGGTGCCACTCCAGCAGGTTCAGCAGCCCGCCGGCGGGCATCACCACGGCCTTGGGCCGGCCGGTGGAGCCCGAGGTGTAGATGACGTAGGCCGGGTGGCGCGGATCCACGGCGACGACCGGATCGCGTTCCGGCTGCTCCCCGTCCGGTGTGACGGCCGCGAGGTCGTCGATCACCACGGCCGGCCGGGAGTCCTCCAGCATGTACGCGATGCGGGCGGCCGGGTAGTCCGGGTCGACCGGCAGGTAGGCCGCACCCGTCTTGAGGACCGCGAGGACGGCGACGACCAGTTCGGCCGAGCGCGGCAGCCGCAGGGCGACGACCTGCTCCGGCCCGACCCCGCGCGCGATCAGCGCGTGCGCCAGCCGGTTGGCCCGGCGGTTCAGCTCGCGGTAGGTCAGCTCGGTGTCCTCGAACACCACCGCCGGGGCCTCCGGGGTCGCCCGGACCTGCGCCTCGAACAGGGCGGGCAGTCCCTCGGCGGGTACCGGGCGCGCGGTGTCGTTCCGGGCGACCAGCAGCTCGTGCCGCTCCTCGGCGGTGAGGACGTCGATCCGGCTCAGCGGCCGGTCCGGCGCGGCGACGACCGCCGTCAGCAGGCGCAGCCAGCGGGCGACCAGCGCCTCCACCGTGGCGTGGTCGAACAGGTCGGTGCTGTACTCGACCCGCCCGACGATGCCCTCGGCCGGCCCGCCGGTGCCGCCGCGCTCCAGCAGGTGGAAACCGAGGTCGAACATCGCCGTGGGCGTCCGGACCAGGAGGATCTCGGCGCCCAGGCCGCTCAGCGCGAACTCGGTGCGGGGCACGTTCTGCAGCGCGAGCAGCACCTGGAACAGCGGCTGGCGGGCGAGCGACCGGGACGGGTTGAGGGCCTCGACGACGTGCTCGAACGGCAGGTCCTGGTGCGCGTAGGCGGCGAGCGCGTTCTCCCGGACCCGGACCAGCAGCTCGGCGAAGGACGGGTCGCCACTCGTGTCCGTGCGGAGCACCACGGTGTTGACGAAGAATCCGATCAGGTCGTCCAGGGCCTGGTCGGTCCGGCCGGCGATCAGGCTGCCGACCGGGATGTCGTCGCCCGCGCCGAGCTTGTCCAGCAGCGCCGCCAGCGCGGCCTGCAGCACCATGTAGACGCTGGCCCCGTGCTCGCGGCCCAGGCGCAGCAGTGCGCCGTGCAGATCCGCGTCCAGGTCGATCGCCAGCTGCCCGCCCTGGTACGAGGTGGTCGCCGGACGGGGCCGGTCTGCGGGCAGCCGGATCTGCTCGGGCAGGCCGGCCAGCTGCTCCGTCCAGTAGGCCGTCTGGCGGGCGAACAGGCTCCCGGGGTCCGCCTGGTCGCCGAGCAGCCGGTCGTGCCACAGGGTGTAGTCGGCGTACTGCACCGGCAGCGGCGCCCAGCCCGGCTCCTCGTGTCGGCGGCGCGCCGCGTACGCGGTGGCCAGGTCGGCGGCCAGCGGGCCCAGCGACCAACCGTCACCCGCGATGTGATGCATGACCACCAACAGCACGTGCTCGTCCGCCGAGAGCTCGAACAGCTCGGCGCGCAGCGGCGGTTCGGCCGCGAGGTCGAATCCTCGTGCCGCGCCGCGGGCCAGCAGCTCCGTCAGGTGTGCCTCGTCGGCCGGGGTGACCGGCAGTTTCGGCCGCGCCTCCCCGGCGGCCAGCACCTGCTGGCACGGCACGCCGTCGACGGCCGGGAAGACCGTGCGCAAGGTCTCGTGCCGGTCGACCACGTCGCCGAGCGCCTGTTCCAGGGCCGCCCGGTCCAGCGGTCCGGACAGTCGCCAGGCCAGCGGCATGTTGTAGGTCGGCCCGGTGCCCTCCAGCTGGTGCAGGAACCACAGCCGCCGCTGAGCGGACGACAGCGGCACAATCCCCCAGCCTTCGGCCGGGGGTGCCCCCATGGGCCGCTCCGCCCGCCCCAGGGCGAGCCGGGCCCGGTCCGCGCCGCCCAGCCCGGCGGCCAGTCCGGCCACGGTCGGGGTGCGGAACAGGGTGCGCAGCGCCAGCTCCACGCCCAGGGTCGCACGGACCCGGGCCACCAGCCGGGTGGCCAGCAGCGAGTGCCCGCCCAGGTCGAAGAAGTCGTCGTCGACGCCGACCTGCGGCAGGCCCAGCACCTCGGCGAACAGCCCGGCCAGCACGTGTTCCTGGGGAGTGTGCGGTGCCCGGCCGATCCGCGTCACGGCGGCATCCGGCTCGGGCAGGGCGCGCCGGTCCAGCTTGCCACTGGCGTTCAGCGGCAGGGCGTCGAGGGGAACGAACGCGGCGGGCACCATGTAGTCCGGCAGCCGCTCGCGCAGGTGCGCCCGCAGGTCCTCCGGCCCGGGCTCCGCCCCGGTGACGGGCACCAGGTAGGCGACCAGCCGGGTGTCCTCCGCCCGGTCCTGCCGGACGGTCACTGCGGCCTGCGCGACCTGCGGGTGTTCCGCCAGGGCCGCCTCGATCTCGCCGAGTTCGATCCGGAAGCCGCGGACCTTGACCTGGTCGTCGGTACGGCCGAGGAACTCCAGGTTCCCGTCCGAGCCCCACCGCACCAGGTCACCGGTCCGGTACATGCGCTCGCCGGCCGGCCCGAACGGATCGGCCACGAAACGCCCGGCAGTCGGACCCGGGCGGTTCAGGTAGCCCCGTGCCAGGCCCGCGCCCGCGATGTACAACTCACCCGCCACACCCGTGGGCGTCTGCCGCAACGCGCCGTCCAGCACGTACGACCGGGTGTTGCCGACCGGCCGACCGATCACCGGGCGCGGGCTCGACTCCAGCGGGGCGATCACCGAGTTCACCGTGCACTCGGACGGACCGTAGAAGTTCAGGCACGACACCCCGTCGGCTGCCCGCAGCCGCTCCCACAACTGCTCCGGAACGGCCTCCCCACCCGCCGCGACCACCGCCGGACGCCACTGTGCATCGTCCAACAGACCTCGCTCGAACAGGACTTGAAGGTACGACGGGGTGGCTCCGACATAGTCCAGCCCGCAACGCGCAGCGTAATCGACGAAGGCGTCCGGATCAGCCCAGGTCTCCTCGTCCAGGACGTGCAGTTCGTGGCCCGCGAACAGGCCGAACAGCTGGTCCCAGGACGCGTCGAACGATACCGACGTGGTCAGTCCCACCCGCAGTCGCCCCTTCGACCGCCGCGCGAACAGCAGCGGCCGCTGGTTGGCGAACAGGTTGAGCAGGCCGCCGTACGTCGACACGACGCCCTTGGGCCGCCCGGTCGAGCCGGAGGTGTAGATGACGTAGGCCGGATGCTCCGGATCGACGGCCACCTCCGGGTCCGCTGCCGGGAAGCCCTCCAGCGTCGCCGCGGTCTCCGGGTCGTCGACCACCAACCCCCCGGCGACACCGGCCGCGGGCAACCGGTCCCGGGTACGGGCATCGGTCACCACCATGACCGGCCGGGCGTCGTCGAGCATGTAACCGATTCGGGCGGCGGGGTACTCCGGGTCGACCGGGACGTAGGCGGCACCGGCCTTCAGCACCGCGAGGATCGCCACCACCAGTCCCGCCGAACGCGGCAGGGCCACCGCCACCGGCCGCTCCGGCCCCGCCCCGCGAGCGATCAGGGCATGCGCCAGCCGGTTCGCCCGCGCGTCCAGCTCCGCATACGTCAACGATGCCTCCGGCCCCACCACCGCGACCGCGTCCGGCGTCGCCCGCACCTGCGCCCGGAACACCTCCGCCAGACTCTCGCTGGGGCCCTCGGCCACCGGGCCGGTACCCAGCGCCAGCAGCTCACGCTCCTCCTCCGCTGCGAGCAGACCGAATCGGCTGAGCCGCCGCCGCGGGTCGGCGACCGCCGCACGAAGCAGCCGCTGCCACCACCCGATCATCGTCTCGACGGTGGCCGGGTCGTACAGGTCGCTGGTGTACTCGACCAGCCCGTCGATCCCCTCCGGAGAACCGTCCTCCGCGTGCCGCTCGGACATCGTGAGGATCAGGTCGAGCTTGGCGGTGGTCGTCGTCAACGGCATGCCGCCGACGCGCAGCCCGGGCGGGGCGAAGTCGGCCCGGGGTGCGTTCTGGAGCACCAGCATGACCTGGAACAGCGGGTGGTGCGCCAGCGACCGCACCGGGTTGAGGGCCTCGACGAGGTACTCGAACGGCAGGTCCTGGTGGGCGTACCCGGCCAGCGCGGTGTCGCGCACCCGGCCCAGCAGCTCGGCGAAGGTCGGGTCGCCGCTCGTGTCCGTCCGGAACACCAGGGTGTTGACGAAGTAGCCGACCTGGTCGTCCAGCGCCTGGTCGGTCCGGCCGGCGACCGGGCTGCCGACCGGGATGTCGTCGCCCGCGCCGAGCTTGCTCAGCAGCAGTGCGAGCCCGGCCTGGAGCACCATGAACAGACTCGTCCCGTGCGTACGGGCGAGCTCGCGCAGACCGCGGTGCAGCTCCGCGTCCAGGCCGGCGTCCAGGAGGCCGCCCCGGTGCGAGGCGACCGCCGGGCGGGGCCGGTCGGTGGGCAGCCGGAGCTGCTCCGGCAGATCGGCCAACTGCCGCGTCCAGTAGGCCGCCTGGCGGGCGAACGGGCTGTCACTGTCGGCGGCGTCGCCGAGCAGCTCGTGCTGCCACAGGGTGTAGTCGGCGTACTGGACCGGCAGCTCCGCCCACTGCGGCTCCTCACCCCGGCAGCGCGCCGCGTAGGCGGCGGTCAGGTCCTGCGTGAGCGGGCCCAGCGACCAGCCGTCACCGGCGATGTGGTGCAACACCATCTGGAGCACGTGCTCGTCCGGTCCGAGCTCGAACAGGCCGACGCGCAGCGGCAGATCGACGGCCAGGTCGAACGGCCGGGCCTTCGCGGTCGCCAGCACGCCCGGCAGCCCGGCCTCGGTGGTCCGGCTCGCGTCCAGCCGCGGGCGGCCCGCCACGACGTCCAGCACCCGCTGGTACGGCACGCCGTCCACCGCCGGGAAGACGGTGCGCAGGCTCTCGTGCCGCTCGACCACGTCCGCCAGGGCGGCCGCCAGGGCCCGCCGGTCCAGGGCGCCGGACAGCCGCCACGCCAGGGCGATGTGGTAGTTCGCGCTCGCGCCCTCCAGCTGGTGCAGGAACCAGAGCCGCCGCTGCGCGAAGGACAGCGGGATCCGCTCGGGTCGCGGCTGGGGCGCCAGGGCCAGCTGTGCCCGGCGGGCACCCGCCAGGGCGGCGGCCACGCCGGCCGGGGTCGGGGTCTCGAACAGGGTGCGCAGCTCCAGCTCCACCCCGAGGGTCGCGCGGACCCGGGCGGCCAGGCGCGTCGCCAGCAGCGAGTGCCCGCCGAGGTCGAAGAAGCTGTCCTCCACGCCGGCCTCGGCCACCCCGAGGACCTCGGCGAACAGCTCGCACAGGATCTGCTCCTGCGGCGTGCGCGGCGCGCGGCCGGCGTTCGCCGGAGTGAGGTCGGGCGCGGGCAGCGCACGACGGTCCAGCTTGCCGTTGGCGGTCAGCGGCAGGCTCTCCATGGTGACGAACGCGGCCGGCACCATGTACTCCGGCAGCCGCTGCCGCAGGTACTCGCGCAGTTCGGCCGGGCGGTGGGCGGCGCCCGCGGCGGGCACCAGGTACGCGACCAGCCGGGTGTCGTCGGCGCGGTCCTGCCGCGCCAGGACGGCGACCTGGGCGACGGCCGGGTGGGCGGCGAGCGCCGCCTCGATCTCACCGAGTTCGATCCGGAAGCCGCGCACCTTCACCTGGTCGTCGGCCCGGCCGACGAACCGCAGGCTGCCGTCCGCGCCTCGGCGCACGACGTCGCCGCTGCGGTACATGCGCGCGCCGGCCGACCCGTACGGATCGGCCACGAAGCGTCCGGCGGTCAGGCCGGGCCGGTTCAGGTAGCCGCGTGCCAGCCCGGCGCCCGCGACGTACAACTCGCCGGGCACGCCCGGGGGCACCGGGCGCAGGTGGGCGTCCAGCACGTACGTGCGCAGGTCGGGGATGGCCATGCCGACCTGGCCGGCGGCGGTGCCGGAGGAGTCGAGCACGGCGTGGGTCACGTGCACGGTGGTCTCGGTGATGCCGTACATGTTGACCAGCCGCGGCGCGTCGTCCGGGTGCCGCTCGTACCAGCTCGCCAGCCGGGCGTGCTCCAGCGCCTCGCCGCCGAACACCACGGTGCGCAGGGCGAGTTCACGGCCGGTTTCCGGCGCCTCCTCGTCCGCCTGCATCAGCTGGTAGAAGGCGGACGGCGTCTGGTTGAGCACCGTCACCCGCTCGCGGGCGAGGAGTTCCAGGAACCGGTGCGGCGAGCGGCTGGTCTCGTGGTCCACGACCACCAGACGGCCGCCGTGGAGCAGTGGGCCCCACAGCTCCCAGACCGAGAAGTCGAAGGCACAGGAGTGGAAGAGGGTCCAGACGTCCTCGGCGGAGAAGCCGAACAGCTCCCGGGTGACGCCGAACAGCCGCACCACGTTCCGGTGCGGGACCACGACGCCCTTGGGGTTACCGGTGGACCCGGAGGTGTGGATGACGTAGGCCGGGTGCCCCGGATCGACGGCGGTCTCCGGGTCGGTGTCCGGCAGGCCGGCCAGGTCGGCGGTGTCCAGCAGCAACTGGTCCACCCGGTCCGCCCCCGGCAGATCGCCGATCCGGCTCGTCGTCACGAGCAGCGAGGGCCGGGCGTCCTGGAGCAGGTAGGCGATCCTGGCGGCCGGGTACTCCGGATCCACCGGCACGTACGCGGCGCCGGCCTTGAGCACCGCGAGCACGGCCACGACCAGTTCCACCGAGCGCGGCAGGGCCAGCGCCACCAGTTGCTCCGGCCCGACCCCCCGGTCGATCAGGGCGTGTGCCAGCCGGTTCGCCCTGGCGTTCAACTCGCCGTAGGTCAGGGCGACTTCGCCGTCCGTGACCGCGACCGCGGCCGGGTTCGTCCGTACCTGCTGCTCGAAGAGCGCGGTGATGCCGCTCTCCGGCGACTCCCCGCTCCGGCCGGGGCCGGCCGGCAGCAGGGCGCGGAGCTCCTCGGCGGACAGCACGTCCACCCGGCCGATCCGTCGGCCGGGGTCGGCGACGACGGCGCGCAGCAGCCGCAGCCACCGGTCGGCGATCCCCGCCACGGTCGCCTCGTCGAACAGGTCGGTGCTGTACTCCACCAGGACCGACAGGCCGTCCGTGCCCGGCTGTTCGGTCACCATGAAGGTCAGGTCGCACTTGGCCGTACCGGTGGGGACCAGGTCGGTCGCCACCCGCAGCCCCGGCAGGTCGAACGCACCGAGCGGAGCGTTCTGCAGGGCGAGCATGGTCTGGAACAGGGGGTGGTGCGCCAGCGACCTGGTCGGGTTCAGCGCCTCCACCAGGTGCTCGAACGGCACGTCCTGATGCGCGTACGCGGCCAGCGCGTCGGCGCGCACCCGGCCGAGCAGCTCGGTGAAGGACGGGTCGCCGGAGAGGTCGGTGCGCAGCACCAGGGTGTTGACGAAGAAGCCGACCAGCTCGTCCAGGGCCTCGTCGGTGCGTCCGGCGATCGGCGTGCCGATCGGGACGTCGGTGCCCGCGCCGAGCTTGCCCAGCAGGGCGGCCAGCCCGGCCTGGAGCACCATGAAGAGGCTGGCCCCGCCGTCGCGGGCGAGCGCGCGCAGGCCCTGGTGCAGCTCGGCGTCGATCCGCACCGGCAGGTGGGCGCCCCGGTACGACATCGCCGCCGGCCGGGGCCGGTCGAACGGCAGCTCGACCTGCTCGGGCAGGTCCGCCAGCTGCTCCCGCCAGTAGGCGAGTTGGCCGTTCAGCAGGCTGTCCGGGTCCGAGCCGTCGCCCAGCAGCTCCTGCTGCCAGAGGGCGTAGTCGGCGTACTGGACCGGTAGCGGCGACCACTCCGGCTTCGCCCCCTCGGCCCGGGCCGCGTAGGCGGTCGTCAGGTCCCGTGAGAGCGGGCCCATCGACCAGCCGTCACCCGCGATGTGGTGCACCACGAGCAGCAGCACGTGCTGCTCGGTGCCCAGCTGGAACAGTTCGGCGTGCAGCGGCGGCTCCGCGGCGAGGTCGAAGCCGTACCGGGCCGCCTCCGCCAGCCGGTCCGGCAGGTCGGCCTTGCCGACCTCGGTCACCCGCAGTCGCGGCCGTGCCGCGTCGGGGGCCAGCACCCGCTGGCACGGCTCGCCGTCGACCACCGGGAAGACGGTGCGCAGGCTCTCGTGCCGCTCGACCACGTCCGCCAGGGCGGCCTCCAGGGCCCGCTGGTCCAGGCTTCCGGACAGCCTCAGCGCCAGCGGGATGTTGTACGTGGCGCTCGGGCCCTCCATCCGGTGCAGGAACCACAGCCGGCGCTGCGCGAAGGACAACGGGGCGGTGTCGGACCGATCGTGCCCCACGAGGGCGGGCCGCGCCCGGGCCGCGACGTCCACCGTCGCCGCCAGTTCCGCCACCGTCGGCGCGTCGAACAGGTCGCTCAACCGCAGCTCCACGCCCAGCACCGACCGTGCCCTGGCGACCAGCCGGGTGGCCAGCAGCGAGTGCCCGCCGAGGTCGAAGAAGCTGTCGTCCGGCCCGGCCTCGGCCACCCCGAGCACCTCGGCGAACAGCCCGGCCAGCAGGTGTTCGGTCGCGGTGCGCGGAGCACGGCCCGGGGCGCTCGCGGCCTGCTCGGGGGCCGGCAGGGCCCGCCGGTCGAGCTTCCGGTTCGGGGTCAGCGGCAGGGCGTCCAGCATCACGAACGCGGTCGGCACCATGTACTCCGGCAGCCGCTCGCGCAGGTGCTCGCGCAGCACGGGTGCGGCCACCGTGGTACCGGGTGCCGGCACGACGTAGCCGACCAGCCGGGCGTCCTCCTCGGTCCGCACCACAACGGCGGCCTGCGCGACCTGCGGGTGCTCGGCGAGCACGGATTCGATCTCGCCGAGTTCGATCCGGAATCCCCGGACCTTGACCTGATCGTCGGTACGGCCGAGGAACTCCAGGTTCCCGTCCGAGCCCCACCGCACCAGGTCACCGGTGCGGTACATGCGCGAGCCGGCCGGCCCGAACGGGTCCGCCACGAACCGCCCGGCGGACAGCCCCGGACGGTTCAGGTAACCCCGCGCCAACCCCGCGCCCGCGATGTACAGCTCACCCGGCTCGCCCGTCGGCATCGGCCGCAGCGCGCCGTCCAGCACGTACAGCCGAGCGTTGCCGACCGGCCGGCCGATCACCGGGCGGGGACTCGAACCCATCGACGCGACGACCGAGTTCACCGTGCACTCGGACGGCCCGTAGAAGTTGACGCAGGACACCCCGTCGGCCGGACGCAGCCGCTCCCACAGCTGCTCCGGGACCGCCTCGCCGCCCGCCGCGACCATCGCCGGGCGCCACTGCGGACCGCCCAGCAGACCGTGTGCGACGAGGATTTGGAGGTACGACGGGGTGGCTTCGATGAAGTCCAGGCGGCAGCGCCCGGCGTACTCGACGAAGGCGTCCGGGTCGGCCCAGGTCGTCTGGTCCGGGACGTGCAGTTCGTGGCCCGCGAACAGGCCGAGCAGCTGGTTCCAGGAGGCGTCGAACGAGACCGACGTGGTGAGCGCCACGCGGAGCCGGTTCCGTTCCGCGAGCAGGGGCGGGAACAGTGCCCGCTGCTGGTCGGCGAAGAGGTTGAGCAGAGCGCCGTGCGTCGACACCACGCCCTTGGGCCGCCCGGTCGACCCGGACGTGTAGATCACGTACGCCGGATGCCCCGGATCGACGGCAACGTCCGGATCCGTCGCCCGGCAGCCCGCCACCACCCCCACCGTCTCCGGATCATCGACCACCAACCACCCGGCGGAACCCGCCTCCGGCAGCCGGTCCCGGGTGCGGGAGTCCGTCACCACCACAACCGGCCCCGCGTCGTCCAGCATGTACCCGATCCGCGCGGCCGGGTACTCCGGATCGACCGGGACATGGGCGGCCCCGGCCTTCAGCACCGCGAGGACCGCCACCACCAGCTCGGCCGACCGCGGCAGGGCCACCGCCACCAGCCGCTCCGGCCCCGCACCCCGGGCGATCAGGGCGTTCGCCAGCCGGTTCGCCCGCGCGTCCAACTCCGCGTACGTCAGCGACGCATCCGGCCCCACCACCGCGACCGCGTCCGGCGTCGCCCGCACCTGCGCCCGGAACACCTCCGCCAGACTCTCGCTGGGGCCCTCGGCCACCGGACCGGCACCGAGCGCCAGCAGTTCCCGCTCCTCGCCCGAGGCGAGCAGGCCGATCCGGCCGACCGGTTCCTGCGGGTCGCAGGCGGCGACGGCGTCCAGTAGTGCGATCAAGCGCCCTTGATGGAGGGCGAGTTCACCGTCGCTCCAGATCTGGGGCGCGCCCTTGAGCTCGACCTCGAGTTCGCTGTCCCCCCGCCGACCGGTGACCCAGAGGGACAGCCCGGTGGTCGGCTCCGGGAGCAGGTAGTGCAGCGTGGCGGGATGCCCGGCGAAGCTCGGCGCGGAGTCGAAGACCAGGATGTTGACGACCAGCGGAAACCCCGCCTCGGTGGCACCGGGAACGCCGAGTTCCCGGAACAGGTCCTCGCTGCGGTAGCGCTGGTGCGCGAGGGCCCCGTCGGCCTTCCCCGCCACCTCGGCGAGGAGGTCCCGCCATCGCATGTCCGGTCGCAGTGGCAGCCGCAGGGGCACCACGTTCGCCACCGTGCCGGGTGTGGACAGCAGGGCGCGGTCGGCGCCCTCGCGCCCGGTGACGGGAAGGCCCATCAGCACGTCCCGGTCGCCGGTGAGCCGCTGCGCGTAGAGGGCCGTCACCGCGATGAGCAGGCGGGACCAGTGGACCTCGGCCCGTGCGGCCGCCGCCCGCAGCGCGTCCACCCGGAGCACCGCCGGTTCCACCGCGCTGCGCAGGCCGATCCCGCCGCGCTGGGTCCGGACGGTGAGCCGGGTCGGCTCCGGACGGTCGGCGAGCCGCTCCGTCCAGTACGAACGGTCGGAGGTGAACTGCCCGGAGGCCCGGTAGTCGGTGTCACCGCGGATCAGGTCGTCCAGCGAGCCGAACGGCGAGCGCGGGGCGGAGCCGCCTCCGGCCAGCGCCGTGTACATCCGCGTGAGCCGCCGCCGAACGAGGGAAAGGCCGTACCCGTCCATCACCAGGTGGTGGTGATTCTGGTACACGAGATGGTGCGCCGGAGAGAGGCTGATCAGCGCGAAACTGAAGAGCGGATCGCGGGTGAGGTCCAGCGCACGCATCCGGTCCCGGGCCATCCAGGCCAGGGCCGCCGCCCACGGATCGGGCTCGGAGCTCAGGTCGAGCCGGGCCGGTTCCCAGTCCCATCCCGCGCGAACGACTTGCCGCGGTTCCTGGCCGTCGTGGACGAAGCTCACGTGCAGTGAATCGATCTCGTCGACCACCCGTCGCACCGCGGTCTCGAAGAATTCCGCGTCGACCGGTCCGTGGACTTCCAGGTATTCGCCGATGCGGTAGGCGTCGAGCACTGTCCGAGCGCGTTGCTCGGCCAGCCAGATCTCGCGCTGGGCCGCTGTCAGCGGAAGGGTGTCGCCGTCGCGACGGGACATGGGGGTACCTCCAGGAATGTGGGCAGGCGTGAGGGCGCGCTGGGCACGCCGGCCGCGGTGACGTCACGCGGTCGGCGGGCGGGTGGCGCGGCGGCTACGGTCAGGCGGCGATTTCGCCGGCTTGGAGCTGCCAGAGGGATGCGTAGAGTCCGCGCCGGTCCAGGAGTTCGTCGTGGGTGCCCTGCTCGGCCACGACGCCGCCCTTGTCCATGACGTAGATCCGGTCGGCGTGGCGAACCGTGGAGAGCCGGTGGGCGATGACGACCATCGTCCGGTCGGCCGCGAAGGCCCGGAGCGTGCGCTGGATCGCGGCCTCGGTCTCGTTGTCCACGGCGGAGGTGGCTTCGTCGAGGATCACGACCGGGGCGTCCTTGAGGATCGCGCGCGCCAGGGCGATCCGCTGCCGCTGGCCGCCCGAGAGGGTGGCGCCGCGTTCGCCGATCACCGTGTCGTAGCCGTCCGGAAGCGTCGCGATGAAGGTGTGTGCCTCGGCCTTCGAGGCCGCCTCGACCACGGCCTCGTCCGAGGCGTCGAAACTGCCGTAGCGGATGTTGTCGGCGATCGTTCCGTCGAAGAGGAAGGGATCCTGGGCGACGAACCCGATCGCGTGGCGCAGGTCGTGCCGCCGGAGGTCGCGCACGTCCCGCCCGTCGAGCAGCACGCTGCCGTACTCCGCGTCCTGGAAGCGCATCAGCAGCTTGGCGATCGTCGTCTTGCCGGAGCCGGTGGCGCCGACGAGGGCGGTGACCTGCCCGGCGGGGATGGTCAGCGAGAGGCTCTCCAGCGCCGGCGGCCGACCGGGGTAGGCGAAGGTCACGTCGTCGAGGACGATCTCGCCGTGCACCTTCTCCACGTCGAGCGGTCCGCCGGTGCCGTCGGTCTCGACGGGCAGGGCGCGCAGCCGGTGGACCCGGTCGTAGGCGGCGATCGTGCGCTGGTACTGGTCGACGATGCCGCCGAGCCGGTTCATCCGCAGCAGCACCATCTGGGGCAGCCCGATCAGCGGGCTGAACACCTCGAACGGCAGGGTGCCGTTGAGCACCGACCGGCCGCCGATCAGCAGGGTGCCGGCCATGGAGGCGGTCGTGCAGGCCCGGACGGTCTCGGCGTGGCGGATCGTGCCCCGGTCGGTCCGGTGGCTGCTCTCCTGGGCGTCCCCGCTCAGCCGGTCGATGCGCTCGGCCTCGTAGTCCTCGGTGCAGAAGCTCTTGACGGTGGCGCCGGCCTCCAGGCTGTTCACCAGCTGGCTGTGCAGCCTGGCCCGCTGCTCGCCGGAGACGGCGTAGTCGGCCGCGGCCTTGTCCTGGTAGCGGAGCGACAACCAGGCGATGACCGGGATGGGCAGGAAGGCGATCCAGGCGATCTGCGGTGCCAGCAGCAGGAAGAGCGGCACCAGCAGGGCGAGGCTGGTGCCCAGTTGCAGCACGTCGTTGGCCGAGGTGGAGAAGAAGGTCCCCAGCTGCCGGACGTCGTCGGTGAGCGCGCCGGCGATCCGGGTGGTCCGCTCGCCTTCCAGGTGGCGCAGTTCGAGGTGCTGCACATGGGCGTACGTGCGGCTCCGCCAGTCGTGCTCGATGTCCTGGCCGAGCCGGCGCCACTGGAGGTTCGAGGAGTAGGAGAGGCCCGCCACGGCGGCACAGGCCGCCGCCACCAGCCCTGCCAGACCCCAGAGTTGAGCGGTCGCGGTGGTCAGACCGAGGCTGACCAGCGGCGCGGCCTCACCCTTGATGAGGACCAGCGCCGTCCAGCCGAGGAAGGTGCCGAGCGCCATCTCCGAGACCTGGCAGGCGACCGACAGCGTGGAGGCGCGGTAGAGGCGCCGCCGGTGCGGTCCGACGATCTCCAGCAGGGGATGCCGTTCGGCTCCGGGCCCGGCGAGGTCCCTGGTCGCGTCGACCGTTCTGCGCCAGGCCTTTCGGACCACGACCGCGGTCGCCGCCGCCACCCCGCCCAGCGCGACCAGCTGCCTGCTCAGCGCCGACCCGCGGATCAGCGCGATGCCGGCCGCGACACCGCCCCCGACGGCGAGGACGGGACGCAGGACGAGGCCGCGATCGGCCCGCGGGGCCGGTTCGGCGACGGGCCGTACCGGCGCGGGACGGGCGGCTCGGGACATGCCCTCCATGACCACGATGACGGCCCTGCGGACGATCCGGTCGACGTCCGCGCCGCTCACGCGCGCGTCGTGCCGGACGAGGACCCCGCCGGTGACCGGGCTGGCCTGCGCCTGGGTGATCCCGGGGATGCGCCGCAGGGTCGCGGCGAGGACTTCGGCCGTCCGGGGCCGGCCGAGAACCGGCTTGACGTCCCAGCGCTGGCGGCCCGGAATGACCGAGCGCGGGCGCACGTCCAAATCCACGGAGCTGTATCCGGTTGCGGCACCCAGTAGAGACGGCATGTGTACGATCACCTGTTTGCGGAGGTCACGGGAATCCGTCACGGGTACGACGGAACGCCGCGGCGGAGTGGAAGTCCTGAAGGAGGGAGCGGTGCGAGCGCGAGCCCGCGGCCGACCGCCGCTCGGGCGCGTCATTCCGAAATCCGTCGAAATAAGCGCCCAGGCGGCGGCAGAGCCGCAGAACGGACCGTCAGTGCGCCTTTCCGACTCCGGCGGTCGCGCGGATCTTGGGAGTCCGGGTCTCACCTTCACCCCGGTCGGCAGTCTCGCCCCTCTCTTCACTCGGGACGCTCTGGACGGCACCATCGGCCTCGGCGCGCTGACCATCGCCACAGGTGACCTGTGCGGCCACCATGTCGGCGGCCACCTCGGCCGCGAGGTCGTGGATGTTCTCCCCGGCCTCGTGGGCCGCCTTCTTCACCTCCAGGACGATGCCGACGGACGTCTTGACGACGCCACGCACCAGCGGCTTGAGCAGACGCTTGGCCAGCGGCGCGACGACGAGGCCGACCAGGAAGGGCGGTACTACGGGTGGCATGATGTTCCATCCTCTCCACGCAGACGTATGACAGGGACCCCGGAAACCGCGAACACCGGAGCAGCGCACAACCGGGCGGACGGAAGCACCCGTTTCCGGAATTCTCCGTTCACCCTGCCGGGTCTGGAATTCCTCGATTCACGGGCCCTGCCGTCCGCAACCTTCGTCACCGTAGTCGAACCGCGCACGTCGAGACCAAACAGCCTCGGCGAGTTTCACCCGTGCGAGTGCTCTCGACGCCCCGGGGTAGCGCGAATTGCCGTACACCTGCCCACAGAATTAACCGCTAATCATATCTATCATTTCAATGAGCATTTCCGAGTTCCCGTGCCACCCTCCGCCGCAGAGCGGGAAACGGCAGCCCGCCGCCGCCCAGCACCGCCTCGTGGAAGGCCCGCACGTCGAAACCCCCGCCGCGACCGGCCTCCGCCCGGGCCCGCAGCCGGGCGAACTCCAAGTACCCCGCCCGGTAGGACAACGCCTGCCCGGGCAGGTCCGTCGAGTACCGCAGCAGGTCCGAGGCGATCTGGGCCTCCCCCTCGGTGGAGTTGGCCCGCATGAAGTCCCTCGCCCGCTCCAGGCTCATGGCCCCGAGGTTGAGCCCGGTGTCGACCACGAGGCGCTGGGCGGTGAACCGCTCCTGCGCGAGGCGCCCGTACGCGTCCCACGGGTCGTCGTAGAGGCCCATCTCCCAGCCGAGACCGGCCGCGTACTCGGCCCAGCCCTCGTTGAACGCGCCGAACTCGCCCACCTCGCGGCGCAGTTGCGGAAGCGACCGGTTCTCCGTCTGCCGGGCGAGGTGGAAGTGGTGGCCGGGCGCCAGCTCGTGGTAGATCAGCGAGGCCGCGCCCAGCAGCGACCGCCGGTCCAGGTCCGATCCGTTGTAGCGGTAGCGCCCGACCGGATCGGCCGCCGTGGGCTGCTCGTAGTACCCGAAGGTCATCCCCGCCTCCAGCGCCGGGTCCAGCCGGGCCAGCCCGTACGGGGCGGCCGGCAGCACGGCGAACCAGCGGGGCAGCAGCGGGGCCAGCCGGTCCAGGTACCGGCGGTAGCGGGCCTCGACCTCTTGGGGCGTCCGGGCGTACAGGCGCGGCTCGCTCCGCAGCCGCTCGTGGAACTCCCCCTCGGAACCCCGGAATCCGAGGACGGCGCGGACCTCCCCCATCCGCTCGGCCAGTTCACGGCACTGCTCGCGGCCGAGTTCGTGCAGCCGCTCGGGCGGCGTGTCGCCCCCGGTGTGCGTCCGGACGAACTCCCGGTACACCTCCTCCCCACCCTCGTGCCGCGCCCAGCCGACCGCCCGCGGCGCCGCATCCAGGTAGGCCGGGTCGTCGACGACGGCGAGCAGACGGTCGAAGGCCGGCAGCAGCTCGGCTTCCACCAGCCGCCGTACGCCGTCCCGCAGGCGCCCGCGCCCGGTCGACCCCAGCCCGCCCAGCCGGTCCTCGCCCACCGTGACGCGCTCCGCCACGGTGGTCCGCAGGCCGGCGATGGTGGTTCGCGCCCCGGGCAGCGCCGGGGCGGGCACCCGGAAGCCGCGGGCGGCCTGCTCCGCCGCCTTGTCCCCGACCGACCCGACCACCCGGGCCAGCTCGCGCGCCAGCGCCAAGTACCGCTCGCCGTCCTGCGGTTCGGTGAAACGGAAGGGACGCAGGACCGCATCGACGTACAGCGACAGCGGGAACAGCCGGTACGGCGTGGCGACGGGCGTCAGCCAGTAGCAGCGCAGGGCCCGCAGCTCCTGCTCGGCCAGCCCCACGAGGAACGCGGCGGTGTCGGCGTCGACTCCGGACGGCTCCGTGCCGTCGAGCGACCGGACCTGCTCCAGCACGCCCTCGGCGAACCCCGCACGCGCTTCGGCCTCGGCGAGCGAGAATCCCGGCAGCGTCTCGACCGGGAGCCCCTGGCGGACCCTCAGCAGCGGGTCACGCTCCAGCAGGAACTCCCAGTAGCGGTCCGCCAGGTGGCCGATCTCCCGGCCCGATTCGTTCGTCCTCATGCGGCCATCCTGGCGATGACGGGCCGCCCGCCGGCCGGATCGACGTCCGACCGGCCACCGCTTCCCACGAACGGGTGAATCGCATCGGCTCCCGCCATCAGCGCCCAGGCCCGCCGAGTACGCCGAAAGGCGACGTTGGACTTTCGAACACACTTGCTACAGAAGGGAGTTGACTCGTCAGCGCCAGGACTCGGTGGCACTATGACGCCATGCCCCGTCGCCCCCCACCGGTCCCCCTGGCCGCCGCCCTGACCGCCGCGGCCGTCACCCTGACCGGCTGTGGCAACCTCGCCCGCTCCTCCACGACCGGTCCCCTCGTGGACCGCGGGACCGTCCGGATCGCGACCGCCAGCGAGACCCCCAGCTTCAACCCGTACACGGCCTTCGGCACCGGCCCCGCTCGCTACGCCTACGACTCGCTGGTCAACATCTCGGCCGACGGCACCCTGGTCTCCGGTCTGGCCTCCTCCTGGGGGGCCACCACCACGACGGCCACCTTCGCCCTCCGCCCCGGGACCACCTGTTCCGACGGCACCCCCCTCACCGCCACGGCGGTGGCCCGGGCGCTGAACTACGCGGGAGACCCTGCCAACCAGCTCGCCGGTGCGCAGACCGTCCTCCCCAGCGTCCCGTACACCGCGAGCGCCGACGACGCGGCCGGGACGGTGTCGGCGACCACCACCGCCCCCTTCCCGTTCCTCACCCGCACGCTCGGGCTGCTGCCGATCGTCTGTCCCGCCGGCCTCGACCGGCCCCGGTCGCTGGACCGTTCCACCCAGGGCACCGGACCGTACGTGCTGTCCCACTACACCCCGGGCGGACCGTACGAGTTCACCCGGCGCGAGGGCTACGCCTGGGGACCGGGCGGCGCGACCACGGCGGAACCCGGCCTCCCCGCCCGCATCGTCATCTCGGTGGTGCCCCAGGCCTCCACCACCGCGAACCTGCTGCTCACCGGAGGCGTCGACATCGCGAGCGTGAACGGGCCCGATCGGGCCCGGCTCACCGGCCACGGCCTGGCCGCCGCCGACGTGGCGACCGTCGTCGGACTCACCTTCTTCAACCAGCGCCCCGGCCGCCCCCTGGCCGACCCGGCACTGCGGCGGGCCCTGGTGTCCGCCCTCGACCGCCAGGGACTCGCCAACGTCGCCGTCGGCGGTACCGGCCGGCCCGCCGCGGACTTCGGCGCCGAGGGTGCCGTCTGCCACGCCGACCTCGCCGCCGCCAACCTGCCCGCGCTGGACGCCTCCGAGGCGGTGCGCGCCGCCGGCTGGACCCGCGACGCCGGCGGCCGACTGGCCAAGGACGGCCGACCACTCCGGCTGCGCCTGATCACCAGCCCCGATCTCGGGCCGACGCTGTCGCCCGTCGCCGAGCTGATGGCCCGCTCCTGGACGCAGCTCGGCGCGGACGTCGAGCTGGTCACCGAGAGCCTGCCCGCCCTCGTCAACGCCATGTACCAGACCGGCGACTTCGACGTCGTGGTCGGAACCTCACCGGGCTTCGCCCTGCCGGTCGGCTTCATCCCGTTCTTCTCCGGTCCGACACCCGCCCAGGGCCTCAACTTCGCCGGGGTCACCAACCCCGAGTACGACACCCTGGTCGCCCAAGCGCTCCGGGAGCCCGACACCGAAGGCTGCGGCACCTGGAACCGGGCCGCCGCCGCGCTCCTCCGCTCGGCCGACGCCCTGCCGATCGCCGACGGCCGGAGCACCGTCTACGGCCGGAGCACCACCTTCGCCACGACCTTCGGCGGCCAGATCGTTCCCACCAGCATCCGACTGCACCGATGACCCGGGGAGCCGACGTGCCGCTTCCTCCGCTGCTCCACCACCCGTGGACCGCCTTCCTCGGGCGTCGCGCCGCCCGGCTGGTCCTGTCCCTCGGAGTCGTGCTCACCGCGTCGTTCGCGATGATCCGCCTGGTGCCCGGAGACCCGGTCCGCGCGGCGCTCGGCATCGACGCCTCCCCCGCCCTGGTATCCGCCCGCCGACACCAACTCGGCCTCGACACACCCTTCCTGTCCCAGTACCGGCACTACCTCGACGGCCTCGCACACGGCGACCTCGGCACCTCCCTGGTCACCGGCACACCGGTCGCGGAGCTCGTCCGCACCCGGCTGCCGGCCACCCTGGAGATCGCCGGCCTGGCCTTCCTCGTCACCCTCGCCGTCGCCCTGCCCTGCGGCCTGTTCGTCGCCGTCCGCACCCGCGACGGCCGGCACCCGCGCAGCGAGCTGGCGTTCACGACGGTGACCGCCGGCCTGGCCGGGGTGCCGGACTTCGTCCTCGCCGCCGGGCTCACCGCACTGCTGGCCGTCGGCCTCCGGCTGCTCCCGGTGGCCGGCACCGCGGGCCCCGGGTCCTTCGTCCTGCCGGTCCTCGCGCTCTCGGTGGCGCCCACCGCCGTCCTGGCGCGGATCGTCCGGGTGGAGGCGCTGAAGGTGCTGTCCGAGGACTACCTGCGCACCGCCAGGGCGAAACGGCTGTCCCCGGCGCGGCGCTACCTCCGGCACGCGGCACCGAACATGGCCACCGCCGCGCTCACCGTCGCGGGCGGCCTGCTGCCCGCCATGATCGCCGGTACGGTGCTGGTCGAGAAGGTCTTCGCCTGGCCCGGCATCGGTTCGGCGATGGCCCAGTCCGTGGTCTCGCAGGACTACCCGGTGGTCCAGGCGATGGTGCTGATCCTGGGCACCACCGTGCTGTTCGCGAGCCTCCTGGTCGACCTGCTGCTGGCGGTGCTCGACCCGCGCTCGGCGATCCGGGAGAGCTGAGGATCCGATGCCCCTGCCCACCAGGTACCTCCGCTCGCCCATGGCCTGGGTCGCCACCGCCATGCTGGCCTCGCTGATCGTGCTCGCGCTGGCGGGCCCGCTCGTCTGGGGCGCGGCGGCCGACCGGCCGGACCCCTCGGTGGTGCTGCAAGGCCCGTCGGGGGTGCACCCGTTCGGCACCGACAACCTGGGGCGGGACCTCCTGGCCCGGGTGCTGGCCGCCACCCGGCCCTCCCTGCTGCTCGCACTGGCGGCGACCGCGATCGGCGCCGGCACGGGTGTTCTCCTCGGGGCGTCCACCGCCGTCGTGGGGCCCCGCTCCCGCCGCCTGATCGCCGCGCTGATCAACCTGCTGCTCGCCTTCCCCGCGCTCCTGGTCGCGCTGTTCCTCGCGGTCGTGTTCGGCGCGGGGGCCGGCGGAGCGGTGTTCGCCCTGGCCGTCGCGGGAGTGCCCGGCTTCGCCCGGCTCGCCCAGACCCTCGCCGCCGCCGTCGCGGGCACCGACCACCTGGCCGCCGCCCGGGTCCTCGGCCTGCGCCGGCACCGGCTGCTGTGGCGGCACGTCCTGCCGAACACCGCCGAGCCGCTGCTGCTCAGCACCACCACCGCGGCGGGCACCTCCCTGGTCGCGCTCTCCGGGCTGAGCTTCCTCGGCCTGGGCGTGCAGCCGCCCGGCTACGACTGGGGGCAACTGCTCAACCAGGGGCTCGACCGCATCTACGCCCAACCACTGCCGGCGCTCGCCCCGGGCCTGGCCATCCTCTACGCGGCGGTGACCTTCCAACTGCTCGGCGAGGTCCTGGCGGGAGGCTTTGCCCGGCGCGGGCCGGCCTCCCGCCCGCCCCGGCGGCCGGTCGCCCCGAGCGGACCCGCCGAGGACGGCCTCGTGCTCCAGGTCGAGGACCTCAACGTCGAACTCCCCACCCCGGACGGCGTGATCCGGCCGGTCCGCGGTGTGAGCCTGTCGCTGCGGCCGGGCGAGATCGTCGGGCTGGTCGGCGAGTCCGGCTCCGGCAAGTCGCTCACCGCGCTCGCGATCGCCGACCTGCTCCCGGAACGGGCCCGGGTGTCCCACCGGACCCTCCGGCTGCTCGGCGCCGACCTGGCCGCCCTGACGCCCAAGCAGCGCGACCGGCACCTCGCGACCGGCCTGGCGATGGTCTTCCAGAACCCGGCCTCGGCGCTCAACCCGTCGCTCCGCATCGCCACCCAGCTCACCGAGGCCGCCCGGGCCCACCTCGGCATCAGCCGCGCGGAGGCGCTGCGGGAGGCCTCGGATGCCCTGCGCCGGGTCGCCCTCCCCCCTTCGCTGCTGCGGGCACGCCCCCACCAGCTCTCCGGCGGCCAGCGCCAACGGGTGATGATCGCCTCCGGCCTGATGCTGCGGCCCGACCTGATCATCGCCGACGAACCGACCACCGCCCTCGACGTCACCGTGCAGCGGCAGATCACCGAACTCCTCTCCGAGCTGCGCCGGGACACCTCCGCCGCCGTCCTGTTCATCAGCCACGACATCGCCCTCGTGAGCGGGTTCTGCGAGCGCGTCCTGGTGATGTACGCGGGAGCGGTCGTCGAGGCACTGCCCGCCGACCGGCTCGCCACCGCCGCCCGGCACCCCTACACCCGGGCCCTGGTCGAGTCGGTGCCGGACCTCACCGCGGACCGCGACCGGCCGCTGCCGACGGTACCGGGCGCGCCACCCGACCCGCTGGCGCCCGCCCCGGGCTGCCCGTTCGAGCCCCGCTGCCCACACCGGCGGGACCGCTGCGCGCGGGAGGCCCCGCCGCTGGAGGGCCTCGACGCGGTCCAGCGCGTCGCGTGCTGGTACCCGCTGCCGGTGGCGGCCGCCGATCCGGCGGTGGATCAGGTGAAGGCGGACCCGTCATGACCGAGCTGCGGCTCTGCGAGCTCACCGTCCGCCACCACGGGCCACGCGGTCCCGTCACCGCGGTGGACGGCGTCTCACTGGAGGTCCCGTCCGGCAGCACGCTCGGGCTCGTCGGCGAGTCCGGCTCGGGGAAGTCGACCCTGGCCCGTGCGATCGTCGGGCTGGTTCCCGTGCACGGCGGCCGGGTCCTGATCGACGGCCGGGAGGTCCGCGTCCGCACGGTCGGGGCCCGGCGCCGGCTCGGCCGCCTGGTCCAGATCGTGCTCCAGGACCCGGACACCGCGCTCGATCCCCGGATGACGGTCCGCCAGACCCTCGCCGAGGCGGCCACCGTCTTCCACCGGCTCGACGGGCCGGCCCGGACCGAGCGCGTCCTCGGCCTGCTCGACCTCGTCGGGCTCGATCCGCGGCTCGCCGACCGCCTGCCGTCGCAGCTGTCCGGCGGCCAGCGCCAGCGGGTCGCCGTCGCCCGCGCCCTGGCCGTCGAACCCGGTCTCCTGATCGCCGACGAGATCACCTCGGCGCTCGACGTCTCGGTGCAGGCCTCCGTCCTCAACACGATCCGCGAACTCCGGCAACGGCTCGGCCTGTCCATGCTGTTCATCGGCCACAACCTGCCCGCCGTCTGCTACGTCTCCGACGTGGTGGCGGTCATGCGGCACGGCCGGATCGTCGAGACCGGCCCCACCGAAGCCCTCCTGCGCGACCCGCAGCACCCGTACACCAGGACGCTGCTCGCCTCCGTGCCCCGCCTACCCCCTCGGAGGTCCTGATGACGAGTGGCCCGCCGGACGCGGTGGTGGTCGGCGCCGGGGTGATCGGCGCCGCCATCGCCCTCGAACTCGCGCGCACCGGGCGGCAGGTGGTCGTGGTGGACAAGGCCGGCGCGGCCGGCCACGGATCGACCAGCGCCTCCAGCGCGATCATCCGCTTCAACTACTCCACCTTCGACGGCGTCGCCACGGCCTGGGAGGCCCGCCAGCTCTGGGCCACCTGGCCCGACCACCTGCGGCCGGCCGGCCGGCACCCGCTCGCGGCCTTCCACCGCACCGGGGCCGTGCTGCTCGACTCCCCCGCGGCCGCGCCGGCCGACGTCGCGGCCCTGTTCGACCGCGCCGGCGTCCCGTACGAGCGGTGGGACGCCCCGACGCTGCGCCGGCACCTCCCGGGGATCGACGCCGGACGGTACTGGCCGCCGAAGCCGGTGGACGACGAAGGCTTCTTCTCCGGCCCGACGGGAGAACTCGGCGCCCTCTTCACCCCCGACGCGGGTTTCGTCGACGACCCGCAGCTCGCGGCCCGGAACCTCGCCGACGCGGCGGGCGAGCTGGGTGCGGACTTCCTGTTCCACCGGGCGGTGGTGGCCGTCGAGCGGCACGCGGACCGGGTGGCGGGCGTCCGGCTGGCCGACGGTACGCGGGTCGCCGCCCCGGTCGTGGTCAACGCCGCCGGTCCGTGGTCGAGCGGCCTCAACCGGCTGGCGGGCGTCGGGGGCGACTTCACCGTGGGCGTCCGCCCGCTGCGTGAGGAGGTCCACCAGATCGCCGTCCCGGGCGGCCCCACCGCCGGCCTCGGCCCGGTCGTCGCCGACGTCGACCTCGGCACCTACCTGCGGCCGGCCGCCGCAGGCCACCTCCTCGTCGGCGGTACCCAGCCGGCCTGTGACCCGCCGGAGTGGGTCGACGACCCGGACGAGGCCGATCCGCGCCCCACCGCCCGCCGCTTCCGGACCCAGGTGACCCGCGCGGCCCGCCGCTTCCCGGGGATCAGGGTCCCCAGCCGGCCCGTCGGTGTCGCGGGCGTGTACGACGTCGCCGACGACTGGACCCCGATCTACGACCGCACCGCCCTCGACGGCTACTACGTCGCCATGGGCACGAGCGGCAACCAGTTCAAGAACGCCCCCCTGGTGGGCCGCTACCTCGCCACCCTGATCGACCTGGTCGAGGCCGGCCACGACCACGACGGCGACCCGGTCCGCTACCGCTGCGAACACACCGGAAACGTCGTGGGTCTGGGCGCCTTCTCCCGTCGGCGCCCGGTCCGGTCCGGCTCCGCCCGTACGGTCATGGGCTGACCGTACGCAGCTCGCTCAGCAGGTCACCGACCACACCGACGACGAACCCGGGGGCCTCGGCCGGGAAGTCGTGGCCGGTGCCCTCCGGCGTGTACACCACCCGGGACGCGGTCGACGCCGCCAGGTAGCGGGTCCGGGCCCGGAGGTAGAACCTGGCGATCCGCTCGGCCTCGACCTCGTCCCCGGCGGCGGCCAGCACCGCCTCGCCACCCGTGAGGTCCCGGGGTATGACCAGCACCAGCGGCAGGTCGCCGAGGTCGCCGTCGTAGACCACGGTCTCCCAGCCCACCTCCGCCAGGCCGACGGGCGAGAGCTCCGCGAAGATCGACGCGGCGGCGCAGTACTGGCCGGTCCGGCCGTCCCGGCCACGCTGTGCGCCGAACAGGTGCCGCACCGCCGTCAGCAGGAGGCCCCTGCGCATGCCGGCGGCCAGCCGGTTGGGCGGCGCGAAGGCGATCACCTCCAGCGGCGTCGGATCCAGCAGCACGAGCCCGGCCACCAGATCGGGACGCCTCCTCGCCGCGTTCGCGACCAGCAGTCCACCCAGGGAGTGGCCGACGAGCACAAAGGGGGCCCGCTCCCCCGCCGCCTCCAGCGCCGCCAGCAGTTCCGCCGCCTCGGCCGTCGTCGTCCTCGGGAAGGGCCCGACATCGCTCCAGCCCGAGCCGAACCGGTCGACCAGCACCGAGCGGGTCCGGGCGGCCATCCGCGTGTGCAGTTGCCGGAACTCCTCACCGGGCGCGTGTCCGCCCGGCATCCAGACCACCGTCGGACCACCGTCGGCAGCCCCCTCGGCGAGGACGTGCATCCGGTGCCCACCCACCTCCACCAGCACGCCGGGCGCCGGCCGTGTCCCCGCCTCCCGAGCCACCAGCACCACGTGCCGCACGGCCCCGACCAGCAGCAGCACACCGGCCGCGACCACCGGACCACCCAGCGCCACCGCGCGGTTCCCGCCGAGCCCCAGGAGGCCGCCGCCCACCCCCGCCACCACCAGCGCGACCGGCACTCCCGCCCAGTCCCGGCTCAGCAGCGCGAGCAGGGAATTCGCCACCCGTCCGTCCCGGCGCATCGGCCCTCCGCGAGACACTCGAAAACCGATCCTCGACTGCTTCTTTCCCCCGTCGGCCCACCTCGACGCCGGCGCCGCCCCAGAGCCGCTCCGGAACCCACCGCACCCGACCAAGGCCCCGGCGTCACCGCCCCTCGGGACAACTCAGGGCTCAGCTCTTCGCCCCGGCCCGCTCCATCGCCGAGGAACCGGCGACGATCGACAGCAACCAGCGGGCTGTCGATGCCTCCGCACCCGGTGACGGCACCTTTTCGATCATGATCGACCGAGGGCGCAGGTCACTGTCGGGCCCGGAGGCCGGAAGCCCCGTTGCGGAACCACGAAAGGCATAACGGGGCAAGCCACAGAAACAGAACGGACAACCTCCCCCGGAGGCGGCAGCAACAGGGTGGAATGAACAGGACTCCACCTACGCGCAGTTGGCCGGTCAGCACGCCGGGCGGTGGAGCTGATGCCACCCCGAGGCGACCGACGTCCCCGCTCCAGCACCAACCCGCCTGTTGCTCCACCTGCCCCTGTGGCGCGCGTGGGCATTCGCGAGATCACCTTCGTCAGTCGCGGCCGGCCCAGCAAGCGGCGGGTCGATCCGTCCGCCTTCGCCTGCCGGGCACTGGCGGCTGAACTCGCGGATGTGTGGATCGACTACCACCACAAGAACTCCTTGAAGACGCAGGGCTCCTACCCCAAGGCCGTCAAGTCCTTCGCGGCGCTCGTCTCCACCCACCTGCCGACGATCGGGCTGGACCCCGCCGAGATCCAGTTGGCCGACGAGCGGTTCGATGTGCCCGCGCTGATCTACGCCTGGGAACAGGGCCAGCTCGGCCGATCCCCGAGCAGTCGGGGAAGCCCTGGGCACAATCCCGCGCCCTGCTCTCGCTCCTTGGCCACTGGGCGGCGCGGTCGCCTCGGGTCCCCGAACGGCTGCGCCGACGTATCGAGGCGCCACCTGGAATGCGCAAGGCGACCTACCAGGTGCTGGACGAGTTCAGCAACGCGGAACGCGCGGCGCTGCAGAAGGCCGCGCAGAGCGACATCCGTGAGCTGGAGGCCCGGCTGGACCGCGGCCGAGAGCTTCTCGCTGCCGGGCTCGACCCGGTGTACGCCAACCTGCCCGGCCGGCTCGCACACAAGGAGATGCCGGTCTTCGGCCGCGCCGACATGTGGCCCGGCGACTGCATCCGTCGGCCGGCGAACAAGGTGCCCGGAGCGTGGCTCTGCTCCTTTCCTGCTGACCCGCGATGGAACCTGCTGGCCCGAGAGATCTCCTTCGCCATGCTGAACCCCCAGCACCCCGCCCTGCAGGCCGCTGGCATCTTCGTTCCTCCGGGCACCTGGGGGCTGAGCACCACGAGGGCCTTCGGCTCCGCCTTCAACAAGCTGCGGGTCTGGGCCGACGAGCAGCAGATGCCAGCCGACTTCGGCCTGTGGCAGGTGGAAGACTGGCAAGGGTTCATCGCGGCCAGGGCGGAGATCACCGCCCCCGGCTCAGTGCGCCCCATGGTCGCCGCGGTCCGCCACCTGATCCTCTTCTCGCCCGTCCTGACCGGGGTGCCAACACTGGAGGACCCCTGGCCGGGCCAGTCGGCTTCCGCCGTCGCCCAGTGTCCATGGACCGACGAACTGTCCACCGCGGCGATCGCGCCCGAGGTGTGGGGGCCCCTTCTACGGGCCGCCTGGGCCTACATCGACCGGTTCGCTCCCGAGATCCTTGCTCGCCATGACCACGCGACACAACCGAAGCGAGAACGTCGGATGCGAACCCAGGGGCAACTCGATGCTCTGCTGGAGGAATGGCTCGCCGATCCCGGCTCCCGCGTCCCGATCAACGCGCACCTGGAGAGAACCCCCGACGAAGGCCGCCCCCTATGGGCGACGCTGAGCCGCGAGGTGTCGAAGAGCCCCAACCCGAGTCTCTTCGTCCCAAGGAGTGCTGCCGGGCGAGCACGCCGCCAACGGGTCGAGCTCTGGATCCAACAGACCGGCCGGACCGTCTCCCAGAGCCCGCGGCAGCGCAAGGACCATGCCGTCGAAGTACGTTCCCGGCAGCGCCTCTCGCCGGCGGAGCAGGACGAGATCCTGCTTCGCTGGCTCGACGCCCCCGCCAACCTCATCCCACTCCGATCCCCCGACACACAGACCGGTGAGCCCGCAGAGCCGGACTGGAACGAGGTAGCCAGGCTGGTGTACGAGGCTGAGTATTCCGACGCCCTGAGCCTCGGCGGCAGCCACCACCGGGCCGCCGCACGACGCGCCTGGGTACGCCAGGTCGTGGCCTCAGCTCCCGAGCGCACCCGCCCGGTGGACACCAGCCAGACCCCGAGAATGGTCAGAGCAGCCTGCTACGTCTGGGTAGCGGCGTTGACCGCGATGCGTGACAGCGAGATCTTCGAAATCACCCGCGGAGCCGTCACCCAGTACTACGGCGCCCCCGCCGTCGCCTCCCGGCAGGTCAAGCACGACGGTTCCCGCCCGCGGTCCCGCTGGTGGATCACCGAGGCCGTCGCCCAGGCGATCGCTGTCGCCGAGGCGCTGTCCCGCCATGACACCAGGGTCTTCGGCGCGATCAACCCCGCTTTGGGCGACGGCTTCCGGCCGGTCCGGGACATCGCGGACTTCATCACCCTCGTCAACGCGAACCGACACCTCACCGGCCTGGATGAGATCCCGGCGGGGCTCGTACGGCCTCACATGTTCCGCAAGACGATGGCCGTGATCGCCGCCCAGGAGCCGGACGGAGAGATCGCCCTCGGCATCCAGCTCAAGCACGCAGCCCGCCGCGCCCTCGCCAACCGGACCACTCTCGCCTACGGAAAACCTGGCGCCCGGTGGGCCAAGGAGTTCGACAACCAGCTGCAGACCGTCGCCGCCAAGAAGCTGGCCACCTTGCTCCAGGCCCGGCGCGCCGGCCAGACCATCGCGGTCGGTCCTGGCGCCGCGCGCTTCCATGCCGGACTGGACCGGGTGAACAAGGCCGTCGAGCAGAGCATCAGCCTGCGAGCACAGATCGCCGACGAGCGCCTGGAGATCACCCTGCTGCGCGAGGAGTTCGCCGACCTCCATCTCGGCACGATCAACCACTACCTGTGGAACGCGCCCACCACGGAGTGCCAGAACCAGCTCCCGCCCGACCAACGCGGCACGACCCCACTCCTGGGCGCGTGCCAGCCCGCCCGCTGCCGGAACTCCGTCCTCACCCTCGCCCACGAGCGCATCTGGCGCATGGAGGAAGCAGACCTCGTGGAGTTCTTGAAGAAGAAGCCGTCCCGACCGCTGCGCGAGCAGGCGGCGAACCGGCTGTCCGAAGTCCGCGCCACGAACGTCCAGTTCGACAAGGTCAAGGAGTCCATCTGATGCCGGTGTCTGCCACCACCGAGACGAAGCTGCGCGAGGCCATGGCTCGCCTGCTGGCCGGACAGCCCAGCAACAGCGACGGCGCCCTGACCAAGGAGAACCTCGCCCGCGAAGCTGGCGTCAGCCACGCCACCGTGCACCGCGCCGAGGCCGTCCTGGCCGACTGGGACGCCCAGGTCACCGCGCCCGTGCTCCGCACCCCCGGCGAGGTCAAGCGCGTGCCCGCCGATGCCAGACGTCGCTGCCGAGGCGGGCTGGCCCTACGTGTCAGAGGCGGCGTGTAGGGTCCCGGCCGTGACGTACGGGCTGACGCGCTTGCTGCGAACAGAAGACGACTGGTCGAACCTGCTGTGCTTCCTCGCCGAGCTGGATCCTGAGCCGCTCCGGTCTGCGTTGCTCCTGGCCCCGGGCACGCTCAACGTCTGGCGAGAGGCCCGGGTGAAGGCAGGCAGAGGGGCCTCTGCGGGCCGGGCCGACTTCGTCGTTTTGCTGGACGACATCGAGCGATCGGTGATGGAGGTGAAGCTCGGTGCTGGCGCTCACGGCGATCAGTTTGCGGCGTACGACGCCTGGGCGGACGCGAAGGGCTTACCGCTATCGGACCGCTACCTGGTGGGCCCGAACGCCGATCCCATTCCGAACGAGCCGACCCGCTGGTCCCGTCGGCTTACAGTCCCCGGTCTCCTCTCCGGCTGGAGCCGCTCGACTGACGACCTCGCCCGGCTCCTGTCCGTCCGAGCGCTCCAGCAGTTCACACAACTGGAGGCAGAGGCAACAGGCCCCGCGAACGAGGCCTCGATCGCGCTAAGCGACGCATTGCGTCTGCGGCGACTGGCGAGCCTGACGCAGGCTACTGCCCCGCCCGGCACGATCTTCGAGCCGAAGCAGCGATCTCAGGCCGGAGCCGCGAACATCTGCGCCTGGCGAGAGACGGCGGACGGCTACGTTGTCGCCGAAATCCAACGCCTGAACCCGAGGCGTCCGAACGGCGGCACTGACACTCCCTTCGAGATCCGCATCATGGTTGGGGTCTCGGGGGGAACGGCTGGGACCGACGGAGAACTTGCGGACCAACATCGAGACTGGCTCGCCCGCTGCAGCTTCGTGCAGCACGCGGGCTCGCCCGTCCAAGAGATGGTGGTGGCACCGGAAGGCCACGGATTCAAGACCGAAAAGTGGAACGGGAAAGGCCACCCGGAGTACTACGGATACAGCGGAGGTGGGCAGGGAAGCTCCGTGGTGCTCCAGAGCACAGTCGATTTGAACGAAATGGTGACCGCCTTCTCCGCCGGCAGCCGAGGCAACTTGATGTGCTCGAAGGCTGGCAGGCCGACGAGCGGGGCAATGACGTGGGCGGCGTCCGTCCCCGGCCGGTGCAGCACATCGGCCACACGAGCCTGGTGCCGAGGCAGCTGTTGATCACCGGGCCGTGGTCGGGGGCTGCTCGCGCTGCAGCAGACACGCACCGCCTCCGACCCGAGCGCTTCATCTGTGTCACCAAGGGCCCGGCAACCGAAGGTTGCCGGGCCCTGTTGATCGGTGAGGGTCAGCCGCAGGGGGTATCGGGGGTGAAGAGGGTGAGTGGTGTGCCTCCCACGGCGATCACGGTGAAGCCGCTCTGCGTGTCGGACATGTGCTCTTCGGCTTGGTCACCCACTCACCATCTGCTCACCACCCTGGATTTGGGGGCGCTGTAGAGTCCGCGGGAGTTCGTGCTGAGGAAACGGTGCAGTTCGCGGGGATGGAACCCGGGAAGGAGCTCGCCGGCGCGGTAGATGCGGTAAGTACCGCCGCGGCTTGGCGCAATATGCTGATCGGTCAGCCATTGTTGCTGGGGCTCGCAGCCGGGCTTGAAGCGCACCAGGATACTTCCCGCGCGCCCATCACGGGTATCCAGGCGCAATTGGATGTCGTCGATGACGGCCCAGGGCAGCGTGGAGGTGGTCCGCCGTACCAGCGGCCTTCGAGTGATGGTCAAGCCGGTGGAGTCGGCGGAGATGACGTCAGGTTCGAAGCTGGGGCCCGCGATGGCACCGGCCACGGCCAGCACGACGACCAGGATGAAAACGAGGAGGCCCGCCCCCAGCAGGCCGTTCTCCCAGCCGGAGCTCGTGTCGCCCGGCCCGAGGCCGTTGCCGCCCCCCAGGGCGAAGGTGCCAAAGCTCAGGACCGGCTTGGGATAGCGGGCGAAGCCGATGATGAAGCCGACGACATAGCCGACGGGCACGGCGCACCCAACACCTAGGCAGGCCGTCGTGAATCTCTGCCTGGCGGGCGACATGGTGATCGAGCGGGCTTCGTCGGGCTTGGTGGGTGGTGGGACGGATATCTCGCGCCGAAGGGTGGGCGCCGCGCCACCGCCGTCCAGCTGATCCAGGGCCTGCGTAGCAGTGGGCCGCTCGGCCGGGTCGTCCCGTAATAGCGCAGTGAGCAGTGGGGCGAGAGCACCTGCTCGGCGGGGTGGGCGGATGCGTGCGGTGTTGGCTTCGTACGGGGCGACGCCCTCCACCGCCTCGTAGAGGGTTACACCCAAGGCGTAGAGGTCGGAACGGGAGTCGCCGGGCGCGCCCCGCATCACCTCGGGGGCGATGTAGCCGACAGTGCCGATCACTATCCCGGAGCCGGTGAGCTTCGTCTCGCGGTGGTCGATGGCGATGCCGAAGTCGGTCAGCAGGATGCCCCCGTCGTCCGCGAGCAGCACGTTCGAGGGTTTGACGTCGCGGTGGACGATGCCTTCGGCGTGGGCGGCGGCCAGGGCCTGGACCATGGCCCGTGCGAGGCCGGCGACATAGGCGGGGTCGAGCGGGCCATGGCGGTTGAGCTCCTGGGCGAGGGAGCGGCCGGAGACCAACTGCATGACGATCCACGGGCCCTGCGCGGACTCGAGTACGTCGTGGATGGCCACCACGTGTGGCACCCCACGCAGCCGGGCGGCGTGCCGGGCCTCGCGCAGGGCCCGCACGGCCATCTGGTGGCGCAGGTCCTCGGGCAGGTTGTCGGGCAGCCGCACCTCCTTGAGCGCGACCTCGACGCCGAGTGAGCCGTCGGTCGCCCGCCATACGTTTCCGAACCCGCCTGAACCGATTCGCTCCAGCAAGCGATAGCGCCCGGCGACGAGCTCACCCGATCGGTTCGTCATGCCAAGACCCTTTCTGCACGGCGTAGCTTCACGGCCGCTGGTACGACGTGGCCGCGGGTTTCCCCGGTTCCTACCCCGCTGCGCCCACGAAATTGCGTGCCGCTCACGGTTGTGTCACCAGCCGCCACAATGGGCGAAGGGGCTGCTCGGCCCGCCACGGTGCTATCGGTCGCCCGCTGGTCGCGGGGTTTCCGTGTCATCGGCCGCGAAAGCAACGGACACCGCTGACCGGCAGGGATGCGGCCACCCGGGTCGGGGCGAACTGACCGGGGTGGGGCGGTAGCTTGGTAGCAGATGAGCTGACGGCCGAGTTCTTCCTGAACAGCGCGACTTCGCCGACCCCTGAGTGAAGGTCACCGTGGTGACCGTGCCCTAGAGACTCACCTGTCTCATGCATCCCAGAGGTCCGTTCGCCGAACGGTCACCGTGACCCTTCTACGAACGATTCCGCAAACCTCTCCTTTCGGACACCCTTGGATGACCTGTGGCTTTGGGGTTCAGAAGCAGGTACTGACGTATCTCACGTGCCTGACGATCCCCCAGTTATCCACCAGGCACGTACCCGGCTGGAGGCCAATTGTCATATGCCTCACGGCTCCGGGGCACCCAAGATAACGACGGTACTTGTCGTAGTCGTAGCCCCGACCGGCGAAGAGCCGCTTGGGCCGGTTGCGCGGGCGTCCGCGCAGCCCGCGTATGCGAGGTATCGCGTCCAGCAGGGGGATCAAGTGCGTCACGTCATGCCGGTTCCCGCCGGTCAGGGAGACGGCCAGAGGCGTGCCCTGGCGGTCGACGATCACATGGTGCTTCGAGCCGGGACGACCCCGGTCGACGGGCGAGGGGCCGACATGAGCCCCCCCCTTTGAGCGCCCGGACATGGGAGCCGTCGATCGCCGCATCGTCCATGTCCAGCAGGTCCGGTTTCGCTGGATCTCGGATCACGAAGGGGCAAAATCCTCGATGCCGATTGAGACAGCAGGGTGGGCCTTTCCGGACCAGGAGGCACAGGGTCAACCACACTGTTCACTGAGACAGCCGAAGGCCTGAGACATGCGAACTGTTCATAAGGGCGGCGGCCGGGAGGACGGCGAGCCAGGCCGGCGGGCGCGGCACGGGAGCTGGCCGAGGAGACCGGGCTCACCGGCCAGGCGCTGGAGTACGCACGACACCTGGACTTCACCAACCAACGCGGCCTGCGCGTACGGCAGTTCGCCTTCACCACGGTCGTGCCGGACGGCACCCCGATCACCCTCTCCCACGACCACGACGACCACCAGTGGGCCAGCGCCCGCCGGTTACCCTCGACCAGTGAGGGTCAGCGCACGGTGATCGAGTGGCTCGCCGACCGCCTTGCGATCCCCGGCTGGCAGCCGGTCGGCGGGTACGTCACGACCATCGCCCGACCCAGCGCCTACGGCTGTCTCCTCGTCACCGACCCCGCCGGCCGCGTCCTCGGGATGCGCTCGATCATCGACCCGAGCGTATGGAACATAACTGGAGTACGAGCGGGTTCCCGGGGGTGTTAGGCGGTGCGTCGTCCCATCTCGGCTGGCAGGAGGCTCGCTGGGCTCGATGGGCAGGCATACCGGATTTTAGGCTGTTCTCCTGAATTTCAGGAGTAAGGGCGTCCGCCAGTAGGGGGCGGGTGAAGGAGCGCCCGCCGCGATGGGGGTCCCCCGGCCGAAGGCCGGGGGCGAGAGCCAGGGCGACGCCGGCCCTCTGCTGACGGACCACTCCAAGCACCAGGTCAGCGCGAGCGGCCGAGCAGCTCGGCCGTCTCGGCGCGCCGGTTCCAGGCGATGACAGCCAGCGGCACCATGAAGATGAACGGGGTCCCGGCGTTCTCGCCGTGCATCGCGGTGAGCTGGGTAACGAGCGCGAACGCCAGGAAGACGATCAGCGCCGTCGCGGCCGGCCCGGCCAGCCGGCGGACCAGCAGCCCGACCGCTCCGGCCAGCTCCACCAGTCCGGTCAGGTACATGAACCAGTAGCCCACACCGATGGCGTCGAAGACGGTCGTGGCGGCGGGGAGCGCGAGCAGCTTGGGCAGCGCGCTGGCCAGGGCGAAGAAGAGCGCGAGCAGGATCCGCAGCGTCCAGACCACCCGGACCACGGCCTTGCTGGACTTCGCGGCGGTGGCGGTGGTCGTGGTGGCGGCAGTGGCGGTGCTGGACATTTCAGGTCTCCCTGGTCGGCTGTCGTTGCTTTCTCAGGTTTGACCGCCGCCACCGCCTGAACTCATCGGTCCCGGGAGAAAAAGTCTTCCGGCAGCCCCACCTCCAGCGCCAGCAGCTCGCCGACGGTCTGCCGCCCACGGATCAGCCCGGCCCGATCGCCCTCGACCGTGACCTCCGGGATCAGCGGTCTGGAGTTGTCGTTCGACGACATGCTCGCCCCACATGCGCCGGTGTCGTGGAAGACCGCCAGGTCCCCGATCTCCGCGCGCGGCAACGCGAACGGCTCCACGTCGCCGCCCTCCAGCCAAGGCCGTTCGTTAGCAGGTGCCGAGCTGATCGGCAGTAGCAGGGCAGGCACGGTTCGCCCGATCATGGAGTTCTCTACGCTTCATGATCACCGGGGGATCCGTGTCGGGTAGCCCGGCCGCATTACTGCGGCCGGGCCCGCTAAGAACCGTGCGTGCGGCTCGTCGCCGCACACGGCTCAAGCAAGTCCCTGGGGCTTGCGGACGGGCAGAAGTGGCTGATCGTCATGGTTGTCGGCGAGGAGCCGACGTGCGCAGTGGGTGTGTATCAGCTGCAGTGCGGCGGGTTCGCCCGTTGGTCCCGGCCCTGCTTTTGCGGTGATCGCGTGGGTGCGGACCGCCTTGCGGGTTGCGGAGAGCCACTGCCCCCACTGTTCGGGGCCTTGTGGCTCGTGCTCGGCGTGCAGCAGCAGCCCCGTGCAGATCGGGCAGCGCCACCGTTGTGTCGTCAGCAGACGCAGGGTGGTGCGGTCCAGCACGGGGAGTTGCCTGCGGCGTCGCCGGGACCAGTAGGTGGCCAGGGCGGGGTCATCGGGTGAAGCCCGGCCCGGCACCATCTGGTGGCGGATGATTTTCGTCCAGAAGAACTTCTGGAGGTAGCGGCCGGATTCCCGGTCGCCGAACACCCAGCGGTCCCCTCTGGTCGGGTTGAACGTGCCGAAGTATCGGTTGATGACCCAGTGCTTCGACTTGTTCGGGTGACTGCGCACGGCCCACCGGTAGGTGAGGCGCCACATGTAGTTGTCCAGAGCGTTGAATGTTCGACTGGATACGGCGTTCCGGTAGTAGGCAGCCCAGCCCCGGATGATCGGGTTGAGCTTGCTGATCACCGCCGTGGCGTTCGCCCCGTTGAGGGCTTTGACCTCGGCGGCGAGCCGTTTACGGAGGCGTCGCACTGCTGTCTTGCTCGGCCTGATCAGCATCTTGCCGTGGTGGCGTCGGACGGTATATCCGAGGAAGTCGAAGCCGTCGTCGAGGTGGACGATGCGCGTCTTGTCCTCGTTGAAGGCCTTCCGCGACCCGCTGAACACTCGTCAGAGCATTCGCGCGGGACCGGAGCATCAACTTCTGCAGGTTGCGAACCTTCTTGAGGTCCCCGCCTGCGATGCCGTGAAGATTCGCTGCCGAAGACGCCGTACGTCCTCCTCGGCCTGCCGCCAGTCAATCGACAGCCAGTCCAAGGTGTCATCCTTGGGTCCGTTCGCCGTGAGGCGTCCAACTTGTCCCTCGGTTCCGGCGTCACCGCTCATCGAGTCCGCACGGACTCACCCGACCCACGTGGGCACCCTTTCGGGTCGGGACACATGGCCCCGTATCCGGCCAGTTGATCGGAACCCACTGCCGGAAGGTGCAGTGCTCGGGTTTCCGGATTCCTGCTGCCTTTCGGCGCGCCGGCCTTCGCTTCTTGGGTCATCCTGCGCCCGCTGGGGATCTGGACCTTCCTTGCGGTCGGCCTACCGGCAAACGATGACCGCTCGCCGGACCCCATCGGGGTTGTCACGTTGCCCGCGCATGAGAATCGACCGGGTTGGGCGCCCTCTAAACCCCGGGGACAGCGGTGCTCGCACGACCGGCACAGGCTCTCCGGTCGCCGCCTGCCGCCTCTCGACGGCCGGTCCCTGAACCCCGGTATGACATCCACCATCCGAGGTTTGGCATAACGAGGCATCATCAAGGGTTCACTCGCGTTCGCCCGTCCGGTCTTCCCCTTGCCTGTGGCCTCCGGGTGGAACGGAAGTCCTTGGGCGTCTCCTTCGAGCTTCGCACCCCGCCGTTGCCAGCGACGCACGTCGAAGTGGGGACGGACTTGGAGCACTTGTCCGGGATAGCGCCTCCGGCCTCAACCGGCCCTCCTACCAACGCATCCACTCACCGCGTGGACCATCGTGTCGCACGCCTGCCGTCCCATCATGCCTTTTGGAACCCCGGTGGGACCAATTCGCCGCTCTGCTGCCCGTGCGGAACGGATACGCCGAGAGCCATCCGCTGGGTTGTCACCGGCGACGGGTTCCAGACCGGACCGTCTTCGAGTACATC
>NZ_JBIUYE010000012.1:0-332091 GCF_044744365.1 Kitasatospora sp. NPDC087314
AACGCCCCCTGCGCGATCCCGATCGCCTGCGCCGCGATCGTCACCCGCGTGTGGTCCAACGTCCGCATCGCCGTCGCGAACCCCGTCCCCTCCGCACCGATCATCCGATCCGCCGGAATCCGCACATCGTCGAAGTACACCTCACGCGTCGGCGAACCCTTGATCCCCAACTTCTTCTCCGGCGCACCGAACGACACCCCCTCGTCGCCCTTCTCCACCACGAACGCCGAGATGCCCTTCGACCGCAACTCCGGATCCGTCACCGCCATCACCGTGTAGAACTCCGACACCCCCGCATTGGTGATCCAGCGCTTCACCCCGTTCAGCACCCAGAAGTCCCCGTCCCGCACCGCCCTCGTCCGCATCCCCGCCGCGTCCGAACCCGCCTCCGGCTCCGACAGGCAGTACGAGAACATCCCCTCACCCCGCGCCAGCGCCCCCAGATACCGCGCCTTCAACTCCTCCGAACCCGACAGCTGCACCGGCAACGACCCCAGCTTGTTCACCGCCGGAATCAACGAGGACGACGCACACACCCGCGCCACCTCCTCGATCACGATCACCGTCGCCAAAGCATCCGCCCCCGCACCGCCGTACTCCTCCGGCACGTGCACCGCATGCAGGTCATTGCCCTGCAACGCGTCCAACGCCTCCTGCGGGAACCGCCCCTGCTCATCCACCTCCGCCGCGAACGGAGCGATCTTCGCCTCGGCCAGCGAACGCACCGCCTCACGGAGCATCTCGTGCTCCTCGGAGATACGGAAGAGATCGAAGTCAGCCGCCCCTGCGCTGCCCGCCATGATGCCCGCCTCGTCCAGTGATCGAAGTCAATCCGGTGTTAACTACCGTTCAGTAGGGATCCTAGGGCTCCGACCTCCGGCTGCCCAGCGTTCCCCGCGTGCGGGTGATCTCGGCCGATCACGGCGGGGCGGATAGCATCAGGAGCACCCGTACAGGTCGAGTCCGCACAAAAGGGGAACCCGTGACCCTCCGCATCTCCGTGATCGGCACCGGCTATCTCGGCGCCACGCATGCGGCCGCGATGGCCGAGTTCGGCTTCGAGGTGCTGGGTCTGGACATCGACCCCGACAAGATCGCCACGCTGACCGCCGGGCGCGTCCCGATGTACGAGCCGGGGCTGTCCGAGCTGCTGCTCAAGCACGTCGCCGGGCACGAGGGCTCGACCGGCCGGCTGCGCTTCACCACCTCCGTCCAGGAGGCCGCGGAGTTCGGCGACGTGCACTTCGTGTGCGTCAACACGCCGCAGCGCAAGGGCGAGTTCGCCGCCGACATGTCGTACGTCGACGCCGCGATCGACGGCCTCGCGCCGTACCTGACCCGCCCGGCCCTGGTGGTCGGCAAGTCCACCGTGCCGGTCGGCTCGGCGAGCCGGCTGGCCGAGCGACTGGCCGCGCTGGCGCCGGTCGGCGCGGGCGCCGAACTCGCCTGGAACCCGGAGTTCCTGCGCGAGGGCTTCGCCGTCCAGGACACCCTGCGCCCGGACCGGATCGTGGTCGGCGCCCACAGCGAGCGCGCCGAGCGGCTGCTGCGCGAGGTGTACGCGGAGCCGATCTCCGCCGGGGTGCCGTTCATGGTCACCGACTTCGCGACCGCCGAGCTGGTGAAGGCCGCCGCCAACTCCTTCCTGGCCACCAAGATCTCCTTCATCAACGCGATGGCCGAGGTCTGCGAGGCGGCCGGTGCCGACGTCACCCAGCTCAGCACCGCACTCGCCTACGACGAGCGGATCGGCGGCAAGTTCCTCAACTCGGGCCTGGGCTTCGGCGGCGGCTGCCTGCCCAAGGACATCCGGGCGTTCATGGCCCGGGCGGGCGAACTCGGCGCCGACCAGGCGCTGACCTTCCTGCGCGAGGTCGACTCGATCAACATGCGCCGCCGTTCCCGGATGGTCGAGCTGGCCCGCGAGCAGTGCGGCGGCGGCTTCCTGGGCCGCCGGGTCGCCGTCCTCGGCGCCGCGTTCAAGCCCAACTCGGACGACATCCGCGACTCCCCCGCCCTCAACGTCGCCGCCCAGATCCAGCTCCAGGGCGCCCAGGTCACCGTCTACGACCCGAAGGCCGTCGACAACGCCCGCAAGATGTTCCCCTCCCTCACCTACGCCGGCTCCGCCCTGGAAGCCGCCGAGGGCGCCCACGTCGTCCTGCACCTCACCGAGTGGGCCGAGTTCCGCCGGCTGGACCCGGCCGAACTCGGCGCCGTGGTCGCCGAACGCCGCCTCCTCGACGGCCGCAACGTCCTCGACGCCGAAGCCTGGCGCTCCGCCGGCTGGACCTACCGCGCCCTCGGCCGCCCCAGCTGACGCCCCGTTCCACCCTCCACGACGGCCCGACGGCGGCCCGGGAGCTAGCTGAAGCGGTCGGCGAGGCCTAGTCGGGGGATCTCGATGGCGGGGCACTTGTCCATCACCATGGCGAGGCCGGCGGCCCGGGTGCGCTCGTAGGCGGCCTCGTCGACCACGCCGAGTTGGAACCAGACGGCCTTGGCGCCGATGGCGGCGGCCTCGTCGGCGACCTCGCCGGCCAGGTCGGAGCGGACGAAGACGTCCACGACGTCGACGGCGAAGGGGATGTCCGCGAGGGACGCGTACCCCTTCTCGCCGTGCACCGTCTCCGCCTTCGGGTGCACGGGCACGATCCGCTTACCGAAGCGCTGGAGCACCTCGGCCACGCCGTAGGCCGCACGCCGCCGGTTGGACGAGAGGCCCACGACGGCCCAGGTGTCACCCGGCTCGGTAAGGATCCTGCGGACCGTCTCCGGGTCTCCGTACATGTCCTGCCTCCTCGTGGACGAGAACTCACCACGGCCAGCGCCACCGCTCCCCCGGCCATTCCCGGCCGTTCCCGGGATCTGCCGGGAACGGCCGGGATCTGCGCGGACCAGGACGGCCGGGCGCACCGTGGTGATGACCCGTGCCCGGCCATCGAGATCCCGCTGCTGGGCTGAGCGCCTCAGGCCTCGGTGCCGTCCAGCTGCGCGATGGTGGCGATGGATGGGCGGCGGCTCGCCCGCAGCCCGGCGGCGACCGACTCGGCGTCGCGCAGGACGCGGACGGCGTTGTGCCAGGTGAGCTTGGCGAGGTCGGCCTCGGACCAGTGGCGGCGCAGGAGTTCGGCGATCAGGTTGGGGTAGCCGGCCACCGAGTCCAGGCCGTCGGGCAGGAAGGCGGTGCCGTCGAAGTCGCCGCCGATGCCGATGTGGTCGATGCCGGCGACCTCGCGCATGTGGTCGAGGTGGTCGGCGACGGTGGCCGGGGTGGCGGTCGGGCGCGGGTTGGCCGCCTCGAAGGCGCGCTGGCGTTCCATCGCGGGCGGGGTGGTGTCGAGCGGGTGGAGGCCGTGGGCGCGCATGTTCTCGTCGGCGGCCAGGGTCCACTCGACGGCGGCGGGCAGGATGAACTTGGGCACGAAGGTGGCCATCGCCACACCACCGTTGGCGGGCAGCTGGGCGAGCACGTCGTCCGGGATGTTGCGCGGGTGGTCGCAGACGGCGCGGGCGGAGGAGTGCGAGAAGACGACCGGCGCCTCGGTGACCCGCAGGGCGTCGCGCATGGTGTCGGCGGAGACGTGCGAGAGGTCGACGAGCATGCCGAGCCGGTTCATCTCCCGGACGACCTCCTCGCCGAAGCGGGTCAGCCCGCCGGCCACCGGCTTGTCGGTGGCGGAGTCGGCCCACGGGGTGTTGTCGTTGTGGGTCAGCGTCAGGTAGCGCACGCCGAGCTCGTGGAAGGCACGCAGGGTGGCGAGCGAGCAGTCGATGGAGTGACCGCCCTCGGCGCCCATCAGGGAGGCGATCCGGCCCTCGGCGCGGGCGGCCTCCATGTCGTCGGCGGTGCGGGCGAGCCGGAGCCGGTCGGGGTAGCGCTCGACCAGGGCGTGGACGAAGTCGATCTGTTCCAGGGTGGCGCTGACCGCGTGGTCGCCGGCCAGCCGGGTCGCCACGTAGACGGACCAGAACTGCGCACCGACCCCGCCCTCCGTGAGGCGGGCGAGGTCGGTGTGCAGGCGGTCGCTCTGGTCGGCGGCGAGGTCGAGCGCGCCGAGGTCGTACCCGACCTGCTCACGCATGGCCCACGGGAGGTCGTTGTGGCCGTCCACCACGGGGGCGGTGCGCAGCAGGGCGCGGGCTCGTTCCAGCGGGGCGAGGGAGTCCAGCTCAGAAGTCATACGAGCTGTTCTACCCGAACCGCCAGGCGATACGAACGATCGGCCGAAGCCGACCGCCGGGCTACTTGCCGAAGCCGAAGGAGGTCGAGCCGGCCACCTTGGCCCGGAGCTTCTTGCCCTTCTCGGTGGCCTGGTTGTTCAGCTCGGTCTGGAACTCGGCCATCCGCTCGGTCAGTTCGGGGTCGAACGCGGCGAGCATCCGCACCGCGAGCAGGCCGGCGTTGCGCGCGCCGGCCACCGAGACGGTCGCGACCGGGACGCCGGCCGGCATCTGGACGATCGACAGCAGGCTGTCCATGCCGTCCAGGTAACGCAGCGGCACCGGCACGCCGATGACGGGCAGCGGGGTGACGGAGGCGAGCATGCCCGGCAGGTGGGCGGCACCGCCGGCGCCGGCGATGATGGCCTTCAGGCCGCGCCGGTGGGCGTTCTCGCCGTACGCGACCATCTCGCGGGGCATCCGGTGCGCCGAGACGACGTCGACCTCGTAGGGGATCTCGAACTCGTCGAGGGCCTGGGCGGCGGCCTCCATGACGGGCCAGTCGGAGTCCGAGCCCATGACGATGCCGACAAGAGGTGCAGTCATTCGGTGATCGTTCCTCGCAGGTAGGCGGCCGCGTGGCGGGCGCGCTCGCGGACGTCGTCGAGGTCGTCCCCGAAGACGTTGACGTGGCCGACCTTGCGGCCGGGCTTCACGTCCTTCCCGTACATGTGGATCCGCAGGCCGGGGTCGCGGGCCATGCAGTGCAGGAAGGCGTGGTACATGTCCGGGTAGTCGCCGCCCAGGACGTTGACCATCACGGTCCACTTGGCGCGCGGCCGGGGGTCGCCGAGCGGGAGGTCGAGGACGGCCCGCAGGTGGTTCTCGAACTGCGAGGTGACGGCGCCGTCCTGGGTCCAGTGCCCGGAGTTGTGCGGGCGCATGGCCAGTTCGTTGACGAGGATCCGGCCGTCCCTGGTCTGGAACAGTTCGACGGCGAGGTGACCGGTGATGCCGAGGTCGCCGGCGATGCGCAGGGCCAACTGCTGGGCCTCGTCGGAGAGGGCGGGGTCGAGGTCCGGCGCGGGGGCGGTGACCTCGGCGCAGACGCCGTTCTCCTGGACGCTCTCCACCACCGGGTAGGCGACGGCCTGGCCGCTGGGCGAGCGGACGACGTTGGCGGCGAGCTCGCGGACGAAGTCGACCTTCTCCTCGGCGAGCACCGGGACGCCGGCCAGGAACGGCGCCTGCGCGTCCTCCTCCCCGTCGACGACCCAGACGCCCTTGCCGTCGTAGCCGCCGCGCACGGTCTTCAGCACGACCGGGTAGCCGGAGCCCTCGTTCGCGAAGGCGGTGACGTCGGCCGGGTCGGCGACGATCCGGTGCCGGGGGCAGGGCACGCCGATGGCGTCGAGCCTGGCCCGCATCACGCCCTTGTCCTGGGCGTTGACCAGCGCGTCCGGGCCGGGCCGGACGGCGATGCCGTCGGCCTCCAGGGCCCGCAGGTGCTCGGTGGGGACGTGCTCGTGGTCGAAGGTGATCACGTCGCAGCCGGCCGCGAAGCGGCGCAGCGTGTCGAGGTCGCGGTAGTCACCGAGGACGACGTCGGAGACCACCTGCGCGGCGGAGTCCTGGGGCGTGTCGGCGAGGAGTTTGAACCTGACCCCGAGCGGGATGCCCGCCTGGTGTGCCATGCGGGCCAGTTGCCCACCGCCGATCATGCCCACCACTGGAAAATTCACATTGCCCGGGGAAGTCACCCCGCCAGGATATCCGGGCCGGTCGGGGGCGGTGGAACCGCCGGAGCGGGCTGGGCGTCCCGGTCGACCCGGGAGCCGGGGGGCTGAGCCGTTCGGTGGAAGCGGGTAGCCTGGACGGCTAGGTCCTGGGATACGCAGTCCGATCATGTGCGTGCACGCAGGGCTCAAGGGGTGGACGCGTCCACGCGATCCGCTCTTCGTCCCGCAGGTACATGGAGGCAGCCCGGTATGGCGACGACCGCAGCTTCGAGCCCTTCGCTCGTGCAGAGAATGCGCGGGCTCAAGGGCGAAGTCGTGAAGTTCGGCATCGTCGGCCTGAGCGGCGTGGTGGTCAACTTCGCCGTGTTCTGGGTCTGCATCAACAGCCTGGGCCTGGCCTCGCTGCGCTCCAACATCGTGGCGACGGTGATCGCGATCGCCACCAACTACCTCGGCTACCGCTACTGGCTGTACCGGGACCGCGACGCCGCCTCCCGCAAGCGGGAGATCACGCTGTTCCTGGTGTTCAGCGGCATCGGCATGCTGATCGAGACCGGCGTGCTCGGCTTCTTCAGGTACGTGCTGGGCATGGACTCGCACTACGAGCAGCTGGGCGCCAAGGTGATCGGCCTCGCGGTGGCCACCGTGTTCCGCTTCGTCTCGTACCGGACCTGGGTGTTCAAGGCGCTGCCCGAGCCGGCCGCGGAGCCGGTGCCGGCCGCCACCGGCCAGGAACTGGCGGCGCAGGCCGAGCTGATGCTGGCCGCCGAGCAGATCCGCTACGCCAAGGCCGAGTAGCCGGGCCCGGGATCGAGCAGCCGACCGGAAGCCCCTCCCCTTGCCCGGCCCGCCTCCACCGGAGGACAGTGGTGACCGAGGACGGGCACGGCCGGCGGACGATCGAGGCCGAGGGGGGTCCAGGAGGCTCGCCATGGCGTTCGTCCAGATCATCGACTGCAAGACCGACAGGCTCGACGACCTCAACCGGCTCATGGACACCTGGGCCGAGCAGACCCGGGGCCGGCGGACGGCGGGCCACGCGATGGTCGCCACCGACCGCGCCGACACCACGCACGTGGTGGAGATCGTCGAGTTCGCCTCGTACGAGGAGGCGATGAGGAACTCCGGCCTGCCCGAGACGGACCGGATCTTCCGCGAGATGGTGGCGCTGTGCGACGCACCGCCGACCTTCACCGACCTCGACGTGATCCACGACGCCACGTTCGACAAAGCCACCGCGACCCGGGTGCTCGAAGGGATCGCCAAGGGCGACCTCAACGTGATCGACGCGTGCATGGCCACCGACTACCGCGACCACGACTACGGCAGCGCGGGCGACGCGGTCGGCATCCCGGCGTTCCGCGAGCGCTGCGCCGGCTACCTCGACGCCTTCGACTTCGACTTCGTGATCGAGAGCCAGATCGCCGAGGGCGACGAGGTCGCCGTCCGGTGGACCTGTCACGCCACGCAGAAGGCCGACTTCCGGGGCATGCCGCCCACCGGCAGGTCGGCCGTGGGCCGCGGCACGACCACCTTCCGCTTCAAGGACGGGAAGATCACCGAGGGCTGGTGGCAGTGGGACGTCCCGGGCCTGATGCGCCGGCTCGGGATGCGGCTGCCGAGCGGCGCATGAGCCGACCGGTGCCCGAATCGGACGGCGTCCGAGCCGGCCGGCACCTCAGCCACCGGCACCTCAGCCACCGGCGCCCGAGCGGCCTCAGTCCTCGTGGCTGCGGCCGAGGAAGAGCGCGAACACCGCCGGCTTCAGCGAGAGCAGTTCGAGCCGGCCGCCGTCCGCCTCCGCGAGGTCCCGGGCGACGGCCAGGCCGATGCCGGTGGAGTTGCGGCCACTGACCGCGCGCTCGAACACCCGGTTCCCGAGGTCCGGCGGCACGCCGGCGCCCTGGTCCTGCACCTCGACCACCACCGAGGTGCCGGAGGGGCGCACCCGCAGGGTGATCGTCCCGGCGCCGTGCATCAGCGAGTTCTCGATCAGGGTGGCCAGCACCTGGGCGACGGTGCCCGGGGTGCCGACGGCGGTGATCCCGTGCAGGCCCTCCAGGGACAGCACCCGGCCGGTCTCGCGCAGTGACGGGCCCCACTCCTCCACCTGCTGCTTGATCACCTCGTCCAGGTCGAAGGCCACCGCGGTGGGGCTGCGCGGGTCGCGCTGGGTGGTGAGCAGCCGCTGGACGACGTCGGTGAGCCGCTCGACCTGCTGGAGGGCGATGGTCGCCTCCTCCTTGACGGTCTCCGGCTCCTCGGCGAGGGCGGTGATCTCCTCCAGCCGCATGGAGAGCGCGGTGAGCGGGGTGCGCAGCTGGTGCGAGGCGTCGGCGGCGAGCCGGCGTTCGGCGGTGAGCATCCGGGCGATCCGCTCGGCGCTGGTGTCCAGCACTTCGGCGACCCGGTCGAGTTCGGGCACCCCGTAGCGGCGGTCGCGGGGGCGCGGGTCGCCGGATCCGAGCCGCTCGGCGGTCTCGGCCAGGTCGGTGAGCGGCCGGGCGAGCCGTTTGGCCTGCCAGACGGCGAGCGCCACGGCGGCCTGGACGGCCAGCAGGGCGACCACTCCGAGCAGCAGCAGCATGTTGGCGATCTCGTGGTCGACGTCCGCGCGGGACTGCTCGACGGTGACGACCTCGCCGCTGTTGCCGCGTTCGACGGCCTTCAGCAGGTGGTCCCCAGCCGGGCGTTCGCCGCTGGAGACGACGTTCTGGCCGGGGATCTGCACCTCGACGTAGCTGCCTTCGGTGACCTGGTTGTCGAAGGCCCGGCCGGTGACCCCCTCGCCCGCGGCGAGCCGGTTCTCGACCAGGGCGAGCACCCGGACGGCCGCCGCGTCCACCCGGTCCTGGGCCGAGTTGACGATGGTGCGTTTCTCGACCAGGGCGAGCGGCACGCAGAACACCACGACCACCACCAGGACGACGCCCAGCAGCGAGTTGATCATCCGGCGTTTCACGCTGCCGCTCCCCGAGGTGTTCCGCTTCATCGACCGACGCCCGGCCGCGATCTCCGTACGGGGCTAATTCTTCTCGAACCGGAACCCCACGCCGCGCACGGTGGCGATGTAGCGCGGGTTCGCCGCGTCGTCGCCGAGCTTCTTGCGGAGCCAGGAGATGTGCATGTCCAGCGTCTTGGTGGAGGTCCACCAGGTGGTGTCCCAGACCTGCCGCATGATCTCCTCGCGGGTGACCACCCGGCCGGCGTCCCGGACGAGGACGCGCAGCAGCTCGAACTCCTTGGCGGAGAGGGTGAGCTCCTCCTCGCCGAGCCAGGCGCGGTGGGACTCGATGTCGATCTTCACCCCGTGCGCGCCGGTGGTGAGCTGGTCGACGTTGCCGCGCCGGAGCAGGGCCCGGACGCGGGCGAGCAGTTCGGCCAGGCGGAAGGGCTTGGTGACGTAGTCGTCGGCACCGGCGTCGAGGCCCACCACGGTGTCCACCTCGTCCGCGCGGGCGGTGAGCACCAGGACGGGGCAGCTCTTGCCGTCGGCGCGCAGGCGGCGGCAGACCTCCAGGCCGTCCATCTCGGGCAGGCCGAGGTCGAGGACGACGAGGTCGACCTCCTCGGTCAGGCCGGTGGTCAGTGCGGTCGGACCGTCCTCGCGGACGAGCACCTCGTAGCCCTCACGTCGCAGGGCTCGGGCGAGCGGTTCGGAGATCGCCGGATCGTCCTCGGCGAGCAGCACACAGGTCATGTGGTGATGGTAGTCCGCCGGGGTATGCCCGACTGCCTTGTGAGGTAGTTCACAGAGCGTGATCGTTACCTTGGGGCCCTGGAGCGCTCAACACGCCGTTGTCGACCGCTTGTTCGGCGAAGAATCTCGCCCTCAGACTTGAAACCGAAGGGGAATTTGCCCGTCTACCATGGATAGACCGGGAAGATCTGTCGCGGACTTTGCCATTCCCATACCTGATTCATGGCTTTTGTCATCCGATAACGCTAAATATCGCCACGTAGAGTGGTTCCGTCCACGTCCGCCGCCACCCCCCTAGGCGGACGCTGTCAGGCAAGGAACCACTACTCATGGCGTCTACGACCCTGGAAGCCGGCCTCACGTCGGCCTCTCCCGGCGGCAAGACCTTCCTCGGCCACCCCCGAGGTCTCGCCACTCTCTTCATGAGCGAGATGTGGGAGCGCTTCAGCTACTACGGCATGCGCGCCCTGCTGGTGCTGTACATGACCGCCTCCCTCACGGACGGCGGCCTCGGCATGAAGACGGCGACCGCCGCCGCCGTGTACAGCGTCTACACGGCCATGGTCTACCTGCTGGCCCTTCCGGGCGGCTGGATCGCCGACCGTTTCCTCGGCGCCCGCAAGACCGTCGCGGTCGGCGGCACGATCATCATGATCGGCCACTTCCTGCTGGCCGTGCCGTTCAGCGGCTCGTTCTTCGCCGGCCTGGTCTTCATCGCGCTCGGCTCGGGCCTGCTCAAGGCCAACATCTCCACGATGGTCGGCCACCTCTACGACGGCCCGAACGACCCGCGCCGTGACGGCGGCTTCACGATCTTCTACATGGGGATCAACCTCGGCGCCTTCATAGCTCCGCTGGTCGTCGGCACCGTCGGCCAGAACGTCAACTGGCACCTCGGCTTCGCGCTGGCCGGCATCGGCATGGCCCTCGGCCTGTTCCAGTTCCTGCTGGGCACCCGCCACCTGAGCCCGAAGAGCAACGTCGTCACCTCGCCGATCAGCGCCGACGAGAAGCGGAAGATCTTCACCAAGGCCGGCCTCTGGCTGGCCGCGGCGGCCGTCTTCTACGCGATCGTCGGGGCCACCGGCCACTTCACGATCAACTGGGCGATCTGGCCGCTGTCCATCGCCGGCCTGGCCATCCCGGTCTTCGTGTTCGCCAAGGTGAAGCGCGACAAGGACCTGGACGCCAACGAGCAGTCCAAGATGAGCGGCTACATCTGGTTCTTCGTCGCCGCCGCCGTGTTCTGGATGATCTACGACCAGTCCGGCTCGACGCTGAACATCTTCGCCCAGGACCACACCGCCTCGGCACTGTTCGGGATCGACTTCCCGTCCAGCTGGTTCCAGTCGCTCAACCCGCTGTACATCATGGCGCTGGCCCCGGTCTTCGCCTGGCTCTGGGTCTCGCTGGCCCGCCGGGCGAAGAACCCCAGCACCACCGTGAAGTTCGCCTTCGGTCTGCTGATGATCGGCGCCTCCTTCCTGGTCATGATGCTGGCGATGGCCGCCGCCTCGGGCGACGCCAAGGTCACCCCGCTGTGGCTGGCCATGGTCTACCTGATCCAGACCGTGGGCGAGCTCACCCTCTCCCCGGTCGGCCTGTCCGTCACCACCAAGCTGGCGCCCACCAAGTACGCCAGCCAGATGATGGGCGTCTGGTTCCTCGCCGTCACCGCGGGCGACTGCGTCGCCGCCATCTTCCAGCTGGTGCTGGGCGACAAGGTGGTCGGCAGCACCTGGTACTTCGCGGTCCAGGGCGCCATGGCGATCGTCGCCGGCATCGCGCTGGCCATGTACCGCAAGCGGGTCGTCACCCTCATGGGCGACGTCCACTGACGCTCGCCTGATCCGGCCCGGGGCCGCCGTGGATTCCCGAGATCCACGGCGGCCCCGGACGTTTTTCGCTGGACCGGGCCGATCCGGCTGTGCCTATGGTGCCCGGCATGACGACCGACTCCTTACCGCGCCGGCTCGCCCGCACCCGGCGGTTCACCCTCGGCGCCCCCGCCCGACCTACCGTCACCGCCGACGGCGCCACCGTGCTGTTCCTGCGCAGCCGGGGCGGCGCCGCCCCGCTGGCCTGCCTCTGGACGCTCGACACCGCGACCGGCGAGGAACGGCTGATCGCCGACCCGATCGCCCTCGGCGCCACCGCCGGCATCACCGGGTACGGCACCGACGCCGGCGGCCGACTCGCCGCCTTCGCGCTGGACGGCGCGCTGTGGCTCGCCGACACCGCCGAGGGCACCGTCCGTTCCGTCCCCGTCCCCGATGCGCCGGAGGACCCGCGCCCCGACCCGACCGGCCGCCGGATCGCCTACGTCAGCGGCGGTGCCCTGCGGGTGGTCGGCGTCGACGGGACGGACGACCGGGCGCTCGCCGAGCCCGAGGCCGAGGACGTCGCGTACGGGCTCGCCGAGTACGTCGCCGCCGAGGAGATGTACCGCGACCGCGGCCACTGGTGGTCCCCCGACGGCACCGCGCTGCTCGTCGCCCGGGTCGACCACCGCCCGGTCACCCGGCTCTTCCTGGCCGACCCCACCGACCCGCAGCGCCCGCCGCGCGCGATCCGCTACCCGCTGGCGGGCACCGCCAACGCGGACGTCTCGCTCCACCTGGTCGGCCTCGACGGCGGCCGTACCGAGGTCCGCTGGGACCGCGCCGCCTTCGAGTACCTCACCGCCGCCGGCTGGGACCGCCACGGCCCGTACGCCGCCGTGCAGAGCCGCGACCAGCGCACCGTCCGCACCCTGGCGATCGGCCCGGACGGCGCCACCCGGGTGCTCGCCGAACGGCAGGACGCGCACTGGGTCGAGTTGCTCCCCGGTCTGCCGGTGCGCACCGAGGAGGGCGCGCTGGTCGACACCACCGATCTCGGCGACACCCGGCACCTGACCGTCGACGGCGAGCCCGTCACCCCGGCCGGGCTGCAGCTGCGGGAGCTGCTCGGCACGGAGGGTGAGCAGGTGCTGTTCACCGCCTCGGAGGAGCCGACCGAGACCCACCTGTGGCAGTACGGACCGGACGGCGGCCTGCGGAGGCTGAGCAGCGGCCCCGGCCTGCACACCGGCACCCGGTGCGGCGGCACGCTGGTGCTCACCACCCGGGCCCAGGGCCACCCCGCCGGCCGCAGCGCCGTCCTGCGGGACGGCCGCCCGGCGCTCCCGCTCGTCTCGTACGCCGAGCCGCCCGTCCTCGCCGCGCGGCCCGAACTGCTCCGGCTGGGCCCGCGTGAGCTGAGCGCCGCGCTCTTCCTGCCGGACGGCCACCGCCCCGGCGACGGCCCGCTGCCCGTCCTGCTCGACCCGTACGGCGGGCCCGCGACGCAGAAGGCCACCACCGGCGGCCTGTGGTGGGACCACGTCTCGCAGTGGTTCGCCGACCAGGGCTTCGCGGTGCTCGTCGTGGACGGCCGTGGCACCCCCGGGCGCGGGCCGCGCTGGGACAAGACGATCCACGGCGACAAGGCCGGGCCCCCGCTGGCGGACCAGGTCGAGGGCCTGCACGAGACCGCCCGGCTGCGGCCCGGGCTGTTCGACCTCGACCGGGTCGGCATCCGCGGCTGGTCCTACGGGGGCTACCTCGCCGCCCTCGCCGTACTGCGCCGGCCGGACGTCTTCCACGCCGCCTCGGCCGGGGCCGCCCCCGTCGACTGGCGGTTCTACGACACCCACTGGCAGGAGCGCTTCCTCGGCCACCCCGACGAGCACCCCGCGCACTACGACGACGGCTCGCTCATCGCCGAGGCACCGAAGCTGAGCCGCCCGCTGCTGCTGATCCAGGGCCTCGCCGACGACAACGTCCACCCCGCCCACACCCTGCGGCTCTCCCACGCCCTCCTCGCGGCCGGCCGCCCCCACGAGGTGCTGCCGCTCCGGGCCACCGGCCATCGGCCGACCGACGAGGCGGTGGTGGAGAACCTCCTGTGGCACGAACTGGACTTCCTGCGGAGGTCGTTGGGCCTGAAATGACCGAAGGCCCGCCCCGGTCGCACGACCGGGGCGGGCCTCCCGACCCTCAGACCTCGCGGATCCCCGCCCGCCACACCGCCGCCGTCAGCGGCACGCCCGGCCGGTAGGCCAGGTGGACGTGCGAGGGCGCGTCCAGCAGCAGCAGGTCCGCGCGCGAGCCGACCGCGATCGTCCCGACGTCGCTGCGCCGCAGCGCGTGCGCGCCGCCCGCCGTCGCCGCCCAGACCGCCTCGTCCGGCGTCATGCCCATCTCCCGGACCGCGACCGCGATGCAGAACGCCATCGAACTGGTGAAGCTGGAGCCCGGGTTGCAGTCGGTGGACAGCGCCACCACCGCGCCCGCGTCCAGCAGGCGGCGCCCGCTCGGGTACTCGGCGCGGGTGGAGAACTCCGCCCCCGGCAGCAGCGTCGCGACCGTCCCCGAGCCGGCCAGCGCCGCCACGTCCTCGTCGGTGAGGTGGGTGCAGTGGTCCGCCGAGGCGGCGCCGAGTTCGACGGCGAGCTGCACGCCCGGCCCGTACGAGAGCTGGTTGGCGTGCACCCGGGGGGTGAGGCCGCGGTCGATCCCGGCGGTCAGGACCGCCCGCGCCTGGTCGCCGTCGAAGGCGCCCCGCTCGCAGAAGACGTCCACCCAGCGGGCGTGCGGGGCACAGGCCTCCAGCATCTCCCCGGTGACCAGGTCGACGTACCCGGCCGGGTCGTCGGCGTACTCGGGCGCGACCACGTGCGCGCCCAGGTAGGTGGTCTCCGGGGTGTGCTGCGCGGCGATCCGCAGCGCCCGGGCCTCGTCGGCGACGGTCAGCCCGTAGCCGGACTTGCACTCGATCGTCGTGGTGCCCTGCCGCAGCGCCTCCCGGACGAACCGGGCCAGGTTGGCGTCGAGTTCGGCGTCGCTCGCGGCCCGGGTGGCCGCCACCGTCGTCCGGATGCCGCCCGCCGTGTAGGACTGCCCGGACATCCGGGCGTTGAACTCGGCGGTGCGGTCGCCCGCGAACACCAGGTGGGCGTGCGAGTCGACGAAGCCGGGCAGCAGCGCCCGGCCGTCCGCGTCGAACCGCTCGTCGGCGGCCGGCGCCCGGTCCGCCGGGCCGACCCAGGCGACGGTGGCGCCGTCCAGCACCACGGCCGCGTCGGTCAGCAGGCCGAGCGGCCCGGCGCCGAGCCCGGGGTCGTTGGTGACCAGGCTGCCGATGCCCGTGATCAAGGTGCTCAAGACAACGCCTTCCGAAGGGGGTCGGGGAATCAGGTCAGCAGCCCAGCGCGCCGATGGAGGCCCGCAGCGCGCCCGGCACGTCCGCGACGAGCTGGTGCACGCCGTCCCGGACGATCTGCCGGCCGCCGACCACCACGTGCCGCACGTCCGCCGCCGAGGCCGCGAAGACGGCGATCTCGGCGCCGAGGCGGGGCGGCGGGCCCGCGGTGCGCACCGAGTCCAGGGCGATCACGGTGAAGTCGGCGAGCGCGCCGGCCTCGATCCGCCCGGCCTCGGACCAGCCGAGCGAGGCGTGCCCGTCCTCGGTACCGGCCCGCAGCAGCCCGTTCGCCGTCCAGTGCCCGCGGGTGCGGGTGCGCAGCCGCTCGTCCAGCTCCAGGGCGCGGGCCTCCTCGAACGGGTCGATGACGGCGTGGCTGTCGCTGCCCAGGGTGACCGGGCAGCCCGCCGTGGCGAGCCGGCGGGCCGGGCCGATGCCGTCCGCGAGGTCCCGCTCGGTGGTGGGGCACATGCAGATGGTGGTGGAGGTGTCGGTGAGGAGCCTGATGTCCTCGTCGGTGAGGTGGGTGGCGTGCACGGCCGAGGTGCGCGGGCCGAGCGCGCCGTGATCGGCGAGCAGCCGGGTCGGGGTGACGCCGTGCGCGGCGAGGCAGGCGTCGTTCTCGGCGGTCTGCTCGGACAGGTGGACGTGCAGCGGCGCCTCGCGCAGCGCCGCCCACTGCGCGACGGTGCCCAGCTGTTCGGCCGGGACGGCCCGCACCGAGTGGATGGCGGCGCCGATCCGGGCGTGCTCGCGGGGCTTGAGCGCGTCCGCCCGCTCGGCCCAGGCGTCGGCGTCGCCGTCGCTGAACCGCAGCTGTGGCTTCGTCGGCTCGGCGCCGAAACCGGCGGAGAGGTAGCAGGTGTCGAGCAGGGTGATCCGGATGCCGGCCCGGGCGGCGGCCTCGATCAGCGCCTCGCCCATCGCGTTGGGGTCGTCGTAGCGGGCGCCGCCGGGGGCGTGGTGCAGGTAGTGGAACTCGCCGACGGCGGTGATCCCGGCCAGCGCCATCTCGGCGTAGACGGCGGTGGCGAGCGCCAGGTAGCCGTCCGGGTCGAGCTCCCCGGCGAACCGGTACATGGTGTCGCGCCAGGTCCAGAAGGTGCCGGAGCCGACCTGGACGTGGCCGCGCAGCGCCCGGTGGAAGGCGTGCGAGTGGGCGTTCGCCTGACCGGGCAGCAGCAGCCCGTCGAGGCGGACGGCGCCGGGCGGGCAGGGCCCGCTGTCCGGGGCCACCGCGGTGATCCGACCGCCGGGGCCGGCGGTGATCAGCACGTTCCGCTCGACCGCCGGCCCGTTGGGGTGCGGCAGCCAGGCGTACTGCGCCCAGTACGTCACCGGGTCGGTCACTGACACGCCAGGTCCTCCAGTACGTCGGCGAGGGCGGTGACCCCGGCCAGGCAGTCGGCCTCCTCGGCGTGCTCGGCCGGGGAGTGCGAGACCCCGCTGGGGTTGCGCACGAACAGCATGGCGGTCGGGACGGCGGACGCCAGGATTCCGGCGTCGTGTCCGGCGCCGGTGGGCAGCACCGGGGCGTCCAGCAGCTTGGCGAGCCGGTCGCGCAGCGGGCCGTCGAAGTCCACCACCGGGGTGTAGGACTCGCGGGTCAGCTCGACCCGGACGCCGTCGCGCTCGCCGCGCTCGGCGGCGGCCTGCTCGATCTCGGCGACCAGTGCGCCCAGGGTGCGCTCGTCGGCGGCCCGGGAGTCCAGCCAGCCGCGCACCAGCGAGGCGATCGCGTTGGTGCCGTTGGGCTCGACCGCGACCTTGCCGAAGGTGGCCAGCGCGCCCGCCTGCCGCGCCTTCTTCCGGGCGGCGAGCACGGTGTTGGCGTAGGTCAGCATCGGGTCGCGGCGGTCCTCGATCCGGGTGGTGCCGGCGTGGTTGGCCTCGCCGTGGAAGTCGAAGCGCCAGCGGCCGTGCGGCCAGATCGCGCCGGCCACGCCGACCGGCCGGTCCTCGGCGAGGTGGCGGCCCTGCTCGACGTGGAGTTCGACGAAGGCGCCGATCCGGGCCAGCCGGTCGTCGTCGGCGCCGATCGCGGTCGGGTCGTACCCCGCCCGCTCCATCGCGTCGGGCAGCCGGAGGCCGTCGGCGTCGCGCAGCTCGTAGGCCTGCTCGCGGGAGAGCACGCCGGCGGAGAGGCGGGAGCCGATGCAGGCCACACCGAACCGGGCGCCCTCCTCGTCGCCGAAGTTGACGATCGCCAGCGGGCGGGTGAACTCCGTTCCCCTCCCGCGAAGTTCGTCCAGCGCCGCGAAGGAGGAGACCACGCCGAGCGGGCCGTCGAAGGCGCCGCCGTCCGGGACGGAGTCCAGGTGCGAGCCGGTGACGACCGCCCCGCCCGCGTTCGGGTCGCCCAGCCAGGCCCACTGGTTGCCGTTGCGGTCCAGCTCGTACGCCAGGCCGCGGCTGCGGGCCTGCTGCTCGAACCAGGCCCGACACTCGGCGTCGGCGGAGTTCCAGGCGAACCGGCGGTAGCCGCCGGAGGAGGCGGAGCGGCCCACCGGGAGCAGCTCCGCCCACATCTCTTCGAAGGAGCTCACAGCTCACCCATCGGGACGCGAACGCCGCGCTCGGCGGCGACCTCGGTGGCCCGGTCGTAGCCGGCGTCCACGTGCCGGATCACGCCCATGCCCGGGTCGTTGGTGAGCACCCGGCGGATCTTCTCGCCGGCCAGCGCGGTGCCGTCGGCGACGGTGACCTGTCCGGCGTGGATCGAGCGGCCGATGCCGACGCCGCCGCCGTGGTGGATGGAGACCCAGGAGGCGCCGGAGGCCACGTTGACCATGGCGTTGAGCAGCGGCCAGTCGGCGATCGCGTCCGAGCCGTCCAGCATCGCCTCGGTCTCCCGGTACGGGGAGGCCACCGAGCCGCAGTCCAGGTGGTCGCGGCCGATCACGATCGGCGCGGACAGCTCGCCGGAGGCGACCATGTCGTTGAAGCGCTCGCCGGCCTTGTCGCGCTCGCCGTAGCCGAGCCAGCAGATCCGCGCGGGCAGGCCCTGGAAGTGCACCTTCTCCTGGGCCAGCCTGATCCAGCGGGCCAGCGACTCGTTCTCCGGGAAGAGGTCGAGGACGGCCTTGTCGGTCTTGTGGATGTCCTGCGGGTCGCCGGACAGCGCCGCCCAGCGGAACGGGCCCTTGCCCTCGCAGAACAGCGGGCGGATGTACGCGGGGACGAAGCCGGGGAAGGCGAACGCGCGGTCGTAACCGGCCAGTTGGGCCTCGCCGCGGATCGAGTTGCCGTAGTCGAAGACCTCGGCGCCGCGGTCCTGGAAGCCGACCATCGCCTCGACGTGCCGGGCCATCGACTCGCGGGCCCGCTGGGTGAACTCGGCGGGCTTGGCCGCCGCGTAGTCCGCCATGTCGTCGAAGTCGACGCCCACCGGCAGGTAGCTGAGCGGGTCGTGGGCGCTGGTCTGGTCGGTGACGACGTCGATCGGCGCGTCCATCGCGAGCAGCTGCGGGACGAGCTCGGCGGCGTTGCCCAGCACGCCGATGGAGAGCGGCTGCCGCTTGTCGCGGGCGGCGGTGGCCAGCTCCAGCGCGTGCGCGAGGTCCTTGGCCTCGACGTCCAGGTAGCGGTGCTCGATCCGGCGGGCGATCCGGGACGGGTCGCAGTCGATACAGATCGCCACGCCGCCGTTCATGGTGACGGCCAGCGGCTGGGCGCCGCCCATCCCGCCGAGGCCGGCGGTGAGGGTGATGGTGCCCTCCAGCGACCCGTTGAAGCGCTTGTTGGCGACGGCCGCGAAGGTCTCGTAGGTACCCTGCAGGATGCCCTGGGTGCCGATGTAGATCCACGAACCGGCGGTCATCTGCCCGTACATGGTGAGCCCGAGGCTTTCCAGCCGGCGGAACTCCTCCCAGTTGGCCCAGTCGCCGACCAGGTTGGAGTTGGCGATCAGCACGCGCGGAGCCCACTCGTGGGTCTGCATGACGCCGACCGGCCGCCCGGACTGGACCAGCATGGTCTCGTCCTGCTTCAGCCCCTGCAGCGTCCGCACCATGGCGTCGAACGAACGCCAGTCCCGCGCCGCCTTGCCGGTGCCGCCGTACACCACCAGCTTCGAGGGGTGCTCGGCCACCTCCGGGTCGAGGTTGTTCATCAGCATCCGCAGGGCCGCCTCCTGCTGCCACCCCTGCGTCGTCAGCCCCGTCCCACGCGCTGCCCTGACCTCACGCGGCCCGCTCACCTGCTGCACCATGCCCCGACCTCCCTGCGGATGAATTCATTCAGACTCGGTCCGGCTGAATATATCCAAACAATCAACTCGCGACCAGACCCTGAACCCATCCGATCAGCCACGCCGCCGACCGCCTCGGCGCGCTGACCCGAGCCGGCGAACACCAGCCACTCGGCCCAGCGACGAGAGCGGAGGGCACGATCACCGCGAGGCCCGGCAGGCTCCGGGATGTGGCGGAGGAGATCGAGCGGAGCACCGGCCTTCGCGTTCAGATCATCGGAGGAATCCTGGTGACGTCCCCGACTCCCCGCGGCAAGCACGCGGGGACCGTCAAGTGCCTGTCCCGCCAGCTCGACGACAAGCTCCCCGCCGATCTCGGCGCGTACGAGGTCTCGTCGATCAACATGCCCGACAACGCGGAGGACGACGCGACACCCGACCTCGTCGTCCTGCCGTCCGGCTGGGAGGACGACGACGACTGGCTGGCGGACCCGCACGATGTCGAGCTGGCTGTGGAGGTCATCTCCACCTCCGAACGAGTCAGCCACATCGCGACCAAGACCAGCCGGTACGCGATCGCAGGCGTGCCGGTACTCCTTGCGGTCGACCCCCGCAAGGGAGCCTGGACGCTCCGCACCCACCCTCGCGATGGCGAGTACCAGGGCGTCCTGCACGGCAAGTACGGCGAGCCGGTCCCGCTGCCCGCGCCGCTGCCGGCCGAGCTGGACACGTCCCGGCTGCCGCTCTACGGCCCCCGCGGCTGAGTCAGGCCGCGGCGTCGCCGTCCCAGTCGATGCCGATCTCGGCGAGCCAGCGGCGGTCGGCGTCGTCGGGGGCGGGCGGGGACGGTGGGCGGGGGATCTCCTGGATCGGGCCGAGGCCGTACTTCTCGACGGCCGCGGCGGCGCGCTCGGCGTCGGGTTCGATGACGCCGACGTGGACGGCGGACTCGTCGCCCGGGTCGAGGACGGTCAGTTCGGGTTCGGGTAGGCGCCGCAGGGTGACGCGGCGTCCGCAGGCGGGGCAGGACCATTCGTCGGCTCCCGAGGCCAACCGGGCGACGAACTTCATCTCGTGGATCACGCGCATGGGCGGCACCCCCTGCTGTAGGGGATGCCCGGGTTTGTGGCGGGTACTCCCGCGTTCCCCGGACCGTGCCTATTCCAGGAAGAGCCCGCGGGCCGCGGCGGAGTGCTCGATGGCCTCCAACCGGGCTTCCGCGCCCGGGAGTTCGTCGCACATGCTCTGCAGCAGCACCCGGCCGAGCATCATCGGCGCGCACGCGGTGTCGAAGACCAGCCCGGTGCCGACGGCGGCCGGCAGCATCAGGTCGGAGAGCTTGGCGACCGGCGCGAAGGCGCTGTCGGCGACGGTCAGCACCGTCAGCCCGCACTCGCGCGCCACCGCGAGCGCGTCCATCAGCTCCCGCGGGTAGCGCGGCAGCGCGAAGCAGAGCAGCGCGGTGGCCCCGGCGGCGGCGGCCTGCTCCAGCCGGTCGGCGAGCATGCTGCCGCCCTCGTCGAGCAGCCGGATGTCCGGGTGCACCTTGGCTGCGAAGTAGGCGAAGCCGCGCGCCTGCGCGGAGGCGGCCCGCAGGCCGAGCACCGGCAGCGGGCGGGAGGCGGCGAGCAGCCGGGCGGCCCGGAGGATCGGCTCGGGGTCGGCGAGGAGTTCGGCGAGGTGGCGCAGGTGCTCGATCTCGGCGAGCACGGCCTGCTGGTGTTCGTTGCGCACCGCGTCGTCCGGGGTCTCCGGTGCGGCCGGCTCGCCCCCGCCGAGCTCGCGCAGCTGCTTGCGCAGTGCCGGGTAGCCGTCGTACCCGAGGGCGACCGCGAAGCGGGTGACGGAGGGCTGGCTCACCCCGGCGAGTTCGGCGACCTCGACGCTGGAGAGGAACGGCGCCTCGGTGGCGTGCCGGACCAGGGAGTGCGCGATCCGCCGCTGGGTCGGGGTGAGCCGGTGGCCTTCGAACAGCTGGAGCAGCCGGGCGGAGGGGCCGACCGTGCCGGCCTCGTCGGTGGCGGTCATCAGCGGTACCTCCGGATGCGAGCGATTCGGACGACGACTGTGCAGGAGCGCGCCGCGCCTGGCAAAGACGTCTCGTACGGCGGAACGCCGGGTGAGACGTCCCGAGGGGCGGATGTGCCCCGGGCTGCCCCGGGACGGCCCGGGAGTCCGGGTACCCCGGGAGCCCGGGGCGTCCCCCGCGAGTCGGGGTAACCCTGAATTCTCCCTGAACCCTCCCGGATTCCCCCGCCACCGGATGGACCGCGCCCCGGCGCCGGCCCCAGGCTGTCCCCATGGACACTCGCCAGGACGAACTGCGCCGCGACCTCGACGCCACCCTGCAGGCCCGCAAGGAACTCGGCAAGGAGTACGAGTCGGAGCTGGTCGACTCCTTCCTGACCCGGCTGGAGTCCCGGATGGACGCCCGTCTGGACGCCCGGGTCAAGCGCCAGGTCTCCGAGCGGATGGACGACTACGAGCCGGAACACCGGCACCGCCCGCACCGCCCGGGGTGGGGTTCAGGCCGCCCCGGCAGCCGGCTGGCGGTGATCTCGCTGGCCTTCGCCATCCCGCTGACCGCGATCGCGAGCAACCCCACGGGCGGCGGCCTCACCGGCCTGCTGGCCTGCTGGGCCGGCATCACCGGGGTCAACTTCGCCGCCGCGTTCGCCGACCGCCGGGGTCGTGCGGACCGCCGGGACCACGAGGACCGACGGCCGCGGGGCGACTGGGACTGAGCCCCGGTCGCCCCGCCACCGGAGCGTCAGGCCAGCGGGCCGGTGACCTTCTCCACCGCCCGCAGCAGGTCCCCGGAGGCGACCAGCGCGGCGGCGGCCTCCAGGTCCGGCGAGAGGAAGCGGTCGCGGCCGGCGCCGCCGACCCCCGCCTCCCGGGCGGCGGCCATCGCTGCGGCGGTGGCCGGAGCCACCCGGCCGCTGGCGTCGGCCTGCTGACGGATCTCCAGCGCACGGGCGGCGGCGGTGAGTTCGACGGCGAGGATCCGGCCGAGATTGTCGACGGCCTGGCGCAGCTTGCGGGCGGCGGACCAGCCCATCGACACGTGGTCCTCCTGCATCGCGGAGGACGGGATCGAGTCGACCGAGGCCGGGACGGCGAGCCGCTTGTTCTCGCTGACCAGCGCCGCCTGGGTGTACTGGGCGATCATCAGGCCGGAGTCCACGCCCGGGTCGTCCGCCAGGAAGGCCGGCAGGCCGTGCGAGCGGGCCTTGTCGAGCAGCCGGTCGGTGCGGCGCTCGGAGATCGAGCCCAGGTCGGCGGCGGCGATCGCGAGGAAGTCCAGCACGTACGCGACCGGGGCGCCGTGGAAGTTGCCGTTGGACTCCACCCGGCCGTCCGGCAGCACCACCGGGTTGTCGACCGAGGCGGCCAGCTCGCGGGAGGCGACCAGCCGGGCGTGGGCGAGGGTGTCCCGGCCGGCGCCGGCCACCTGCGGGGCGCAGCGGATCGAGTAGGCGTCCTGGACCCGCGGCGCGTCGTCCTGGTGGTGGCCGGTGAGGCCGGAGTCCTTGAGGACGGCCAGCATGTTGGCGGCGCTCAGCGCCTGGCCCGGGTGCGGGCGGATCGGGGCGTGCAGCTCGGGGGCGAGCACCTTGTCGGTGCCGAGCAGCGCCTCCAGGGTCATCGCGGCGGTGATGTCGGCGGTGGTGAACAGCCGCTGGAGGTCGGCGATGGCCATCACCAGCATGCCGAGCATGCCGTCGGTGCCGTTGATGAGGGCCAGGCCCTCCTTCTCCAGCAGCTCGACCGGCTCGATGCCGGCGGCGGCGAGCAGTTCGTCGACGGGCTTCTCGACGCCGTCCGGGCCGGTGGCCACGCCTTCGCCCATCAGGACCAGCGCGCAGTGCGACAGCGGCGCGAGGTCGCCGGAGCAGCCGAGCGAGCCGAACTCCCGTACCACCGGGGTGATGCCCGCGTTGAGCAGGGCGGCCATGGTCTGCGCGACCAGCGGGCGCACCCCGGTCCGGCCGGAGGCCAGCGTCTTCATCCGCAGGAACATCAGCGCCCGGACCACCTCGCGCTCGACCACCGGGCCCATCCCGGCCGCGTGCGAGCGCACCAGCGACCGCTGCAGCTGGGCCCGCAGCTCGGGGCTGATGTGCCGGACGGCGAGCGCGCCGAAGCCGGTCGACACGCCGTAGACGGGGCGCGGCTCGGCCGCGAGGGCGTCGATCCGGGCCCGCGCCGTCGCCATCTCGGCCAGCGCGTCCGGGCCGATCTCGACCCGGGCGTTCCCCCGGGCGACGGCCAGCACGTCCTCGGCGCTGACGTCGGCCTTGCCGACCTGGACCAGCGGAGCGTCGGGGGCCACAGCACTGTGCATATCCATATACACCATCACATCAGTTGAATGGAGATATGACAACAGGTGGTCGCCATCCGAAACGACCGCGGATCCGGCCGCGGATCCGCAACGGCCACGGAACCGCGACGACCACGGACCCCAAACGGCCCGGCCAGCAGGATTCTCACCCGGCCCGCCCCGCACCGCACACCGGCGAACCCGGACCCGCCCCCAGGCGTGCGGTGCGGGCGCGGACACCGGCACCGACGCGGGCGGGGGGAGCGCGCGACCGGCTCAGCGCCCTCCCCCGCCACCGCGCTCACCCCCCGAGCTCGGCCTCGACCAGGTCCGCCGCGCGGGCGGTGCCGCCCTCGGCCCGGCCGGCGGCGGCCAGCGCCTTCAGCCGCCCGACCACCGCCGGGTCGCCGACCAGCGCCAGCAGGGCGCCGCGCAGCGCCTCCGGGGTGGCCTCCCCGGTGTCCAGACGGCGGGCGACGCCGAGGGCCACCAGCGCGTCCGCGTTGGCGAACTGGTCGGCGGCCTGCGGCACGACGATCATCGGCACGCCGTGGAACAGGCCCTCGCTGGAGCCGCCCATGCCCGCGTGGGTGACGAAGGCGTCCGCCTGGGCGAGCACCGTCAGCTGCGGCACCCACCGGTGCACCTCGACGGTGTCCGGCACCTCGCCCAGTTCGGCCAGGTCGGTGTGCGCGCCGACCTGCAGCACCGTGTGCCAGCCGGGCAGGTCGCCGAAGGCCTGGACGCAGGCCCGGTAGAACGCGGGCTGATGGGTGAAGGCCGAGCCGAGCGAGACCAGCAGCACCTTCTCGGCACCGGCCGGCCGGCGCCACTCCCCTTGGTGGGCGCGGTCGCCGAAGCACGGCCCGACGAAGGTGACGCGCCGCTCGTCGACCCGGTCCGCGTTGGGCTGCAGGGCGCGCGGGATCAGGGCGACGGCCCGCGCCGGGACGCTCCGGAAGGCGTCCACGTCGCGCTCCGCCGCGCCGGCCTCGGCCAGCCAGTCGGCGAACCGCCGGTAGTGCTCGGCGCCGCCCGGCCCGTTGCGGATCGCGTCGAACACCTCCGCCAGGTCCTGCTCGATGCCCTCCCAGCCGACGTAGGTGGGCGACAGCTGCACCACCGGTACGCCCAGCCGCTCGCCGAGCGCCCGGCCCGCGAAGCCCGCGATGTCGCAGAGCACCAGGTCGGGACGGTCGTCGGCGAAGGCCTCCAGCAGGACGGGCCACATCGCGAGCGCGTCGTCCAGGAACAGCTCCTGGAGCGCCACCGGGTCCTCCAGCAGCCATCCGTTCGGGTCGTCGGCGAGCGGCAGCCTCGTCGGGTACGGGATGAAGCCGGCGCCGGTCGACTCGACGACCTCGGCGAAGGAGGCGTCGTTGACGTAGCTGACCCGGTGGCCCCGGGCGACCAGCTCGGCGATCACGGCGAGGCTGGGGTTGACGTGCCCATGGGCCGGAACGGAAACCATCAGGATGTGTGCGGGGCGGTTCATGGGCACCTCCGGGGATAGCGGCTGAGACGAGACGTACCGTCTCGCGACGTCTTGCGAGAAGACGATACGTCCCGTCTCGTCTCGGTGCATAGAATTTTCCCCATGACGTCCAGAACCGCCCCCGACCCCGCCCGCCGCAGCGAACGCTCGCGCGCCGCCGTCCTCACCGCCGCCACCGAACTCGTCGCCGAGGTCGGCTACGGCAAGCTCACCATCGAGGCGATCGCCGCCCGCGCCGGGGTCGGCAAGCAGACCATCTACCGGTGGTGGCCGTCGAAGGGCGCGGTCGTCTTCGACGCCTTCCTGGTCGCCGGCCGGCACGAGGGCGGCCTCGCCCTCCCCGACACCGGAAACCTCGCCACCGACCTGCGGACCGTCCTGCGCGCCAGCTCCGACGAGCTCACCGACCCGTCCGCCGACCGCACCTACCGCGCCCTCAGCGCCGAGATCCTCAACGACCCCGCGCTGCACGCCGAGTACCGCACCCGCCTGCTGGACCCGCTGCTGGAGATCACCCGCGACCGTCTCCGCAGCGCCCGCGAGGCCGGCCAGATCGCCCCCGACACCGACCTCGACCTGGCCGTCGAACTCGTCTACGGCCCGCTCCACTACCGCTGGCAGTACCGGCTCGGCCCGCTCAGCCACGCCCACGCGGACCGCCTGGTCGACGCCGCCCTGCGCGCCCTCAACCCGCCCACGGCCGACGGCGGTTCCCGCGCCTGACCCAGAGGACGACCAGGACCGTGGCCAGCAGGACGATCAGCAGGGCCACGGCGAACCACCCGAGGACGCCGCCGGGCCCCACCCCCAGCGGGGCCGCAACCCCCTTCCCACCGAGGCGACTCCGCCCCTCACACCACCGGAGGCGAGGCCGCACCCGCCAGGGCGACGGCGAGCAGGGCGCGCATGGCGCAGGCGGCCTGGCCGAGGGGCAGGGTGGCGTCGTCGGCGAAGAGCTCGATGAGCCAGCCGCCGGCCGGGTTCTGGCCACCGGCGGCGACCATGCCGCGGTAGCCCGAGACGACGAGCATGGCCTCCTCGGCCGGGTCGTTGCCGGCGGCGCCGGCGCGCAGGGCGAAGGCGCCGCCGCGGACGGCGCGGCGGGTCATCGGGTAGTGGCGCAGGTCGAAGACGGCGTCCGGGGCCTCGATCTGGGCGCGCTGGGTCTCGGCGCGGGTGCTGCTGGGGCCCCTGGTCATCCGGTAGACGGCGTGCTGGGCGGTGTGCATGAAGTGCGAGCCGGGCGGCACGTAGGAGACCCACCAGCCGACGGCGTCGAGCAGCCGGGCCGAGGTCTCGGCGACGACGACGAGTTTGCCCAGGGTGTCCGCGGGGTGGACGGCCCGGGCCGCGGCGGCCTGGTCGAGGGCGGCGAGGACGGTGGTGAGCAGCTGGCCCGGGTCGGCGCTGTGCGCGGCGCCGCGGAAGCGCCGCCGGTCGCCCGCCCCGGACCGGCCGGGGCGCGGGCGCCCGTCGGCCCGGTGGCGCGGGTCGGCGGCGTCGGCGAGCAGCACGGTGGGGTCGGGTGCGAAGCCGGGGCCGTGGCTGCGTCCGGCGACCACGGGGTGGGCGGCGCGGGCGGCCTTGGCCCGGTACTGGGCGGCGTCGGCGAGCCGGAAGAGCCGGTCGGGGGTGGTGACGGGCCCGATGGAGTCGCCGGTGGAGGCGACACCGCAGGCGACGCCCTCCCCCTCCGAGAGGGCCAGGGCGCGGGCGCAGAGTTCCTCGGCGACGGCGACGACCTCGTCGGCCTTCTGCCCTTCCGTCAGCAGGCAGAACTCGTCGCCGCCGAGCCGGGCGGCCAGGCTGCCGGGCAGTTTGGCCGCGGCGAGCGAGAGCTGGTGGGCGAACCGCTCCAGCAGCCGGTCGCCCATTTCGTGGCCGAGTTGGTCGTTGACCCGCTTGAGCCCGTTGACGTCGCAGACGACGAGCGAGACCACGGTGTTGTCCCGGTTGTGCGCCGCCAGGGCGCTCTCCAGCCGGGCGTCGACGGCACGCCGGTTGGCGAGGCCGGTGAGCGGGTCGGAGAAGGCGAGTTTGCGCAGGTCGGCGAGGCGTTCGGTCTGGGCGAGGCCGGCCGAGATCTGGGCGGCGAGCAGGGTGGCGTAGTCGGCGTCGGCGTCGGTGAACTCGGGCAGTCCGACGCTGCGGGCGAGGTACAGCTCGCCCCAGGCCTGCCCGTGCAGAACGATCGGGGCGACCACGCAGCAGGCCCGCCCGCGCCGGCGCAGCGCCGCGGCGCGTTCCTGGCAGTACGCGCCGGCGGTCGGGTGGCTGTGCCCGGCGTGCGGTTCGGTGCTCTCGGCGGTCTGCACCCAGGCGCGCGGCAGCCGCCCGGTGGTCCAGCGCTCTTCGAGGTAGGTGACGATCTCGGGGAAGTCGGCGACGGGGTACGACTCGTCCTCGGGCAGTTCCTCCTCGCCGGGCGCGAGCTCGCCGTGGTTGACGAGGACCCGCAGTCGGCCGGATTCGCGGTCCCAGACCGAGACGGCCGCCATGGTGGCCCCGAGCGCCTCGGTGGCGCGGGCGGCGGCGGCCCGGACGGCCTCCAGCGGGGTGAGCGCGCCGGCCATGTCCTGGGCCAGCTCGACCGCGGACTGCAGCCGCAGGTCGGGCAGCGGGTCGGGGCGCCGCGGGCCGCCGCAGTCGCAGCCGCGGTCCGTAATGATCGCCTCACTGCTCACCGGCTCGCCTCGCTCCCTGTGCTCGGTCCTGCCGGACCCCCGGTAGCAGCCGCACCCGCCCGGCCGCTTGCACCCAGACTATGGCGATTTCGCTCGGTTATGCCCCGTTTGCCGGGACGGACCCGCAACGGGCCGTACGGGTTTCAACCGTTCGCCACCCCGAGCAGCGGGATCGCCCCCGGAACCAGCCCGGGAACCACGCCTCGGGAGCAGCCCGGAAGGGCCCCGGGAAGACCCCGCAGGGCTCCGGAAGGCCCCTACTCCGGCTTCGGCCGCCGCGACAACAGCCACGGCTCGACCAGCCCGAGCCCGCGCACCGGCCGGCGCCACATCGGCTGCAGGTGGAACCGGTGCCCGGCGTCCAGGCCCGGCACCGGCAGGCCGGAGGCGGGCATCCCGGCGGCGGCCGACAGCGCCTCGGCGAGGCCGGGGCCGTCCGCGTCGGCCGGGGCGACACTGCCGTGCTGCTCCAGCGCGGCGGCGAACTCACCGTCGATCAGCACCGCGTCCTTGGGCGCGATCGAGGTGAGCCGGCTGGCCAGGTTGACGGTGGTGCCGAAGACGTCGCCCATCCGCGAGGTGACGGTGCCGAAGGCCATGCCGACCCGCAGCGCGGGGATGCTGTCGTCCTCGGCGAGGGCCTCGATCAGGCTGAGCGCGATCTCGGCGGCGGTGACCGGGTCCTCGGAGACGTAGAGGATCTCGTCGCCGAGGGTCTTGATGACCCGGCCGCCCTGGCCGGCGATCAGGTCCGAGCAGGTGTTCTCGAAGGTCTCGACGAGCTCGCCGAGTTCCTCCTCCTCCAGCCGTCGCGACAGCCGGGTGAAGCCGACCAGGTCGGCGAAGCCCACCGCGAGCCGGCCGCTGGTGATCTCGTGGTCCTCGGCGGCCTGGACGACCCGGCCGGTGACGGCGGCGAGCTGGCGGCGCCAGACGTACACCAGGAACTGCTCCAGCTCCGGCAGCAGCAGCTCGACCAGCGGGTACGCGACGTCGGCGCGGGTCAGCCCGGGTTCGACGGCCTGGGTGAGGTTCTCCAGGAAGGTGTCCATCTGCCATCCGGCCAGCCGCGCGGTGGTCTGCCCGGTGGAGCGCGCCACCTGGATCGCCATCGACTCGCTGAGCAGGCCGGACTCGACCAGGCCGGCGAGCCGGCGCAGGGCGATCACGTCGCCGTCGGTGAGGGCCCGGGACTGGCCGATGTCGGGGAAGCCCATCGCCCGCCAGAAGCGGGTGGCCAGCTCCATCGGGACGTCGGCGGCGCGCGCGGCCTGGTACGGGGTGTAGCGGCGTGGCGCGTCCAGGATCAGGCGTTCCAGTTCGAGCGCGACCGTGGGGTCGTGGGAGCCCGCCGTCGCGCCGCTGCTGCCGTCCTCTGCCACCGGTCCGTCCCCGTGCGGTCGCCGCACTTGCCTCGTGTCCTGCCTGTCCGGGCGCGCCCGCCACCCGGCGGGCAGTGGCGCGCCTCACACCGCTGCCAGGTGGAATGTTCGCACGGAATCGCGTGATCCGGGGCATCAGCCCGGGTCAAGGAGAGGTGAAGAGTGCCGTTCAGCGGGGTTCGGGGCGCACGTGGACGACGTCCCCCGCGCCGACCGCCCGGCGTGCGCCGTCGGGGGTGCTGACCACCAGGCGCCCGTCGCCGTCGATCGCCACCGCCTCGCCGACCAGCTCGTGACCGCCCGGCAGATGTACCTTCACCCGGCGGCCCAGCGTGGTGCAGCGGTCCGCGTAGGCGCGGAGCAGCTCGCTGGCGTGCGGATCGCCGGCGGCGGCCGTCCAGGTCCGGTACAGCTCGGCGAACTCGCGCAGCAGGGCGCGCAGCAGGGTGGACCGGTCGGTGACCGCGGCGCCGGCCAGCGCGAGCGAGGCCGCGGTGGGGACGGGCAGCTCCTCCTCGCGCAGCGAGACGTTGAGGCCCATTCCGGCCACCACGGCACCACCGCTCAGCTCGGTGAGGATGCCGCCGAGCTTGCGCTCCGCGCCGTCGATCTCCACCTGGAGGTCGTTGGGCCACTTCAGCCCGACCTCGACCCCGGCGACCCGGCCCAGCGTGCTGGCGGCGGCCACCCCGACCAGGATCGGCAGCCAACCGTACCGTTCGACCGGCACCTCCTCGGGGCGCAGCAGGACGGACAGGAACAGCCCGGAGCGGGCCGGGGCGCTCCACTGCCGTTCCAGCCGCCCGCGCCCGGCGTTCTGCACCTCGGCGACCAGCACCGCCCCCTGCGGGGCGCCGGCCCGGGCGCGGGCGGCGAGGTCGCTGTTGGTGGATCCGGTGTCGGCGACGACGTCCACGGAGGTCCAGAGCCCGCCCGGGACCACCAGGTCGCGGCGCAGCGCCGCCTCGTCCAGCGGCGGCCGGTCCAGGTCGGTCCACGGCGACGGCCCGGCGTGGCCGAAACCGCGCAGTCCACTGCGGCGGGGGGTGTCGGGTGAGGTCATGGTTGAGAACACTAGGGCGTGTCCGACAATTCGCGTCGGATCAGCGTGCGGCGTCCGGGTGCGTGCATCGCAAGGCGGAGGGTGGGGGCACCTCCCGGCCGAAGGCCGGGGGAGGGTCCGTGCGGTGATCCGGGGGCGTAGGCCGCCCCATCGTCTCGCAGAACGCGCGTTGACACACTGTGTCGATGGCCATAACGCCGGGACATGACGTCCGGCCCCGCGCGCTGGCTACGCTACCCAACGGTAGTTCGCAGCGCCGCCCTGCCCTCATGCGCGGGCCACCACTCCGGCCCGCGCGTACTCGAACAGGTCGCGGCCCAGGATCAGGGAGAGCCACCGGATGACCGAGGCGCCGTACGACCCCCACACCACCGCCGGCAAGCTCGCCGACCTGCGGCGCAGGCTCGACGCGGCGGTGCACTCCGGCTCCGCCGCCGCCGTGGAGAAGCAGCACGCCAAGGGCAAGCTGACGGCCCGCGAGCGGGTCGCCGAGCTGCTGGACGAGGACTCCTTCGTCGAGTTCGACGAGTTCGCCCGGCACCGCTCGACCAACTTCGGGCAGGAGAAGAACCGCCCGTACGGCGACGGCGTGGTGACCGGCTACGGCACCGTGGACGGCCGTCAGGTCGCCGTCTTCGCCCAGGACTTCACCGTGTTCGGCGGCTCCCTCGGCGAGGTGTTCGGCGAGAAGATCGTCAAGGTGATGGACTTCGCGCTGAAGACCGGCTGCCCGGTCATCGGCATCAACGACTCCGGCGGCGCCCGGATCCAGGAGGGCGTGGTCTCGCTCGGCCTGTACGGCGAGATCTTCCGCCGCAACGTGCACGCCTCCGGGGTGATCCCGCAGATCTCGCTGATCATGGGCCCGTGCGCGGGCGGCGCGGTGTACTCCCCCGCGATCACCGACTTCGTGGTGATGGCCGACCAGACCTCGCACATGTTCATCACCGGCCCGGACGTGATCAAGACCGTGACCGGCGAGGACGTCGGCATGGAGGAGCTGGGCGGCGCGCGCACCCACAACAGCAAGTCCGGCAACGCGCACTACCTGGCCGCCGACGAGAAGGAGGCGATCGAGTACGTCAAGAGCCTGCTGTCGTACCTGCCCTCCAACAACCTCTCGGACCCGCCGTCCTACCCGGAGCAGGCGGACCTCACGATCACCGACGAGGACCTCGAACTCGACACCATCGTGCCGGACTCGGCGAACCAGCCGTACGACATGCACAAGGTGATCGAGCACGTCGTCGACGACGGCGAGTTCCTGGAGACCCAGCCGCTGTACGCGGGCAACATCATCACCGGCTTCGGCCGGATCGAGGGCCGCCCGGTCGGCGTGGTCGGCAACCAGCCGATGGACCTGGCCGGCTGCCTGGACATCGCCGCCAGCGAGAAGGCCGCCCGCTTCGTGCGGACCTGCGACAGCTTCAACATCCCGGTGCTGACCTTCGTCGACGTGCCCGGCTTCCTGCCCGGCACCGGCCAGGAGTGGGACGGCATCATCCGGCGCGGCGCCAAGCTGATCTACGCCTACGCCGAGGCGACCGTCCCGCTGATCACCGTGATCACCCGCAAGGCCTTCGGCGGCGCGTACGACGTCATGGGCTCCAAGCACCTGGGCGCCGACCTCAACCTGGCCTGGCCGACCGCGCAGATCGCGGTGATGGGCGCGCAGGGCGCGGTCAACATCCTGCACCGGCGGGAGATCGCCGCGGCCGACGCGGCCGGGCACGCCGAGGAGAAGCGGGCCGAGCTGCTCGCCTCGTACGAGGAGACCCTGCTGAACCCGTACCTGGCGGCCGAGCGCGGCTACGTGGACGCGGTGATCCCGCCGAGCGAGACCCGCCGGCAGGTCGTCCGGGGTCTGCGGGCGCTGCACGGCAAGCGCGAGGTGCTGCCGCCGAAGAAGCACGGCAACATCCCCCTGTAGTCCCTCGTCGGGAGAGAATTGAGCCATGGCCGCGATCCACGTGCTGCACGGGCAGCCGACCCCCGAGGAGCTCGCCACCGTCCTGGCGGTGGTCCAGGCCCGGGCCGCCGCCGCGCAGGCCGCCGCCGAGGCGGCGCGTCTGGCCGGTGTCGGCCCGGCCTCCCCCTGGAACGACCGCTCCCGCCTGCTCCGCCCGGAGGTCCACCCGGGCGTCAACGCCTGGCGGACGTCCGGCTGGGCGCGCTGAACCACCGGTGCGGAGCGGGACGTCGGCCCGGTCGACGTCCCGTTCCGCACCCGTTCCGCGTCGCCTGCCACACCCGCTCCGCACCCGTTCCGGCCCGTCCGCCCGGATTGCCCGAAAGCTGAGTACGGATACTCAGGCGCCCGGGGCCGGGCGCGGCGCACCCTGGACGGGTGCTGTGGTCAGACCCCCGTGACGAGCCCTCCCTGGAGGCCCGCCGGATGCAGGAGCGGCTGCGCCGGGCGGCCCGGGTGCTCGCCGTCCTCGCACTGGTGGCCGCCATCCTGCTCCCGCTGTGACCGCCGTTCACCCGAATGGCGGACACCGGCACCCCCTACCCTGGTGGGCATGACCGACCAGCGCACCCTCGTCCTCGCCTCCGCCTCCCCCGCCCGCCTCGGGCTGCTGCGCCAGGCGGGCCTCGACCCGCGCGTGGTGGTCAGCGGCGTGGACGAGGACGCGCTCAGCGCCGCCACGCCGGCCGAACTCGCCCTGGTGCTGGCCGAGGCCAAGGCGAAGGCCGTCGCCGCCGAACTCACCGGCGGCGAGCTGGTGATCGGCTGCGACTCCGTCCTGGAGCTGGACGGCCAGGCCCTCGGCAAGCCCGCCGACGCCACCGAGGCGCTCGCCCGCTGGCGGTCGATGCGCGGCCGCGCCGGAATCCTGCGCACCGGCCACTGCGTCATCGACACCGCGACCGGCCGGCAGTCCTCGGCGACCGCCTCCACCACGGTCCGCTTCGGCACCCCGGACGACGCCGAGATCGCCGCCTACGTGGCCTCCGGCGAACCCCTGCACGTCGCCGGGGCGTTCACCCTGGACGGGCGCTCGGCACCGTTCGTCGAGGGCATCGACGGCGACCCGGGCAACGTCATCGGCCTCTCGCTGCCGCTGCTGCGCACCCTGCTCGCCGACCTGGACGTCCGGATCACCGACCTCTGGGTCAAGTAACCGACGGCATCCGGCTGTTCTGCCACTCACGGCCCTGCCGCGTTACCAGCCCTGGGGCGTGTCCGACAATCCGCACGCCCGGCGGGAATTGTCAGACACGCCCTAGACTGACCGGCGTTCGAACGGGGGAGGGAACGCGGGGATGACCGACAGCGTGCTCAACGTGCTGCTGGGGCTGGTGGCCAGCGCCATCAGCGCCGCGCTCGGCTGGCTGGCGCAGGCCCTGCGGCGGCGCCGCAAGGTCGAGCGGGTGCGGGAGTTCTTCGGGTTGCCGGCCGGCAGCGAGTGCCTGATCGTGGTACCCCGCAGCATCGGGACGGGCTCGCACGCCACCACCGTGACCCGCCGGGACGCCTACGCGCTGATGTGGCTGGCCGGGCTGGTCGAGGAGTGCGGGGCGCGGCCGGAACTGGTCGCGCACGACGCGGCGCACCGGGGCCTGGGCGTCAAGACCGAGCTCTGCCTGGGCGGCCCGGTCAGCAACGAGCGGATGGCCGCCCACCTGGCCTGGGGCCTGCCGGGCGTGCTGGTCACCTCCGGGCCGGGCCCGGGCAGCAACGTGATCGTGGTGGGCGAGCACGACTTCACCGCCGACCAGGACCGGGCACACACCCTGCTGGCCCGGATCGCCACCCCGGACGGCGGACGCCCGGTGTTCCTGGTCTCCGGCCAGACCGGCACCGCCAACCAGGCGGGCGTCCGGTACCTGGTCGCCCACCACCGCGAGCTCGCCCGCCGGTACGGCCGCGACGGCACCTTCGCGCTCGTCCTGCGGGTGGTCAATCCGGAGGCGTACGGGCCCGACATGGTGGAGGTGGCCGCCGACGTCACGGCCGAGGCGTCGCAGCGACCCGCCGCCCGTTCCACCGCCGTTTGAGCCGACCGCGGGAGAGTGTGTCCGATGCCACCGGGGCCCCGAACCACCGTCCGGTGACCCGCTGTGGATCCGGCCGGCTCGACCCCACCGACCGCGACCTGCGACGTCATCGGAAGGACGGACGACAGGCCCCCGGAATTCATCACCGTCCGTGTGGGATAGTTCACAACCTGGGGCTACTCGCCGGTACCGCCCAGGAATCCATAAACTCGACCAGGTTCAAGAAGGGAGCCACAGTGCGCAAGGTGCTCATCGCCAATCGCGGGGAAATCGCCGTCCGCGTCGCCCGGGCCTGCTCGGACGCCGGTATCGCCAGCGTCGCCGTCTACGCCGAGCCGGACCGGGATGCGCTGCACGTCCGCGCGGCCGACGAGGCTTACGCGCTGGGTGGCGACACCCCCGGCACCAGTTACCTGGACATCGCGAAGGTCCTGAAGGCCGCCGCGGACTCCGGTGCCGATGCCGTCCACCCCGGCTACGGGTTCCTGTCGGAGAACGCCGACTTCGCCCAGGCCGTCCTCGACGCGGGTCTGACCTGGATCGGCCCGCCCCCGCAGGCCATCCGCGACCTCGGTGACAAGGTGACCGCCCGGCACGTGGCGCAGCGCGCCGGCGCGCCGCTGGTGGCCGGTACCCCGGACCCGGTCACGGGTGCCCACGAGGTGGTCGTGTTCGCCCGGGAGCACGGCCTTCCGGTCGCCATCAAGGCGGCGTTCGGCGGCGGCGGCCGCGGCCTCAAGGTCGCCCGCACGCTGGAGGAGATCCCGGAGCTGTACGAGTCGGCGGTCCGCGAGGCGGTCGCCGCCTTCGGTCGCGGCGAGTGCTTCGTCGAGCGCTACCTGGACAATCCGCGGCACGTGGAGACCCAGTGCCTGGCCGACAAGCACGGCAACGTGGTGGTCGTCTCCACCCGTGACTGCTCGCTGCAGCGCCGGCACCAGAAGCTGGTCGAGGAGGCGCCCGCGCCGTTCCTGACCCCCGAGCAGAACGCCGAGCTGTACCGGGCGTCCAAGGCCATCCTGAAGGAGGCCGGCTACGAGGGCGCCGGGACCTGCGAGTTCCTGGTGGCGCTGGACGGCACGATCTCCTTCCTGGAGGTCAACACCCGTCTGCAGGTCGAGCACCCGGTCACCGAGGAGGTCACCGGGATCGACCTGGTCCGCGAGATGTTCCGGATCGCCGACGGCGAGGAGCTGGGCTACGACGACCCGGAGGTGCGCGGCCACTCCTTCGAGTTCCGCATCAACGGCGAGGACCCGGGCCGGGGCTTCCTGCCCGCGCCCGGCACCGTGACGCTGTTCGCGCCGCCGTCCGGCCCGGGCGTCCGGCTGGACTCCGGCGTGGAGAGCGGCTCGGTCATCGGCCCGGCCTGGGACTCCCTGCTGGCCAAGCTGGTCGTCTCCGGCCGTGACCGCAAGCAGGCCCTGGAGCGGGCCCGCCGCGCGCTGAACGAGTTCAAGGTGGAGGGCATGGCCACCGCCATCCCGTTCCACCAGGCGGTCGTCACCGACCCGGCGTTCGCGCCCGAGGTGCACGGCGGCGAGGGGCCGTTCACGGTCTACACCCGGTGGATCGAGACCGAGTTCGACAACACCATCCCGCCGTTCGCCGGCGCGGCCGGTGACGGCGAGGAGGCCGAGGGCCGCGAGACCGTCGTGGTCGAGGTCGGCGGCAAGCGGATCGAGGTCTCGCTGCCGTCCTCGCTGGGCGTCTCGGCGGCTCCGGCGGCCGGTGCGGCGGGTGCCACGAAGGCCAAGCGCCGGGTGGGTGCCAAGAAGGCCGGTTCGGCCGTCAGCGGCGACACCCTGGCCTCGCCGATGCAGGGCACCATCGTCAAGGTCGCCGTCGAGGAGGGCCAGGTCGTCGCCGAGGGCGAGCTGATCGTGGTCCTGGAGGCGATGAAGATGGAGCAGCCGCTGAACGCGCACAAGGCGGGCACCGTGGTCGGCCTCAAGGCCGAGGTGGGCGCGAGCGTCAGCAGCGGCGCCGCGCTGTGCGAGATCAAGGACTGACACCGCCCCTGCGGCAGCAGCCGGTCCGTACGCCCCTCGGGGTGTGCGGACCGGCCGCGTTTCCGGCCCGGGTCAGCGCCCGCGCGGGAGTCCCAGTTCGGCCAGCCGGACGGGCATGCCGGGGCCGGCCGGTCCGCCGTGCGTGCCGGGGCGGCGCTGGCCGGGCAGCGGGGCGGCGCCGGGGGGCGGGGAGACGGCCCGGCGCGGCATCGGGCCGGGCTGGGTCTGGTGGACGGGTCCGCTGCCGGTGCCGTGCACCGGGGCGTCGCCGCTGGGGGCGGCGCCGAGCGGCGCCAGGTCGATCTGGACCCCGCAGTCGGCGAGCGCGTCCAGTTCGCGGGCGGTGGCGTCGTCCGCCGTCGCCTGCTCGTCCGTGACCAGCCGGGTGATGGTCTCGGTGGGGACGGTCTGGAACATGGTGTCCGCGCCGAGCTTGGTGTGGTCGGCGAGGACGATGACCTCGGCGGCCGACTGCACCAGCGCCCGGTCCACGCTCGCGGACAGCATGTTGGTGGTGGACAGGCCCCGCTCGGCGGTCAGCCCGCTGCCGGAGATGAAGGCCTTGGACACCCTCAGCCCGTGCAACGACTGCTCGGCACCGCTGCCGACCAGCGCGTAGTTGGAGCCCCGCAGGGTGCCGCCGGTCATCACCACCTCCACCCGGTTGGCGTGCGCCAGCGCCTGGGCGACCAGCAGCGAGTTGGTGACCACGGTGAGGCCGGGCACCCTGGCCAGCCTGCGGGCCAGCTCCTGGGTGGTCGTGCCGGCGCCGACCACCACCGCGTCGCCCTCCTCCACCAGGCCGGCGGCGAGGTCCGCGATGGCGCTCTTCTCCGCCGCGGAGAGGTGGGTCTTCTGCGGGTAGCCGGGTTCGCGGCTGAAGCCGCCGGGGAGCACCGCGCCGCCGTGCCGGCGGTCGAGGAGCCCTTCTGCCTCCAGCGCCCGTACGTCGCGGCGCACGGTGACTTCGGAGGTCTGGACGACGCGGGCCAACTCCCGGAGCGAGACCGCTCCGTTGGCGCGCACCATTTCGAGGATCAACTGGCGACGTTCTGCTGCAAACACAGAACCGACGGTAACCTGCGTGACCGTCTGCTTTCAGGCGTTTGCAGCTAGTAGCGGGAATTGCTCGCGCAAGAGCGGCGCGTGACCGTACAATACGCGCCGTCAGCATCCCGGGGCTGCGCCCGCCGTCCGGGTGACGATCACTCCTGCGCAAAAGGGCGGCCGCCGATCGGCAGCCGCCCTCAACTGTGCGCCGGACGCTCAGGATTCGCCGTCGGCCCGCTTGCGGATGTGCAGCTGCCGGGCGGCCTCGGCGGTCGAGCCGGAGACGGACGGGTAGACGGTGAAGGCGCTGGCCACCTGTTCGACGGTCAGATTGGCGTCCACCGCGAGCGCGATCGGGTGGATCAGCTCGCTGGCACGCGGGGCGACGACCACGCCGCCGACCACGATGCCGGTGCCCGGGCGGCAGAACAGCTTCACGAAGCCGTCCCGGATGCCCTGCATCTTCGCCCGCGGGTTGCCGCGCAGCGGCAGCTTGACCACGACCGCGTCCATCTTGCCGCACTCCACGTCGGCCGCGGTGTAGCCGACGGTGGCGATCTCCGGGTCGGTGAAGACGTTGGAGGCGACGGTCTTCAGGTTCAGCGGCTGCACCGCGTCGCCGAGCGCGTGGTACATCGCGATCCGGCCCTGCATGGCCGCCACCGAGGCGAGCATGAAGACGCCGGTGCAGTCGCCGGCCGCGTACACGCCCGGGGCGCTGGTGCGGGAGACCCGGTCGACCTGGATCTGGCCCCAGTCGTTGAGCTTGACCCCGGCCTCCTCCAGGCCCATCTCCGCGGTGTTGGGGATCGAGCCGACCGCCATCAGACAGTGCGTGCCGGTGACCACCTGGCCGTTGGACAGGGTCACCTCGACCTCGTCACCGACCCGCTTGGCGCCCTCGGCCCGGGTCCGGCTCATCACGTTCATGCCGCGGCGGCGGAAGACGTCCTCCAACACCTCGGCGGCGTCCGGGTCCTCGCCCGGCAGCACCCGGTCGCGGCTCGACACGAGCGTGACCTTCGAGCCGAGCGCCTGGTAGGCGCCGGCGAACTCGGCACCGGTCACACCGGAGCCGACCACGATCAGCTCGCGCGGCAGCTCCTCCAGGTCGTACACCTGGGTCCAGGTGAGGATCCGCTCGCCGTCCGGCTGGGCGTCCGGCACCACGCGCGGGTGGGCGCCGGTGGCGATCAGCACCGCGTCGGCGCGCAGCGACTGGACGGTGCCGTCCGGCGCGTCCACCAGCACCTCGCGGGAGCCGTCCACCGCCTGCCCGCCGGAGCCGAGCCGGCCCCGGCCGCGCAGCACGGTGACCCCGGCCCGGGTGACCGACTGGGTGATGTCGTGGGACTGCGCGATCGCCAGGCGCTTCACGCGGCGGTTGACCTTGCCCAGGTCCACGCCGATGACCTTGGCCGCGTCCGCGCCCCCGTCCTGGGCGACGGTGATGCCCAGCTCCTCGTACGAGGTGTCGAAGGTGGTCATCACCTCCGCGGTCGCGATCAGGGTCTTCGACGGCACGCAGTCGGTGAGCACCGCCGATCCGCCCAGACCGTCGCGGTCGACGACGGTCACCTCCGCGCCGAGCTGAGCGGCCACCAGCGCCGCCTCGTAGCCGCCGGGTCCGCCACCGATGATCACGATCCGAGTCACGTGCACCATTGTCCCGCACGCCGGGATCGCCGCCACGCCGGGGTCCGCGCTCCTGTGCGATCGCCCAGTCGCCCCGGACCGTCCATCCGCCGGGCTAGTCTTCCCCCCATGCCCCTTTACGCCGCGTATGCCACCAACCTCGATGCCCGGCAGATGACCCGCCGCGCCCCGCACTCCCCCCTGCGCGGTTCCGGGTGGCTGGACGGCTGGCGACTCACCTTCGGCGGCGAACAGCTCGGCTGGGAGGGCTCGTTGGCCACCGTCGTCGAGGACGGGAAGGACCAGGTCTTCGTCACGCTGTACGACGTCGCGCCGATGGACGAGGAGGGCCTGGACCGCTGGGAGGGCGTCCAGCTCGGCATCTACCGCAAGATCAAACTGCGCGCCCAGACCCTGGACGGCGACATCCCGGTCTGGACGTACGTGCTCAACGACTACGAGGGCGGCCTGCCCGCCGCCCGCTACCTCGGCCTGATCGCCGACGCCGCGGAGAGCGCCGGCGCCCCGCACGACTACGTGATGGACCTGCGCCGCCGCCCCTGCTGACCGGAGCCGGGCCCTTTGGACGTACCGACGAGAACCGTCACCCGAAAGGCGCCACCAAGCTGTGTTTTCGGGTCAACCGGGTAACGATCCGACATGCCGCGCCGGATTTTCTACGCGCGTAGCCAAATCCCGTCTATCCTCGGACCCGTGAACGCAACCCCTCAGTCGGTCGTCTCCGCCGACCCCTACGCCGCCGCCCAGGCCGCCGCCGAGCGCCTGCGCGAGCTGACCGGTGCCGAGCGGCACGACGTCGCCCTGGTGATGGGCTCCGGCTGGGTGCCGGCCGCCGACGCCCTGGGCGAGACCGTGGCCGAGTTCCCGGTCACCGACCTCCCGGGCTTCCCCGCCCCCGCCGTCGCCGGCCACGCCGGCACGATCCGCTCGGTGAAGATCGGCGACAAGCGCGCCCTGATCTTCCTCGGCCGCAACCACTACTACGAGGGCCACGGCGTGGCCACCGTCGTCCACGGCGTGCGCACCGCCGCCGCGGCCGGCTGCGGCATCATCGTGCTGACCAACGGCTGCGGCGGTCTGCGCGAGGGCTGGGTCCCCGGCCAGCCGGTCCTGATCAGCGACCACATCAACCTCACCGCGGACTCCCCGATCGTCGGCGCCAACTTCGTCGACCTCACGGACCTGTACTCCAAGCGGCTGCGCGCGCTCTGCCGCGAGGTGGACCCGACCCTCGACGAGGCCGTCTACGTCCAGTTCCGCGGCCCGCACTACGAGACCCCGGCCGAGGTCAACATGGCCCGGGTGATCGGCGGCGAGCTGGTCGGCATGTCCACCACCCTGGAGGCCATCGCCGCCCGTGAGGCCGGCGCCGAGGTGCTCGGCATCTCGCTGGTCACCAACCTGGCCGCCGGCATCACCGGCGAGCCGCTCAACCACGCGGAGGTCCTGGAGGCCGGCAAGGCCTCGGCCGAGCGCATGGGCGAGCTGCTGGCGAAGGTCCTTGACCGGATCTGACGCCCACCAGGCGCACAATCGTGAACGACGGGGCCCACGGGCGGCGTGATCCGCTGATCACACCCGCCCGCGGGCCCCGTCCGCATGTGCACACCCCTCTACGGAACCCTCCGGTCTTTACGGAACCCTCCGGCCGACGAACCGACGCACTTCCCGATGGAGCTGGCAGCCATGACGCAGGCACCCACCACCACCGACCTCCTCGCCCGGGCCCGCACCTGGCTGGCCGAGGACCCCGACCCGCAGACCCGCGAGGAGCTCACCGCCCTGCTGGCCCTGGCCGAGGGCCCCGAGGCCGAGACGGACAGCAAGCTCGCCTGGTCGGACCTCGCCGAGCGCTTCTCCGGCCGACTCCAGTTCGGCACCGCCGGCCTGCGCGGCGAACTGGGCGCGGGCCCGATGCGGATGAACCGCGCCGTGGTGATCCGGGCCGCCGCCGGCCTGGTCGCCTACGTCAAGCAGCAGAACCTGGGCGACCTGGTCGTGATCGGCTACGACGCCCGCCACAAGTCCTACGACTTCGCCCGGGACACCGCCGCCGTGGTGGTCGGCGCCGGTCTGCGCGCCGCGCTGCTGCCGCGCCCGCTGCCGACCCCGGTGCTCGCCTTCGCCGTCCGCCACCTGGGCGCGGCCGCCGGCGTCACCGTCACCGCCAGCCACAACCCGCCGCAGGACAACGGCTACAAGGTCTACCTGGGCGACGGCTCGCAGATCGTCCCGCCGGCCGACGCCGGGATCGCCGCCGAGATCGACGCGATCGACTCGCTCCACGACGTCCCGCGCGCCGAGGAGGGCTGGGAGGTGCTCGGCGAGGACGTCATCGAGGCCTACCTGGCCCGGGCCGTCTCGATCGTCGACGCGCACAGCCCGCGCGAGCTCGACGTCGTCTACACCCCGATGCACGGCGTCGGCCGCGACACCCTGGTCGCCGCCTTCCGCCGGGCCGGCTTCCCGGCGCCCACCGTCGTCGCCGAGCAGGCCGAGCCCGACCCGGACTTCCCGACCGTGGCCTTCCCCAACCCGGAGGAGCCGGGGGCGATGGACCTCGCCTTCCGCACCGCCGCCTCGGTCGGCCCGGACATCGTGATCGCCAACGACCCGGACGCCGACCGCTGCGCGGTGGCCGTCCCCACCAACGGCGACGCGGCCGGCGGTGGCAGCGGCGCCGCCGGCTGGCGGATGCTGCGCGGCGACGAGGTCGGCGCGCTGCTCGGCGCGGCCCTGGTCGCCAAGAAGGCCGAGGGCGTCTTCGCCACCACCATCGTCTCCGCCACCCTGCTCGGCCGGATCGCCGAGGCCGCCGGCCTGGGCTACGCCGAGACGCTGACCGGCTTCAAGTGGATCGCCCGCGCCGACGGCCTGCGCTACGGCTACGAGGAGGCGCTCGGCTACTGCGTCGACCCGCAGGGCGTCCGGGACAAGGACGGCATCACCGCCGCCCTGCTGGTCGCCGAACTGGCCGCCACCCTCAAGAAGTCCGGCCGCACCCTGAACGACCTGCTGGACGACCTGGCGCTGGAGCACGGCCTGCACGCCACCGACCAGCTGTCCGTCCGCGTGCACGACCTCTCGCTGATCGCCGACGCCATGCGCCGCCTGCGCGAGCAGCCGCCGACCGTCCTGGCCGGCCTCCAGGTCACCCGCGCCGACGACCTGTCGGCCGGCTCCGCCGACCTGCCGCCCACCGACGGCCTGCGCTACTACCTGGCCGGCGAGGCCGTCCGCTCGGCCCGCATCGTGGTGCGCCCGTCCGGCACCGAGCCCAAGCTCAAGTGCTACCTGGAGGTCGTCCTGCCGGTCGCCACCGCCGCCGACCTCACCGCCACCCGCGAGCGGGCCGCCGAGCTGCTCGACGCCGTCAAGCGCGACCTGGCCGAGGCCGCGGGCATCGCCGCCTGACGCCCGCCCGCCCACACGGAAGGGGCCCGCCGGTCGCGTACCGGCGGGCCCCTTCCGTGTGTCCGCTGCGCTTCTGCTCGGAGCGCGTTCCGCTCAGACCGCGATCGCCGTGATCAGCGCGGCCAGGCCCACCAGCGTCGGCGCGATCACCCACCAGCACCAGGACACCACGACCGGACCGGCCGCGTCGGGGCGGGCGGCGTTGCGCTCGGCCATCTCCTGCAGCACGGTGGTCACCTGGTCGGACCAGGCTCGGGTCGGGTCGGGGGAGCCCTGTACCACCGGGTTGGACTGGCGGCCGAACACCATCCCCATCCGGGAGGCGTGCTCGGCGCCGCCGCGCTCCTGGGCCCGGGTCGCCCGCTTGCGCTGTCGCAGCGACACCGGCACCGCCCACACCTGGTACTTCTTGCCCCCCGCGAGCAGCTCGACCGAGTACCCCGCGCGCAGGGTGTCCACCGCGGCCCACGGCGCGGTGATGGTCCGCCACGGGTTGCGCACCACCAGCCGGCTGCTGCCGGCCCGCACCTCCGGGCGCAGCGTGTAGGCGATCACCGGGAAGGCGAACACCGGCACCGACGCGAGCGCGACGTACGGCGTCTTCCCGGTCCCGTTCAGCACCGCGTCGCCGATCAGCCAGGCGGCGACGGCCAACAGCAGCACTCCGGAGATCACACCGGGGACAGAGCGGTACACGCGGTCCGCGTACGCGGGCTCCCCGTCGGGGGCGGCGGAACCCCGGTGGGGCTTGCCGTCGGAATCGGTCATGCCGTCGATTCTGCCCCATGCCCCCCACCGAGAGGTCTCGGTCCGGCATCGAATGCCGTCCCCGGACCACCCGGTCACCCTCCTCCGCTCGCCCGGCCCACGCATCCCCGCCGCCGCCCCGCCACGGCCCCGGATGTCTCGGTCCGGCCACGAAAAGTGGGGGGTCTAGCGGTCGACTACGCGCGTAGATATGCTGCTCTGGTGACTATGTCCACTGTTGCAGCCAATGCCCCCGGCGTTGCGGGCAGCGGCCTTCAGGACGTTGCGGCGTCCGAGGCCTCGCTCCGCCGCTTTCTGCACGGCCTGCCCGGCGTCGACCAGGTCGGCCTGGAGGCGCGTGCCGCCGCCCTCGGTACCCGCTCGATCAAGACCACGGCGAAGGCCTACGCCATCGACCTGGCGATCTCGATGATCGACCTGACCACGCTGGAAGGCGCGGACACGGTCGGCAAGGTGCGCGCCCTCTGCGCCAAGGGCAGGACCCCCGACCCGACCGACCCGACCACCCCCCGCGTCGCCGCCATCTGCGTCTATCCGGACATGGTCGCCACCGCGAAGGCCGCCCTGCGGGGCACCGACATCCAGGTCGCCTCGGTGGCCACCGCGTTCCCGGCCGGCCGCGCCGCCCTCCCGGTGAAGCTCGCCGACACCGCCGACGCGGTCGCCGCGGGCGCCGACGAGATCGACATGGTGATCGACCGCGGGGCCTTCCTCTCCGGCCGCTACTTCGACGTCTTCAACGAGATCGTCGCCGTCAAGGAGGCGTGCAAGCGCCCGGACGGCACCTCCGCCCACCTCAAGGTGATCTTCGAGACCGGCGAGCTGCAGACGTACGACAACGTGCGCCGCGTCTCCTGGCTGGCGATGCTGGCCGGCGCCGACTTCATCAAGACCTCCACCGGCAAGGTCGCCGTCAACGCGACCCCGCCGGTCACCCTGCTGATGCTGGAGGCGGTCCGCGACTTCAAGGCGCAGACCGGCGTCCAGGTCGGCGTGAAGCCGGCCGGTGGCATCAAGACCACCAAGGACGCGATGAAGTACCTGGTGATGGTCAACGAGACCCTCGGCGACGACTGGCTGACCCCGCACTGGTTCCGCTTCGGTGCCTCCAGCCTGCTCAACGACCTGCTGATGCAGCGCCAGAAGCTCACCACCGGACGCTACTCCGGCCCCGACTACGTGACGGTGGACTGATCACCATGGCCAAGAAGAAGAACACCGAGGAGCCCGCGGCCAAGCCGGCCGGAGGCCTCTTCGCCTACGCCCCGGCCCCCGAGTCCCCCGCCGCCGCGGGCGACATCGCCACCTCCTACGGCCACTTCATCGGCGGCGAGTTCGTCGACTCCTCCGGCAGCGAGGCCCTGAAGACGGTCAACCCGGCCACCGAGCAGGTGCTCGCCGAGTTCGCCCAGGGCACCGACGAGGACGTGGACCGCGCGGTCGCCGCCGCCCGCAAGGCCTTCGCCGACTGGTCGGCGCTGCCGGGCAGCGAGCGCGGCAAGTACCTGTTCCGGATCGCCCGGATCATCCAGGAGCGCAGCCGCGAGCTGGCCGTGCTGGAGTCGATCGACAACGGCAAGCCGATCCGCGAGACCCGCGACTTCGACATCCCGACCGTCGCCGCGTGGTTCTTCTACTACGCGGGCTGGGCGGACAAGCTGGACTACGCGGGCTTCGGCCCGAACCCGCGCCCGCTGGGCGTGGCCGGCCAGGTCATCCCGTGGAACTTCCCGCTGATGATGCTGGCGTGGAAGATCGCGCCCGCCCTGGCGACCGGCAACACGGTCGTCCTCAAGCCGGCCGAGACCACCCCGCTGACGGCCCTGCGCTTCGCCGAGATCTGCCGCCAGGCCGGTCTGCCGAAGGGCGTCGTCAACATCGTCACCGGTGACGGCCGCACGGGCGCCGCGCTGACCGCGCACCCGGACGTCAACAAGGTCGCCTTCACCGGCTCCACCCCGGTCGGCCGGGCGATCGCCAAGCAGCTGGCCGGCAGCCGCAAGAAGCTGTCGCTGGAGCTGGGCGGCAAGGCCGCGAACATCGTCTTCGACGACGCGCCGATCGACCAGGCGGTCGAGGGCATCGTGAACGGCATCTTCTTCAACCAGGGCCACGTCTGCTGCGCGGGCTCGCGCCTGCTGGTCCAGGAGTCGATCCAGGACGAGCTGCTGGACGCCCTGAAGCGCCGGATGGCCACCCTGCGGGTCGGCGACCCGCTGGACAAGAACACCGACATCGGCGCCATCAACTCGGCCGCCCAGCTGGCCCGGATCACCGAGCTGACCGACGCCGGCGAGGCCGAGGGCGCCGAGCGCTGGTCGCCCGACTGCGAACTCCCGGGCACCGGCTTCTGGTTCAAGCCGACCCTGTTCACCGGCGTCAGCCAGGCCCACCGGATCGCCCAGGAGGAGATCTTCGGCCCGGTACTGTCGGTGCTGACCTTCCGCACCCCCGCCGAGGCGGTCGACAAGGCCAACAACACCCCGTACGGCCTCTCCGCCGGCATCTGGACGGAGAAGGGCTCGCGCATCCTGTGGACGGCGAGCCGACTCAAGGCCGGCGTGGTCTGGGCCAACACCTTCAACAAGTTCGACCCGACCTCGCCGTTCGGCGGCTACAAGGAGTCGGGCTACGGCCGCGAGGGTGGCCGCCACGGTCTGGAGGCCTACCTCGATGTCTGACACGACCTACGCGCGTCTTGACGTCCTCAAGACCTACAAGCTGTACGTCGGCGGGAAGTTCCCGCGCTCCGAGAGCGGGCGGGTGTACGAGGTGACGGACACGAAGGGCGAGTGGCTCGCCAACGCCCCGCTGGGCACCCGCAAGGACGCCCGCGACGCCGTCGTGGCCGCCCGCGCGGCGGTCAAGGGTTGGTCCGGCACCACCGCGTACAACCGCGGCCAGGTGCTGTACCGGGTGGCCGAGATGCTGCAGGGCCGCCGCGAGCAGTTCGCCGCCGAGGTGTCCGCCGCCGAGGGCATCGGCCCGAAGAAGGCCGCCGCGCTGGTGGACGCCGCGATCGACCGCTGGATCTGGTACGCGGGCTGGACGGACAAGGTCGCCCAGATCGCGGGCGGCGCCAACCCGGTCGCCGGCCCCTTCTTCAACCTCTCCACCCCGGAGCCGACCGGCGTGGTCGGGATCGTCGCCCCGCAGGCCGGGTACGGGCACTCGCTGCTCGGCCTGGTCTCGGTGATCGCCCCGGCGATCGCCACCGGGAACACGGTCGTGGTCGCGGCCGCCGCGGACGCCCCGCTGCCGGCCCTGTCGCTGGGCGAGGTGCTCGCCACCTCGGACGTCCCGGGCGGCGTGGTCAACATCGTCTCGGGCCGCACGGCCGACATCGCGCCCACGCTGGCCTCGCACCAGGACGTCAACGCGCTGGACCTCACCGGGGCGATCGCCGCCGACGGCCCCGGCGCGGCGCAGGCGCTGGAAGCGGCCGCCGCGGATACCCTGAAGCGGGTAGTCCGTCCGGAGCTGGACCCGTTCGCCCAGGACTGGACCAATGCGCCCGGTACGGACCGGCTACTCTCCTTCCTGGAGACCAAGACGGTCTGGCACCCGATGGGGATCTGACCTCCCCGTCACCGAGTAACAACTCCACAGACTGGCCGTCCCCCGTGCCCTCTCCCCCCCAGGGCCCGGACGGTCATTGGACGGACCCGCGCCTCTCCCCCCCTGGCGCGGGTCCGTCGCCTTTCGCCGCCTGTCGCCGCCGCTCACCGTCGCCACTCCGGCGGCTGCCGATGGTCCACGTCGCGCTCGCCGACCCACGGGCCCGGCAGAAGGTGTGATCCGACCGGTTTCGGCATCGGGCCCCGATGCGTCAGACTGGTGTCCCGTGAGTGACGACCCGCTGAATCCTGCGCCGACGACCCGCGCCCTGGTGGTCCTGCTGTCCGGCCCCTCCGGCTCCGGGAAGTCCTCGCTCGCCGAGCGCAGCGGCCTGCCCGTGCTGCAGCTGGACGACTTCTACAAGGACGGGGACGACCCCACCCTGCCGCTGCTGCCGGACGGCGCGGTCGACTGGGACTCCCCCCTGGCCTGGCACCGCGACCAGGCCGTCGCCGCGATCCGCAGCCTCCACGAGACCGGCCGCACCGACGTCCCGGTGTACTCGATCCCGGACAACGGCCGGATCGCCACCCGCACCCTGGACCTGGCCGGTGCCCCCGCGTTCATCGCCGAGGGCATCTTCGCCGCCGAGATCACCGCCGAGTGCGCTGCCGAGGGCCTGCTCGGCGACGCCCTGTGCCTGCGCAACGGCGCGCTCACCACGGCTTGGCGCCGGCTGCGCCGGGACGTCCGGGAGGGCCGCAAGTCGCTGCCCGTGCTGCTGCGCCGCGGCTGGCGGCTGATGCGCGCCGAGCGCTCCATCGTCGGGCGGCAGGTCACCCTGGGCTCGCACCCGTGCGCCGGTGCGGAGGCCGAGCGCCGGATCCGCGCCGCCGCCGGGCCGCGGCAGCTCTCGTCCGTCTGAGCACGGCGCGAGCGGACGAGGAGCGGCCGCGGGAGAACGGAAAACGACGGGCCCGGTGCGTCTCCCCCGCACCGGGCCCGTCGCCTTCCCCGAACGATCCCCGGGCTCCCCGTGGTCACCGCTCCCCCGAGCCGGCGTCCACGGACCGCGACCGTCCGCTACCCGTCCCCCGACGGGAGTCCCACTCCTGCGCGTCCCGCGCGCCCCTGCGCGTTACGCGACCAGCTCGCCGAACGCCCGGACGGTGTCGCCCGACTTGTTCAGGTGCTCGTCCTCGCGCAGCCGGCGCAGCGCCCGCCAGATGCTGCTCTTGACCGTGCCGACGCTGATCCCCAGCACGTCGGCGATCTCCGGGTCGGTCTTGCCCTCGTAGTACCGCAGCACCAGCATGGTCCGCTGGTTCTCCGGCAGCTTCGCCAGCGCCTGCCAGAGCACGGTGCGCAGCTCGGTGCCGCCCATCGCGTCGGTGTCGCCGGCCGTCTCCGGCAGCTCCTCGGTCGGGTACTCGTTGACCTTGCGGCGCCGCCAGGCGGAGATGTGCAGGTTGGTCATGGTGCGGCGGAGGTACCCGCCGACCGCGGCCTTGTCGGTGATCCGGCCCCAGGCCCGGTAGGTGCTGAAGAGCGCGCTCTGCAGCAGGTCCTCGGCCTCGTAGCGGTCACCGGTGAGGTGGTACGCCGTGGCGTACAGGGAGGCGCGGCGCTCGCGCACGTACGCGGTGAACTCCGTGATGTGGTCCTCCGCGACGGCCGGGTGCTCCCCCTGCGCGTCTCCCTGTCCCGCCTCGGTGGTGCGGGCCGCGGCGGGGTTCAGCCGCAGCAGCGTCGCACCGGCGGCCTCACGACCGGCCGACTCCCCCGAGCCGACCGTCCGCAGACCGCTTCCCCTGCTTCCCCCCGGGGCGTCCTTGCCCTCGACGCGGACGGGGAGGATCCCCCGCAGCGTGAGGGTGCCGGCGGAATCGGCCGCGTTCCCCACCCGGCCGATCCCGTACAGCTCCCCAGCCCTGGCGCCGCCGCTCACCCGACGGGCGACAGGGTTTCCACCGGTGCTGTGCGCGCACCCCCGTACGGTCACGGCACCGGAGTTCTCGTCGGTCCTGACCTCGTACCGGGTCCGCGTGGTGGTCGCTGACGAACGCGCGGTGCGGACAGCCGGGTTGGTCCGGGTCTGAAGCATGGCGTTCATCGTGCGCCCCCTGGGTCGGTACGAGCGGTTCCTGTTGCCGCCTTCCAGCCGGCCGGGTTGGCCCGCTGTCCTGCGGCGACATGGAAAATCCTGCCCGGCGGTTGTGATGGCGCTGTCCGCCGACTGTCACAGGGGTGTCACAGGGGCGGGCCGTTCGTCCCGGTCCGCCTCCCTCCGTAGCGGACGCCGGTACCTCTCCTTCCGGTTCCCATACGGGTGCCGACCGGTCCGGGGGGTGATTCGACGCTTCGAGTGGGCCAAAATGGGGCCGTGCCTTTCCTCCTTCTGATCGAGGACGACGACGCCATCCGGACCGGCCTCGAACTCGCCCTCACCCGCCAGGGCCACCGCGTGGCCACCGCCGCCTCCGGCGAGGACGGTCTGAGGCTCTTCAAGGAGCAGCGGCCGGACCTCATCGTGCTGGACGTGATGCTGCCCGGAATCGACGGCTTCGAGGTCTGCCGCCGCATCCGCCGCACCGACCAGCTGCCGATCATCCTGCTGACCGCCCGCTCGGACGACATCGACGTGGTGGTCGGCCTGGAGTCCGGCGCCGACGACTACGTGGTGAAGCCGGTGCAGCCGCGGGTGCTGGACGCCCGGATCCGGGCCGTGCTGCGGCGCGGCGAGCGGGAGAGCTCGGACTCCTCCGCGTACGGCAGCGTGGTGATCGACCGGGCGGCGATGACCGTCACCAAGGACGGACAGGACCTCCAGCTCACCCCGACCGAGCTGCGGCTGCTCCTGGAACTCAGCCGCCGCCCCGGCCAGGCGCTCTCCCGCCAGCAACTGCTGCGGCTGGTCTGGGAGCACGACTACCTGGGCGACTCCCGCCTGGTGGACGCCTGCGTGCAGCGGCTGCGGGCGAAGGTCGAGGACGTGCCGTCCGCGCCGACCCTGATCCGCACCGTACGCGGGGTGGGCTACCGGCTGGACCCGCCGGCCTGACCGGCCCTCCCCTCCGCCCTGAACTTCCGTACGACGACAGGCTCTTGTGACTGACCAACAGACGACGCCCCGACGCTTCGCCGCAGGCCCGTGGCGCAGGCTGCGCTCCCTGCGGGTACGGCTGATCGCGGTGTTCGCGGCGGTCGCGCTGCTCGCCGCCGTCTCGGCCTCCGGCATCGCCTACTGGCTGAACCGCGACGCGGTGCTCAAGCGCGCCCAGGACACCGCGCTCAACGACTTCCGGGTCTCGCTCAGCCGCAACGTCTCCGCGCTGCCGCTGAACGCGAGTTGCCCGGACCTGACCGCGCTCGCGTCCACCGTCGCCAGTTCCGGACTGAGCTACGACGTGGTGGTGGTCGACCCGGCGCACCCGGAGTGCACGGCCTCCTCCGACCCGGGGCAGTTCACGCTGGCCGACGTCCCGGCGGCGCTGCAGTCCACCGTCGCCAGGCAGCGCGAGGTCACCGAGACCAACCCCTACCCGTACCACCTGTACTGGCAGCGGCAGAACCTGGCGGGCCGGCCGTTCGTGATCGGCGGCACCAAGGTGGTGCCGACCGGCCCGACGGCGTACATGTTCAAGTCGCTGGAGAACGAGCGGGCCGACCTCAACACGCTGGGCTGGTCGCTGGCCATCGCCACCCTGCTCGCGCTGATCGGCTCGGCGCTGCTCGCCCAGGCCGCCTCGTCGACGGTGCTGCGGCCGGTCAAGCGGCTCGGCGACGCCGCCCGGCGGCTCGGCGAGGGACACCTGGACACCCGGCTGGAGGTCGAGGGCGGGGACGAACTCGCCGACCTGGCGCGGACGTTCAACCGGGCCGCGGAATCGCTGCACGAACAGGTCGAGGAGCTGAGCGCGCGCGAGGCGCAGAGCCGGCGGTTCGTCGCCGACATGTCGCACGAGCTGCGCACTCCACTCACCGCGATGACCGCCGTCACCGACATCCTGGAGGACGAGGCCGAGTCGCTGGACCCGATGATCGAGCCGGCCGTACGGCTCGTGGTCAGCGAGACGCGGCGGCTGTCCGACCTGGTGGAGAACCTGATGGAGGTGACCCGCTTCGACGCCGGCACCGCCAGGCTGGTCGCCGACGAGGTGGACATGGCCGACCTGATCATGTCCTGCATCGACGGCCGGGCCTGGTACGACGCGGTCGAGCTGGACGCCCCGCGCGGCATCCTGGCCGTGGTCGACCCGCGCCGGCTCGACGTGGTCTTCGCCAACCTGATCGGCAACGCGCTCAAGCACGGCGGCTCGCCGGTGCGGGTCAGGGTCCGGGAGAGCGCGGGCTCGGTCGTGGTCGAGGTCTCCGACAGCGGCCCGGGCATCCCCGAGGACGTGCTGCCACACGTCTTCGACCGGTTCTACAAGGCGGACCGGGGACGGGCCCGCTCGGAGGGCAGCGGCCTCGGACTGTCGATCGCGATGGCCAACGCACAGATCCACGGGGGGACGATCACGGCGGCGAACGGGGAGGTCGGAGCGGTGTTCACGCTGACGCTGCCGCTGGCCCCGCCGCCCCCGCCGGCCGAGGGCGAGACCGGTGGCGGCCCCGCCGGCGACGCCGCCCAGGACAAGGACGCCACGTGACCTCCCCCACCCGCACCGCCCTGCGCCGCACCGCCGGCGCCCTGCTGCTGCTCGCGCTGGCCTCCGGCTGCGGCATCCGGCCGACCGCCGTCCCGGTGGACGCGGGCGCCCCGGCCAGCCGGACGGCCTGCCCGACCTCCCCGCACATACCGGCCGCCCTGGCGGCCACGCCGTCCCCGCCCGCACCGAGCACGCCGCCGACCCGCGGCGCCGCCAAGGCGGGCGCGAGCCCGAGCCCGAGCCCGACGCCCACCGTGGTGGCGCCCGGCACTCCGCCGCCCGACAACGTGTTCAGCGCGGTGCCGACGGCGGCGCCCTGCCGGTAGTGCACCCGGCCGCGCCCCGGGGGCCCGGGGCGCGGCCGGGAATGTTCACGCCCGGGTGGAACCACCGCGCCACCGGCCCACGTCCTTCCCCCCGTGCAGCGAGATGGCACCAGGACACGCGACGAGCGTTCCGGCGCACGGACCGAGAACCGGCCGGCGGCGGCCGTCCACCGTCCCCTCCGATCGGCCGGACTGGCGGGCCTGACCTGCTACCTGGCGCTGGTGCTCTGGCTGGTGGTGCTGAGGCCGCTGCCGGTGGCCTGGGTCTACGACGCCAACCTGACGCCGCTGGCGTCGCTCCGCTCCTCCACCGGCTGGCAGGTGGTCGGCGAGTTCCTCCTGCTGGCCCCGCTCGGCGTGCTGCTCCCGCTGGCCGGCGGCCGGCCGCGGGCCCCCTGGCTGCCGTCCTTCCTGCGCACCACCGGGGTCTCCGCCCTGCTGGCGACCGGCCTGGAGTTCCTCTCCTCCTGGACGCCCGGGCACGTCCTCAACGTCGACCACATACTGCTCGCCGTGATCGGCGTGGCCGTCACCCACCTGGCCCTCGTCCCCGGTCTGCGGCGGCTGCTGCGGGACCGGCGGCCGGGGGTGCGGGCGCCGAAGGTGACCGTACGGGTCAGCCCGCCGGTGGCCGCCGTCGCACCCGTCCCCCGCGCCCGTGCCCACGCCCGCGCCTACGCCGAGCCCACGCCGCCCGCCCGCTGAGGCCCGCCCTCCGGCAGGGTCCGCCGCACCCGGCCGCCGACCTCGATCAGCCCGCCCGGGCGCGACCCGGTCAGCAGCTGCGAACCCCGGCCCTGGGTGACGGTCAGCGCCCGTCCGAGGTGCGCGGTGAGCAGCAGGGCCGCCGCGCCGGTCGCCTCGTCCTCGTCGATCCCGTCGCCCCGCCCCGGGAAGGCCCGCGCCCGGACGGTGCCGGCCGCCTCGTCCTGCCAGGCCCAGGCGTAGATCCACTCCCCCGGCGGCGGCACCTCCAGGGCGTCCACCTCGGCCGCCGAGGCGTAGCGCCGCAGTGTCCGCGGCGGCGCCCACGCGGGGCGCGCCGCGACCAGGGTCAGTCCGCCGTCGCGCCGGACGTCCACCTCCCCGGCGGCCGTGACCAGCCGGTCCACCCCGAGCAGCCAGGCGGCGCCCACGCACGGGTGGCCGGCGAAGGGCAGGCGCAGCGTCGGGGTGTAGATGTCGATCTCGCCGCGCTCCGGGTCGTCGACGAACACCGTCTCGCTGAAGCCGAGTTCCCGCGCGAACGCCTGACGGTCCGCCCGGTCCGGCAGCGCGGCGCCCGCCCGCACCACGCCGAGTTCGTTCCCGTACCCGCCATCGGGCCCGCAAAAGACCCGCAGCACCTCATAATCAGTCATTTCCCACCTCGTCAATTGCCCTTTCGGCGGAGCGCAACGACTCCGCAGGCCGCGCTGTACGCCCCGCCGGCGCAGGCCGTCCCGAACAACCCCTACGCGCAGCCCGGGCAGCCGGCCCAGCCCGGGCAGCCGCAGCCGCCGTACCCGGCCGGCTGATCCGCCGCACGGGGGGTGGGGGCACCGACCGGACCGGTGCCCCCACCGCCGTCAGGGGGTCAGGCGGTGCAGGTCACGCGGGAAGAGCGTGGTCCGGCGGATGTTGTCGGTGCCGGTGAGCCGCGCCGTCCAGCGCTCCAGTCCGAGCGCGAACCCGCCGTGCGGAGGCATGCCGTGCGCGAAGGACCGCAGGTACCCCTCGTACGGGCCGACCGGCTCGCCCCGGGCCGCCAGCGCGGCCAGGTAGTCCTCGTACCGGTGCAACCGCTGGCCGCCGGTGACCAGTTCGAGCCCGCGGAAGAGCAGGTCGAAGCTGTTGGAGTACTCCGGCCGCCCCGGCTCCGGGTGGGTGTAGAACGGCCGCTTGCGCATCGGGTAGCCGACCACGAACAGGAACTCGCTGCCGTGCTCGCGCAGTGCCCACTCGCTGAGCCACCGCTCGTGCGCCGGGGCGAGGTCCGGCTCGTCGACGCCCAACAGCCGCATCGCCTCGGCGAAGTGGAGCTGTGGGATCTCCGCCGGGACGTCGGGCAGCTTCACCTCCAGCAGGTCGGCGGCGGCGCCGGCCCGCCCGGCCACCGAGGCGACCATCCCGGCGACCACCTCGCGCAGCACGGCCATCACCTCGCGGTGGTCGGCGATGAAGCCGAGTTCCGCGTCGAGGCTGGTGTACTGCGCCAGATGCCGCGCGGTGTCGTGCGGTTCGGCCCGGAACACCGGCCCGGTCTCGTAGACCCGCTCGAACACCCCGACCATCGCCTGCTTGAAGAACTGCGGGGACTGCGCCAGGTACGCCTCCCGCCCGAACCAGTCCAGCGCGAAGACGTCCGCGCCGGACTCGGTGGCCGAGGAGACCACCTTGGGCGTGTGGATCTCGGTGAAGCCGAGCCCGTCCAGGGTGGCGCGGAACCCGGCGACGGAGGCCGCCGAGACGCGGTGCGGCGCGGACAGCCGGGGGTGGCGCAGGGCGACCGGCGCGCCGTCCAGGACGACCGGCAGCGCGGCCTCGACGGTGGGCCGGAACAGGCTGAACGGCGGCGCCTCGGCGAGGCTGGACAGCACCTCGACGGTCGGGGCGGTCAGTTCGACGCCGGCCGGCGCCTGCGGGTTGGCGGTGACCGTGCCGCGGATCCGCAGCACGGTCTCCTCCGGCAGGTTGGGGCCGGCACCGGTGGTGACCACCTGGGCCAGTCCGGAGCGGTCCCGGATCACCAGGAAGGTGACGGACTTGAGTGCGCGGCGGCGGTGCAGCCAGCCGCTGATCTCGACGGATTCGCCGACGTGGCCGGTTAGTTCGGCGGCCAGGACACGGGTCGTCGGGTGGATCATCGCGGCCCTCCAGGGGCTTCGTGGTGATCCCTTCGGAGTGCGGGCGAGAAGGGCAACTCGCGGTGCCACCGCACTTTCGCCGCCGCCCGCGCGGGCGGCGGCCTCGTTACGGCCCGTTGACGGGGGCCGGCCGGCGGGGCATTTCCTCCCCGCACTCAGGAGTGTCTTCGCTCCGGTGCGCAGGACCGCCTTCACAGCTGCCGGCGGCTCTCTCGGCCTGCGGGGCCCGGAGGTACTCGTCTCCCTCGACGTGTTGCCGGAGAGGCTAGATCAGGCCACCGCCACCCGCAACGGGCTTTCCGGCCGTCCTGGCGGGCACCCGCGCTCCGGGTGGACCCTGAGCCGGACCCCGACGTCCGGCTACGCCTCACCGACGACTCGGCGGGGTGGCGAATCGACCGCCAGGCGGACGTTTCCGGGCCCGCGGTCGCGGAGAGTTGTCATACGACCGGCCGGCACATGGTGGGCGTCGTAACGCCGCCCACCATGTGCCGGCCGGTCTCAGCCCGCCGGACCGGCCGGACCGGGCTCCACGACACGGAGAAGACCATGAGCGCCCGTCTCGCCCGTCCTCGCCACAACCGCGTCATCGCCGGCGTCTGCGCCGGGCTCGCCGAGCGCTACGGCGTGACGCCGTGGACCGTACGACTGATCTTCCTGATCTCGATCATCCTGCCCGGGCTCCAGTGCCTGGTCTACCTCGCCCTCTGGGTGCTGCTCCCCCAGGAGCCGTAGGCCCCGGAGCCGGCTCCGGGCTTGCCCGACAACTCCCGCCGCACGCACGGCCGGACACGACGACGGGCCGCCCGATCCCGGGATCACCGGGGCGGACGGCCCGTCGCCGTGCCGGCGGCTCGATCAGCCGGCCAGGCCCGGCAGCGGCAGGGCGTGGGTCAGCCCGCCGATGGGGGTCTTGTCGACGCCGGGGATGGTCGGGATGGCACCGCGGGTCGCGGCAGCAGGCGCCTCGGCGGTCGGCGCGGCCTGGCCGGCGGTCGGGGCGAGGGTGCCGAGCGTGCCGGTGACCTTGTCGCCGCCGGGCAGCTTGTTGGCGGTGTCGGCGACCGCGCCGGTCACCGCGGGGTTCGTCAGGGTGCTGGTGGGCAGCCCGACACCGCCGGGGGCCGGGGCGGCGGCGGACGCGCTACCGGCGCCCACCGCTGCGATGGCGATGCCGAGCGCCGCGGTACCGGCGGCCTTGAGAGCCTGCTTCATGGTTCGTCCCTTGGGTCCTCGTCGGTGGCCGACATCGCGGCGGGGCGGACGGGCCCTACCGCCGCCACGGCCTGTCAGCATTGACTGGCACACCGTAGTGAGTGGGACACGCGAGAGCCAAAGGGCGTTCACTCAGTCGAGTGAGTAGTCGGATGAACGCCAAATCCCGTTGGGGACAACGGAGTTCACCCGACCACTCGAACGGGCCGGACCGCTCAGAGCTCGCCGGCACCCGCGCTGAACAGCCACTCCGCCTTCAGCTCGGCGTACCCGGGCTTGATCACGTCGTTGATCATCGCCAGCCGCTCGTCGAACGGCAGGAACGCGGACTTCATCGCGTTCACCGTGAACCACTCCATGTCCCCCAGCGTGTAGCCGAAGGCCTCCACCAGGTGCCCGAACTCCTGGCTCATGCTGGTGCCGCTCATCAGCCGGTTGTCGGTGTTGACGGTGACCCGGAACTTCAGCCGGCTGAGCAGCCCGATCGGGTGCTCGGCGTACGAAGTCGCCGCCGCGGTCTGGAGGTTGGAGGTCGGGCACATCTCCAGCGGGATGCGCTTGTCGCGGACGTACGCGGCCAGTCGGCCGAGCTCGACGCCGCCGTCCTCCTTCACCGTGATGTCGTCGACGATCCGCACGCCGTGGCCGAGCCGGTCGGCGCCGCAGCACTGCAGGGCCTCCCAGATCGACGGCAGGCCGAAGGCCTCGCCCGCGTGGATGGTGAAGTGGTTGTTCTCGCCCTTGAGGTAGTCGAAGGCGGCCTGGTGGCGGGTGGGCGGGTGGCCCGCCTCGGCGCCGGCGATGTCGAAGCCGACGACGCCCTGGTCCCGGTAGCGGTTGGCCAGTTCGGCGATCTCGGTGGAGCGGGCGGCGTGCCGCATCGCGGTCAGCAGGGTGCCGACCCGGATCCGGTGGCCGGCCGCGCGGGCGTTGGCCTCGCCGAGACGGAAGCCCTCGTTCACGGCCTGGACGACCTCGTCCAGGGAGAGGCCGGCCTCCAGGTGCTGCTCGGGGGCGTAGCGGACCTCGGCGTACACGACGCCGTCGGCGGCCAGGTCCTCGGCGCAGTCGGCGGCGACCTTGATCAGGGCCTCGCGGGTCTGCATCACGGCGCAGGTGTGCGCGAAGGTCTCCAGGTAGCGGACCAGCGAGCCGGAGTCGGCAGCCGCGCGGAACCACTCGCCGAGTTCCTTGGCGTCGGTGGTCGGAAGGCCCTCGTAGCCGACCGCGGCGGCCAGCTCGACGACGGTCTCGGGGCGCAGCCCGCCGTCGAGGTGGTCGTGCAGCAGCACCTTCGGCGCGCGGCGGATCTGGTCGGGCGTGGGGATGCGCGGGCCGGTGCCCGCGGCGGTGACAGGGATCTGCTTCTCCATTGCGGAAATATAGCCCCTACGCGCGTAGACCCACCACCGCCAACACGGCCGGTTCGGCCAAAGTCCATCGGGAATTCCACCGCCCGGGCCAGCCGCGGCACATTCGGCTCAATCGTGTTGCAGCAATCGCCCCCGCCGCGACAGCACGAAGTCCCGGAACGCCGCCACCGGCGGGGTCGGCGGCCGCCCCGCCGCCCAGGCCAGCCCGATCGCCCGCCGGGTGCGCGGCGCCGTCACCTCCAGCTCCACCACCCCCGGCCGCGGCACCAGGGCCGGCGGCAGCAGCGCCACCCCCAGCCCGGCCGCGACCAGCCCGCGCAGCGTCTCGGTCTCCTCCCCCTCGAAGGCGAGCCGCGGCACGAACCCGGCCTGCGCGCAGAAGCCGTCCGTGATCGCGCGCAGCCCGTACCCCCGCTCCAGCCCGACGAACGGCTCCTCGGCCACCTCCGCCAGCCGGATCCGCCGCCGACCCGCCAGCCGGTGGTCCGCCGGGACGACCAGGTGCAGCCGCTGCTCGTCCAGCGGGCGGGCCGTGAAGGCCGGGTCGTCCGGCAGCGGCGCGACCAGGCAGAGGTCCAACTCCCCCTCGCGCAACCGCTCCAGCATCGCCCCGACGTAGTCCTGCACCAGCTGGAAGCGGACCTGCGGGTGCCCCGCCCGGAACCCGCTCAGCAGCGCCGGCACCGCATCCGTCCCCATCGTGTGCAGAAAGCCGAACGCCACCCGCCCGACCTCCGGATCGGCCTCCGCCCGGGCCGCCTCCGCCCCGCGCTCGACCTCCGCCAGCGCCCGCTCCACCGAGGCCAGCAGCAGCCGGCCGGCCCTGGTCAGCCGGACCGTGCGGCCCTGACGGGCCAGCAGGTCCACGCCCAGCTCCTCCTCCAGCCGGGCCACCGCACGCGACAGCGTCGGCTGCGGCACCCCGAGCAGCGCGGCCGCCTGCGTCACGTGCTCCAACCGGGCGACCGCGGCGAACTGCGCCAGCCGGGGCGCCAGCAGCACCGCCGGCTCGTCCGGCCCCAACTCCGCCGCCCGGTACCGCGGCTCCGTGCCGTCCGTCACGTCCGTCGCGTCCGTCCGGGACATCCCGCCACCACCTCGACTCATGCGCCAACGCATCGATTCTCCACTCTTCATGCATTGGACGCATCAGCCGCGCCACGCCTACGGTCGATGCCATGCAGCCCGCCGATACCAGGGCATCCGCGACCGTCCCGGATGCCCCCGCCACCGCCATGCCCGCAGCCGACGACCGCCACCGCCCCGGCCAGCGCGCCTTCCGCCGCGCCAACCTCGCCCTGTTCGCCGCCGGGGTCGCGACCTTCGTCCTGCTCTACTCCACCCAGGGCCTGCTGCCGATCCTCTCGGCCGACCTCGACCTCACCCCCGGCCAGGCCAGCTGGACGGCCTCCGCCGCCACCCTCGGGCTCGCCATCGGCCTGCTCCCCGCCAGCGCCCTGTCCGACCGGTACGGCCGCACCGCCGTGATGACGGCCTCCACCCTCGCCGCCACCGCGTTCGCCCTCGCCCTGCCGTTCGCACCCGACCTCACCACCCTGGTCGTGCTGCGCGTCCTCCAGGGCGCCGCGCTCGCCGGACTGCCCGCCACCGCCATGGCGTACCTCGCCGAGGAGATCCACCCCAGCGCCCTGGCCTCCGCGATGGGCCTGTACGTGGCCGGCAACAGCATCGGCGGCATGGGCGGCCGGCTGCTCTCCGGCTGGACCGCCGCCGCACTCGGCTGGCGCTGGGGCCTCGCCGCCTCCGCCGCCCTCGCCCTGCTCGCCGCGCTCGCCTTCCGGCTGCTGATCCCCACCGCCCGGCACTTCACCCCGGCCCCGGTGGACGCCCGCGCCCTCGCCCGCACCGTCGGACGGCACCTGCGCAACCCGCTGCTGGTCCGGCTGTACGCGCTCGGACTGCTGTTCATGGCCGTGTTCGGCGCGGTCTACAACACCGTCGGCTACCGGCTGATCGCCGCCCCCTTCCACCTGCCGGAGTCGGTCGCCGCCTCGATCTTCGTCGTCTACCTGGTCGGCACCGGCACCTCCGCCGCCGCCGGCCGCCTCTCCGACCGGCTCGGCCGCCGCGGCGCCCTCTACGTCTCCATCGGCGTGACCGCAGCCGGGCTGCTGCTCTCGCTCACCGAGTCCCTGGCCTGCGCCCTGCTCGGCCTGGTCCTGATCACCGCCGGCTTCTTCGCCGGCCACGCCACCGCCTCCGCCGCCGTCGGTCGCACCGCCACCGAGGGCCGCGCCCAGGCCTCCGCCCTCTACCTGATCGCCTACTACCTCGGCAACAGCCTCGGCGGCACCGTCGGCGCCGACGCCTACCACGCCACCGGCTGGCCCGGCGCCGCCACCGTGGGCCTCGCCGCCATGGCCCTCGCCGCCGCCGTCACCCTCTACGCCACCCACCAGGCCCACGCGGCCCGGCGAGCGATCGCGGACGCTTGACGGCCGCCGCCGATACACTCCCGGGCATGAGCATCGATCCTGCCGTGTACGCCCGACTGCGCGAGATCGCGGATCAGCTGCCGAAGGTGCCGGGGATAGGGAAGATCGAGATCGCCGACGGCGAGATCGTCATGATGATGTCGCCCGTGAAGCGTCACGAGCTTGCCGTCATCCGCCTGGCACAACAGCTCAACGCCCAGCTGCCCCAGACCCACCCCGGCTACATCGCCCACGGTGGCGCCGACTTGGAGGACGTCGGCCTCGGTCGACTCCGAAGCCCCGACTTGATGGTGTTCCCCGACGCGGCTCTGGACGACGACAGCCCGGCGTTCCTTCCCCACGAGATCCTTCTCGTCGTGGAGATCGTCTCGAAGTCCAACCCCGAGAACGACTACCACAACAAGGTCCACGACTACTCGGCCATGGGCATCCCGCTCTATCTCCTGGTCGATCCCCGCAAGGGCACCGGCATCATCCACGACGAGCCCGGCTACACCCGCCGCACGGACTTCGCTTTCGGCGACACGATCACTGTCGGCCCCTGGACGCTCGACACCGGCGTCCTGCGGACGTACGCCTGAGCGCACGTCCGCAGGACGGCGTCCGGCTCAGGCGATGCGGTCGAGCACGATCGGGTTCGGGGTGAAGGCCGTGCCGGCCGGGGAGACCTCGATGCCGCCTTCGAGGGCCTCGATGGCGTAGTCGTAGCGCTCCGGGGTGTCGGTGTGCAGGGTCAGCAGGGGCTGGCCGGCCACGACGGTGTCGCCGGGCTTGGCGTGCATCTCGACACCGGCGCCGGCCTGGACCGGGTCCTCCTTGCGGGCGCGGCCGGCGCCCAGGCGCCAGGCGCAGACGCCGACGGCGTAGGCGTCGAGCGTGGTGAGGACGCCGGAGGCGGGCGCCGGGATGACGTGCTGCTCGCGGGCGACCGGGAGCGCGGCGTCGACGTCGCCGCCCTGGGCGGCGATCATGCGGCGCCAGTGGTCCATCGCGGAGCCGTCGCGCAGCGCGTCGGCCGGGTCCTTGCCCTGCACGCCGGCCGCGGCGAGCATCTCGCGGGCGAGGGCCAGGGTCAGCTCGACGACGTCGGCGGGGCCGCCGCCGGCCAGCACCTCGATCGACTCGCGGACCTCCAGCGCGTTGCCGGCGGTGAGGCCGAGCGGGGTGGACATGTCGGTGAGCAGGGCGACGGTGTTGACGCCGGCGCTGGTGCCCAGGCCGACCATGGTGCGGGCGAGTTCGCGGGCGTCGTCGATGTTCTTCATGAAGGCGCCGGAGCCGACCTTGACGTCCAGGACCAGCGCGCCGGTGCCTTCGGCGATCTTCTTGGACATGATCGAGGAGGCGATCAGCGGGATGGCCTCGACGGTCCCGGTGACGTCGCGCAGCGCGTACAGCTTCTTGTCGGCGGGCGCGAGGCCGTCGCCGGCGGCGCAGATGACCGCGCCGGTGGAGCGCAGCACGTCCAGCATCTCCTCGTTGGAGAGCAGGGCGCGCCAGCCGGGGATGGCCTCCAGCTTGTCGAGGGTGCCGCCGGTGTGGCCGAGGCCGCGGCCGGAGAGCTGCGGGACGGCGGCGCCGCAGGCGGCGACGAGCGGGGCGAGCGGGAGGGTGATCTTGTCGCCGACGCCGCCGGTGGAGTGCTTGTCGCTGGTGGGCAGCGGCAGCGAGGAGAAGTCCATCCGGACGCCGGAGCGGATCATGGCGTCGGTCCAGCGGCTGATCTCGTGCGGCTTCATGCCGTTCAGCAGGATCGCCATGGCCAGGGCGGACATCTGCTCATCGGCGACCTCGCCGCGGGTGTACGCGTCGATGACCCAGTCGATCTGAGCGTCGCTCAGCTCTCCGCGGTCGCGCTTGGTCCTGATGACGGAGATGGCGTCCATGCGTGCTCCAAGAGGGGGTTTCAAAAGCGAAGAGTGTCGCGAGATGACCGGTTCCGGCCCACTCGCGACACTCTACGCGCGTAACTGAAAGGGAAGCTAGAGCCGCTCCGGCCCGAACGCGTCAGGCAGGACCTCGCTCATCGGGCGGATCCCGGAGGGCAGCTCGATCAGCAGACCCGGCCCACCGTGCTCGTACAGCAGCTGGCGACAGCGCCCGCACGGCATCAGCAGGTCGCCCGCACCGTCGACGCAGGTGAAAGCGGTCAGCCGGCCGCCGCCGGTGGCGTGCAGCGCGGACACCAGCCCGCACTCGGCGCACAGCCCGAGCCCGTACGAGGCGTTCTCGACGTTGCAGCCGGTGACCAGCCGCCCGTCGTCCACCAGCGCGGCCGCGCCGACCGGGAACTTGCTGTACGGGGCGTACGCGTGGCTCATCGCCTCGCGCGCGGCCGCGCGCAGCCGCTCCCAGTCGATCGCGGGGGACTCCGCCGGTGTCGTCACTTGCCCTGGCCCTTGCGGTAGATCTGGCCGTCCGCCTTCGGCATCCGCAGGCGCTGCGAGGCCAGCGAGAGCACCACCAGGGTGATCACGTACGGCGTGGCGACGATCAGCGGGCGCTGCACCTCGTCGGTGAGCGCGTACCAGGCGCCGAGACCGCCGGCGACCACGAAGGAGATCGCCGCACCGGTGAACTTGCGCCGGTACAGCTGCCAGAGCGCGAACAGCGCCATCGCGATGGCGACGACCAGGATCAGCACGTGCACCGACTCCGGGTCGCGCAGCTGGAGGCTGTCGGTGAAGCCGAACAGGCCGGCGCCCATGGCGAGGCCGCCCGGCATCCAGTTGCCGAAGATCATCGCCGCGAGGCCGATGAAGCCGCGGCCGAGGGTCTGGCCGTCCTTGTAGAAGTGCGCCGCGACCAGCGAGAGGTACGCACCGCCGAGACCGGCGAAGGCGCCGGAGGCGATGACCGCGAGGTACTTGTACTTGTAGACGTTGACGCCCAGCGACTCGGCGGCGGTCGGGTTCTCACCGCAGGAGCGCAGCCGCAGGCCGAACACCGTGCGCCAGAGCACGAAGTAGCTGACCACGATCATCACGCCGGCCAGCAGCACGACCACCGAGATGTTGGTGACCAGGCCGCCGAGCACGCCGGCCACGTCGGAGACGAAGAACCAGTGGTGCTTCTCGATGTCCTTCAGCCCGGACGACAGCCCGGGGATGGTGATGTACGGCAGCGGATCCGCCGGCGGCGACTGGTTCGCACCCGCGCCGACCGCGATGTAGTCCTTGTAGTAGATCCGGTTGACGTACCCGCAGATGCCGGGGATCAGCAGGTTGATGCCGACGCCGGAGACGATGTGGTCGACGCCGAAGGTGACGGTGACGACGGCGTGCAGCAGACCGCCGAGCGCGCCGCCGAGCATGCCGGCCAGCAGACCGACCCACGGGTTGTACAGGTAGCCCGCCCAGGCACCGCAGAAGGTGCCGGCGACCATCATGCCCTCGAGACCGATGTTGACCACTCCGGCCCGCTCGGACCAGAGACCGCCCAGACCGGCCATGCCGATCGGCACGGCGGCGCTGAGCGCGGCGGTGACCTGACCGGAGGAGGTCAGCGAGTGGTTGCCGGTGGCCATGCCCACGGCGGAGAACAGAACCAGGGCGCCCGCGATCAGCAGCAGCACCACCGGCCAGGACAGCCCGCGCTTCTTCGCGGGCGCGCCCGACGCCTTGGGACGGGCAGCGGTGGCCGTACTCATGCCGACACCTCCTTCTTCTCAGTGGTCGCGAGCTGGGCGGCGAGCTCGGCGCCGACCTTCTGCTGCTGGCGCTTCAGGCCGTAGCGGCGCACCAGCTCGTACGCGACGACGACGCAGATGACGATGGTGCCCTGCATGACCTGGACGATCTCGAACGGGAAGGCCCCGTTCTGGGGCAGCGGCAGCTGGTTGCCGGTGGAGTCCAGGAAGGCGAACAGCAGGGCCGCGAAGGCCATGCCGATCGGGCTGTTGCGGCCCAGCAGGGCGATCGAGATGCCGAGGAAGCCCAGGCCGGGCTGGAAGCTCTGGCCGAAGTAGAACGAATTCTGGAGCAGCTCGGGCAGGCCGATCAGACCGGCGATTCCACCGGAGACCGCCATCGAGATGATCACCATGCGCTTGACGTTCACGCCGGACGCGGTCGCGGCGGACTCCGAGCGGCCGGTGGCGCGCAGGTCGAAGCCGAAGCGGGTGCGGGTCAGGGTGAACTGGAACACCACGCCGACCAGGGCGGCGATGACGATGAAGCCCCACAGCGGCCCACCGGCCGTGTCGAGCGAGAAGAAGTGGCTGGACTGCGAGATCGGGTCGGTCTGGATCGAGTTGCTGGTGGCGCCCTTCTCCGGCGCGAAGATGCCGGGGACGAGCAGCAGACCGACGACCGCGATCGAGATCGAGTTCAGCATGATGGTCGAGATGACCTCGCTGACCCCTCGGTAGACCTTCAGCAGACCGGCGATGCTGGCGTACAGCCCACCGACCAGCATGGCGGTGATCAGCAGCAGCGGGATCTGGATGATCGCCGGCAGGTCGACCTTGGCACCGACGAAGGCCGCGAACAGCGCCGCGACCTTGTACTGGCCCTCGACGCCGATGTTGAACAGGTTCATCCGGAAACCGAAGGCGGCGGCCGCGGCGGCCAGGTAGTACGTGGTGGACCGGTTGAGGATCGCCACCTGGCCGTCCGACTTGGTGGCGTACGTGAGCATCACGTTCCACGCGTCGAACGGGTTCTTGCCCGAGGTCGCCAGCAGGACGGAACAGATCGCGACGGAGAGCACGACCGCGAGCACCGGCGCTGCCAGTGCGAACACGATCCGCTCACCACTGATCCGCTGCGCCAGGCTGCGCTTGGCGGCGGTGTTGGGACTGGTCATGTGGGTTACTCCCCCGCCTGCGGGTCGCCGGCGGTGTCGGTGGGGCCGGCGTCGGACTCGGCCTCGGTGCCCTCCACGAGGATCTCGTGGAACTTCTCGACGGCCTCCGCATCGGACTCGAGGTGGCCGCTGGCCGCACCCGTCATCGCGGTGCCGAGGTCCTCGGCGGTGACGGTGGCCGGGTCGGCGTCCGCGACCAGGCGGCCGCGGTAGATGACCCGGATGGTGTCGGACAGCCCGATCAGCTCGTCCAGGTCGGCCGAGATCAGCAGGACGGCCAGGCCGGCCCGCTGGGCGACCCGGATGTGCTCCCAGATCTGCGCCTGCGCGCCGACGTCCACCCCGCGGGTGGGGTGCGCGGCGATCAGCAGCTTGGGCTGGTGGCTCATCTCGCGGCCGATGATCAGCTTCTGCTGGTTGCCGCCGGAGAGGGAGGCCGCGGTGACCTCGATGCCGGGGGTGCGGACGTCGTACTGCTCGACGATCCGCCAGGTGTCCTTGCGGGCCGCGGCCGGGTCGAGCAGGACGCCCTTGGAGTTGGGCGCCTCGGTGACGTGGCCGAGGATCCGGTTCTCCCAGAGCGGGGCCTCCAGCAGCAGGCCGTGCTTGTGGCGGTCCTCGGGGATGTAGCCGATGCCGGCCTCGCGGCGGGCCCGGGTGAGCTCTCCGGAGAGGTCCTTGCCGTCGAGGGTGACGGTGCCGGCGTCCAGCGGCAGCATGCCCATGATGGCCTCGACCAGTTCGGCCTGACCGTTGCCCTCGACACCGGCGATACCGAGGATCTCGCCCTTGTGGATGCGCAGCGAGATGTCGTCGAGGACGACGCGCTCGATGCCCTCGGCATCGGCCTTGGCGATCCGCAGGCCCTTGACGTCGAGCATCTCGGTGGTGGTGACGGTCGACTCGCGGCTCTCCGGGGAGGGCAGCTCGGCGCCGACCATCATCTCGGCCAGCTGGCGGGCGGTGACGGCCTTCGGGTCGGCGTCGCCGACCGTGGTGCCGCGCCGGATCACGCTGATCGCGTCGGCCACCGCCAGCACCTCGTGCAGCTTGTGCGAGATGAAGATGACGGTGACGCCCTCGGCCTTGAGCTCACGCAGGTTGTCGAACAGCGCGTCGACCTCCTGCGGGACGAGCACGGCCGTCGGCTCGTCGAGGATCAGGATCTTGGCGCCGCGGTAGAGCACCTTGAGGATCTCGACCCGCTGGCGGTCGGCGACGCCGAGGTCCTCGACCAGGGCGTCCGGGCGCACGCCCAGGCCGTACTGGTCGGAGATCTCCTTGATCTTCGCCTTCGCCTTGGCGCCGATGCCGTGGATCTTCTCGCCGCCGAGGACGACGTTCTCCCAGACGGTGAGGTTGTCGGCGAGCATGAAGTGCTGGTGCACCATGCCGATGCCGCGGGAGATGGCGTCCCCCGGGGTGTTGAACTCGCACAGCTCGCCGTTGATCGCGATGGTGCCCTCGTCCGGCTTCTGCATGCCGTAGAGGATCTTCATCAGCGTCGACTTGCCGGCGCCGTTCTCACCCATCAGGGCGTGCACGGTGCCCCTGCGGACGGTGAGGTTGATGTCGTGGTTGGCCACGACGCCGGGAAAGCGCTTGGTGATTCCGCGCAGTTCGACGGCCGATGTCGCCGTCCCCGCGCTGGGGGTGCCGTCCGTGCGCGGGGGGACGGGGTCGGATGCGGTGATGGCGATCTCCTGGTGGTCTGGAGGCGCGTCGTTGCGCTGGGAGGGCCAAGGGAAGACGGGGGGACGGGACGGGGCCCGGGGGTACGCGTTGAGCGCACCCTGCCGGGCCCCTCCCGTGCTGCTGTGTCGATCGTCGCGCTGCCGGACAGGCGGCAGTCGCTGTGGCGTCCGGGACGCGTGGGCCTTACTGGGCCGGCGCGGTCGGGACGGTGGTGGCGCCGGAGGTGATCGCCGTGGCGGCGGCCTTCAGCTTGTCCTGGATGTCATCGATCTTGCCGCCGGTGGTGGCGAGCGAGACACCCTCGGCCTTCAGGTCGAAGTTCTTGATGCCGGTGAACGGCTGACCCTTCTTGACCGAGTCGATGTAGGAGAAGACGGCGTTGTCGACGTTCTTCACCATCGAGGTCAGGATGCTGTTCTTGTACTTCGCCAGGGCCGGCTGGGCGGCCTGGTCGGAGTCGACGCCGATGGCCAGGGCGCCCGGCTTGTTGGCGACGGCCTCGATGGCGCCGTTGCCGGAGGAGCCGGCGGCGGTGTAGATGACGTCCGCGCCCTTGTCGAGCTGGCCCTGCGCGGCCTCCTTGCCCTTGTCGGGCGAGCCGAAGCCGGTGAAGTCCGGCGGCGTGGTCAGGTAGGTGGTCTCGACCACGATGTTCGGGTCGACGGACTTCACACCCGCCTTGTAACCGGCCTCGAACTTCTTGATCAGCTCGGTCTGCACACCACCGATGAAGCCGACGTGCTTGGCCTTCGACTTGTTCGCGGCGGCGACACCGGCGAGGTACGAGCCCTCCTGCTCGGCGAAGAGCAGCGAGGTGACGTTGGACGGCTGGTCCGTCTTGTTCGAGTCGATGATCGCGAACTTGACGTTCGGGTTGTCCTTGGCGACCTTGTCGACCGCGTCCTGGTAGACGAAGCCGACCGCGACGATCGTCTTGTAACCGCCGTCGACCAGGTTCTTGAGGCGGGTCTCCTTGTCAGCCTCGGCCTCGCCGGCCTTGGCGTCGGCCTCGGTGACCGAGACGCCGAGCTCGGCCTTGGCCTTGTCGAGACCGCGGGCGGCGGAGTCGTTGAACGACTGGTCGCCACGGCCGCCGATGTCGTAGGCCATACCGACCTTGAGCGCGCCGTCGGCCGCCCCGGAGGAGGTGTTGTCAGTGCTCTTTGCGCCGCAAGCGGCGAGCGAGGCCATGCCCAGGGAACCCGAGAGCACAACCGCAGCGAGCTTCATTGAACGGCGCAAGGGAGTATCTCCTTCTCACACGCACCTGATTAGCGTGGTCGGACGCCACCGTAACGCGCGTAGAACACGGTTGGGTTACGGGGTGCCGGACCATTCGGGTTGTTATCAAACCGTGGTCTCACGGTCTTCCCGAGGCCCTATTCCCGTGCGCGGACGGTGATCCGAGGCTGAATGCGGACCAGTCTACGGAACCGCTCGAAGAGCCCGGAGGACGGTAAACCGGCCGGCCACCGAGGCGGGGTGCCGACCGGTCTCCCGAGGCCGTTCGGGTGGGGCGCCCGGGGCCGTTCGAGCCGGGCGCCTGCCGCTCAGGTCTGCGGCTCGTCCAGGGCGAGCGCCGCGAACAGCTCCACACCGATCCCGATCGCCCGCTCGTCGACGTCGAAACGCCCCTGGTGCAGGTCGCGGACGGTGCTGTCACCCGGGGCACGGACGCCCAGCCGGGCCAGTGCGCCCGGGGCGTGCTCCAGGTACCAGGAGAAGTCCTCGCCGCCCAGGCTCTGTTCGGTGCTCTCCACCACCTGCGCGCCGACGGCCGGACCGGACGGCTCCGGGCGCTCCTGACCCGACACCGACGGGCAGGAGGGGCTCACGCTTCCGGCGTCGCCGCGCCCTTCGGCTCCGTGGCCGAACCGGGCGGTCATCGCCGCCTCCAGCATGGCGACCGAGACCGCCTCGTTGACCACCGGCGGCACCCCTCGGTGGTAGTCCAGCGTCCACTTCGCCCGGTAGGTCTCGGCGAGCTTGGCGATCAGCTCGTGCAGCAGGTCGGGCGCCTCGCGCCAGCCGTCCAGTTCCAGGCAGCGGACGGTGCCCTCCAGTTCGGCGTGCTGCGGGATGACGTTGGGCGCGGAGCCGGAGGCGATCCGGCCCCAGACCAGGCTGACCCCCCAACGCGGGTCCATCCGGCGGGCCAGCGCGCCCGGCAGGTCGGCGGCCGTCCGGGCGACCGCGGTCACCAGATCGGTGGTCAGGTGCGGGCGGGCGGTGTGGCCGCCCGGGCCGTCCAGGTGCAGCACCAGGCGGTCGCAGGCCGAGGTGATCGCCCCGGTGCGCAGGGCGATCCGGCCCACCTCCACCTTGGGGTCGCAGTGCACCGCGAAGATCCGGCCGACGCCGTCCATCCCCCCGGCCTTGACGACGTCCAGCGCACCGCCCGGCATGACCTCCTCGGCCGGCTGGAACACCAGCCGGACCGGGCGGCGCAGTTCGCCGTTGCGGGCGGCCTCGGCCAGCACCAGGGCGGTGCCGAGCACCACCGCGGTGTGCACGTCGTGACCGCAGGCGTGGGCCCGGCCGGGGACGGTCGAGCGGTACGGCACCTCGGTCTTGGCGTCGTCGATCGGCAGCGCGTCGATGTCGGCGCGGAAGGCCAGGAACTCGGCGCCGGGGGCAGTACCGGCCGGGACGACGTCGACGATCAGGCCGGTGCCGCCGGGCAGCACCCGGGGGTTCAGGCCCGCCGCCACCAGTCGGTCGCGGAGCAAGCCGGTGGTGCGGAACTCCTGGCGGCCGAGCTCCGGGTGCCGGTGCAGGTCACGGCGGAAGGCGATCAGCTCGGACTCCAGCCCCCGGACCCGGGCGCGCAGTTCGGCGACGGGGCGTGCGGTGGCGAGAGTGGCGCCCGGCTGAGCGGGCTCAGGACGGTTCATCTCAACAAGGGTAGGCCTGTTGGGGGGATTTGGCCCGACTTCCGGAAAACTAGTCCCCGGATGGGTGCATACCGGCCGAACAGGTGGGTATGACATCTCGTTTCAGCCGCCTTCCCCGGTTTGCTTGCCCTGTGCAACGATCACCCGGGACGGTGGTCACGGCCGCACCCTTCTTGACGTCTCCTCAGAAGCGCTCCACCGGGCGGTACACCCCCCACACCCCCCGCAGCGCGTCGCAGACCTCGCCGACGGTGGCCCGGGCGGCCAGCGCCTCCTTCATCGGGTACAGCACGTTCCCCTCCCCCTCCGCGGTGCGGCGCAGCCCGTCCAGTGCCCGGGTGACGGCCGAGCGGTCGCGCCCGGCGCGCAGCCCGGCCAGCCGCTCGGCCTGCCGCCGCTCGATCGCCGGATCCACCCGCAGCGGCTGGTACGGCTCCTCGGCGTCCAGCCGGAAGCGGTTGACGCCGACCACGGTCCGCTCGCCGGAGTCGGTCTCCTGCTGGATCCGGTAGGCGGTGCGCTCGATCTCCGCCTTCTGGAAGCCCTGCTCGATCGCGGCCACCGCGCCGCCCATCTCCTCGACCCCGGCCATCAGCGCCAGCGCGGCCGCCTCCACCTCATCGGTCAGCGACTCGACCGCGTACGAGCCGGCGAACGGGTCGACGGTGGCGGTCACGTCGGTCTCGTGGGCGAGCACCTGCTGGGTGCGCAGGGCCAGCCGGGCGGCTTTCTCGGTGGGCAGCGCGATCGCCTCGTCGAAGCCGTTGGTGTGCAGCGACTGGGTGCCGCCGAGCACCGCCGCGAGCGCCTGCACCGAGACCCGGACCAGGTTCACCTCGGGCTGCTGGGCGGTGAGCTGTACCCCGGCGGTCTGGGTGTGGAAGCGCAGCATCTGCGACCGCGGGTCCTTCGCGCCGAACTCCTCGCGCATCACCCTGGCCCAGATCCGGCGCGCGGCACGGAACTTGGCCACCTCCTCCAGCAGCGTGACCCGGGCCACGAAGAAGAACGAGAGCCGGGGGGCGAAGTCGTCCACCGGCATCCCGGCGGCGATCGCGGTGCGGACGTAGGCGATGCCGTTGGCCAGTGTGAAGGCGATCTCCTGCGCCGGATCCGCCCCGGCCTCGGCCATGTGGTAGCCGGAGATGGAGATGGTGTTCCAGCGCGGGATCTCGGCCCGGCAGTACCGGAAGACGTCCGCGACCAGCCGCAGCGAGGGCTGCGGCGGGAAGATGTACGTGCCGCGGGCGATGTACTCCTTCAGCACGTCGTTCTGGACCGTGCCGGTGAGCCGGGCCGGCGCCACCCCCTGAGCCTCGCCGACCAGTTGGTAGAGCAGCAGGAGCAGGGCGGCGGGCGCGTTGATGGTCATCGAGGTGGACACCCCGCCCAGCGGGATGCCGTCGAACAGCACGGCCATGTCCTCGACGCTGTCGACGGCCACGCCCACCTTGCCGACCTCCCCGGCGGCGACCGGCGCGTCCGAGTCGTAGCCCATCTGGGTGGGCAGGTCGAAGGCCACCGACAGGCCGGTGCCGCCGCCCGCGATCAGCTGCCGGTAACGGGCGTTGGACTCGGCGGCGGTGCCGAAGCCCGCGTACTGGCGCATCGTCCACGGCCGGCCGGTGTACATCGTCGGGTAGACACCCCGGGTGTACGGGTACTCCCCCGGCCGGCCCAGCCTGCTCGCCGGTTCCCAGCCGGCGAGCGCCTCGGGGCCGTACAGCGGCTCGATCGGGAAACCCGATTCCGCAGGGCGGGCGGACTCGGCGCGGCGCGGCTCGGCTGCCATGGGGTCTCTCCACGGGATCGGCGGGCGGGGCACTGGTTGTTCGCAATGTAGGACGTGGCCGGTCCGCCGGGGTGCCGACGCGGTTGAGATGATCGGGTGAACGACCGAATGCGCGTACCCCCGCCAACGAGCCCAGGGAGTGGCAATGACCGAGCAGAAGGTGGCCGTGGTCACCGGTGCCAGCAGCGGAATCGGCGCGGCGACCGCCCGCCGGCTGGCGGCCGAGGGCTTCGACGTGGTGCTGACCGCCCGGCGGACCGAGCGGATCGAGGCGCTGGCCAAGGAGATCGGCGACCGCGGCGGTTCGGCCCGGGCGGTCACGCTGGACGTCACCGACCGGGCCGCCGTGAACGTCTTCGCGGCCGAGGTCGGCCGGGTGGACGTACTGGTGAACAACGCCGGCGGGGCGATCGGCGCCGAGACCGTGGAGCACGGCGACCCGGCCGACTGGCGGGCGATGTACGAGGTGAACGTGCTCGGCGTGCTGCACGTGACCCAGGCGCTGCTTCCGGCGCTGCGGGCCACCGGCGACGGCACCGTGCTGGTGCTCTCCTCGACCGCCGCACTGGCCGCGTACGAGGGCGGCGGCGGGTACGTCGCGGCCAAGCACGCCGCGCACACCATCGCGGCGACGCTGCGCCTGGAGCTGTGCGGGGAGCCGATCCGGGTGATCGAGATCGCCCCCGGCATGGTGAAGTCCGAGGGCTTCGCGGTCACCCGCTTCCGCGGCGACGAGGACAAGGCCGCGGCCGTGTACGCCGGAGTGGCGGAACCGCTGACCTCGGAGGACATCGCGGACACCGTGGCGTGGGCGGTCACCCGGCCCTCGCACGTCAACATCGACCTGCTGGTGGTCCGGCCCCGCGCCCAGGCGGCCAACCACAAGGTGCATCGCGCCTGATCACAGCGGGGGCGGGCGGCCGGGCCCGGTGATCGAACGCGTCACCCTCCAGTGGTACATACGTGCGATGAGAACCTTCCGGGCCGCCCGCCCACGGGTCCTGCTGACCGCCCTGGCGGCAGGCACCCTGCTCCTCACCTCCGCGTGCAACGACACCGCCAAGCCGTCCCAGGACCAGGCCGCCGGCGCGGTCCCGGCCACCGCCGCGAGCCCCACGGCCACCCAGACGCCGACCCCGACGCCCAAGCCCACCGGCGAGGCCGACCCTGCGCTCAAGCCCTTCTACGGTCAGCAGATCGCCTGGGCCGCCTGCCCGGCCGACCCCAAGGCCGAGCAGGCCAAGATCGACATATCCGGCATGCAGTGCGGCCGGCTGCACGTCCCGCTGGACTACGCCAACCCCGCCACCGACGCCCTCGACCTCGCGCTGGTCAAGCTGCCGGCCGCCAAGCCGGACCAGAGGATCGGCTCGCTGATGGTCAACCCGGGCGGCCCGGGCGAGTCCGGCGTCGAGATGGTCGAGTACGGCGCCAAGGACTTCTCCGGTGCGCTGCACGACCGCTTCGACGTGATCGGCTTCGACCCCCGCGGCACCGGCGGCAGCTCGCCGATCACCTGCCTCGACGACAAGCAGCGGGACGAGCAGAGCCAGGTGGACGAGCCGCTGGACCCGGCCGCCCGCAAGACCGCCTCCGACCAGAAGGAGGCCCAGTACATCGCCGCCTGCCAGGCCAAGTCGGGCAAGCTGCTGCCCTTCGTCGGCACCCGCAACTCCGCCAGGGACATGGACGTGCTGCGCGCCGCCGTCGGCGACCGGAAGCTCAACTACCTGGGCGTCTCCTACGGCACCTACCTCGGTGCGCTCTACGCCGAGGAGTTCCCGAAGAACTCCGGCCGGCTCATCCTGGACGGCGCCGTCGACCCGGCCGCCGACAGCCTCGACGAGGGCGTCGACCAGCAGATCGGCTTCGAGAAGTCCTTCGAGCGCTTCGCCGCCGACTGCGTCGACAACCACGCCGAGGAGTGCTCGCTCGGCAGCAACCCGGACAAGGCCGCTCAGAAGGCCGCCGACTTCCTGGACGGCCTGCGCGACCACCCGCTGACCGCCAAGGACGGCCGCAAGCTCGGCAGCGGCCTCGCCTGGACCGGCGTCGTCCGGATGCTGTACGGCGACGAGAAGACCGACTGGCAGTACCTGCGCAACGCGCTCGGCTGGGCGATGAAGCGTGACAAGGGCGACCTCCTGCTGGCCTTCGCCGACGACTACGACGGCCGCGACCGGAACGGTCACTACGACGCCAGGCAGGAGGCAATGGGCGCGATCCGCTGCGCCGACATGTCCCGCCCCGCCCCGACGCCGGAGAAGGCCCAGGAGGTGGTGGCCAAGCTCAAGGCCGAGGCTCCGCTGATGTCCAAGGGCGTGTCGGTGGACGACTACACCGAGGCCGGCTGCGCCCACTGGCCGTTCCAGTCCCCCGAGAAGCCGCACACCATCCGCGCCGAGGGCGCCGACCCGATCCTGGTGGTCGGCAGCACCGGCGACCCGGCCACCCCGTACGCCGCCGCCGAGGCGCTGGCCAAGGGCTTCGCCAAGGCCACCCTGCTGACCCGGGTGGGCGAGGGGCACGGCGCGTTCGGCAGGGGCAACGCCTGCATCGACCAGGCCATGGAGGCCTACCTGACCGAGGGCACGATGCCGGCCGAGGGAACCCGGTGTTCCTGAGGCTGGAGCGCCGGATTAACAGATGAATGCGGGGAGGGCGCTGACACGAAGGTGTCAACGTCACAACTTGATAGCTCGTCCGGATGAATTCCGCGTGCGCCCTCCCCAACTGATGACGGCTCAACTACCGTTGAGGCGCTACCCGACCGGCGCCGTGCGCCGCCCCGCAGCCTCCATACTTCAGCTGCTTCACCCACCCCCCTTCACCGGCACCTTCCCGCCCTCACGAGGAGGACCCGCTGGCCAGCGACATCCCGCCACAGCGGCTCGATCCCAGTTCCGAGCCGACCCTCCTCGGGCTGCACCGCTTCAACGAGGCCGACGCCGGCGCCGCCGAGGAGGCCCTCCTGGCCTGCTGCGGCAGCCACCGGTGGGCCCTTCGGCTCACCGCGCACCGGCCCTACCCCGACATAGAGTCCCTACTGGCCGCCGCCAGCGAGGCCTCCTACGACCTCCGCCCGGCCGACCTGGCCGAGGCGCTCGCCGACGAGAGCTGGATGCCGCAACCGCTGCTCGGCATGCGGGCACCGGGCAGCCAGGCCGCGCACACCGCGCTGCGGGCCGCCCACGCCGCGTACGAGGCCAGGTTCGGCCACGTCTTCGTGGTGTGCCTGGAGAGCGTGGCCCCGGAGGAGATGCTCGACACCGTGCTCTCCTCGATCCGCACCCGACTGGCCAACGATCCGGACGAGGAGCGGCTGATCGCGTCGGACGAGCTCCGCCGGATCGCCCTCACCCGCCTGGAGCACCTGGTCGCCACCCACTCGGAGGCCGGGGCCCGCTGAGCCGGCTCCGCCCTCCCTACTTCCTCGCCTGCGCGGCCCGCAGCTTGGCCACCTGCTGCCGGACGATCAGCTCGTCCGGCGCGGCGGCCGGCTCGGTGGCCACGCCGAAGGTGGTGAACACCATCAGCGCCGGTCCGACCCGGGCCAGCACCGCACGCTGTGAGAGCACCGCGTTCCCCGATTCATTCGTCAGGGTGAATCCGAGCGCCCCGTCCGCTCCCCCGGGGGTGGGCGTGTCCTCCCGGTTCAGCCGGTGCCTGGTCCGGATCGGCGCCTTCTTCCCCGGCTTCTCGGCCGGCGGCGCCGGCGCCGCCGAGGTGAACGCGGCGCAGGGGCCGAACAGCTTCTCCAGCTCCGCCTGCAGCGCGGCCGCCCGCCCCGCCCGGTAGCCGAGCAGTCCTCCGTACACGCCGCCCTTGGGGTCGGCGGCCCGGGCCACGCTCAGATCCGTCTCCGCGTACGGGTAGCCCGGGGCCGGCGAGGCCGAGGCGGCGCCGGTCGAGGCGGCCGGGGTCACCGTGTCCAGCAGCGGCTGGCAGGCCGGGACGTCCGCGACCTCCCGCCCGGCGCCCGCCCCGGTCTCTCCGTGACCGGGCGTCATCACCGTCACGGTGTATCCCGCCCCGAGGTCGGCGCCGGCCACTGCGGCCGCCCGCAGCTCCGCCGCGGACAGTTCGCGGCCGGGTCCGGCCCGGTCCACGGAGGAGCCGCCCACCGTGGTGCAGCCCGCGGCGAACAGCAGCAGGCCGGTGAGGACGGCGGCGGACGGTCGGGCGGGGCGAAGCGGCACGGGGGCCTCGGCAGGGTGTCGGCGGCGGAGCGGGCCGCCACCGTAGCGCAGTCGAATCGTCACCCAGGGCGACCAAAGCGGCCTTGGTTCCCGCCCGGCTAGGCCAGACGTGCCTGATTGATCACACCTGAGGCCCCCGGAGGCGGTTCCCGAGAAGGCGTCGATAGGATGCTGGCGGCCGGTGGACCGTACCCGGCCGGGCTGACCGACACCGAAGCCGGCCGAGCCCCCAATCGCTTCCGGAGGGTTTTTCCGTGCCGGCTGGAACGCTGTACCGCGGCCGGGAAGGTATGTGGAGCTGGGTGGCTCATCGAGTCACCGGCGTCCTCATTTTCTTCTTCCTGTTCGCCCATGTCCTGGACACCGCTCTGGTGCGAGTGTCTCCCGAGGCGTACGACACCGTCATTCAGACGTACAAGACTCCTCTCGTGAACCTGATGGAGTACGGCCTGGTGGCCGCCATCCTGTTCCACGCCCTGAACGGCCTGCGGGTCGTCGCCGTGGACTTCTGGTCCAAGGGCCCGAAGTACCAGAAGCAGATGCTCTGGACCGTGGTCGGGGTCTGGGTCGTGCTGATGGCCGGCTCCTTCTACGGGATCCTGCAGCACACGCTGATCTCCTGGTTCGGGAAGTGAGCTGACACATGTCCACGGAAATCTCCGACGCCCTGGTGGTCCCCTCCGCGCAGGCGCACACCGGCAAGGGCCTCGGCACCGGCAACCCGGCCGACGCGTTCGTCATCGAGCCGCCGCGCAAGCGGACCGAGAAGACCCCGCGCCGCACCCGCACCAACTTCGAGATGCTGGCCTGGCTCTTCATGCGCCTGTCCGGCATCGTCCTGGTGGTGCTGATCCTCGGCCACCTGCTCATCATGCTGGTGCTCGACGGCGGCGTCTCCAAGATCGGCTTCGCCTTCGTGGCCGGCCGTTGGGCCTCGCCGTTCTGGCAGGTCTGGGACCTCGCGATGCTCTGGCTCGCCATGCTCCACGGCGCCAACGGCATGCGGCAGGTCATCAACGACTACGCCGAGAAGGACTCGACCCGGCTCTGGCTGAAGGGGCTCATGGGTACCGCCACGGTCTTCACCGTGCTGCTGGGCACCCTGGTGATCTTCACCTTCGACCCCAACATCTGACGACGCAGCATCTAATCGGCAATCGGCAGAGGCCAGAGGCGAGTTAGAACCCCCATGCAGATTCACCAGTACGACACCGTCATCGTCGGCGCCGGCGGCGCCGGCATGCGCGCGGCCATCGAGTCGACGCAGCGCACCCGCACCGCCGTCCTGACCAAGCTCTACCCCACCCGGTCCCACACCGGCGCGGCCCAGGGCGGCATGTGCGCCGCCCTCGCCAACGTCGAGGAGGACAACTGGGAGTGGCACACCTTCGACACGGTCAAGGGTGGTGACTACCTGGTCGACCAGGACGCCGCCGAGATCATGTGCAAGGAGGCCATCGACGCCGTCCTCGACCTGGAGAAGATGGGCCTGCCCTTCTCCCGCACCGAGCAGGGCCGGATCGACCAGCGCCGCTTCGGCGGTCACTCCCGCAACCACGGCGAGGCCCCGGTCCGCCGCTCGTGCTACGCGGCCGACCGCACCGGCCACATGATCCTCCAGACGCTGTTCCAGAACTGCGTCAAGCACGGCGTCGAGTTCTTCAACGAGTTCTACGTCCTCGACCTGCTGATCAACGACGGCAAGACGTCCGGCGTCGTCGCCTACGAGCTGGCCACCGGCGAGATCCACGTCTTCCAGGCCAAGTCGGTCGTGTTCGCCTCCGGCGGCACCGGCAAGTTCTTCAAGGTCTCCTCCAACGCCCACACCCTCACCGGTGACGGCCAGGCCCTGGTGTACCGCCGCGGCCTGCCGCTGGAGGACATGGAGTTCTTCCAGTTCCACCCGACGGGCATCTGGCGCATGGGCATCCTGCTCACCGAGGGCGCCCGCGGCGAGGGCGGCATCCTGCGCAACAAGGACGGCGAGCGCTTCATGGAGCGCTACGCCCCCGTCATGAAGGACCTCGCGTCCCGTGACGTCTGCTCCCGCGCGATCTACACCGAGATCCGCGAGGGCCGCGGCTGCGGTCCCGAGGGCGACCACGTCTACCTGGACCTGACCCACCTGCCGCCGGAGCAGCTGGACGCCAAGCTCCCGGACATCACCGAGTTCGCCCGCACCTACCTCGGCATCGAGCCCTACACGGACCCGATCCCGATCCAGCCCACCGCGCACTACGCCATGGGCGGCATCCCGACCAACGTCGAGGGTGAGGTGCTGCGCAACAACACCGACATCGTCCCGGGCCTGTACGCGGCCGGCGAGGTCGCCTGCGTGTCCGTGCACGGCGCCAACCGCCTGGGCACCAACTCGCTGCTGGACATCAACGTGTTCGGCCGTCGCGCGGGCATCGCCGCCGCCGACTACGCCAACGAGCACGAGTTCGTCGAGCTGCCCGAGAACCCGGCCGAGAAGGTCCAGGCGCTGGTCGACGGCCTGCGCGAGTCCACCGGCACCGAGTCCGTGGCGCAGATCCGCAAGGAGCTGCAGGAGACCATGGACGCCAACGCGATGGTGTACCGCACCGGCGCCACCCTGAAGCAGGCGGTCGAGGACATCGCCGCGCTGAAGGAGCGCTACAAGCACGTCTCCATCCAGGACAAGGGCTTCCGGTACAACACGGACCTGCTGGAGGCCGTCGAGCTGGGCAACCTGCTCGACCTGGCCGAGGTGCTGGCCGTCTCCGCGCTGGCCCGCGAGGAGTCGCGCGGCGGCCACTACCGCGAGGACTTCCCGACCCGTGACGACGTGAAGTTCATGCAGCACACCATGGCGTACCAGGAGGTGGCCGCCGACGGCAGCACCTCCATCCGCCTCGACTACAAGCCGGTCGTCACGACCCGCTACCAGCCGATGGAGCGTAAGTACTGATGAGCACTCCTACCGTGGAGAAGCACTCGGCCGCTCTGGACGCGGTCGAGGCGGGCGGCGTCGAGCTGATCACCGTCACCTTCCGGATCCGCCGGTTCAACCCGGAGGAGCACCCGGACCCGGTGTGGGTGGACTACCAGCTGACGATGGACCCGAAGGAGCGCGTCCTGGACGCGCTCAACAAGATCAAGTGGGAGCAGGACGGCACCCTCACCTACCGCCGTTCCTGCGCGCACGGCATCTGCGGCTCCGACGCCATGCGGATCAACGGCCGCAACCGGCTGGCGTGCAAGACCCTGATCAAGGACGTCGACCCGGAGAAGCCGATCACGATCGAGGCCATCAAGGGCCTCACGGTCCTCAAGGACCTGGTCGTGGACATGGACCCGTTCTTCCAGGCGTACAAGGACGTCATGCCGTTCCTCATCACCAAGGGGAACGACCCGACCCGCGAGCGCCTGCAGTCCGCCGAGGACCGCGAGCGCTTCGACGACACCACCAAGTGCATCCTGTGCGCCGCGTGCACGTCGTCCTGCCCGGTGTTCTGGAACGACGGCCAGTACTTCGGCCCGGCCGCGATCGTGAACGCGCACCGCTTCATCTTCGACTCCCGCGACGAGGGCGCCGAGCAGCGGCTGGAGATCCTCAACGACCGTGAGGGCGTGTGGCGCTGCCGCACCACCTTCAACTGCTCCGAGGCCTGCCCGCGTGGCATCGAGGTCACCAAGGCGATCCAGGAAGTGAAGCGGGCCCTGGTCACCCGCCGCTTCTGACCCCCGCCCGACAGCCGGCCGAGGCCCCGTCCGATCCTCCCGATCGGACGGGGCCTCGGCCGTTGGTCACTTCAGGACGCCGAGATCCTTCGGGCCGGTCCAGCCGCTGAACGTCACCAGGTGCCGGTCGGCCGTGACGGCCCACAGGTCCGGCTTGCCGTCCCCGTCACCGTCTCCCGAGCTGCCCAGCGTCGGGTAGGCGGCCGTGGTGAAACCGGTGGCGACGACACCGGACGCCGGGTCGGCGAGGGCGGAGAAGTCGAAGGTGCCGTCGGCCTTCTTCGGGATCGGGTAGGCGTGCAGCACGCCCGTGGCCCGCTCGCGCGCCCACAGGGCGAGGTCCCCGGCCGCGTCCGGGCCCGGGGCGATCAGGTCGTAGCCCGCCCAGGCACCGCTGGTGGTGAGCTTGCGGACCTTCTGGGCACCGAAGCTGAAGTCGCCGCCCGCGTGCAGCCAGAGGTTGCCGTCCTCAAGAGTGAGCAGCGACGGGGCGAACCCGCCGGCCACCGGGCCGAGCGCCACGAGCTGGTCGGCCTTCGACCAGTCGGAGGCGTAGTCGACTGGGCACGGCGCTGCCGCCCCGGCATCGTTCAGGCAGCGGTCGGAGCGCACGGCGCCCGTCCAGCTCTGGGTGAACGAGCCGTAGTCGAAGTTTCGGTACTGGTAGAGATAGGCGTCACCCGGCTGGTGGACGAAGAGGTCGTCCGAGGACGGCGCGTGGCTCTTCGCCCAGCCCCGGTGCGCCACCTGGAACTGTGCCCAACTGCCATCGCTCGGTGCCCGGTTGGCAGCGATGACGGCATTCGGCGTGGTGTCGCCCGCGTTGACCCCGAAGGACTGCAGGTTGCCCTGTGCATCGGGGAGCAGGGTGTCCGCGACGCCGTCGCCGTCGACGTCGCCGAGGGTCGTCGGCGGCTTCGGGTTGGAGGGTGCGTAGAAGCTGTACGAGGCTTGCCCGACGTTGCCCGCTTCGTCGACCACCTGCACGTTGAGGTTGTTGGTGCCCCAGTTCAGGACCTTCAGGTTGACGGTCAGCGTGCCGGTGGCGTCCGGCTTGACGGCGTCCGACGAGGTGCAGTCGCCCACCCCGAGGGTGCCGAAGCCGTACCGGAAGCAGGCGACGCCCGAGGCCTCCCCTCCCGCCGGTGCCGGGTCGGTGCCGTTGAGGACGAAGGTGCCCTTCTGTCCGGCGTACTTGGTGGCCGTCCCGCCCGCGCCGCTTGCCGGGAAGTCAGGGGAGGAGATCACAGCGGCGGGCGACGTGGTGTCCACCTTGAAGTGACAGTCCACCGATGGCGCCGAGGCTTCCCCGGACTTCAGGGCCCAGGCGTGCCAGGCGTAGCTGTGCCCGTCCTGCAGGCCCGGTACAGCGACGCTCGCGTGCTGGGCGACGGCCTGGGCCTCGCCGGTGAACACCGGCTGCTCGGCACCCGTCGTCCTGTCCCAGACACCGAACCGCGCGGCGTCGCCGGTGATCTGGGCCCTGAGGGTCGGACCGCCGATGGTCCGCCCGACCCAGCCCGGGTCGGTGGCCTCGTCGCAGGCGTCGGTGCGCTCCCCGGTGGACGCGTGCCCCGGCTGCGGCGACGCCGTCATCCCGAGCACCACGGGCCCGGGGTCGGCTGCGGTCGCGGTCGGTGCCGCGAGCAGCCCGGCGGCCAGGGCCACTGCGGCCGCCCCGCCGAGTCGATGGACATGCACGGGCTTCATCAGAATCCCCACCCCTGGTCAGCAGATCTGTTCGGTGCGTGTTCAAGCCGTGAGGATCTTGCCAGCGGGGTCTGACAGCGGCAACGGAATTGACCGGTCAGTCGGCGGCCGGGGTGCGGCGGGTGGCGCGGAGGCCGCGCAGGCCGATGGCGCCGACGGCGATGCCGAGGAGGAAGGAGGTGACGGCGAGGAGGAGGTGGATCCAGAAGAAGGCGGTGGGCTGGGAGTGGTCGCCGTTGGTGAAGGCCTGGCCGCCGGAGTCCTTCCAGAGGTTCTTGACGAAGGTCGTCCAGATGATGATCGACCAGACGCCGAAGGCGGTCAGGAACCAGGAGGTGCGGCGGCTGAGCTTCATGGGGGTCCTCGGCGGGGTGTGAAGGCGGTGTGCGTCCCCCAGTATGCGCGGGCCGCCGATCGGCCTACTGCGGGCCCCTCATGCGGAGGACGGGACCGGTGTGGCGGACGACGGGGAACCGGAGTGGGTACGGTCTGCGGGTGCCCACACGCCGTCAGAAGTTCGCGCACCTGTTCGCCGCGGTCGCCGCGGTCCTCCCGGTCCTGCTCGCCGCCCCGGGGGCGGTCGCGGCCCCGGGGCAGCCGCCCCCGCAGACGACCGCCGCGATCGGCGGCGAGCGGCTCGGGCTCTCCGGGGTCCAGGTCTCCCCGCTGGCCGGCGCCCCGGCGCTGCCGGGGGATCTCACCGGCCAGTCCTGGATAGTCTCCGACGCCACGACCGGTGACGTGCTGGCCGCCAGCAACCCGCATCTGCGGCTGGCCCCGGCCAGCACCCTGAAGATCCTCTTCGCCGACACCGTGCTGCCCAAGTTCGACCGCAACGCGGTGCACAAGGTCACCGACGAGGAGATCACCGGGATCGGCGCCGGCAGCAGCCTGGTCGGCATCAAGGAGAACCTGGAGTACCGGGTCGAGGACCTGTGGCGCGGGGTGTTCCTGAGCTCGGGCAACGACGCCGTGCACGTCCTGGCGCACATGAACGGCGGCGTGCCGCAGACCGTCACCGAGATGCAGGCCCGCGCCGACGCCCTGCAGGCCCGGGACACCCGGGTGGTCTCCCCGGACGGCTACGACATGGACGGGCAGGTCTCCTCGGCCTACGACCTGTCGCTGTTCGCCCGGGCCGGCCTGCGCAATCCCGACTTCCGGATGTACTGCGCCACCAGGGACGCGATGTTCCCGGGTGCGGTGGACCGCAACACCGGCCAGCGCGGCAGCTTCGGGATCGCCAACACGGACCGCCTGCTGGGCAAGTACCCCGGCCTGATCGGCGTGAAGAACGGCTTCACCACCAACGCCGGCTCGACCTTCGTGGGCGCCGCCGAACGCAACGGCCGCACCCTGCTGGTGACCGTGATGCACCCGACCACCTACCAGAAGGTCTACGACGAGACGGCCGCCCTGCTGGACTGGGGCTTCGCGGCGGCCGGCAAGGTCCAGCCGGTCGGCAGGCTGGTCGACGAGCTCCCGCCCTCGGGTACGCCGACCGGCCAGGCCGGCGGCACCGCCGGCGCCCCCGAGCCCCCGCCGCACCCGGCCGCCACCACCGGGCCCGCCGCCGCACCCACCATCACCGCCGAGGACGACGGGCTCGGCCTCGGCGGCTGGCTGGCCGTCGCGCTGGTGCTGGCCGCGGCCGGCTACGGCGCGCTGGTCCTGCGCCGCCACCGCAGGACGGGCGGCTGACATCCGTCGGACGAACGGCCCGGCCTCACTCCCGAGGCCGGGCCTTCGTCGTGTTCCCGGCCGCGTCCGCCTCGGCCTCGTCGGCCGCCGCCAGCAGTGCCCGGCCGTGCTCCCGGGTGCGCTCCCGGGCGGCCACCGGATCGGCCAGCGCCGTCCAGGCCACGCAGTACATCAGCAGCCGGGAGACGAAGTTGATCCACAGCAGCAGCGCCACCGGCACGCCGAAGGCGCCGTACAGGCTCTTGCCGGCGACCGAGCCGAGGTAGGAGGCGAGCAGGACCTTCAGCAGCTCGAAGCCGACCGCGCCGATCAGCGCGCCCTGCAGCACGTCCCGGCGGCGCTGGCCGCCGATCCCGGGGAACGGCGCCAGCAGGTAGGCGAAGAGCAGCGTGTCGCACGCTATGGCGATGAGCACGCCGACCCCGGTCAGCAGGTAGCCGCTGCGCAGCCCGATCCAGTCGGCGATCCGCCCGGCCAGCGTCGTTCCGGCGGTGGAGGCGGCCAGCGAGACCAGCGACACCACGCCGAGGCCGGCCAGCACCACGCAGTCCCAGGCCTTGCGCAGCACCAGGTTGGCGTCGTCGTCGGGCAGCTGCCAGACGTCCCGGATCGAGGTGCGCATGGTGTTCACCCAGCCGAGGCCGGAGACCAGCAGCAGCGCCCCGCCGACCAGCCCGACGGCGCCCGCGTTGGCCACCAGGGACGGCAGGTTGAGCGCCTCCGAGATGCCCGGCAGCTGGTCGGAGATGTGCTTCTGCAGGTTCGCCACCTGTCCGCTGTCGAGCGTCGAGACGGCGATCGCCAGGCCGACCGTGAGCAGCGGGAACAGGGCGAGGAAGCCGAAGAAGGTGACCGCGCCGGCCAGGCGGTTGCCCCGGGCCGCGGAGAAGTACTCGTACACCCGGTACGGGCGGCTGCGCAGCACCCACGCCACGAGCGGGCCGACGACCGGAAGACGGGTCAGGAAGTCCACCCGACCGGTTATACCGGTCCGTCCCCCGAATGGCCGTCAGGCTCGACGCGGACCGGGGCCGGTGTGGCGGCGGGGACGGCGGCCCCGGCTCAGCGGCGGACCAGTCGGCGGGCCCGGGCGAGGGCGCGGACGGCCTGGTAGGAGCCGTAGCGGCCGTGGCTGAGCAGTTCGGTGCGCACGCCGTCCACGCCGGCCGGCGGCCGGTAGCCGGCCGGGCGCAGCCGGGCGCAGTGCGCGGCGGCGCGGCGGAAGTACTCGCGGCGGTCGCCGGGCGGGATCCGGCCGGGCTTGGAGACCACGGTGTTGAGGTGGTGCAGCATCCGGCCGTAGACCACCGGGCGCCACCGGTCGAGGTCGGGGCGGCCGTCCAGGAAGGCGAAGACCAGGTCGTACTGGGCGAAGACGTCGAAGTGCTTGCGGCTGGCGGTGGCCAGGATGTTGCCGCCCTCCTGCCGCTGGCGGTAGTGCACGCCGACCTCGTCGAGCAGGGTGATCCGGGCGGCGGCGAGCAGCGCCGGGTACGTCCAGGGGGTGTCCTCGTAGTAGCCGGCCGGGAAGACCAGCCGCTGCGCGGTGACGAAGTCGCGGCGGTAGGCCTTGTTCCAGACGACCTGGAGCAGGTCGAGCAGGTCCGGGCGGGCGGCGAGGTCGAAGACGTCCGGGGAGGCGGCGCCGAACACGTGCGCGGAGGCGGCCCGGGTGATCCGGCCGTCGGCGTAGGTGCGGGCGTAGTCGTAGACCAGGACGTCCGGGTCGCCGGTGGCGGTGAGCCGGTCGTCGACGTGCTTCAGCAGGTCGGGGGTGAGCGTGTCGTCGCTGTCGAGGAAGATCACGTAGTCCCCGGTGGCGACCTCCAGGCCGGCGTTGCGGGCCCGGCCGAGGCCGACGTTCTCCGGCAGGTGCAGCACCCGGATCCGCGGGTCGTCGGCGGCGGCCTCGTCGAGCATCGCGCCGCAGCGGTCCGGGGAGCGGTCGTCCACCGCGATCAGTTCGAGGTCGGGGCCGCCCTGGCCGAGCACCGAATCGAGGCACTCGGCGAGGTAGTCCTGAACCTGGTACACGGGGACGATCACGCTGAAGCGGGGCACGGGGCCAGCGTAGTGGCCCCGAAGGGCCCCTTGGCCCGGAGGTAGGATCGGGGCGCACGTACGCACCGATTCACAGTGCGGTCAGGCCCCACCGGGCTGGCACGCTCCTTCCCGAGAAAGGCCTGCGTAGCCGATGGCTCCCCGCCTCTCCATCGTCGTTCCGATCTACAACGTCGAGCGTTACCTGGTCGAGTGCCTCGACTCGATCGCCGCACAGACCTTCACGGACTTCGAGTGCGTCATGGTCGACGACGGTTCGAAGGACGACAGCGCGGCCCTCGCCGAGGCGTACGCGGCCAAGGACTCCCGGTTCCGGCTGGTCCGCCAGGTGAACAAGGGCCTCGGCGCGGCCCGCAACACCGGCATCCGGCACATCGACCCGGACGCCGAGTTCCTGTGCTTCGTCGACAGCGACGACTCGATGCCGCCGAGTGCGTACGAGCTGATGATCAACACCCTGGACGAGACCGGCTCGGACTTCGCCACCGGCAACGTGCTGCGGTTCCGCGCGGTGGGCTACTACCAGTCCGGCGGGCACTCGAGGCCGTTCAAGGAGACCAGGCTCAAGACGCACATCACCGAGATCCCGGCGCTGGTCACCGACCGCACCGCGTGGAACAAGGTGTACCGCCGCTCCTTCTTCGACGCGGCCGGCATCCTCTACCCCGAGGGCATCCTGTACGAGGACGCGCCGGTCAGCGTGCCGCACCACTACCTCGCCAAGAGCGTGGACGTCCTCTCCGAGCCGATCTACCACTGGCGCGAGCGCGAGGTCGGCGAGATGTCGATCACACAGATGCGCACCAACCCCAAGGGCCTGATCGACCGCGTCGCCTCGGTCGAGCTGGTCCGCGGCTGGCTGAAGAAGCAGACCGAGCCGCGCTTCGCCCAGTACCTGCGCTCCTACGACGAGAACACCCTCGTCGAGGAGATCCCGATGTTCTTCTGGTCCGTCGTGGACGGCGACAAGGAGTACCGGGACGCCTACGCCACGAACGTCAGCCGGCTGCTGCGGGCGATCGGCCCCGAGCAGGTCCGCAAGCTGCGGGCGCCGCTGCGGCTGAAGTACCACCTGACCCTGCAGGGCCGGATCGACGAGTTCGTCGAGCAGATCAAGTACGAGGGCGAGAGCAACGGCGGTGTCCAGGCCCGCGGCCTGCTGCGCCCGTACGCCGACTACCCGTTCCTGCGCGGCGGGCGCAAGAGCGTGCCGTCCGGCGTGCTCAAGCTGGACAACTCGCTGGTCATGCGCAGCCGGCTGTACGAGACGGCCTGGACCGGCGGACGGCTGCAGCTGACCGGGCACGCCTACCCGGAGCAGCTGGGCGCGGCCAACAGGCACGACATGGTCCGCACCCTGGTGCTGCGCGAGGCCAAGGGCCGGCGGGTGATCGCGGTGCCGATGAAGACCCAGTACAGCCCCGAGGCCACCGCCAGCTGCAACCACGACCTGTACAACTGCGACTGGGCCGGCTTCACCGTCGGCATCGACCCGAAGAAGCTCAAGCACCGCGGCCAGTGGAAGGACGGCAACTGGCGCGTCCTGGTGGCCGGCGCGGGCAAGGGCGGCGTCTACAAGGGCCGGATCTCGGCCGGGTGGAGCGACACCGCGCAGTACATCCCGGCGCACTGGGTCGAGCCGGACGTGCGGATCGTGCCGTGGGTCCGGGACGGCTTCGTCTACCTGCGGGTGGAGACGGTCAAGGCCCGGGTGACCGGCCTGGCCGCGCACGGCGGCCGGGTGGAGGTCTCGGGCGCGGCGCGCTCCGGCTCGAGCTTCGCCGGGGCCCGGCTGCGGCTCACCCACGTCGAGTCCGACCGCGAGCTGGCCTTCCCGCTGGAGCTGGGCGCGCCGGTCGGCACCCTGCAGCCGTTCGCCGCCTCCTTCCCGGTGGCCGAGCTGACCGCCGTCCGCGAGGCCTGGGCCGAGCTGGACCCGGTGGCCGCCGAACGCGCCCGCGACCGCTGGGACACCGTCCTGGTGCTCGCCGACGGCAGCACCGTGCCGGTGACCTGGGACGACCGCAACGCCCCCGGGCAGCTGCACCTGCCGCTCAACCCGGACGCCCCGGTCGACCAGCGCCGGGCGCTCTACTCCAAGCCCTCCCCCGGCGGCTACCTGCAGTTCTCCGACCAGCTGCTGCAGCCGCTGGTGGACGAGGTCTCCGCGCGCGGCGCGGACGGCTTCCTGCTCAGCGGCTCGTTCCCGCTGTCCGGCGCGCACCGCTGGGAGCTGGTGGTCCGGCACAACTGGCGCGAGGAGGAGCACGTCTACCCGGTGGAGATCGCGGACGGCCGGTTCCGGACCGCGCTGCCCACCGTGCCGACGGCCTCCTTCGCCGGCCGGGTGCCGCTCGCCCAGGGCACCTGGGACGTCTTCTTCCGCCCGGTCGGCGCGCCCGTCGACGAGGTCGCGACCTCGTACGCGCTGATCACGCCGGACTGCTTCGCCGCCCTGCCGCTGGAGGTGGAGTCCCGTGGGAAGCGCATAGTGCTGGAGCGCCGCCACCACGACGGCCTCTCCCTGGAGTCGCACTCGGCGCTGCTGCCCGAGGAGCGCAGCGGCTACCGCCAGCGCCAGCTCCGGTCGGTCGACTACCCGAACGCCCGTCGCCACCCGGTGCGCGACACCGTGCTCTACAACGTCGGGCTCGGCGGCCTGTACGCCGACTCGCCGCGGGCGATCCACGAGGAGCTGGTCCGCCGCGGCCTGCCGCTGGAGCACCTGTGGGGCAGCGACGACCTGCAGGCCGAGCTGCCGCAGACGGCGAGCGCGGTCCGGCTCTGGAGCCCGGAGTGGTTCGAGGCGCTGGCCACCGCCAAGTACATCGTCACCAGCACCCACCTGCCCGACTTCTTCGTCCGCCGCCCCGGCCAGGTGGTCGTGCAGACCTGGCTCGGCAGCCCGCTGAAGCAGATCGGCCTCGACTTCGAGAAGGTCTGGTTCACCGATTCGAACTACCTGAAGGGCCTCGCCCGGGAGGTGCCGAACTGGAGCCTGCTGGTCGCCGGAAACAGCTGGTCGGCCCCGGTGCTGCGGCGTGCGTTCGATTTCAAGGGCGAGATTCTGGAAAGCGGCTCCCCCCGGAACGACCTGCTGTTCGCGGTCGACCGGGAGAAGACCGCCGAGCAGGTCCGCGAACGCCTCGGCCTGCCCGAGGGCAAGAAGGTCGTGCTGTACGCGCCGACCTGGCGCGAGGACCGGCGCCGGCCGAACGGCGGGTACCAGATGGACCTGCGACTCGACCTCGACGCGGCCAAGGCCGCACTCGGCGACGACCAGGTGCTGCTGGTGCGCCGGCACAGCGTGATGTGCGGTCAGATCCCGGGCGCCGGCAACGGCTACATCTGGGACGTCGGCAGCTACCCCGACATGGCGGAGCTGCTGCTGATCGCGGACGTGCTGGTCACCGACTACTCGGCGAGCGTGTTCGACTTCGCCGCGACCGGCAAGCCGGTCCTGTTCTTCACCTACGACCTGGAGCACTACCGCGACAACCTGCGCGGCTTCAGCCTGGACTTCGAGGCTGAGGTGCCCGGCCCGCTGCTGGCCACCTCCGGGGAACTGGTCGACGCGCTCGGGCGGGTGGACGAGGTGGCGGCCGAGTACGCCGACAAGGCCGCCGCGTTCCGCGAGGCGTACTGCGACCTGGACGACGGCAAGGCCTCCGCCCGGGTGGTCGACGCGATGCTCCGCACCGAGTAGCCGGGGAAGGCCCCAGAGCCCCGCGAGCCCCAGCCGAGGCGCCCGACGCGAACCGCGTCGGGCGCCTCGACGCTTTCCTGGGAATTCCCTGAGAGCACTTCACTCTTTATGCTTACATTGCATTCGAACTCATGTTTCGTTGACGAATTTCACGGGATATTCCCCGGTCTGCACAGTTGACCCCGGATGGCATCCCGGTATGGGATATCAATTCGGCCCCGGTGCAATCGGAATCGGCCCGGCGGCCCCGGTCCACCGCCATGGACCGGCCCCGTCCCGAAGGGCCTTCCCATGCCTGTGCTCACACGGTTCGTCCTTCCGCACGCCGCCCCCCGCGTGAGCACCGACCAGCCCACCCCCGACGAGGACGTCGCCTTCGGCCTGCTGCGCGCCCGCTGGACCGGCCGCGGCCTGGAGCTCACCGGCTTCGCCCGCCCGCACGACCTCGACACCGGCCGCCCCGGCTCCGCCTGGACCTGGCTGACCCTGCGCCACCCCGACGGGTCCCGGCCGCCCGTCCACCTGCGGTCCAGGCCCCGTCGGCTGCCCGAGGTCACCGACGACAGCGCCCAGCCCGAGTTCAACCACGACTGGTCCGGCTTCACCGCCCTGATCGAACCCGGCCGGCTGCGCCACGGCACCGACTGGCAGCTCGGCGACTGGCGGATCGAGACCACCCTGTTCACCCGCCCGCGCCCCACCCGGCTGCGCCGCCAGTACGGCGCCCTCGCCCCGCACTGGTGCGGCTCCGGCGAGTACCCGCCGGCCCGCTGGGTGGACCACGACGTCCGCCTCCAGCCGCACTTCGCCGACGGACGGCTGCGGCTGCTGCTCGAACGCCCCGGCCTCCGGCTCACCCACGCCACCCCCGCCGCCGACGGCCTCGACCTGCGCGGCGCCGCGGACTCCTGCCCGGCCGGCACCGTGCTGCGGCTGCGCCACCGCCAGAGCGACGCCGTGATCGAGCGGCCGGTCGCCCGCACCGGCAACACCTTCGCCGTCCACGTGCCGTACCGACCGTTCACCGCCGACGGGCGCGGCGGCGGTGAACTGGAGCACTGGGACGCCGAGTTGCTGCGCCCCGACGGCAGCGCCGAACAGCTCTGCCCGGACGAGCGCGGCGGCCCGGTGGCCGGCCAGCACCCGCTGCCCGACACCCCGGACCGCGCGCTCTACCTCAAGCACCTCGCCGACGGCCGGCTCCAGCTCTGCGTCCAGCCGGCGGCCGGCCTGGTCGAGCGGATCGCCGTCCGGGCCGGCGGCTTCGAGCTCACCGGCCACTGCCCGGACCGGTCCGCGGACCGACTGGAGCTGGTGCTGCGGCACACCGACACCGCGAGCGAGGTCCGCACACCGGTCGAGGCCGGCCCGGACGGCCGGTTCCGGGCCCGCCTGCCCGCCACCCGCACCGGCTCGGACGGCGCCGCCCTGCCGCTGCGCAAGGGCATCTGGGAGGCGGCGCTGGCGCCCGCCGGGCGGCCCGGCCCGAGCCGCCCGCTGCTCGCCGCACCCGCCGCGCTGCCCGCCCTGCCCGCCGCCGCCTCGGTCGGCGGCAAGCTGATCCTGCTCCAGCGCCGCTGGCACGACACCCTGCTGGTGGACTCCACGCCGGTGCTCACCCCCGCCGAGCGCAGCGCCTGGACGCAGAGCCGCCAGCGCTCCGTCCACTACCCCGCCGCCCGCCGCGAACCGCTGCGCGAGGCCGTGCTGTACGACGTGTTCGGCGGCCACGGCTACGCCGACTCGCCGCGCGCGGTGCACGCCGAACTCGCCCGCCGCGGCGTGCCGTTGGAGCACCTCTGGGTGGTCGACGACGCCCAGGCCGAGCTGCCGCCCGGGGTCCGGGCCGTCCGGATCTGGAGCCCGGAGTGGTACCGCGCGCTGGCCACCTGCCGGTACCTGGTCGGCAACACGCACTTCCCGGACTTCCTGGAGCGCCGCCCCGGCCAGGTGGTGCTGCAGACCTGGCACGGCTCCCTGCTGAAGCGGATCGCCCACGACGTCGACAACCCCTGGCTGGCCGACCACGGCTACCTGGAGGCGCTCGACCGGGAGACCCCGCAGTGGAGCCTGCTGCTCTCCCCCAGCCCCTTCGCCACCCCGATCCTGCGCCGCGCGTTCCGCTACGACGGCGAGATCCTGGAGGCCGGCTACCCGCGCAACGACGTGCTCGCCCGCCCCGACGCGGACACCGCAGCGGCCGTCCGCCGCCGGCTCGGCGTCCCGGACGGCAAGCGGATCGTGCTGTACGCACCGACCTGGCGGGAGGACCAGCAGCGCGGCGACGGCTTCCGGCTCGACCTGCGGCTGGACCTCGACCACGCCCGGCGCCTGCTCGGCCCGGACCACGTGCTGCTGGTCCGCCCGCACGCGCACGTCCGCGAGCCGCTGCCGGGCTCCGGGGACGGCTTCCTGTACGACTGCGGCGACTACCCCGACCCGCAGGAACTGCTGCTGATCGCGGACGTCCTGGTGACCGACTACTCGTCGATCATGTTCGACTTCGCGATCACCGGCCGCCCGGTGCTCTTCTTCACCTACGACCTGGAGCACTACCGCGACACCCTGCGCGGCTTCTCCTTCGACTTCGAGCCGCAGGCCCCCGGCCCGCTCGTCCCCACCTCGGCCGAACTGCTCGGCACGCTGCGCGAACTCGCCGACACCGGCGCGGACCTGCCACCCGGCTACGCCGAGCGCCACCGGCGCTTCCGGGCCGAGCACTGCGTCCTGGACGACGGCGACGCGGCCCGCCGGGTGGTCGACCGGATGCTCGAAGTCGGGCGGGCTACGCGGTAGTTCAGGGGAAGTGGCGGTTCAGGAGAACGGGTAGCTCCGCCAGGGCCGCCAGACCTCGTCCGTGTCGAAGCGGGAGAGGCCGAAGCCCGGCACCGCGAAGGCCGCCCGGAAGCCGCGCGCCTGCGCGTACGCCTGGTCCAGCACGTCGTCCGGCAGACCGTGCGCGACCGTCACGTGCGGGTGGTACGGGAAGGCCAACTCGCGGGCCAGCGGGCCGGAGCGGACGTCCGCCTCCAGCAGGCGGCACTCCTGCGCGCCCTCCTCGACCCTGACGAACACCACCGGGGAGACCGGACGGAAGGTGCCGGCGCCGCTCAGCAGCATCCGGAACGGCCGGTGCGCGGCCGCCACCGCCGCCAGGTGCTCCTCGATCTTCGGCAGCGCCGCGGCCGGCACCTCGGTCGGCGGCAGCAGGGTGACGTGCGTCGGTATCGACCGCGCCAGCGGATCCCCGTGCCCGGCCCGGGCGTCCTGGATCTCCGCACCGTACGGGTCCGGAACGCTCACGGACACGCCGATGGTGACGACCTCGGGGAGGTCGTCACCATCGGGCAGGCCTGTCAGCGGAGTCACCGCTTGGCGGCCGGGAGGAAGCCGATCCGGTCGTACACCGTCTCCAGGGTCTGCGCGGAGACCTCGCGGGCCTTCTCGCCGCCGATCGCCAGCACCCGGTCCAGCTCGGCCGGGTCGTCCAGGTAGACCCGGGTGCGCTCCTGGAACGGGGTGACCCACTCGGCGAACAGCTCGGCCAGCTCGGTCTTCAGGGCGCCGTACATCCGGCCCTCGAAGTGCGCGACCAGCTGGTCGATCGACTGGCCGCTGAGCGCGGAGTGGATGCGCAGCAGGTTGGAGACGCCGGGCTTGCCGTCCTCGTCGTAGGAGACGACGGTGCCGGTGTCGGTGATGGCGCTCTTGAACTTCTTGGCGCTCACCTTCGGGTCGTCCAGCAGGCTCACCAGGCCCTTGGTCGAGGAGGCCGACTTGCTCATCTTGGCGCCCGGGTCCTGCAGGTCCATGATCTTCGCCGTCTCCTTGAGGATGTACGGCTTCGGCACCACGAAGGTCGGCTGGAAGCGGGTGTTGAAGCGCTCCGCGAGGTCGCGGGTGAGCTCCACGTGCTGGCGCTGGTCCTCGCCGACCGGGACGGCGTCCGCCTGGTAGAGCAGGATGTCGGCGACCTGGAGGATCGGGTAGGTGAACAGGCCGACCGAGGTGCCGGCGGCACCCTGCTTGGCCGACTTGTCCTTGAACTGGGTCATCCGGGAGGCCTCGCCGAAGCCGGTGAGGCAGTTCATCACCCAGGCGAGCTGCGCGTGCTCGGGCACGTGCGACTGGACGAACAGGGTGCAGTGCTCCGGGTCCAGGCCGGCGCCGAGCAGCTGGGCGGCGGAGATCCGGGTGTTCTGGCGCAGCGTCGCCGGGTCCTGCTCGACGGTGATCGCGTGCAGGTCGACGACCATGTAGAAGGCGTCGTTCTCCTTCTGCAGATCGACCCACTGGCGCACCGCGCCCAGGTAGTTGCCGAGGTGGAACGAGCCGGAGGTGGGCTGGATCCCGGAGAGCACCCGGGGACGGTCCTTGACCGGACCAGTGACCGCTGCGTTGACCATGCGGGCCATTGTTCCAGTTCCACCGGTCGCTCAGGAAACGTCCGCCCCTGGAGGCTCCGCCGGTGTGACCGCACTCACCCTCACCCGGGCGATCCGGCGGCCCTCCAGCTTGGCCACCGTCAGCAGCACGCCGCCCCCGCCCTCGACCGGGACGCGCACCTGGTCGCCGTCCCGGGGCAGCCGGCCGAGCGAGGCGACCAGGCAGCCGGCCACCGTCTCGTACGGGCCCTCGGACAGGGTGACGCCGGTCTCCTCGGTGAAGTCGCCGAGGTTGAGCAGGCCGTCCAGCTCCATGCCGCCGCCGGCCAGCCGGCGGGTGGTGGCGGTCTCCGGCCGGTCGTACTCGTCCCGGATCTCGCCGATCACCTCCTCGACCAGGTCCTCCAGGGTGACGATCCCGGCGGTGCCGCCGTACTCGTCCACCACGATGGCGAGGTGATGTCCCTCACGGCGCATCTCGCCCATCGCCTCCAGCACCCGTTTGGTGCCGGGCAGCAGCTTGACCGGGCGGGCCAGGTCGCGGGCCTTGACCGCCTGCTCGCCGCGCGCGCCGTACAGGTCGCGGACGTGGACGAAGCCGACCACGGCGTCGGCGCTGCCCTCGACCACCGGGTAGCGCGAGTGCGGCGAGGTGTCCGCCTGGTGCCGGACGGCGGCCAGCGGGCGCTCGGCGTCCAGGAAGGTCACCTCGGTGCGCGGGACCATCACCTCGCGCAGCTGCCGCTCCCCGGCGGAGAACACGTCCGCGATCAACGCCCGTTCGTCGCTGCCGAGTTCGGTGTTGGCGGCGACCAGGCCACGCAGTTCCTCGGAGCTCATCGAACCGCGGCCGGCGGCCGGGTCGCCGCCCAACAGGCGGACCATCAGGTTGGTGGAGTGGCCGAGCAGCCAGATCACCGGGCGCAGCGCCACCGACATCACGTCCACCACCGGCGCCGCGATCACCGCGATGGACTCGGCCCGCTGCAGGCCGATCCGCTTGGGGGTGAGTTCGCCGAGCACCAGCGAGACGTAGCTGATCACCAGGGTGAGGCCGACCAGGGCGACCGCGTCGGCGACGCCCTCGGTGAGCCCGGCCCGGACGAACAGCGGGGCGACCTTGCCGGCCAGGGTGTCCGCACCGAAGGCGGCGGACAGGAAGCCCATGCAGGTCACGCCGACCTGGACGGCGGCCAGGAAGCGGTTGGGGTCGGCGGCCAGGTGCGCGGCCCGGGCCGAGCGCCGGGTGCCGAGCGACTCCAGTGTCCGGATCTGGCCCTCGCGCAGCGAGATCAGCGAGATCTCGGCGACGTTGAACAGCCCGCCCAGCAGGATGAAGACGAGGACGAGCGCGGCGTCCCCGAGGGTTTCGTTCACAGCGGGCCAGTGTAGGCCGCCGGACCGGCCCGGACACGGACACGGCGACGGCCCGCCGCCTCCGGGAAGGGAGGCGGCGGGCCGTCGGAAAGCCGCTGCGGCGGGGCTCAGATGAGGCCCAGCTCCTGGACCGCGTCGCGCTCCTCGGTCAGCTCCTTGACCGAGGCGTCGATGCGGGCGCGCGAGAAGTCGGAGATCTCCAGGCCCTGGACGATCTCGAACTTGCCGTCCTTGGTGGTGACGGGGAAGGAGGAGATCAGGCCCGCCGGAACGCCGTAGGAGCCGTCCGAGACGACGCCCATGGAGGTCCAGTCGCCCTCGGCGGTGCCGTTGACCCAGGTGTGGACGTGGTCGATGGCGGCGTTGGCGGCCGAGGCGGCCGAGGAGGCGCCACGGGCCTCGATGATGGCCGCGCCGCGCTTGGCCACGGTCGGGATGAAGTCGTTCTCCAGCCAGGCCAGGTCGCTGCCGACGGCCTCGAAGGCCGGCTTGCCGGCGATCTCGGCCTGGAAGACGTCCGGGTACTGGGTGGCGGAGTGGTTGCCCCAGATGGTGACGCGCTTGATGTCGGAGACCAGCGCGCCGGTCTTGATGGAGAGCTGGCCGACCGCGCGGTTGTGGTCCAGACGGGTCATCGCGGTGAAGCGCTCGGCCGGGACGTCCGGGGCGTTGCGCTGGGCGATCAGGGCGTTGGTGTTGGCCGGGTTGCCGACCACCAGGACCTTGATGTCGTCCGCGGCGTGGTCGTTGATGGCCTTGCCCTGCGGGCCGAAGATGCCGCCGTTGGCCTGCAGCAGGTCGCCGCGCTCCATGCCCGCGGTGCGCGGACGGGCGCCGACCAGCAGCGCGACGTTGGCGCCGTCGAAGGCCTCGTTCGGGTTGTCGCTGATGGTGATGTCGCGCAGCAGCGGGAAGGCGCAGTCGACGAGCTCCATGGCGGTGCCCTCGGCGGCCTTGAGGCCCTGCGGGATCTCCAGGAGGCGCAGGTTCACCGGCACGTCTGCACCGAGCAGGTGGCCCGAGGCGATGCGGAAGAGCAGCGCGTAGCCGATCTGGCCGGCCGCTCCGGTGATGGTGACGTTGACGGGGGTGCGGGTCATTTCTACCTTCTCCAGCAGATCGCCAGGTGCCCCAGGCACACCGGCGCACTGGAGCCGAGGATGATCTCTCGACATCGAGAGACCGGCGTCAGGTTATCGCAAAGGGAGCCCACGCCGCGGGCTCGGGCCTGGCTGATGCGTCACAACGGACGGCGGCCCCCGCCCGGGGCTTCCGGGTCGGGGGCCGTCGCGGGTGTCCCGGCGTCAGTGCTTGGGCCGGCCGATCAGCTGGCCGATGTTGTCGAGCAGCGGGATCTCCAGCCACGGGTTCGGCTGCGCGACCAGGGTCAGCAGCACGATCGACGCGCCCAGGAAGACCAGCACGATCACGTCGGTGAAGCGGCTGCGCACCGCCAGCATCCCGACCTCGGGCAGCACCAGCCGCAGGACGGCGCCGAGCAGTACGCCGCAGCCGAGGATCAGCAGCCCGTACTTGAAACCGTCCTTGAAGTCGGCGAACCAGGTGACCGCGAGGCCGGCCCCGACCACCGACAGGACCAGCGTTATCGGCCACTGCCGGACCGGCAGGGCGTGGTCGCGTCCGAGGGCCGCGGACGAGCCCTCGGGCGGCAGGGTTCCGGTGGTCTTGACCGGCCTGCGCCGGGTCCGTGCCGGTCGCGGTTCCGTCATGCTCGCCGTCCCTCGTGGTGGTGTCGGTCGCGGGGTCAGAGGCCGGCGCGGCGCTCGGCCGCCTCGACGATGTTGTTGAGCAGCATCGCGCGGGTCATCGGGCCCACGCCGCCGGGGTTCGGGGAGATCCAGCCTGCCACCTCGGCCACGCCCGGGTGGACGTCGCCGACGATCTTGCCCTCGCTGCGGCTGACGCCCACGTCCAGCACCGCCGCGCCCGGCTTGACGTCCTCCGGCTTGACCAGGTGCGGCACGCCCGCGGCGGCCACGATGATGTCGGCCTTGCGCAGGTGGTAGGCGAGGTCCCGGGTGCCGGTGTGGCACAGGGTCACGGTGGCGTTCTCGGAGCGGCGGGTCAGCAGCAGCCCGATCGAGCGGCCGACGGTCACGCCGCGGCCGATCACGACCACCTCGGCGCCGTTGATCTCGACGCCGTGCCGGCGCAGCAGTTCGACGATGCCCAGCGGGGTGCAGGGCAGCGGCCCCTCGATGCCCAGGGCGAGCCGGCCGAGCGAGGTCGGGTGCAGGCCGTCCGCGTCCTTGTCCGGGTCCATCAGCTCCAGGACCGGGTTCTGGTCCAGGCCCTTGGGCAGCGGCAGCTGGACGATGTAGCCGGTGCAGGACGGGTCGGCGTTGAGCTCTCGGACGACGTTCTCGACGTCCTCCTGGCTGGCGGTGGCGGGCAGCTCGCGCTGGATCGAGGCGATGCCGACCTCGGCGCAGTCCTTGTGCTTCCCGTTGACGTACCAGCGGCTGCCCGGGTCGTCGCCGACCAGGACGGTGCCGAGGCCGGGCGTGACGCCCTTCGCCTTGAGGACCGCCACACGGGCGGCGAGTTCGGACTTGATCGCGGCGGCGGTGGCCTTGCCATCGAGAATCTGGGCAGTCATGACCCCATTCTCCCGGATCGCGGCACGGCGCCGTACCACGGGCCCTGGGGGCCCGTCTTCACCATGGGACGGGTACGGAAGGTCCGGACCACGTTGCGGTTGCGCCACAGTCTCGGTCCGGCGCGCGGAACCGGCTGGACACGGCCCTGCCGTCCGGTTGACGATATGCGGGCATTCCCTGCCGCGACCCGGCCCGGTGACGGGCCGACGGACACCCGGTGGGGCGTACCCGGGGGAAAGAGCACGTGAGCCGACCACTTCAGACCGAGCAGCCCGACCAGCGCGGCGCCGTCCCGCCCGTGGCGTGCCCGTCGACGACTCCGCTCGCACCGCTCTCTTCGCGCTCACCACGCGTCTGAGCCGACCGTGCCCGGTGCCGATCCGGGCTGTCACCCCTCTCCGTTAGCGTCCCGTCCAGTCGGCGACCCGACTCGCCAACCGGAACCGGGCCCTCCGTCCCGTCCCCACGTCCCCGTAACTGCCCGGAGGCATCGATGAGTTACCCGCCCGACCCGAACAACCCCTACGGCCAGCCGCCGCAGGCGCCGGGCTACGGCTACCCCCAGCAGGCCCCGCCGGCCGCCGGGTACGGCTACCCGCAGGCCGCCCCGGGCTACGGTGCCACGCCGGGCTACGGCTTCGCGCCGGCCGTCCCGCAGTCCATGCCGGGCCTGGTGGTCACCACCCGGGTGCTGCTGTTCATCATCGGCGCCGTGCAGATCATCGGTGCGGGCATCTACCTGATAGCCGCCGCGGCGGCCAAGGAGGTCACCAACCGGGCCCAGGAGATCGACGGCAGCGACCCGTTCAACGGGTTCGGCAACGCGGCGGCCGGTGTGCTGGTGGTGGTCGGCATCGTGTGCGTGCTGTTCGCGGCGTTCTCCATCACGCTGGGCGTGAAGTTCGGCAAGGGCGGCCCCGCGGTCCGCATCACCGCTCTGGTGTACGGCTCTTTCGGCGCGCTGCTCGGCCTGCTGGGCCTGGCCGGCTCGTTCGCCAACAACGCCAACCCGATCGGCATCGTCTTCACGCTGATGTGGCTCGCGGTCTCGATCACCATGATCGTCGGGATGAGCGTCAAGGACGGCGTCGCCTGGTTCGCCCGGCCGCGCTACTGACCGGCCGCGCTACCGGCCGATCCGGCCCGAGCGCTCGAACGGAACGGCCCGGCTCCCCTCGCGAGGGGAGCCGGGCCGTTCCGTCATGCCGTCACCCGGTCACCGCGGCGCCGGGCGCTCGGTGGCCGCGGTCAGTGGAAGAAGTGCCGGGCACCGGTGAAGTACATGGTCACCCCGGCCTCGGCGGCCGCCGCGACGACCTCCTCGTCCCGGATCGAACCGCCCGGCTGCACGATCGCCCGGACGCCGGCCGCGATCAGGATCGCCGGACCGTCCGCGAACGGGAAGAACGCGTCCGAGGCCGCGTACGCGCCCTTGGCCCGCTCCCCGGCCCGCTCGACCGCGAGCTTGCAGGAGTCGACCCGGTTGACCTGGCCCATGCCGACGCCCACCGAGGCGCCGCCCTTGGCCAGCAGGATCGCGTTGGACTTGACGGCCCGGCAGGCCCGCCAGGCGAAGGCCAGCTCGGCCAGCTCCGCCCCGGACAACGCCTCGCCGGTGGCCAGCGTCCAGTTCGCCGGGTCGTCACCCTCGGCGTGCACCCGGTCGGCGTCCTGCAGCAGCACGCCGCCGGAGACCGGGCGGACCTCCTGGCGGTTGGCCGGGGCCTCGGGGGCGACCAGCACCCGGAGGTTCTTCTTGCGGGCCAGCACCTCGACGGCGCCGTCCTCGTACGCCGGGGCGACGACGACCTCGGTGAAGATCGGCGCGATCTGCTCGGCCAGCTCGACGGTGACCGGGCGGTTGACCGCGATCACACCGCCGTACGCCGAGACCGGGTCGCACTCGTGCGCCTTGCGGTGTGCCTCGGCGACGTCCGCGCCGGTCGCGATGCCGCACGGGTTGGCGTGCTTGATGATCGCGACGGCCGGCTCGGCGTGGTCGTACGCGGCGTGGCGGGCAGCGTCGGTGTCGACGTAGTTGTTGTACGACATCTCCTTGCCGTGCAACTGCTTCGCGCCGGCCAGGCCGCCGGTGCCGTCGCTGTACAGCGCGGCGCCCTGGTGCGGGTTCTCGCCGTAGCGCAGCACGTTCTGCCGCTCCCAGGTGGCGCCCAGGAACTCCGGGAAGCGCTCGTCGCTCGGCGCGTAGCCGGCCTCGAACCAGGAGGCGACCGCGACGTCGTACGCGGCGGTGTGCGCGAACGCCGCACCGGCCAGGCGCTTGCGGGTAGCCAGGTCGAAGCCGCCGCCCTGGACGGCCTGCAGCACGTCGCCGTAACGGGCCGGGTCGACCACCACCGCCACCGACGGGTGGTTCTTGGCGGCGGCGCGGACCATGCTCGGGCCGCCGATGTCGATCTGCTCGACGCACTCGTCCGGGGTGGCGCCCGAGGCGACGGTGGCCTTGAACGGGTAGAGGTTCACCACGACCAGGTCGAAGGGCTCGACGCCCAGCTCGGCCAGCTGCGCGCGGTGCGACTCCAGCCGCAGGTCGGCGAGCACGCCGGCGTGCACGCGGGGGTGCAGCGTCTTCACGCGCCCGTCCAGGCACTCCGGGAAGCCGGTCAGCTCGGAGACCTCGGTCACCGGGACACCCGCGGCGGCGATCCGGCCGGCGGTGGAGCCGGTGGAGACGATGGCGACCCCGGCGGCGTGCAGGCCCTGGGCCAGCTCCTCCAGACCGGTCTTGTCGTACACGCTGATCAGCGCGCGACGGATCGGACGGATGTTCTCGGAGACGGGGGGGGTGGTGGAGCTGGCACTCATGCTCCCACCTCGCTGCGCTCGGCGGGCGCTGCGCGCCAGGCACCATTCTCGATGATTCGCTCGCTCCGCTCACTCATGTGCCGGAATCCATACCTTTCGGTCCTCGATGCGGTGACCCTCGCGGGCCAGCCGGCCCACGACGTCGACGAGCAGCTTGCGCTCGACAGTCTTGATGCGCTCGTGCAGCGCTTCGCCGCCATCGGCGTGGTCGGCGTCGACGACCTCGACGACGCCCTGCGCGATGATCGGCCCGGTGTCCACCCCGGCGTCGACCAGGTGGACGGTGCAGCCGGTGACCCTCACCCCGTACGCGAGCGCGTCGGTGACGCCGTGGGCGCCGGGGAAGGACGGGAGCAGTGCGGGGTGGGTGTTGACGGTCCGTCCGGCGAAGGCCGCGACGAACGCGGGGCCGAGGATCTTCATGAAGCCCGCCGTGACCACCAGGTCCGGCTCGTGGGCGGCGACGGAGGCGGTCAACGCGCGGTCCCAGTCGGCCCGGTCGGCGAAGTCCTTGACCCGGGTGACGAAGGTCGGCAGGCCCGCCTTCTCGGCCCGCTCCAGGCCCGCGATGCCGTCGCGGTCCGCACCCACGGCGACGATCTCGGCGCCGTACGCCGGATCGGCGGCGGCGTCGATCAGCGCCTGCAGGTTGGTGCCGGAACCGGAGACCAGCACCACCAGGCGGGCCGGTCCGGGTGTACGGGGCGGGAAGAGCTGGGCGGGGGCGGCGGCCACTGCGCGATTCTCCGTAGGTCGGGCGCCGCCCGCTGGTACGTCCACCGGCGGTGGGGCCACTACGAACGGCAGGTCGAGCGAGGGGGAACACCGGGAAAACCCGCCGCGACGCGGGCCCCGGGAACCTATGAGAGCTGCTGACCGTCACCACGATAACGGCTGGTCGGACGGCCTCCGCACCCTCCCGGCGGCGCTACGCGCGTAGTTGAGACGGGGATCTCCTCCGGCCCCCCGCGGCGGAGTTGGCGGGGTGCGGGCCCGCACGGGATCCGGACAGCGGGCAGGCCGCCTAGGGCCCGGCGAACGCCTGCGGGATCATAGGGGGCGCGGGAGACCGCCCCTCGGACCGAGAAGGAATGGCTGAACCATGAGCAGCGGTGACGACACCGGCGAGCGCAACCCCTTCGCGCCGCCGCCGGCGGATGCCCCGGACCAGCCGTGGCAGCCGCGCAACCCCTGGCCCGGTGAGCACCCGGACGGCACCGGCGGCCAGGGCTCCGGCGAACCCCCGCAGCTCCCCCCGCCGCACCCCTGGGGCCCAGCCCGGCCCGAGGACGGCGGCCGGCCCCGCCCCCCGGCCCCGCAGCCGCCCAAGCTCGACCCCACCGACCCCGCCCAGCGCCGGGCCCGCAACGCCGCCCTGGCCGGGCCGCTCGCGCTGGTCTGCCTGTTCGCCGGCTTCCACTGGGTCGCCCTGTTCGTCGGCGCGCTCGGCATCCTGTGGGGCGTCAGCGCGCTGCGGACGCCCAAGCCCTCGGCCGCGGCCGCCGTCACCGGCGCCGCCCCGCAGCCCGCCGCCCCGAACCCGCTCACCCCGGCCGCGCTCGCCGGCATCCTCACCGGCGCGATGACCGTCGTGGTCACGGCCTCGGTGATCGGCCTGGGGCTGTACTACGACGACTACGTCACCTGCGTGCGGGACTCGCTGACCTCCGTCGGCGCCGACAACTGCGACCGGTTCGCGCCCAAGTGGTACGTCGACTTCACCGGGAACGCCCAGTAGGGCTCCACGCGCATCGCGGACCGGCCGGCCGATGTCGTGCACGGTCCGCGCGGTCGTGAGCGGTCCTGCCGAGGTGGTCGACACGGAGGAGCCGGACAGGCGGGGCGAGGCAGGCGCGCCGACGGCCCACCGCCCGGTAGCGGTGGGCCGTCGAGGGGAAGCCCGGGTCAGGCCTCGGTGTCAGACGAGGGTCCAGATCTGGTTCGTCCGGCCCGTGCACGGCCACAGCTCCAGCTGGGTCCCGTCGGGGGCGGGCACGGCGCCGCCGATCACGTCCAGGCAGAGGCCCGACTGGCCGCCGACGAAGGAACCGTCGGGCTCGTGGGACCACTGCTGGTTGGTTCCGCCGTTGCAGGCGTAGAGGATGACCGGGGTACCGGCCGTGGTCTTGCGGCCCAAGGCGTCCACGCACTTGCCGTACACGCGCAGCGTGCCGTCCGCCTCCACCGTCACGGCCTCACCGGCGGAACCGTCGCAGTCCCGGACCTCCAGGCGCGTCAAGTTGCCCGGGGCCGGGGCGTTCGCGCACCGACCGCTCGCCTTCGACACCAGGCCGTGGACCGCGCCACCGCCGCCCAGGGCGCCCGGGGAGAACCAGGCGTTGCCGCCGCCCAGCGCCCACACCGACACGTCGGAGATGCCCAGATCCGTCGCGACCTTCAGCTTGGCGTCCAGCGCCACCTGGTCGACGTAGTCGTAGAAGCGGCCGCCCGAGCTCCACCTGATCTCACCCGACGCCGCGTCGCGGCGCTTCGCGACGACCGCGGGATCCTCGGAGTAGCCCGGGGCCTTCTTCATGTCGGCGACCGTCTGGTTGCCCGCGATGCTGCGGCACTGGTCGCTCGCCGTGTACGCCTCGGAGGGCAGGCCCGCGACGAACCGCGAGCGCTGGTCCGCCGGGATCTGCGCCAGCGCGCCGGACAGGAGGTCGCGCATCCAGTCGAACGACGCGTACGGCAGGCAGGTGGCACCGGCCGGGGACTGGTACTCCTGGTCGTAGGCCATCATGACCACCTGGTCGGCGCCGAGCGCCAGCACCTGCCCGTAGTCGAACCTGGTGGTGGTGTCCGGCGGGCCCTCCACCTGGAGCTTGAGGCCGCGCGCGTGCAGCCCCTCGGCCAGCGCCCGCAGGAAGGCGTTGTAGTTCGACGCGTCCCGGTCGCTCCACGCCCAGTAGTTCTCGAAGTCGACGTCGACGCCGGTGAAGCCGATTCGCTGGGCGAACTCGGCGAGCGTCTTCACGGCCGCGGCGGTCTTCGCGGGGTCACCGGTGAGCTTGCGCTCGGATTCCAGGTTCGCCAGCGAGACCGTCATGTACTGCTGCGCCGAGTGGGCCTTCACATCGGCCACGTTCTCGGCGCTGTAGCCGTTGCAGGCGTAGTCCGGGTCGGAGGCCGGCAACAGGGCGGCGCCGCCGGTGGCGTCGATGGTGTAGTACTCCGGCTTCAGCACGCCCTTGGCGAGCCTGCCGTCGGCGTACTCCGAGGGCGCGCTGCACACCGCGGAACCCGCGGGGCCCGGGTACACCCACTGTTGGACCTTGAGGGCGGATGCCGGGGCGGCAGCGTCCGCCGGGCCGGAGTCCGTCGGGCCGGCGGCGCGGGCGGAGAACGCAAGGACAGACCCGGCCAGCACCGCGATCGCGGTGGCCGCGATCGGGACCCGGCGCCGCGCGAGAGCCGCGCGCACTCCCGGGCCTCCGTGCCTCGCGTGGGTGGTGTTCCTGCTCATGACATCGAACTCCGTCGCGCAGAAGGACGGCTGACCGCGGACGCGGCGCCACCCCGGACACGGTCGGAGGTACGCGCGGGGTTCAGCGTCCGGGTCGGACCTCGGTGCGGACGAGCTCCTCAGTCGCCCGACTCCGGGGGCTGCCCGCCCAGGCGCAGCACCGCGGCGTACGCGCGGGCGCGCAGCATCAGCGCGCTCCGGCGCAGCTGCCCGGCCAGCCGGGCGTGGGCGGTGGGCTGAGCGCCCCCGGCGGCTCCCGCTCCGCCTCCCTCCGCTGTTTCCTCGACGGCGTCCAGGGCCACCTCCGGGGCGGCGAGGCGCAGTGCCCGATGGCGCACCAGCAGCGCGCCCGGCACGGCCACCAGCGCGAACCAGCCCGCCGCCGCCGACCCCGTCCACCAGGGCACCGGTCCCAGCCGGGCCATCCGGCCGCCCGCCAGCGCGCCACCCGACAGCCAGCCCGACAGCGCCACTGCGGCCCCGGTCAGCAGGGCCGCGGCCAGCACCGCCAGCACCGTCGCCGCAGGCGGCCACGGCCCGCTCGCAGCTCCGTCTCCACCCCCGTCCCCCTCACTGCCCCCGGCCTCGACCTCGACCCCGGCCTCGGCGGGTCGGCGCGGGCCCGCCGCCGCCCGGCCCAGCAGCACCGCCGGCACCACCCCCGCGAGCGCCGGCAGCAGCAGCGCCGCCACCCGCCAGCCGCCCGGGCCCTCCGCCGGCAGCAGGGCGAACAACGGGAACTCCGGCACCGGGCCCAGCGCCGTGCCGCCCGGCGCCACCACCGTCCCGGTGCCCACCGCGAACCCCGGCCCCAGCGCGTACGCCGTCCCCCAGAGCACCGCGTTCGGCAGCAGCACCACCGCGAGCAGCAGCAGCCCGACCAGGGCCGCCGGCCCGCGTCCGAGCACCGCCATCCCCCGCCCGCCCCCGGCCATCGCGTCCAGCACCGCCGACACGGCCACCAGCATCCCGCCCGCCGCCACCAGCCCCGCCCCGGCCGCCAGCGCCGAACCGCGCACCGCCGCCGCAGCGCCGACGGGCCGGAGCGACACCGGGAGCCGGTCCAGCAGCGGCCGTCCCGGGAGGCGGGGCGGGGCGGCGGGGTCGGCGGCCCGGGCCGAACGCGCGCCCGCCGCCGTCGCCAGCCCGGCCAGCAGCCCCACCACCACCAGGTCCGGCAGCACCCTGGTCCGGAACAGCCCGGCGCCCGCGCAGTGCAGCACCACCGCCGCCGCCACCGCGCAGTAGCCCGTCCACACCGCCACCGGGCCGCCCCAGCGCGGCCGGGGCCCGCGCCGCGCCGCCACCCCGGCGGCCGCCCGGTACAGCTGAACCACCGCCAGCACGCCCAGCAGCAGCGGAGTGACGGTCAGCGGGGCGTCCGCGTCCCCCCGCAGCACCGGCGCACCGTGCCCGAGCAGCCACAGCGCCCCCGCCAACCGGGTGGCACTGGCCGCCCCGTTGTCCGCGTACGGCGTCGCCACCCAGAGCCCCAGCACCGGCACCCCGACCACCGCCAGACCGACCAGCGCCGTCCGCACCCCCGCCAACAGGTCGGCCGGCCAAGGGCGTCCGCCCAACTCGCCCGACACTTGCAGGATCGGACGGCCCATCAGCTGCGTCATGCGCCTCATGGTGCCAAGGCGACTCGCCATGCCCCGTGAAGCGGTAAACCGCCGCCGTGTCCCAGATTATTGGCTTATGCGCATTTTCAGACCCTATCCCCAAGCCGCCGGCGCACCGGCCCGGAGCGTCTGATGACCACGCCACCCACCGCCGATCACCCCGCCGGCGCCGACTCCCCCACACCCGGGCGCCGCCCCCGCAAACCCCAGGCCGCCCACGTCGATCAGTACGCGGCCCACCTCCTGCGGAAACTGACACCCCGTGAGGCCGAGGCGCTCGCCCACCTCGCCGCCGGCCGCGACCTCCCCCAGACCGCCGCCGCCCTGGGCGTCACCCCGGCCGCGGCCAGCGGCTACATCCAGCGGGCCGTACGCAAGCTCGGCGCCGCCACCGAGGCCGAGGCCGTCGCCCTCACCACCCCCCCGCAGACCCCCGACACCGCACCTTCGACGGCCTCCGCGGCCTCCGCGGCGTCCGCGACGGGCGACGCCACCACGCAGCGCCCACCCGTCCTCGGCGCCGGCGCCGGACAGCCCGCCCGACCGACCCCGGCGACCCCTGGGGGGCACGTCGCGACGCCCCCGGACACCCGTGGCAACCCGCCCCCAGCCGGGGATCGACCCGACGCCCCGCTCACCGGCACCGGGCGGCACGACCGGGCCGTCCCGGCGGCCGGCACCTTCGAGGAGCTGTACGAGCAGGCGCACGCCCGGCTGGTGCAGCAGGTGTTCCTGCTGACCGCCTGCCGGCACCGGGCGGTGCACTGCGTGCGGTTGGCGTTCGGGGCGGCGCGACGCGGGTGGGGGAGGGTGTCCGGAACGGGGGATCCGGAGGGGTGGGTGCGGGCACGGGCCTGCGAGCTGGCGCTGTCCCCGTGGCACCGGGGCGGGCCCCGGCGGGCGCACGCCTGGAAGCTGCCGCACCGGCGGATCAAGGTGCGGCCGGCGGACGAGTCGCAGGCGGTGCTGCCCGATCACGACCGGCTGACCGACCGGGACCGGGCGCTGCTGACGGCGTTGCGGCGGCTGACCCGACCGCAGCGGCGGGCGCTGGTGCTGCACGACGGACTGGGGCTGCCGGCGGCGGCCGTCGCGGTGGAGGTGGAGTCGACGCGCACAGCGGCCGAGGGCCGGGTGTGGACGGCCCGGACGGCGCTGGCGCAGTGGGCGCCCGATCTGGTGGGGCCGGATCCGGCGGCGCCGGGGTTCGCGGACGGGCTGAGCGCGCTGCTGCACCAGGCGGCGGTCCGGGGCTGCCCGGAGCCGCACCGGCCACCGGTGCCGGCCCTGCAGGCCCGGCACCGCCTGTGGACCGCGAGCCGGACGGGGGCGGCGGCGCTGCTGACGGTGGCGGTGGGCGGGGCGGCGCTGGCGACACTGGTGGGGATCCCGCCGGAGACGCTGTTCCGGCCGCCGGAGCCGCCGGAGCCGGCGGTGTGCCGGCCGGAGCCGAACCCGGACAACCCGGGTGTGCCCGTGCTGCGTGGCGGGCCGCCGATCGGTGTCCGCAGTCTGTGGTGCAGCCCGACGCCGGGGGTGGAGGCGGTGATGGTGGAGGCGCAGCCGCGGGCCGCCGGGCGGTGGGAGCTGCCGGCGGCCACCCTGGGGCCCGCTGCCCCGCCGCCGCCGCAGGGTCCGGAGGCCTGTCCGATGTGGTCGCCGCTGCCGTGCACGACCGGGTCACCGCCGCACTGACGACGGCCGGAAACGGGCGAGCGCCCCTGCCCACGAGGGGCAGGGGCGCTCGACGCGCAGCCGAACGAGGTCAGCCGGCGATGATCTCGCGCGCCAGGCGGGCGGTCTCGGACGGCGTCTTGCCGACCTTGACACCGGCGGCCTCAAGGGCCTCCTTCTTGGCCTGGGCGGTGCCCGAGGAACCGGAGACGATGGCGCCGGCGTGGCCCATGGTCTTGCCCTCGGGGGCGGTGAAGCCCGCGACGTAGCCGACGACCGGCTTGGTGACGTGCTCGGCGATGTAGGCCGCGGCACGCTCCTCGGCGTCGCCGCCGATCTCACCGATCATGACGATGAGCTCGGTCTCCGGGTCCTCCTGGAACGCCTTGAGGGCGTCGATGTGGGTGGTGCCGATGACCGGGTCACCGCCGATGCCCACGGCCGAGGAGAAGCCGATGTCGCGCAGCTCGTACATGAGCTGGTAGGTCAGGGTGCCGGACTTCGAGACCAGACCGATCTTGCCGGAGCTGGTGATGTCGGCCGGGATGATGCCGGCGTTCGACTGTCCGGGGCTGATCAGGCCGGGGCAGTTCGGGCCGATGATCCGGGTCCTGTTGCCCTTGGCGCCGGCGTGCGCCCAGAAGGCGGCGGTGTCGTGCACCGGGACGCCCTCGGTGATGACGACGGCCAGGCCGATCTCGGCGTCGATGGCCTCGACGACGGCGTCCTTGGTGAACTTCGGCGGCACGAAGATGACGGTGACGTCGGCACCGGTCTTCTCCATGGCCTCGGTGACGGTGCCGAAGACCGGCACCTCGGTGCCGTCGACGTCGACCGTGGTACCGGCCTTGCGCGGGTTGACACCGCCGACGATCTGGGTGCCGGAGGCGAGCATGCGGCGGGTGTGCTTCATGCCCTCGGAGCCGGTCATGCCCTGGACGATGACCTTGCTGTCCTTGGTAAGGAAGATAGCCATGGTGTGAAAGTCCCCTTCCTTACTTGTTGGCCAGCTCGGCGGCGCGGTCCGCGGCGCCGTCCATGGTGTCCACCTGCTGCACCAGCGGGTGGTTGGCGTCGGTCAGGATCTTGCGACCCAGCTCGGCGTTGTTGCCGTCCAGACGGACGACGAGCGGCTTGGTGACGGCCTCGCCCTTGCTCTCCAGGAGCGCGAGGGCCTGCACGATGCCGTTGGCGACCGCGTCACAGGCGGTGATGCCGCCGAAGACGTTGACGAAGACCGACTTGACGTCGGCGTCGCCCAGGATGATCTCCAGGCCGTTGGCCATGACCTCGGCGGAGGCGCCACCACCGATGTCGAGGAAGTTGGCGGGCTTGACGCCGCCGTGCTTCTCACCGGCGTAGGCGACCACGTCGAGGGTGCTCATGACGAGGCCCGCGCCGTTGCCGATGATGCCGACCTGGCCGTCGAGCTTGACGTAGTTCAGACCCTTGGCCTTGGCGGCGGCCTCCAGCGGGTTGGCCGCGGCCTTGTCCTCCAGGGCCTCGTGCTCGGGCTGGCGGAACTCGGCGTTCTCGTCCAGGGAGACCTTGCCGTCAAGCGCGATGATCTTGCCCTCGCCGGACTTGATCAGCGGGTTGACCTCGACGAGGAGCGCGTCCTCGGCGATGAAGACCTTCCACAGCTTCTGCAGGACCTCGGCGACCTGGTCGGCGACCTCGGCCGGGAACTTCGCCGCGGCGACGATCTCGGCGGCCTTCTCCGGGGTGCAGCCCTCGTTGGCGTCGACCGGGATCTTGGCGAGCGCGTCGGGGTTCTCCTCGGCGACGACCTCGATCTCCACGCCGCCCTCGACGCTGGCCATGGCCAGGAAGGTGCGGTTGGTGCGGTCCAGCAGGAACGAGACGTAGTACTCGTCCTTGATGTCCGCGGTCTGGGCCAGCATCACCTTGTGAACGGTGTGGCCCTTGATGTCCATACCGAGGATCGCCTCGGCCTTGGCGACGGCGTCGGCCGGGTCGGCGGCGAGCTTGACGCCACCGGCCTTGCCACGGCCGCCGACCTTCACCTGAGCCTTGACGACGGCGCGTCCGCCGAAGCGCTCGGCGATGGCGCGAGCGGCTTCGGGGGTCTCGATGACATCACCGTCAAGCACGGGTACACCGTGCTTGGCGAAGAGGTCCCTCGCCTGGTACTCGAACAGGTCCACGTGTGTTCGTCCTTGTTCGTGGTCGCGGATTGTGTCTCTACGAGCGTGCCACGGCAGGATCTTCGCTGCGGGTCGTCGGGGCGGTGCGGGTACGCAGAGGTACGGCCTTGCGGCCCACACAGCCACGGGCGCACACGTCAATCAACACGCGCGTCACGTCCGTCTGGCAGGTTATCCCCGTACGACGGGACTGTTTCGCCCGGGGCCTGCCCGTCCGTGGTGAGAACCGTCACAGACACCCTGCGGGGGGCGGGTGGCGGGCCCCCGTCCACCGGTCGGCGGGTTTCGCACGTCCGGGTGAATCCTCACGCTCCCTGGTCGGGCACCGGGATCGGGCGCTTCTCGATGGCCGCGGCCATGATCTCCGGAAAGGCGTCCGGGGTGCAGGCGAAGGCCGGCGCGCCGAGGGCGGCCAGCGCGGCGGCGTGGGCGTGGTCGTAGGCGGGCGCCCCCTCGTCCGACAGCGCGAGCAGGGCGATGAACTGGACGCCGGCCGCCTTCATCGCGGCGACGCGCTTGAGCATGCCGTCCCGGATGCCGCCCTCGTAGAGGTCGCTGACCAGCACCACGACGGTCTCGGACGGCCGGGTGATCTTCGACTGGCAGTAGGCGAGCGCGCGGTTGATGTCGGTGCCGCCGCCGAGCTGGGTGGCGAACAGGACGTCGACCGGGTCGGTGAGCTGTTCGGTGAGGTCGACCACCGAGGTGTCGAAGACGACCAGCCGGGTGTCCAGCGTCCGCATCGATGCGAGCACCGCGCCGAACACCGCCGAGTGCACCACCGACGGCGCCATCGAGCCGGACTGGTCGATGCAGAGGATGACGTCCTTCTTCACCGCGCGCTGGGCACGGGCGTAGCCGACCAGCCGCTCCGGGACGACGGTGCCGTGCTCGGGCAGGTAGTTCTTCAGGTTGGCCCGGATGGTGCGGTCCCAGTCGATGTCGCGGTGGCGGGGCCGGTTGACCTTGGCGCTGCGGTCGAGGGCGCCGCCCAGGGTGGCCCTGGTGCGGTCGGCGAGCCGGCGTTCCAGATCGGCGACCACCTTGCCGACCACCGCCCGGGCGGTCTCCCGGGTGGTCTCGGGCAGCGCGTGCTTGAGCGACAGCAGGGTCCCGACCAGGTGCACGTCCGGTTCGACGGCCTCCAGCATCTCGGGCTCCAGCAGCAGGCGGTCCAGGCCGAGCCGGGTGATCGCGTCCTGCTGCATCAGCTGGACGACGGTGGACGGGAAGTACTCGCGGATGTCGCCCAGCCAGCGGGCCACCTGCGGGGCCGAGCCGCCCAGCCCGGCGCTGCGCCGGCCGCCGCGGGCCGCCCGGCCGCCTTCCTCGGGCGCGCCGCGGTAGAGCGCGGCGAGGGCGGCGTCCATCGCGGCGTCGCGGCCGCGCAGGGTGCAGCCGGTGCCGTCGGCCTCGCCGCCGAGCACCAGCCGCCAGCGGCGCAGCCGTTCGTCGGTCGTGGTCGCCATCAGGTCCTCCTTCACGGGTAGTCGGGTGTTGCGGCCGTCGGGTGTCGCGGTTGTCAGGCGGTGCGGCCGTGAGGTGGTGCGACCGTCAGACGGTGCGGCCGTCAGGTGTCGCGGCCGGCGGCCTGCCGGGGGATCCGGGGCCGGACGCCGAGCAGCAGGGCCACCACCGGGACCGCGGCGTCGGCCCGGTCCCGGTCGAGGGCACCGCCCGAGGCCTGGGCCACCGGGGCCTCGCCGAGCGGGCCGGCCGCGACCCGGCTGCCGACGGTGCTGCGAACGCCCGCCTCCAGCCCGGCGAAGGTGCGGCGCAGCAGCGGCAGGACGTCGGTGAAGACCTCGCCGGGCACTCCGGTCAGCCACTCGTCGAGCAGGGCGAGCAGGCGCGGGTCGTGCAGCAGCAGGGCGCCGCCGCCGGTGAGGAAGCCCTCGATCCAACCGGCCGCGTCCACCGGGGCGTTGGCGACGGACAGGACCAGTCGCAGTCGACGGCCGGCCTCTTCGGAGTCGAGCCGGCCGTCGTCCAGCAGCAGCCGGACGGCGCGCCCGCGCAGCAGACCGGGGGCGCCGGTGGCCGGGCCGCCGGTCGGCTCGCGGCGGGCCAGCGAGCGCAGGGCGGCGGCCCAGCGGTCGGCCAGGCCCTCGGCGACGGCCGGGCTCTCGGCGGCGGCCGGGCTCTCGGCGGCGGCCGACTCTCCCGGGGCGTCCGGGGCAGCCGGGTCGCCCGACCCCGGTCGGGTCACCGAGCCGAGCAGGCCGATCGCGCCGTGCACCTCGTCGAGCCGGCCGCGCATCGCCGCCGCCCCCTCCGCGTCCAAGCCGACGCAGGCGGGCGGCAGTCCGACGCAGATCCGGTCGGCCAGGCCGGACGCGACCTCGCCGAGCGCGCCGTGGTCGGTGCCGCGCACATCGCCGTAGCGCAGTGCCCGCACCAGCGCGGGCAGCGCCCCGGCCAGGTGCGCGACGTCGGTGTCCAGGGCGGCGCGGTCGGCGAGCACCCGCATCACGGCGGGCAGCGCGCCGGCCAGCCCGGCCAGCAGGCAGGTCTCCACCAGGCCGGTCAGCTCGGCGAGTTCGACGGCGGCGCGGGCGGTGCCGACGGCCTTGCCGGTCGCCGCGTCCTCGACCGTGGTGCCCCACTGGGCGGCCTCGGCGATCCGGACCGCGAACTCCGGCTGCCAGCACAGCCGCCAGCTCTCCCGGAACGTCCCGGTCGAGTTGACGGAGGAGCGGGCCGGCACACCCCAGTCGACGCCGAGCAGCCGCAGCCGGTGCAGCAGCCGCGAGCGGGCCGCGTCGGTGTCCTTGCGCAGGTCGAGGTCGAGGTCCTTCGGCGCCGCCTCGGGCTTGAGCCGCAGTGAGCGCTGCAGCCGGACGAGGTCCCGCTGGAGCGGCACCGCCGGTGCCGCGTCCGGGACTTCGCCGAGCGCGTCGCCGACCACCAGGCGGTCCCGGACGAGCTCCAGGGCGACGTCCGATCCCTCGCAGAGCACCGCGCGGACGGCGTCCAGGGTCTCGGTCAGCCCGGCCAGCGGACGGCCGCGCAGCACCGCCAGCGTGCGGGCCAGCCGCACCGCCTCGATGACGTGGGCGGAGGAGACCGGGTGGTCCTCGGCACGCAGCAGTTCGGCGGCCCGGGTGAGCCAGCGCGGCACCGGGTCGCCCTCGGTGGTGAACAGGTGGTGGTACCAGCCCGGCGACTGCACGCCCGCGCCGTAGCCGGTGGCCTGGGAGAGCCGGCGGTGCGTCCACGGCACCCAGGTGATGTCCGTCCTCACCTTCCGCGGCAGTTCGGCGAGCAGCGCCCGGTCGTGCGCGACCGTCGGCATCGCTGCCAGCGCGGGCACGTGGAAGGCCCCGCACACCACGGCGATCCGGCCGTGCCCGGCCCGGCGAGCGGCGCGGATCTGCTGGCGCATGTACGCCTCGCGCAGCCGGTCCCGCCGGGACTCGCCGAGGCCCTCCGCGCGCAGCGCCGCCATCGCCTCCGCGACGGCGGCGAACGGTGCCAGCGCGTCCGCGCCGGGCGCGCGGTGCTCGACCACGTCCTCCCACCAGCGCTCCGGATCGTCGTGCCCGGCCGCCTCGGCGAGCACCGCCAGCGGGTCGGCGACCGGCTCGACGACCGGCTCGGCGGGTTCAACCGCTTCGGCGGGCTCCTCGGAGTCGACGGGATCCTCGGCATCGGCGGGGCTGAAGCCGTACCCGGCGGGCAGGTCGATGAAGCGGACCGGCAGCTCGCGCTCGACGCCGTACCGGATCGCCACCCACTCCGGGGAGAACTCGGCGTACGGCCAGAACGCGGCCTTCGCCGGGTCGTCCACCGCGTGGGCCAGCAGCGCGACCGGCGGCACCAGGTCCTTCTCGGCGGCCAGCCGGACGATGCCGTCGGCCTCCGGCGGGCCCTCGATCAGCACCGCGTCCGGCTGCCACGCCTCCAGCGCGGCGGCCACCGCCCGGGCCGAGCCCGGGCCGTGGTGACGGATGCCGAGCAGCGCGACGTCCGAGGTCATGCGCCCACCTCGCTACGCCCGGCACCGATGGCTCGCTCGCTTCGCTCGTTCATCGCACCTCCTCGCGGGCGGCCCGGTAGAAGTCCTTCCAGCCGTCGCGCTCGCGCACCACCCCTTCGACGTACTCGCGCCACACCGCGTGGTCCGCCACCGGGTCGCGGACGACGGCACCGAGGATGCCGGCCGTCACGTCCCCGGCCCGCAGCACGCCGTCCCCGAAGTGGGTGGCCAGGGCCAGGCCGTTGGTCACCACCGAGATCGCCTCCGCCGTGGAGAGGGTGCCGCTGGGGCTCTTGACCTTCGTCCGGCCGTCCGCCGTGATCCCGGCCCGCAGCTCGCGGAAGACGGTGACCACCCGCCTGATCTCCTCGGCGCCGCCCGGCAGTTCGGGCAGCTCCAGGGATCGGCCGAGCTGGTTCACCCGGCGGGTGACGATGTCGACCTCCTCCTCCAGCGAGCCCGGCAGCGGCAGCACCACGGTGTTGAACCGTCGGCGCAGCGCGCTGGACAGCTCGTTGACGCCGCGGTCGCGGTCGTTCGCGGTGGCGATCACGTTGAAGCCGCGCACCGCCTGCGTCTCGCTGCCCAGCTCCGGCACCGGCAGCGTCTTCTCGGACAGGATGGTGATCAGACTGTCCTGCACGTCGGCCGGTATCCGGGTCAGCTCCTCGATCCGGGCGAGTTTGCCGTCCGCCATCGCCCGCATCAGCGGCGAGGGCACCAGGGCGTCCCGGCTCGGGCCGTGGGTGAGCAGCTGGGCGTAGTTCCACCCGTACCGGACGGCCTCCTCCGGGGTGCCGGCGGTGCCCTGCACCAGCAGGGTGGAGTCGCCGCTGATCGCCGCGGCCAGGTGCTCGGACACCCAGGTCTTCGCGGTGCCGGGCACGCCGAGCAGCAGCAGCGCGCGGTCCGTCGCCAGGGTCGTGACGGCGACTTCCACCACCCGGCGCGGGCCGATGTACTTGGGGGTGATCGGGGTGCCGTCGGCCAGTTCGCCGCCGAGCAGGTACGTCGCCACGGCCCACGGCGAAAGCTTCCAGCGCTCCGGGCGCGGACGGTCGTCCTGCGCGGCCAGCGCGGCCAGTTCACCGGCGAAGGCGTCCTCGGCATGCTGCCGCAGAACGTCGGTCATGGGGGCTCCTTCGGGTCGGCCGCCGGGCGCACGGGTGCCCCGGCGGCAGGGTGATCGGGGGGAGCCAGGTCGGCGTCCCGGCCTGTGGGAACCACCCTGCACCTCGGCACTGACAGTCCGCGCCGGTCCCTCGCCCCGTTCCCGCGACGGCTCCGGACGGGTGGTCAGCCGATGTCAGTGCCGCCGCCTACGGTCGGTCGCATGGAGGAACGCTGGAGCACCGAACACGTCCTGTCCCTGGCACCTGACGCCGCGTCGCAGAGGGCGGCCGGCAAGCTCTCCTCACCCGCGCCCTGGTCCGGGGCGGGCACCGACGGCACCGCGCTCTGGGGCGAGTGCAAGGGCAGCGGCAGCACGCCGTACCGCACCGTGATCGAACTCGCCACGCCCGCCTACCAGTGCAGCTGCCCCAGCCGGAAGTTCCCGTGCAAGCACGCGCTCGGGCTCCTCCTGCTGTGGAGCGGCGCCCCGGAGGCCGTCCCGGCCGCCGAACCCGCCGCGTGGGCGGCCGACTGGCTCAAGGCCCGCGAGGAGCGTGCCGAGAAGCGCGTCGCGGCCCCGGCCGACCCGGCCGCCGCCCGCCGCCGGGCCGAGCGGCGCGGCGCCCGGGTGGCGGCCGGCGCGGCCGAGCTCCGGCTGCGCCTGGCCGACCGGGTCCGGCACGGCCTGGCCGACCAGTCCACCGCCGGGCCCTGGGAGGAGGTCGCCGCCCGGATGGTCGACGCCCAGGCCCCCGGCCTGGCCACCCGGGTCCGCGAACTCGACGCCACCCCGCAGGACCGACTCCTGGAGGAGTACGCGATGCTCCACCTGCTCGCCACCGCCGCCACCCGGGTCGAGGAACTGCCGCCCGAGCTGGCCGCCACCGTCCGCACCCGGGTCGGCTACCCCACCGACACCGCCGAGATCCTGGCCGGCCCCACCGTCCGCGACCGCTGGCAGGCGCTCGGCAGCCGGGACACGTCCGACGACCGGCTCACCACCCGCCGGGTCTGGCTGCGCGGCGCCAAGACCGGCCGCCCCGCCCTGCTGCTCGCCTTCGGCCGCCCCGGCCAGGCCCCCGACCTCGCCCTGCCCACCGGCCACCTGCTGGAGGCCGAGCTGGCCTTCCACCCCGGCGCCCGGCCGCTGCGCGCCGCCCTCGGCACCCGCTACGGCGCCCCCGAGCCCGGCCCGGCCGGCCCGCCCGCCGGCCTCACCGTCGCCGAGGCGGTGGCCGGCTACGGCACCGCCGTCGCCGACGACCCGTGGCTGGAGAGTTGGCCGACCGTCCTCGCCGGCGCCGTACCGGTCCGCACCCCGGAGGGCTGGTACCTGACGGACGGCCACCACACCCTGCCCGTGCACACCTCGGCTCTTCCGGAGGCGGCGCTGTGGCGGCTGGCCGCCGTCTCCACCGGCCGCCCGCTGACGGTCTTCGGCGAGTACGGCCACCAGGGCTTCGCCCCGGTCACGGCCTGGGCCGGCCACGACCGCCCGATCGGCCTCACCACCGTCTAGGGCTTGTCTGACAATTCGCGTCGACGCGCGCGGCGGGAATTGTCAGACAAGCCCTAAGACCGACCGGTCCAACGCACCTCAGGAGCCCAGAGAATGACGATCACCCAGGACCCGTGGGAGACCCTGCACACCACCGCCCTGCTCGGCACCGACCGCCGCCCGCTCCCGGTCACCGCCCTCCCCCTCGCCGACACCGTCGACCCGGCCGATCCGGCCACCGCCCTGCTGGAGCTGGCCGCCCTCGCGACCGTCCGCCGCCGGGCCGGCGCCCTGCCCGTGCCCGCCGCCGGACCGCCCGGCCCGCCCGCGCCCGAGGACCCCCGCCCGGAGCTGCCCGCGGCGGCCGCCCGCCGCCTCGCCGTCCTGCTGGCCGGCCGGACCGGCAGCGGCGGCGCCACCCTGGCCAACCTCGCCGAACTGCTCCCGCAGTGGCTCGCCACCGCCCGCGCCCGGGGCCTGCGCCCGCCCGGCGCGCTGATACCCGGCCTGCTCGACGCCGCCCGCGCCCGCAACGAGCTGCGCTCCGACGCCGTCGCACTGGCCGGCCCGCCGGGCCGCTGGCTGGCCGAGCAGAACCCCGACTGGCGGTTCGTGCTGCGCACCGCCGCCCCCGACCCGGCCGAGCGGCCCGGGCAGCCCGTCGACCACCACCTGTGGCACGAGGGCCTGTTCGCCGAGCGGGTCACCCACCTCACCCTGCTGCGCCGCCACGATCCGGCCGCCGGCCTGGAACTGCTGAGCGGCACCTGGTCCACCGAGCGGGCCGAGGACCGCCTGCTCTTCCTGGACGCCCTGCAGGACGGCCTCTCCCCCGCCGACGAGCCGTTCCTGGAGGCCGCCCTCGGCGACCGCAGCAAGAACGTCCGCGCCACCGCCGCCGAGCTGCTGTCCACCCTGCCCGGCTCGGCCCTCGCCCGGCGGATGGCCGAGCGGGCGAGCGCCGCCGTCCGTCTCTCCGACGCCGGGACGCACCTGCTGGTCACCCCGCCCGCCGAGTGCGACGCGGCCATGCAGCGCGACGGCATACCGCCCAAGTCCCCCACCGGACGCGGCGAACGGGCCTGGTGGTTCGGCGAGGTGGTCGCCGCCGCGCCGCTGCGGCTCTGGCCGGAGAGCACCGGGCTGACCCCGGAGCACCTGCTCGCCCTGCGGGTCGGCGACAGCATCGACGAGACCAGCAGCAGCTGGGCCGACGACCTGCGGGAGGCCTGGGCGCGCGCCGCCGTCCGCCAGCACGACGCCGACTGGGCCCGGGCCCTGCTCGGCCCGGCGCCCACACCACCCGCCCGCGGCGCCGGACGGGCCCGCGCTCCCCGCGTCACCGGCGCCCCCGCCAAGCTGCTGGCCGTCCTCCCGCCCGGCGAACGGGCCACCTGGACGGCCGCGTTCATCGAGGTGCACGGCCTCGGCGAGGCCTTCCAACTGCTCGGCGCCTGCGGCACGCCGTGGACGCCGCCGCTGTCCACCGCCGTGGTGACGGCCCTGGCCCGCGCCGCCGGCTCCGGCGCGTACCCGTGGAGCCACAGCGGGGTGCTCGGGATGACGGAGCGCGCGCTCGCCCCGGAGACCGCGGCCGCCGTGGAGGAGCTGGCCGCCGAGGCCGCCCCGGACTCCGCATGGTCGGAGACCTTCGCCCGGCTGGCCGGAACGCTGCGCTTCCGGGCCGCGATGCTGGCCGAACTCGACGCCTGACGACCGGCACCCGCGAAGCGACGGGACGGTCCCCGAAGGGGCGGGCCGGTCCCCGGAACGACGAAGCGGGCCGGTCCCCGAGGACCGGCCCGCCCGTACCGTCAACCTCAGCCGGCCGCCCGCAGGTTGGCCTCGACCCAGGCGACGACCTCCCGGGTCGGCGTGCCCGGGGTGAAGATGTCCGCGACGCCCATCGCCTTCAGCTCGGCGATGTCCTCGTCCGGGATGATCCCGCCGCAGAAGACCTTGATGTCCGCCGCGTCGCGCTCCTTCAGCAGCTCCAACACCCGCGCGCACAGCGTCATGTGGGCGCCGGAGAGGATCGACAGGCCGATGCCGTCCGCGTCCTCCTGGATCGCGGTGTCGACGACCTGCTCGGGCGTCTGGTGCAGCCCGGTGTAGATGACCTCCATACCGGCGTCGCGCAGGGCACGCGCGATGACCTTGGCGCCCCGGTCGTGACCGTCGAGCCCCGGCTTGGCGACCACCACACGGATCGGTCCCGACACACTCATCACTGCCTCCTGCTGGACCTCGTCGTCCACCATCCGACCGGACCCTGCGGGCCACGGGCGCGGTTAACGGTCAATAACCAACCTGAGGGGAGGTTAGCGCCACCCGGCCCGGTTGGCCGTGCCACCTCCCAAGAGGAGGGCAAAGTCACAGCCACCGGCCTTGCTGCCAGTGGGTATACCCGTCCGCCCACCCTCCGCACAGACCCCCGGCCGACCTCTTGACAATCGGAGGTTTTTCCGGGGCATCGGCCTTGCGGCTACAGTCTCGGCTGGTTTCCCCCGCTTTCCCCGTCGCTTTCCCCTGCCGGTCCCCCTGCCCGACGACGCGCCCTGAGGCCCACCGAGGAGGCAGCCCCCGATGGCTCCCGACGCAGCCGCCCGCCCGACCCGTGCGGAGCTGCGCCTCGCCGCCCGCGAGCAGTCCCGCGCCGAGCGCCGCGGCGCCGCCAAGGCGGCCACCCGGACGGCCTTGCTGCGAGTCGCGCTGCCGTCGGTGGCCGCCCTCGGGGTCGCCGCCGCGGCAGCCGTCACCGTGCAGGGCGAGACCGATCAGCGCGTCCAGGCGGCCGGCCGGACCGCGCCGCACACGGCGGTCGAGGCCCCGGACAACCCGGCCGACGGCGGCGCCGAGGCCGCCAAGGCGGCCGCGCAGCAGGCGGTTGCGGCCGGCGGCCCGACCCAGGCCTCCCGCGGCGACGCCCGCCAGCCGCTGGCCGGCGCCCAGCCCACCGACGACCCGACCGCACAGCCGACCGCCGAGCCCGCCAAGCCCAAGGTGGTCATGCCGGTCGCCCAGCACGGCCTCGGCGAACTGTTCGGCGAGGCCGGCACCCACTGGGCCAACCGCCACACCGGCATCGACTTCCCGGTGGACGGCGGCTCCCAGGTCATGGCCGTCACCGACGGCACGATCCGCACCCTGTGGAACCCGTCGTACGGCTACATGTCGATACTGAAGATGTCCGACGGCACCGAGGCCTGGTACTGCCACCTGAGGGCGTACAAGGTCCGCAAGGGGCCGGTGAAGCAGGGCGACGTCATCGCCTTCGTCGGCAGCAGCGGCAACAGCACCGGCCCGCACCTGCACTTCGAGATCCGCCCGGCCGGCAGCGGGCCGGTCGACCCGCTGCCGTGGTTCCTCTCGAACGGGCTCGACCCGCGCTAGGAACCCTCCCCGTCAGAGCTTCTCCACCGGCGCGTAGCGCAGCAGCAGTTGCTTGCGGCCCTCCGAACCGAAGTCGACCGTGGCCTGCGCCCGGTCGCCGACGCCGGTGACGCCCACCACCGTGCCCAGCCCGAAGGTGTCGTGGGTGACCCGGTCCCCGACCGCCAGCGAGACGACGTCCCGCTCCACGACCTGGCCGCCGCGCCGCGCCGACTGCCCCCAGCCCGCCTTGGGCTTCGAGGAGGCCGAGGAAGCCGACGAGGAGCGCGAACCGCCGCCCCCCGACGAGGACTTGCCCCAGGACGAACCCGAGGAGAAGCCGCGCGCGGCCGGCGCCTGCGCCGCCCCCGTCCGCTTCCACTCCACCAGGTTCTCCGGGATCTCCTCCAGGAACCGCGAGGCCGGGTTGTACGCGGGCTGCCCCCAGGCGCTGCGCAGCACCGAGCGGGTCAGGTAGAGCCGCTCCCGCGCCCGGGTGAGCCCCACGTAGGCGAGCCGCCGCTCCTCCTCCAGCTCCTTGACCTGGTTGAGCGCCCGCATGTGCGGGAAGATCCCGTCCTCCATGCCGGTCAGGAAGACCACCGGGAACTCCAGGCCCTTGGCGGTGTGCAGGGTCATCATCGTGATGACGCCCTGGCCCTCCTCGTCCTCGTCCGGGATCTGGTCGGAGTCGGCGACCAGCGCGACCCGCTCCAGGAAGTCGGCGAGCGAGCCGACCGGCGGGGCGCCGTCCTCACCGGCGTCGGGCCGCTCGCCCGGGTCCTGCTCGTACTCGAGGGCGACGGAGGCCAGCTCCTGCAGGTTCTCCACCCGGGTCTCGTCCTGCGGGTCGGTGGAGGCCTGGAGTTCGGCCAGGTAGCCGGTCTCCTCCAGGACGGCCTCCAGCACCGCGGCCGGGCCCGCGCCCGACTCGACGACCTGCCGCAGCCCGGCCATCAGGGTGTTGAACTTCTTCACCGCGTTGGCCGAGCGCGCGGCCATCCCGTACGCCTCGTCGACCCGCACCAGCGCCTGGGCGAAGGAGATCCGCTCCCGCGCGGCCAGCGCGTCGACCATCGCCTCGGCCCGCTCGCCGATGCCGCGCTTGGGCACGTTGAGGATCCGGCGCAGCGGCACGGTGTCCTCCGGGTTGGAGAGCACCCGCAGGTACGCCAGGACGTCCCGGACCTCCTTGCGCTCGTAGAAGCGCACCCCGCCGACCACCTTGTACGGCAGGCCGACCCGGATGAACACCTCCTCGAACACGCGGGACTGGGCGTTGGTCCGGTAGAAGATCGCGACGTCGCCGGGCTTGGCGTCGCCCGCGTCGGTGAGCCGGTCGATCTCGTCGGCGATGAACTGGGCCTCGCCGTGCTCGTCGTCCGCGACGTAGCCGACGACCCGCTCGCCGTGCTCGCCGGCCGTCCAGAGCTTCTTCTCGCGCCGGTTGGCGTTGCGCTCGATGACGGCGTTGGCGGCGCTCAGGATGGTCTGCGTGGAGCGGTAGTTCTGCTCCAGCAGGATCGTGGTCGCGTTCGGGTAGTCCTCCTCGAACTGGAGGATGTTGCGGATCGTCGCGCCGCGGAAGGCGTAGATCGACTGGTCCGCGTCACCGACGACGCACAGCTCGGCCGGCGGCACCTCGGCCAGCCGCCCGGCCGCCGGGTTCACGAACTCCCCGTCCACCGTGCGCTTCGGCGCGGCCGCGACGGATCCCCCGCTCAGCTCGCGGACGAGCATGTACTGGGCGTGGTTGGTGTCCTGGTACTCGTCGACCAGGATGTGCCGGAACCGGCGCCGGTAGTGCTCCGCGACGTCGGGGAAGGCCTGGAGCAGGTTCACCGTCGTCATGATGATGTCGTCGAAGTCCAGCGCGTTGGCCTCGCGCAGCCGCCGCTGGTACAGCTTGTACGCCTCGGCGAGCTTCTTCTCCATCGGGTTGGCGGCCTGGTCGGCGAAGGTCTCCTCGTCGATCAGCTCGTTCTTCAGGTTGCTGATCTTCGCCGTGAAGGACTTCGGCGGGAACTGCTTCGGGTCCAGGTCGAGGTCACGGCAGACCAGCGACATCAGCCGCTGCGAGTCGGCCGAGTCGTAGATCGAGAAACTGGACGTGAAGCCCAGCAGCTTGGACTCGCGGCGCAGGATCCGCACGCACGCGCTGTGGAAGGTGGACACCCACATCGCCCGGGCCCGCGGGCCGACCAGCGCCTCGACGCGCTCGCGCATCTCGCCGGCGGCCTTGTTGGTGAAGGTGATCGCCAGGATCTCGCCCGGCTGCACGCCGCGGGCGCCGAGCAGGTGGGCGATCCGGTGGGTCAGCACCCGGGTCTTGCCGGAGCCGGCGCCCGCCACGATGAGCAGCGGCGAGCCCGCGTGCAGCACCGCATCGCGCTGCGGGTCGTTCATGCCCTCCAGCAGCTGCGCCGGGTCCACCACCGGCCGGGCGGCGCCGTTGCGGTACCAGGCGTCGCGCGCGGTCTCGGCGGCGTGGTCGGTCTGGAACAGCCCCTCCGGGATGGCCTCCTCGTAGGCCTCGTACGGGGCGTCGTCCTCGTACGGCGGGGGCTCCTCGTCGAGGGGGGCGGCGGGCTGCTTCGACCCGGCGGCGGGTGCCTCGAAACCGGGGAGCGGGAGGTCGTCAAAGAGGCTACTCATGGCACTCCGAGTCTATGGCCACCCACCGACAAGCCCGCCCGGCCCGGGAAATTCGGGCCGAACGGGCTCGGGTCACCACTCGGGCACAGCTCGGAGCACGGCTCCCGGCGTGGCTCAGACCAGCCGGCGGGCGGTGGCCCAGCGGGTCAGTTCGTGCCGGTTGCTCAGCTGGAGCTTGCGCAGGACGGCGGAGACGTGGCTCTCGACCGTCTTCACCGAGATGAAGAGCTGCTTGGCGATCTCCTTGTACGCGTAGCCGCGCGCGATCAGGCGGAGCACCTCGCGCTCGCGCTGGGTGAGGCGGTCCAGGTCCTCGTCGACCGGCGGGGTGTCGGTGGCGGCGAAGGCGTCCAGGACGAAGCCGGCCAGCCGGGGCGAGAACACCGCGTCGCCGTCGGCGATCCGGAAGATCGCGTTGACCAGGTCGGTACCGGTGATGGTCTTGGTGACGTAGCCGCGCGCGCCGCCGCGGATGACGCCGATGACGTCCTCGGCGGCGTCCGACACCGACAGGGCCAGGAACTTGACCCCGCCCTGCTCGCCCATCAGCCCGGCCGAGCGGCGCAGCACCTCGACACCGCCGCCGCCGGGCAGGTGGACGTCGAGCAGCACCACGTCCGGCCGGGTCTCGGCGACCACCCGGACCGCCGACTCGACGTCGTCGGCCTCGCCGACCACGTCGATGCCGGTCGTCTCGGTGCGGCCGATCTCGGCCCGCACCCCCGTGCGGAACATCCGGTGGTCGTCCACCAGGACGACCCGCGCGGTGCGCCCGGAGTCCTCGGCCGCCGGGCCCCCGGTCGGCGCTGCCTCAGTCATTCGTTCTCTCCATCTCCAGCTCGACCTCGGTCCCGCCGTCCGGCGCGGGCCGCACCCGTGCGGTGCCGCCGTTGCGCTTCATGCGGCCGATGATCGACTCCCGTACGCCCATCCGGTCCTCGGGCACCGTGTCGGGGTCGAAGCCGGGGCCGTGATCGCGGACGAACACCGACACCGTCCTCCCCTCCACCTCGGCGTAGACCTGGACCGGTCCCCCGCCACCGTACTTGGCCGCGTTGACGGTCGCCTCCCTCGCGGCCTGCATCTGTGCCGCGATCCGCTCGTCCATCGGGCAGTCGCCGACGATCACGACCTCGACCGGGACGCCGTGCCGGTCCTCGACCTCGGCGACGACGGCGCGCAGGCTCTCCGCCATGGTGTCGGGCGCGGCCTCGGCGGCGGCCTCCGGGCGGTACAGCCACAGCCGCAGCTCGCGCTCCTGGGCGCGGGCCAGCCTCAGCACCTCCTTGGGGTCCTCGGCCCGGCGCTGGATCAGGGTCAGCGTGTGCAGCACCGAGTCGTGGACGTGCGCGGCGATCTCGGCGCGCTCCTGGGCGCGGATGCGGGCGGTACGCTCGGCGCCGAGGTCCTGCCACAGGCGCAGCCCGTACGGGCCGAGCAGCACCAGGACGCCGGCGAGCACGGCGAGCGAGGCCTCGACCACCGAGCCGAGCGTCGAACCGCTGCCCTGCATGGCGAGGAAGGCGATGGTGCCGGCCACCACGAGCAGCACGCCGGCGCCGACCCGGGTGTAGGCGCCGCGCCGCTTGTCGCCCTCCTCCAGGCCGAACCAGCGCTGCCAGCGCGAGTCGTCGGCCTGCCGCCAGACCAGCGCGACACCCACCCCGATCGCCAGCAGCGGCCAGGTGTACGGCTTGGCGGTCTGCAGGCCGAGCGCGTTGAGCAGGGCGATCAGGCCGATCACGGTCATCACCAGGGCGGCGAGCTGGCCGAGGCCGCCCTGGCCGGTCTTGCCGGCGGGCGCGGCGCCCTCCCCCTCCGCGGGGGCCGCGGCGACCGGCTCGCCCTGGAGCGCGTGCTGGAGCAGTTCGCGCAGCCGGCCGAGCCAGCCGCCGCGGCCCTTGCTCAGCTCCCCGCCCGGCTGCTGCCCCGCCCCGGCCGGGACGAAGGCGCCGTTGACGTACATCCAGTGGGTGCCGCCGCGCTGCGCGGGTTCGCCGATGCCGATCGGCACCACGAACCAGAACGCCGCGTACAGCAGGGTCCCGATCCCCTGCGCGAAGAAGAGCAGCACGAACGCGAGCCGGACCCACCGCACCGGCAGCCCGAGGTGCACCGCGAGACCGTGCGCGACCCCGCCGAGCATCCGCCCCTGCGGGCTGCGGTAGAGCCGGCGGTACGGCGGCCGCCCGCCGTCGGGCGCGGTCGGGTCGGCGCCGGCCGACGACGCGGCGTCGGGGGCCAGGGGGCGGGGGTCGGTACCGGGTGCTGCCACGCCACCGATGGTTCCACGCTCGTGTGCGCGGGCGCATCAGGGTGTGTCCCTAGGGCCCGTCTTCGAACCCCCGTCGTCCGCCCGGAGGGCGGGCGTGGCGGCGTCGGGGTGCGTGCATCGCAAGGCGGAGGAGGGAGTAGATGCGGTGGGGGCACCTCCCGGCCGAAGGCTGGGGGCCATCGGCGACCGACGACAACGCGGCGAGGTGCGTGCCCCGGCGTCGGCGCGCAGGCGGGAGTTCGAAGACCGGCCCTGAGGCAGTTCTCAGGGACAAGTCAGGGTCCAGACAGGGCTCGCACCGGTTGGGCCGGGCCGGGTCAGCCGGGAGGATGGTGGCCATGACCGAGGACCACCGCATCCAGGAGGCCGGGCCCGCCGCCCCGCCGGAACCGGACCGCCCCCCGCTGACCAGGACCGAGCACCACCGCGTGGTGGCCGGCGTCTGCGGCGGCCTCGGGCGACACCTGGACATCGACCCGGTGGTCTTCCGAGTGGTCACCGTGGTGCTCTGCCTCTCCGGCGGCCTCGGGCTGTTCCTGTACGGCCTGGCCTGGCTGATCGTCCCCACCGAGTCGGTGCCGGACGGCAAGGGCGGCAGCCGGCACGGGCGCACCGAACTCCAGCGGGTGCTCACCGGCCGGGTCGACGGCCAGTCGGTCGGCGCGGTGCTGCTGACGGTGATCGGCACCGGGGTGTTCTTCTCCTCGATGGGCCAGGACGACCAGCTGTTCCCGCTGCTGCTGCTCGCGGGCCTGGTCTTCCTGGCGGTGCGCTACGACCCGGAGCGCCGCCGAGGCCGGCTGCGCGGACGCCGCCGCGGCGGCCCGTACGACCGCCACTACCCCGACGCGGACCCGGCCGGCCCGCACCCGTGGCCCTGGCCGGAGGAGGACGACGCCGCCCGCGCCCGGCACGCCGCGGAGCGCGCCGCCGGAACGGCGCCCGCCGACTCCCCCGCCCCCGGCCCGACCGGCTACCTGTGGGACCCGCGCCACCCCGAGCGCAACCCCTACGGCGCCACCACCACCCCGCCGTTCGGCACCCCGGTGCCCCCGGCGGGTGGCCCGGCCCAGCCCTGGTGGCAGCGCGCCGACCTGCCCGCGGGCGACCCGCTGCGCAAGGACGGCCCGCCCCGCAGGCCGCGGCCCACCGCCGTCCGGCACCCGCGGGAGCGGTCCGCGCTCGGCTTCTTCGGCCTGCTGCTGGCGATCGGCGCGGGTGCCGCGGTCTGGTCCGCCTCCGCCGGCCACACCGACGTCACCGTGCTGAGTGCGACCGTGCTGGCCACCGCGCTGCTGGTGATCGGTCTGACGCTGCTGCTCGGCGCGAAGTTCGGCCGGGCCCGCAAGCTCGCGATGACGGGCCTGCTGCTCACCCTGGCGCTGGTCTTCGTCGGCCGCTCGACGGACTCCATGCAGAACGCCGTCGGCCAGCGCGACTTCACCGTCGTCGCGACGGCCGACCTGCAGCCCAAGTACTCCCTCGGCGCCGGCCAGATCCGGCTGGACCTGACCGGGCTCGACCCGGCCGGGGCCACCCTCACCAGCAAGGTCGAACTCGGTGCCGGCGAGCTGACCGTCCTCCTGCCGCCGGACGCGACGGTGAACCTGGTGACCAGGATGGGCCTCGGCGACGTCTCGATCCCCGATGACCGCAACGACGGCACCGGCCGCCACACCTACCTGCTGCAACCCGGCAGCGGTCGCTCGTCCAAGGGCACGCTCGACCTCGAACTCTCGGTCGGGATCGGCAACATCAAGGTGGTCCAACAGTGAGGAAGCACCCGCTCGACCTGTTCTCGCTGATCGCGGGCGGACTGTTCACCACGATCGCCGTGGTCTACCTGGTCGCGGCGCTCGACGACCAGACGGTGAACGGCCGGATCGTCATCCCGGTCACCTTCATCGTGCTCGGCCTCGGCGGCCTGGCCGGCGCGGTCGCGGCGGTCACCCGGCGCGGCCGCACCGACCGCGAGCCCTGACCGCCCGGGACCGGCCGTTCAGGGCCGGCCTTCAAGGACCGGCCCCCGCGCTCAGCGCTGCAGCGGCCCGAGGTTCAGCTTGTCCCCGTCCTTGGTGACGGTGTACTTCGGCAGCGGCTTGACCGCCGGCCCGGTGACCACCGCGCCGGTGGCGGCGTCGAACCGGGAGCCGTGGCAGGGGCAGTACAGCTGGCCGTTCTTCGGGGCGTCGACGGCGCAGCCGGAGTGGGTGCACACCGAGGACAGGCCGCAGTACTGGCCCGCCGTGGGCTGCACGATGTAGACCGCGTCCCCGGTGGCCGGGTCCTTGACCTGGGCCGAGCCGCCGACCGGCACGCTCGCGGCCGGCACCGAGGGGCCCGACCCGGCGGGCGCCTGGCCGGTGTTGGCGGGGGCCGCGGACTGCTTGGGCGGTTCCTGCTTCGCCGGTTCCTGCTTGGACGAGGCCTGCTTGGACGAGGCCTGCGTGGACGAGGCCTGCGTGGACGGGTCCGCCTTGTCCCGGCCGAAGGTCCGGGTGAGCGAGCCGGTGAGCAGCCCGGCGCCGCCGATCGCGACGGCGGCGATCCCGCCGTCCACCAGCGACCGGCGCTTGACGTGCTCCTCGGCCAGCCCGCGCTCGCGGTCCCGGCCGGCCCGCCGGGCGAGGTAGCCGTCCACCGACAGGTACGGCGTGCCGGCCAGCAGCAGCGGCGTCCAGGCCAGCAGGTAGGCGAGGTCGTTGCCGAGGTAGTACGGCGAGATGCTCCAGCTGACGGTCAGCCAGAGGCTGAGGCTGATCATCACGCCGCCGAGCGCCGCGACCCGGCCCCAGAGGCCGAGCAGGGTGCCGAGGCCGACCGCCAGCTCACCGAAGGCGATGGCGAGCGCGAACAGGGTGGGCGCGTCCAGGGCGGCGCCGAGCAGGAAGGAGATCGGGCTGCCGGCCCTGGCCGCCTGGGTCTGCGAGACGAACGACGCCGGGTCGCCCGCCCCGGCCAGGTAGTGCGCGTCGGACAGCTTGTCGAGGGCCGCGTACACGAAGGTGACGCCGAGGAAGAGCCGCAGCGGCAGCAGCGGGTACCTGGACGCGAACGCCCTCCACTGCGCCACCCGGTCGGCCAGACCGACCGCTCCCCCGTCGACCGCCGCGGAGTTGCTGACCTCCGACATCGCTCACACCTTCCCTCACGGCCCGCCACTCCTGACAGGTCCGGTCCGCATTCTGCCCGCTCCCGATCGCTTTCGGTGGGAGGTCCCACCCGGTCGGCGGCGGCCGCCGCACCGAGAACGGCCGCGCCGCCGTTCCCCTGTGTACGGGAACGACGGCGCGGCCGCTCGGCACCGGCTCGGCGACTGTCCGACGGATCCGTCGGACGGCCCTACCGGCCGGCGGGAGTGCTCACTCCCACTCGATGGTGCCCGGCGGCTTGCTGGTGACGTCGACGACGACGCGGTTCACGTCGCGGACCTCGTTGGTGATCCGGGTGGAGATCCGGGCCAGCACGTCGTACGGCAGGCGCGACCAGTCGGCGGTCATGGCGTCCTCGGACGAGACCGGGCGCAGCACGATCGGGTGACCGTAGGTGCGGCCGTCGCCCTGCACGCCCACGCTGCGCACGTCGGCGAGCAGCACGACCGGGCACTGCCAGATCTCGCGGTCCAGGCCGGCCGCGGTCAGCTCCTCGCGGACGATCGCGTCGGCGTCGCGGAGCAGGTCCAGCCGCTCCTGGGTGACCTCGCCGACGATCCGGATGCCCAGGCCCGGGCCCGGGAACGGCTGGCGCTGGACGATCTCCTCCGGCAGGCCCAGCTCCTGGCCGACCATCCGGACCTCGTCCTTGAACAGCTTGCGCAGCGGCTCGACCAGCTGGAACTGCAGGTCCTCGGGCAGGCCGCCGACGTTGTGGTGGGACTTGATGTTGGCGGTGCCGGTGCCGCCGCCGGACTCCACCACGTCCGGGTACAGGGTGCCCTGGACCAGGAAGTCGACCGACTCGCCGTGCTCGCCGGCCTCGGCGATGATCTCGGCCTGGGCCTGCTCGAAGACCCGGATGAACTCCCGGCCGATGATCTTGCGCTTCTCCTCGGGGTCGGTGACCCCCTTCAGCGCGTTCAGGAAGCGCTCCGCGGCGTCGACCACCTTCAGCTGCACGCCGGTGGCCGCCACGAAGTCCTTCTCGACCTGCTCGGTCTCGCCCTTGCGCATCAGACCGTGGTCGACGTACACGCAGGTCAGCTGCTCGCCGATGGCCTTGTTGACCAGGGCGGCCGCGACCGCGGAGTCCACGCCGCCGGAGAGGCCGCAGATCGCGCGCTTGGTGCCGACCTGGGCACGGATCAGCGCGACCTGCTCCTCGACCACGCTGCCGGTGGTCCAGGTCGGGGCGATGCCGGCGCCGCGGTAGAGGAAGTGCTCCAGGATCTGCTGACCGTGGTCGGAGTGCAGCACCTCGGGGTGGTACTGGACGCCGTAGAGGCGCGCCTCGTCGTTCTCGAAGGCCGCGACCGGCACCACGTCGGTGGAGGCGGTGACGGTGAAGCCCTCCGGGGCGGCGGAGCAGGCGTCGCCGTGCGACATCCACACCGAGTGCTGCGCCGGGACGCCCTCGAACAGGGTGGAGCCGGGGCGGCTGACGGTCAGCGGGGTGCGACCGTACTCGCGGGAGCCGGTGTTGTCGACGGTGCCGCCGAGGGTCTTCGCCATCAGCTGGAAGCCGTAGCACATGCCGAAGACCGGGACCCCGGCCTCGAAGATCGCGCGGTCGAGCTGCGGCGCGCCCTCTTCGTAGACCGACGACGGGCCGCCGGAGAGGATGATCGCCTTGGGGTTCTTGGCGAGCATCTCGGCGACCGGCATGCTGCTCGGCACGATCTCGCTGTAGACCCGCGCCTCACGCACCCGACGGGCGATGAGCTGGGCGTACTGGGCACCGAAGTCGACCACCAGGACGGTGTCGTTGTCCGGCGCGGACTGGACGGGAATTGCAGAGGACACAGACGGCCTTCCGGCAGCGGTACGAGAGGTGTCACACCGAACCGCTTCCCCGGCGGGGGCCGCGGCGGCGACGGGTGGGGGTGTCTGGACACCGATTCTACCGGGCTGTCCGGTTTCACTCGTCTGCCCGTCCAAACGACCGTGACCGCGCGGGGCCGTCTTTCGTTGCTTCTGACGACCGTACGACCGCGCCGCGCCCGCCAGGCGCGCCGCCTTCGCCCCGGCCAAGGGCGCCGCCGTACGGACTGCAGGACCACGCGTGGAGCTTCATCCCAGTCCACCGGCGCATGTGGCGCCACCGCCCCGGCCCGCCGGGAGCGCGGCGCCGTGGGACCGTGCGCGGGTGCCGCGGCCGGCCAGCAGGGGACAGCGACCCCGGCCGCGACTGGACCGAGAGGTGGGACGGTCGGCGCCGGGGACGCCCGGGGCCGACCGTCGCACCTCCGCCGCGAGCCGGGCACGCCCCGGGCGCACACCCCGTCCCGTCCCGCGCCGCTACGCGCGTCCCCGTGCGCCGCAGCCACTCGCACCACTACACACCGTGATCATCGACGCCGTGTGTCGGCGCCTGCCCACAACCGCCCGCCGGGCCTGAACAGGGCGTGCACCCGTGCCCGAACGGCGTCCTCGGGTCGGTACCCGCACCAAATGGACTGCGCCGAACTGTGCCGAATCGGTTGCAGAGCAAGCCCTTCGTCCAGCACGATGCTGCGTGGAAGCGGTTCTCCCGGCGGCCGACAGGCTCACTGCGGAGACCCCGACCGATGCCGCCGCCTTGTGTGGCGACGCCGTACGTGACCTCACGCTCCGTGAGCGAAGGCCCGGCGCAGACCTGCGCGCCGACCCGCCGCACCGCGAGCGTGCGCGCCCCGCGCCACCGGCCACCCACGCCGGGCCGCGCGGGCGCGACCCCGAAGCCGACCGACCCGACGGCGCTCCTCCCCCGGCGCCGTCACCCCAGCACCGGCGCAGCCCTGACGCCGCGTGCTGAGCGACAAAGGGCCCCGTTCCCCCGCGGGGCCCTTTGCCCTGTCCGGGCTCACCCGGTCCGGGCCGTCGCGCGCTCAGGGCCACCGCGCGCAGGGCTGCCGCGCGCAGGGCCGCCGCGCTCAGGGCTGCTTGCGCCAGACGCTCGGATCGACCGGTTCCCCGGCCGGAGCCCCCGCGCCCGGCGAGGGCGCCGGCGGGGCGTCGTGCGAGCCGACCACGTCGCTCACCCCCGCCCCGGACGCGTACGGCTGCGGCCCCGGGGCGGCCTGGTACGGCGTGCCCGGCTGCGGCGGCACCGCGCCGTACGGGGCGTCGCCGTACGGGGCCGGGCCGTGGGCCCCCTGGGGAGCCGCCGCACCCCGGCCGCCGACGGCCGCCAGCACCGCCGGCACCACCAGCGCGCCGATCGCCGCCCAGACCAGGTTGGCCACCAGCACGCTGACGAACACCAGACCGATCGAGGTCTCCCGGGACACGCCCAGCTGGTGGTAGGCGGTGCCCCACCCCGGGTTCGCGGAGGACGTCGAGATGGTCATCAGCGCGCCGCCCGCCGCCATCAGAGCGGTGAGCACCACGGCGTGGACGGCCGCCAGCCGGAGCCGGTCGGCCGCGTCCAGCCGCCGCCGGTACGCCGACCAGCCGAGGACGCCGGCCGCGGCGACTGCCAGCAGGCCGGTCCAGCGCCAGTCGGCGCTCTGGTCGTGCAGGTCGAAGAAGGAGAACTCCATGCGGTCGGGGCCACCCCGCCAGTCGCCGTCGATCGCGGACGCCGCGCCGGACGTCCCGCTGAACCCGCGCAGGGTCGCGCCCGAGCCCAGGCCGAGCAGGCCCAGGCCGAGGTTCGGCAGGAAGGCCAGCGAGATCGCGGTCTGCCAGCCCTTGTCACTGTTGGCGGCGACCAGCACGAAGCTCGTCACCGAGGCCAGGCCCAGCGACAGCGCCAGCGCCTGGCCGGCCGTGAGCGCGGCCACCGCCCAGCCGCGCACCGCCCGGCTGCGCCAGGCGGCCCAGCGCAGCGCGTCGGTGCCGTAGACGGCGAAGGCCGTCAGCGCGGCGAGCAGGGCGGTCCAGCCGGTCGCCTCCAGCCAGCCGGAGTCCACGGTGTACGTCACCCCGAGGGCGCGGCCGACGAGGCCGGAGTAGCGCCCGCCGGCGGCCTGCGGCTGCCAGGTCGTCCCGCCGACCAGTCCGAGCAGCGCGGTCACCGCCGCCAGGACCACCGCGGTGCGCAGCGCCTCACCCGCGGCCTGGCCGCGGCTCAGCTGGAGACCGGCGGCCCGGCGGCGGCCGGCCCCCGCCCGTACGCCGAGCCAGAGCGCCAGCATCCACAGCACGGTGACCGTCAGCGGCACCATCCGGAGCAGCAGGTCCGAGCCCTCCGCGTCGCCGCGCTTCAGCGGGGTGGTGTACCCCAGCTTGAACGGCGCGCCGAGCGCGTTCAGCGCCAACGACAGGGCGGCGCCGAAACGCTCGCCGAACTCGGGTGCCCGGAACAGGTAGGAGAACTGGTAGTCGCTCGGGATCGCCACGATCAGCGCGGTCAGGAGCAGCACCGCGGTCGGCGCGACGGCGGTCAGGAGCGCCGGGCGCCAGTCCGCACCGACCAGCCGGCTCAGCGCGGTCGACCGGCCGGCCTGCGGGTCGTACGGCCGTCCGGCGCCCCAGCTGCCCAGCGCGGGCGGGCCGGCGGACGGCGGGTAGCCGGGGCCGGGCGGCGTCGGGCCGTAGCCGGGCGGCGGGGGTGGCGGCGGGCCGTAGCCGGCCTGCGGGCCGTACGCCGGCGGGGGCGGTGCAGCAGGGGGTGCAGCGGGCGGTACGACCGGCATGGCGGCCGTCGGCGGGGGCGGCGCCGACGGCCGTCCGCACGAGGCGCAGGCGGGCGCCCCTTCCACCGATGCCGCACCGCACGACGCGCAGATGGCCATGGACCGGTTTCCCCCCGCTCGACGAGTTCCTGGTCCCCCCAGAAAGCCCGTTTATCCCATCGGATCCGAACGAATGTCAACCGGGAACCGGGCCGGGCGGGTTGGCCCGCCGCGGCCCGCTCAGCCGCGCTTCTTCGGGACCTCCGGGACGGGCAGCAGCGGCAGCCGGAGCGCACCGAACGCGCCCTGCGGGACGGCCGGCCGGGCGGGCGCCACCGGGGCGACCCGCCGGTAGGCCTCGCCCTGGGCCGGACGGTCGTCCGCCTCGCCCTTGTTGGGCCACATCGACATGGCGCGCTCGGCCTGCGCGGTGATGGTCAGCGAGGGGTTCACCCCGAGGTTCGCGGAGACGGCCGCGCCGTCGACCACGCTGATCCCCGGGTGCCCGTACAGCCGGTGGTACGGGTCGACCACGCCGGTCTCGGGGGCGTCGCCGATCGGGCAGCCGCCGAGGAAGTGGGCGGTCATCGGGATGTCGAAGATCTCGCCGACGGTGCTGCCCGCGAAGCCGTTGATCTGCTCGGCCAGCGCCTGGGCGCCCTGCTCGGCGGCCGGGATCCAGGTCGGGTTGGGGGCGCCGTGGCCCTGGGCGGAGGTGAGCCGGCTCCTGCCGAGCGGGCCCTTCTTCAGCGAGACGGTGATCGAGTTGTCCAGCGACTGCATCACCAGGCCGATGATCGTCTTCTCGGACCAGCGGTGCTGGTTCATCGAGCGGGCGAAGGTCACCGGGTGGCGCACCGAGTCGCCCAGGTAGCGCAACCAGCGCGGGGCCCGTCCGCCGCCCTTGACCTGGGCGATCGACAGCGCGCCCATCGCGTTGGAGCCCTTGCCGTAGCGGACCGGCTCGATGTGGGTGTTGGCGTCCGGGTGGATCGAGGAGGTGATCGCCACCCCCTTGGTGAAGTCCGCCCGGGAGCCGTAGCGCCGGTCGGTGGTCTGCGCGCCCACCAGCGCCTCGGAGTTGGTCCGGGTCAGCTCGCCGAGCCGGGCGGAGATCCCGGGCAGGTGCCCCGCCTCGCGCATCCGGTGCAGCAGCGACTGGGTGCCGTAGGTGCCGGCCGCGACCACCACCCGGGCGGCGGTGATGGTCCGCGCGCCCGCCTTCACCCGGTCGGTCCGGGAGCGGGCGTCGGTGCGGCGCACGTCCACCGCGTAGCCGCGGCTCCCGTCGGCCCCGCCGCACTCGCGGATCCGGGCCACCGTGGTGAGCGGGTGGATCTCGGCGCCGCCCCGTTCGGCCAGGTACAGGTAGTTCTCGGTGAGCATGTTCTTGGCCCCGTGCCGGCAGCCGGTCATGCACTCGCCGCACTCCACGCAGGCCTTGCGGGCCGGCCCGGCGCCGCCGAAGTACGGGTCGGCGACCTCGTCCCCGGGCGCCGCCTTGGCCTTGCCACCGGCGTCCTGGCCGTCCCCGAAGAAGACCCCGACCGGTGCCATGTGGAAGGTGTCGCCGACGCCCAGCTGCTCGGCGGCCGCCTTGAGGTGCACGTCCGAGGGGGTGACGGTCGGGTTGAGCCGGACCCCGAGCATCCGCTGCGCCTGGTCGTAGAACGGCGCCAGCTCCTCCTGCCAATCGGTGATGTGGCGCCACTGGCGGTCCTCGAAGAAGGCCTTCGGCGGCACGTACAGGGTGTTGGCGTAGTTCAGCGAGCCGCCGCCGACCCCGGCACCGGCCAGGATCAGCACGTTGGCCAGCAGGTGGATCCGCTGGATCCCGTACAGCCCGAGCTTCGGCGCCCACAGGTAGTTCGACAGGTCCCAGGAGTTCCTGGGCAGTTCGTCCCGGTCGAAGCGCCGCCCGGCCTCCAGGACGGCGACCCGGTAGCCCTTCTCGGTCAGCCGCAGCGCGGCGACCGAACCACCGAAGCCGGAGCCGACCACGACCACGTCGTAGTCGAACTCCGCCGCACCGCCGGACTCCACCATCTGCCACTGCTCCTTCGAGACGCGAACCTGACTACGGGAGAGGCGAGTCGTCCCCTCCTCCCGGGCCTGACCCCAGGATCGAACCCCCGGGGTGGGCCGACCGGCCGCACCCCGGGTCGTACTCCTCCACCGGGACGGCTACTTGAACCGCAGCGCCTTCAACGCCCGCAGCCCGCCGGTCATCACCGCGGCGAACTGCCGGTCGTCCAGGCCGAACGAGGGCGCGATCGGCATCAGCCGCTGGGTCGCGATGGTCTGCGCCTCGGTGAAGCGCAGGATGCCCTCGGCGCCGTGGCGGCGGCCGAGCCCGGAGTCGCCCATGCCGCCCATCGGCGAGCCGACCGAGCCGTACGCGGCCGCGTAGGCCTCGTTGACGTTGACCGTGCCGGTGCGCAGCCGGGCCGCGACCGCCCGCCCGCGCCGCAGGTTCCTGGTCCAGACACTGGAGTTCAGGCCGTACGGCGTGGAGTTGGCGGCGGCCACCGCCTCGTCCTCGGTGTCGAAGCGGTAGACGGAGACGACCGGGCCGAAGGTCTCCTCGCCGCAGACCGCCATGTCCGGGGTCACCCCGTCGAGGATGGTCGGCTCGAAGAAGTACGGGCCGAGGTCGGGCCTGGCCCGGCCGCCGGCCAGCACGGTGGCGCCCGTCTTGACCGCCTCCTCCACGTGCCGGGTGGTGGTCTCCAGCTGGCGCACCGAGACCAGCGAGCCCATGTCGGCGCCGTAGGCGAGGCCGCCGCCCAGGCGCAGCGCCCGGGTGCGGGCGGCGAAGCGCTCCAGGAAGTCGTCGGCCACCGAGCGGTGCACCAGCAGCCGCTCGATCGAGATGCACAGCTGCCCGGCGGAGGAGAAGCAGGCCCGGACGGCGCCCGCGGCGGCCCGGTCGAGGTCGGCGTCGGAGAGCACCAGCATGGCGTTCTTGCCGCCGAGTTCGAGCGAGGCGCCGACCAGTCGGGCGGCGGCGCGCTGGGCGACCTCGCGGCCGGTGCGGGTGGAACCGGTGAACGAGACGTAGTCGGCGTGCTCCACCACGGCGGGGCCGATCACCGGGCCGTCGCCGATCACGACCTGCCACAGGTCGGCCGGCAGCCCGGCCTCGACCAGCAGCTCGCGGGCCCACAGCGCGGTCAGCGCGGTCTGCGTGTCCGGCTTGTTGACCACGGCGTTGCCGGCCACGAAGGCGGGCAGGGCGTCGCCGATGGACAGCTCCAGCGGGTAGTTCCAGGGCGAGATGTGGCCGACCACGCCCTTGGGGCGGCGGGCCTCGATCGCGTGGGTGAGCACCGGCAGCGCCCCGCCGTGCCGCTTGTCCCTGAGGTATCCGTGCGCGGCCCGTCCGTAGTGCCGGGCGGCCATCGCGACGGCCAGCACCTCCTCGAAGGCGTGCAGCCGGGCCTTGCCGGTCTCGGCCTGGATGAGGTCCAGCACCTCGTCCTGCCGCCGGAGCAGCAGGTCGTGGAAGCGCAGCAGGACGGCCGCGCGGCGGCGCACCGGCAGCGCGGCCCAGGCCGCCTGGGCGCGGCGGGCCAGCTCGAAGGCGACCTCGACGTCGGCCGGGGTGGACTGCGGCAGGCTCGCCAGCCGCTCACCGGTCAGCGGGGCGACGGTCTCCACCAGGCTGGGCTCGCCGGTGGCGGTGACGCCGGCGGCCAGCCGGGTGACCAGGGACGGCGGGACGGCCGCCGCGACGGTCCGGCCGCCGCCGGGGGCGGGCGGGTTCCCGGTCGCGGGGTGTTCGGTGGCCACTGCGTCTGTGAGGTCCGACATACGGCGCAGCCTAGGCGCTCGGCGGCCGGTCCGGTACCCGTCGGTAACAAGAATCTGCCGCAGTCGGGCGAAAGCGGGCGCCCACCGGCCGGCGGGTGGGCGCGACGGCTCAGCGGGTCGGCGTGAAGTAGTGGAGCACCGCGTTGAAGCGCTGTTCGGCCTCGTTCCACTCGTTGCCCTTCTCCGGGCTGGACGAGTAGATCGCGTAGCTGGTGCCGTCGTCGTCGATGAACTCGGCCTCGATCGCCCGGCGGCGGCCACCTCCCTGCGCGGCGTAGCTGAACTCCCAGACGGCCGCCTCGTGGCCGTTCACCGCGACGCTGGTCAGCCTGTGCTGCTTGTACTCCTTCAGCGACTTGGAGACGGAGGTCTCCATCTGCCGCATGTGCTCCAGCGGCTTGACCGACTGGCCGACGGTGACGGCGAACTGAAGGTAGTGCACCTTGCCGTCGGGGCTGTAGAAGATCTGGTTGTCGGACGCGGCACTGCGCTGCCAGGCCGGGGTGCCCGAGGGCAGCGGGAAGCGGAAGCCGGCAGGGTCGTCCACCCAGTGGTAGCCGGGGGGCGCGGCCGGCTCCTGGCTGGGACCACCGCTCGGGTCCGAGGTGGCCGAGGCGGCCGGGGTGACCGGGGAGCTCGGGGCGGGGTCGTCGGCCGAGCGGCCGCCGCCGTGCCGGGTGACGAAGAACGTGGCTCCGGCCGCCAGCAGGCCGACGGCCAGCGCGATCGCGACGATCTTCAGGGTGTTGCGGCGCTTGGCCGGTCCGCGCGCAGGCGCAATGGGGTGCGCCACCGGCGCGGTCACGGCGGCGAGCGCCGGTGCCGAGGCCGCCACGCCCCCGGCGGTGTCCACGACGGCCTCGGCGCGCGACTCGGCCGGTTCCTCGGCCCCCTCCTGCGCCGTATCCGCCGCGTCCTCCTCGCGGTCCTCCTCCGCCACCGGGTGCTCGCTGCGGTCCACCACCGGCACCGACTGGGTGGGCATCCGCACCGGCGCGACCGACTTCAGGCTGATCGTGTGCCCGACCTGCACCTCGGCCAGCATCCGGGCGGCCTCGTCCGCGGTCGGCCGCTCGGCCGGGTCCTTGGCCATCAGCGCGGCCAGCACCGGCCCCAGCGGCCCGGCCCGACGCGGCTCCGGCAGCGGCTCGCCCACCACCGCGGCCAGTGTGCTGATCGGCGAGGTCCGGCGGAACGGCGACTGGCCCTCCACCGCGGCGTACAGCGTCGCCCCGAGGCCCCACAGGTCCGAGGCCGGCCCGGGCCGCTCGCCCTGGGCGAGCTCCGGCGCCAGGTAGTCCGGCGAACCGACCAGGTCGCCCGGGCGGGTCAGCTCGGCCGAGCCCTCGTACGTCGCGATGCCGAAGTCCAGCAGCACCACCCGCCCGGTGCCGCGCTCCAGCAGCACGTTGGCCGGCTTCACGTCCCGGTGCAGGACGCCGAGCTGGTGGCCGCGGTGCAGCGCGGCGAGTACCTGGCTGCCGACCTCGGCGACGGCGCGCGGCTGCAGGGTGCCGTCCTGGCTGATCACGTCGGCGAGCGAGCGGCCGTCCACCAGCTCCATCACGATCCACGGCCGGCCGTCCTGCTCCAACACGTCGTGCACCGTGATCACGCCGGGGTGCTTGATCCGGGCGGCCGCACTGGCCTCCCGCTTCATCCGGGCATGCAGGATCTGCAGCTCGTCCTCGGGCAGGTGGTTGACGGTCAGCTCCTTGACCGCGACCTCGCGGTCGAGCATCCGGTCCCAGGCCCGCCAGACCGTCCCCATGCCGCCCCGGCCGAGCCGGTCGCCCAACTCGTACCGCCCGGCCAGCAGCCGCTCCGCCTCGGCCGTCTCCGGCCGGTCCTGCACGCCCATCGGCGACCGCTCCCCCTCACATCCGCCTGCCGTCACCGCGACGGAGGGGCCTGGTGCAGACCACTGTTCGAACAAGTCCCACGCACACATTAGGCGCACCTTGCCGACCCCGGTAATCACGCCCACCCGCCGGACCGCCGTACCGGGACGGAGCCGGGCCGTCAGCCTGCGAACAGCACCACCGCGGTTATCCCCAGCACCAGCAGCACGAACACGCCCCCCACCAACAGCGGGCCCAGCAGCGCCGGGGGTATCCGCGGCGGCCGCGCCTCGGCCGGCCGCCCGGTCCCGTCCCCCGCGGCGGCCTCCACCTGCCCGCCGCCCCGCCCGCCCCGCTTGCCCTGCCCACCCCGCCCACCACGATCGCCCCGCCCGCGTCGGCGCGGCACCAGCGGGCCGTCCGGCCGCGGCACCAGCGCCCGCGCCGCCCACTCCTCGTCGACCGGCTCCGGCGCGCCCGCGAGCAGCGCCGACAGCTCCCGGCGGACCTGCTCCGCGGTCGGGCGCCGCGAGGGGTCGGGCTGCAGCAGCCGCTCGACCAGCGGCGCCAGCGGCCCGCAGACCGCCGAGGGCTCCCGCCGGCCGTCCCGGACCGCCGTCACCAGCTCCGGGACGCCGCCGTCCGGAAACGGCGAGCGGCCGGTGACCAGCCGCTGCACCAGCACCCCGAGCGCCCAGCAGTCGCCCGCCGGGCCGCCGTCCAGCGGCCAGCGCTCCGCCACCGGTCCGACCAGGGTGGCCCGCACGTCGTACCGGCGGCGCCCGCCCGGCCCGCCGAGGTCCTCGGCCAGCGCCTCCTGCGCCACCCCCGCCAGCAGCCCGCCGAGCATCGCCGCGCCGTCCTCGCAGACCAGCACCGACTCTGCGGTCAGGTTCCCGTGCACGAGCCCGTCCTCGTGCAGCGCCCGCAGCGCGCCGGCCAGGTCCGCCGCCAGCTCGGCGGCCCGGTAGGGCGGCACCGGACCGGCGGCCACGAGATCGGCCAGCGTCATGGCGCCCGGCCGCTCCTCCACCGTCCACAGCAGCTCGCCCTCGACGAAGGCACCGACCCCGCGCAGCAGCCGGGGGTGCCTGGTCGGCGCGGCCGAGCCGACCGCCGCCACCCGGCGGACCAGCCGGTCGGCCTGCGCGGACACCTCACCGTCCGGGTCCTGACCACCGGTCAGCAGTGGGGGCAGCTCAAGGGCGCGCAGCAGCACGGACTCCCCGGTCCGGTCGTCCACCGCCAGGGCGCGCAGCGGTTCGGGACGGTCCGTCAGCCGGTACCGCCCCGCCAGCAACTGACCCGTGCCGCCTCGCATGCCAGTTCCTCTCGCTCACCGAGCAGCCTACTGAGCGGCTCCTTTACGCTCGATCCCATGGACTGGACCGATCTGATCGACACCGCGTTCAAGGTGGCGGGCAACAACAACCAAGCCACCCGGGCCGAGGCCGTACGCACGGTCGAGGCCGCCGTCATCGACGGCGAGAACCCGGTCGTCTCCACCGCCGGGCGCCATCCCGACCACTTCCGCAAGGGGGTGCTCGTCCTCACCACCCACCGACTGCTCTTCCTCAAGGACGGTAAACCGCCAGTCCCGGTTCCGCTTACGGCGATCACGGACGCGACCGTGACCAGGACCAAGCTCAACGGCGACGTCCTCACGGTCGTCGCGCTGACCGGCTCGCACCGGTTCGAGGACGTGGCCAAGGCCGACGTCTTCGCCGAGCAGCTCCGGGCGGCCGCCGGGCGCGCCCGCACCGCCCCGCCGACCAAGCCGACGCCGACCGACGCCGCCCCCGCCGAGCTGAGCGCCGGCGATCAACTCCTCGGCCAGCTGGAGCGGTTGGCCGCCCTGCACGCCTCCGGCGCACTCACCGACGAGGAGTTCACCCGGGCCAAGGCCCGTCTGATCGGCTAGGGCCGGTCCGGCGCCGGGGCCCGATAGCCCCTGGTGCCGCGTCCTACGGCGCGGGCTGGAAGCTGGCGAAGGCCGCGTCCCGGGCCTGGGAGTTGGCCGGGGAGCCCCAGTCCGCGTCCGGGGTGATCCAGTAGATCGCGTAGCCGTACTTGGCCGGGCTCCCGGTGACGAAGCCCCGGTTGAGCGAGTGCGTGCGCGGCGTGCCACTGGTCCACTCCCAGTCCGCCGCGTTGGTCCACTGCCGGTAGGTGAGCGCCGCCAGGTTGACCCGCTGGTAGTTGGTGACCTTCGATCGCAGGCCCGGCTCGGAGTCCTGCCAGTCGGCGAGGGCACTGGGGCCGGGGCTGGTGGTCCACTCGATGGTCAGGGTGCTGCCGTTGCCCTTGAAGAGGCGGCGGGTGCTCTCCGACCCGGACGGCTGCAGCCAGTCGGGCAGGACGACCGAGAAGCCGCTCGGGTCCTTGTACTCGTGGTAACCGGCCGGAACGGCGGCCCCCGGCGGAGTCGGGGTGGGGGTCGGGGTCTGCACGGGAGCGGGGGCGGGCGGCGGAGCGGCGGGCGGTGTGGTGGCCGCGGCGGTGTCGGGCGCCTCGGTGCCGGGCGGGTCGGCGGCCGGCCCGGGCACCGCCGCCGTCCCGGTCGCCGCCGGGGTCCCGCTCGGCCCGGTCTCGCTGCCGGCCGTCACCGGCGCGGTGGCACCCGCGCCGTTCGCCGACCCGCCGTCCCCGCTGCCGACGGCCTGGACCACCGCGACCACGCCGGCGATCAGCAGCAGGACCAGCACCACGGTGACCACGGCCAGCCGCCGCCGGCCGTTGCGCGGGTCGGCACCGGCCGCCTGGGTGGCGCCCAGCGTCCACTCGCTGGTCACCGGCCGGATCGGCTCGGTCGCCGGAGCCGGGGTCGAAGCCGAATCCGGCGCCGACGCCGGCGCCGGCGCCGAAGCGGCCTCGGACGCCGGCTCCGCGCCGGGCTCCACCGCGGCGGCCGACTCCTCGGCCTTGACCCGGCTGCCCACCCGGACCGTCCCCAGCAGCCCGCCGATGGACCGCTTGCGGCCCTCCTCGGCCTCGGCCGGGGCCGGGACCTCCTCCGGCTCCGCGGCTGCCGGCTGCTCGATCGGCACCGCGTGCTCGGTGGTCGACTCGGCCTTCGCGGTGGCCTCCGCGACGATCCGCTTCAGCATCGACCGGGTCTGCGAGGCGTCCAGCCGCTCGCCCGGGTCCTTGGCCAGCAGCCCCTCGATCACCGGCTGCAGGGCCCCGGCGTTCACGGGGGCGGTCAGGTCCTCGGTCATCACCGCGGTCAGGGTGGCCAGCGCCGAGCCCCGGTCGTACGGCGGCCGGCCCTCGACCATCGCGTACAGCGTGCCGCCCAGCGACCACAGGTCGGCCGGCGGTCCGGGCTTCTGCCCGCGGGCCCGCTCCGGGGATATGTACGAGGGCGCGCCGACCAGCATGCCGGTGGAGGTGACCGAGGCGTCGCCCTCCACGCTGGCGATGCCGAAGTCGGTGAGCACCACCCGGCCGTCCTCGCCGATCAGCACGTTGGACGGCTTGACGTCCCGGTGCAGGATGCCCAGCGCGTGCGCGGCGCTCAGCACACCGAGCACGTCGAGCGCGATCTCAGCGGCCCGGGCGGGGGCGAGCGGTCCGTCCTCGCGGATGACGTCGGCCAGCGAGCGGGACTCGACCAGCTCCATGACGATCCACGGCCGGTCGTCCTCCTCGACCACGTCGAAGACGGTGACCGCCGAACTGTGCCGGATCCGGGCGGTGGCCTTGGCCTCGCGCAGCGTCCGGACGATCAGCCGGTGCTTCTCCTCCTCCTCGACGCTGGCGTTCATCCGCAGTTCCTTGACCGCGACGGTCCGGCCCAGCATCTCGTCCTCGGCGCGCCAGACGGTGCCCATACCGCCGCGTCCGAGCACCGCGTTCAGCCGGTAGCGGCCGGCCAGGAGGCGGCCGGTGGAACCCTGCGCCTGGGTCATTCGGAACGTTCCCCCATGTGCTGCCGGCAGTCGTGGTGACGGCGTGTCGGCCCGGCCTCAGGCCCGAACGCCCAAGCCTCCATCATCCCCTGTCCCCGGGGGCCGCGACCACCCGCCCCCCGGAACGCAAGCCGGGACATACCGGATCCGACTCGGCGCTCCGTGCCCGATCTGTGATCGAAAACTCGCCAAGATCCGGCCGGGGCGCTGCTACCGTTCGGCAGCTCATCGTCTTTCCGGGGGGATCCGATGCCCATGACCGCGCCCGCACCGGGCCCTGACGGCCAGTCGGGCCGGCCGCGCACCGCCCAGCACTACTCGGTCGCACCCGCCCCGGACATCCCCGAGGGCTACGTCGCGCCCGGTATGCCCGGTGTCCCGGTGGCCGGATACGTCCCGGCCGCCGCCTCCCCCCGGAGGGGCCCGCGCCGCCGCACCGCCCTGGCGGTCGCCCTCGCCGTCCTCGCCATGCTGCTCGGCGGTCTGGCGTACGGCTGCGCACCGGCCCGAGCCGCGGACAGCCTCGGCTGGCTGGCCATCGCCCTCGCCGCCCTGGTCGCCCTACCGCTCGGCCGCCTCGGCGGCCGCAGCCGGGTGCTGCCGCTGCTCGGCGCGGTGCTCGCGGCCGGCGCGCTGCTGCTGGGCCAGCTGACCGGCCAGGTCCGCCGGGTGCACGCGGCCGGCCCGGGCCCGCGCGGACTGCCGCACGACGCCCTGGCGCACTGGCGCGCCGAGCTGCGCGCGCTCGACCTCGCCTTCTACGGCATCGCCCTGGTCGGCGGGTTCCTCCTCACCCGCCGCACCGCCAACCGCGGCTGACCCCCGGACAGCCCGAAGGCCCCCGCCGACGAACCGGCGGGGGCCTTCGCCACGCGTGCCTCAGCGGTGGTTGAGCGCCGGGTTGACGGTCACCTCGACCCGCTGGAACTCCTTGAGCTCGGTGTAGCCGGTGGTGGCCATCGCGCGGCGCAGCGCACCGAACAGGTTCATGGTGCCGTCGGGGGTGTGCGACGGACCGGTCAGGATCTCCTCGGTGGTGCCGACCGTGCCGAGGTCCACCCGCTTGCCGCGCGGCAGCTCCTCGTGGACGGCCTCCATGCCCCAGTGGAAGCCCTTGCCGGGCGCGTCGGTGGCCCGGGCGAGCGCGGCACCGATCATCACCGCGTCGGCGCCGCAGGCGACGGCCTTCGGGATGTCGCCGCTGTAGCCGACGCCGCCGTCCGCGATCACGTGCACGTAGCGGCCGCCGGACTCGTCCATGTAGTCGCGGCGGGCGGCGGCCACGTCGGCGACGGCGGTGGCCATCGGCACCTGGATGCCGAGGACGCCGCGGGTGGTGTGGGCGGCGCCGCCGCCGAAGCCGACCAGCACGCCGGCCGCGCCGGTGCGCATCAGGTGCAGGGCGGCGGTGTAGGTGGCGCAGCCGCCGACGATCACCGGGACGTCCAGCTCGTAGATGAACTGCTTGAGGTTGAGCGGCTCGGCGGCGCTGGAGACGTGCTCGGCCGAGACGGTGGTGCCGCGGATGACGAAGACGTCGACGCCGGCGTCCACGACGGCCTTGGAGAACTCGGCGGTGCGCTGCGGCGAGAGCGCGGCGGCGGTGACCACGCCGGAGTCGCGGACCTCCTGGATCCGCTGCTTGATCAGCTCGGCGCGGATCGGCGCGGCGTAGATCTCCTGCAGGCGGCGGGTCGCGGCGGCCTCGTCGGTGATCGTGGCGATCTCGTCGAGCAGCGGCTGCGGGTCCTCGTAGCGGGTCCAGAGGCCTTCCAGGTTCAGCACACCGAGGCCGCCGAGGCGGCCGATGGCGATGGCCTGCTGCGGCGAGACCACGCTGTCCATCGGGGCGGCCAGGAACGGCAGCTCGAAGCGGTAGGCGTCGATCTGCCAGGCGATCGAGACCTCCTTCGGGTCCCGGGTACGGCGGCTGGGGACGACGGCGATGTCGTCGAAGGAGTACGCCCGTCGGCCGCGCTTGCCTCGCCCGATCTCGATCTCAGTCACTTCGAGCCCTTCTGGTTTGTTGCTCATGCCCGCCGGGTCACCCCGGCCGCCCCCAGTATCCCGCACCCTGGAACTCGCGCGCTCGCCTCCGGGGCGTCCTGCCCAGGCGCCTCCGGCACCCCCGCCCCCGGACGCACCGGAGGGGCCCGTCGCCACGAGTGCGGCGACGGGCCCCTCGGTGGTTCGGACGACTCAGCGGTTGGAGTAGTTCGGCGCCTCGACGGTCATCTGGATGTCGTGCGGGTGGCTCTCCTTGAGGCCCGCCGAGGTGATCCGGACGAAGCGGCCCTTGCTCTCCATCTCGGCGATGGTGGCGGCGCCGACGTAGCCCATGGTCTGGCGCAGGCCGCCGACCAGCTGGTGCAGCACGGCCGACAGCGGGCCGCGGTAGGGCACCTGGCCCTCGATGCCCTCGGGGACGAGCTTGTCGTCCGAGGCCACCTCGGCCTGGAAGTAGCGGTCCTTGGAGTACGAGCGGCCCTGGCCGCGGGACTGCATGGCGCCCAGCGAGCCCATGCCGCGGTAGGACTTGAACTGCTTGCCGTTGATGAACATCAGCTCGCCCGGGGACTCCTCGCAGCCGGCCAGCAGCGAGCCCAGCATCACGGTGTCGGCGCCGGCGGCCAGCGCCTTGCCGATGTCGCCGGAGTACTGCAGGCCGCCGTCGCCGATGACCGGCACGCCGGCCGCCTGGCAGGCCTGGGCGGCCTCGTAGATGGCGGTGATCTGCGGGACGCCGATGCCGGCGACCACGCGGGTGGTGCAGATGGAGCCGGGGCCGACACCGACCTTGACGCCGTCCACGCCGGCGTCGATCAGCGCCTGGGCGCCGTCCCGGGTGGCCACGTTGCCGCCGACCACGTCGATCCCGACGGCCGACTTGATCTTCTCGATCCAGGCCAGCGCGTTGTGGCTGTGGCCGTGCGAGGTGTCCACCACCAGGAAGTCCGCGCCGGCCTCGACCAGGGCCTGGGCCCGGTCGAACGCCTCGGCGCTGGCGCCGACGGCGGCGCCGACCAGCAGCCGGCCCTCGGCGTCCTTGGCGGCGTTCGGGTACTGCTCGGCCTTGACGAAGTCCTTGACGGTGATCAGGCCCTTGATCCGGCCCTCGTCGTCGACCAGCGGGAGCTTCTCGATCTTGTGGCGGCGCAGCAGCGCCATCGCGTCCTCGCCGGAGATGCCGACCTTGCCGGTGATCAGCGGCATCGGGGTCATGATCTCGCGGACCTGGCGGCTGCGGTCCGACTCGAAGGCCATGTCGCGGTTGGTGACGATGCCGAGCAGCTTGCCGGCCTCGTCGGCGATCGGCACTCCGGAGATGCGGAACTTGGCGCACAGCGCGTCGGCCTCGGCCAGCGTGGTGTCCGGGCCGACCGTGATCGGGTCGGTGACCATGCCGGACTCGGAGCGCTTCACCAGGTCGACCTGGTTGGCCTGGTCCTCGACCGACAGGTTGCGGTGCAGCACGCCCACGCCGCCCTGGCGGGCCATCGAGATCGCCATCCGCGCCTCGGTGACCTTGTCCATCGCCGCGGAGAGCAGCGGGATGTTGACGCGCACGTTCCGGGAGACCCGCGAGGAGGTGTCGACCTGGTTCGGCAGCACCGCGGAGGCCCCGGGCAGCAGCAGGACGTCATCGAACGTGAGCCCGAGCATCGCGAACTTCTCGGGTACGCCTGCGGCGTTGTAAGACATTTGGGGGTACCTTCCGTGGCCGGCCTAATCCGCTCACGCCCTGAGGGTGGGGGCGCGTAAATCGCTCACTCGCGCAGACCGCCGAAGCCGGATGGTTTTGGAGGAACCTCCAAGGGAACCCCACGCGCACCCGCGAAACTTTGGCAACCCGCCCAGGCGCCGATACCCCATCGTACTGGCACCGCGAATGTGTCCTCGTGTGCCCTTGACAACACCGGTCACCCGTGGCTCATTCCGGCCGGTCAGGGCTTCAGGAGGACTCCTCGGCGAGCGCCCGCAGCCGGCTGAGCGCCCGGTGCTGCGCCACCCGGACGGCGCCCGGCGACATCCCCAGCACCTCACCGGTCTCCTCCGCCGAGAGCCCGGCGGCGACCCGCAACAGCACCAGCTCGCGCTGACGGGCCGGCAGGTTGGAGAGCAGTTCCTTGGCCCAGGCCGCGTCGCTGCTCAGCAGCGCCTGCTCCTCCGGGCCGAGCGCCTCGTCCGGCACCTCCGGCAGGTCGTCCTGCGGGACGACCGTCGAACCGGGCCCGCGCATCGCGGCCCGCTGCAGATCGGCGATCTTGTGCGCGGCGATGCCGTAGACGAAGGCCTCGAACGGCCGCCCCTGGTCCTTGTACCGGGGCAACGCGCACAGCACCGCGACGCAGACCTCCTGCGCGACGTCGTCCACGTGGTGCCGGGCGCCGCCGGGCAGCCGGACCAGCCGGCCGCGGCAGTAGCGCAGCGCCAGCGGGTGGACGTAGGCGAGCAGGGCGTCGATGGCCGGGCCCTCCCCGCGGACGGCGGCCGCGACCAGCTCGCCCACCAGCGGCGAGCCGCCGACGCCGAGCACCGGCGGGCGACCGGGGCCGGACTCCGCGCCGGGGCCACCGGGGTCGGCGTACGACGGATCGCCACCGGGGCCGGAGGGCTCGGCCTCCACCGGGTCCGCCTGGCCGTCCGCACCGGCGACGTCGTCACGCATCGGTCCATGGTGCCTGGTCGAGCGGGAAAACGCGGCACCGCGTCCGGAGTTGTGCACCGGAACGTTATGCGGTGCGGCACTGTACGGCGTGCCGCCGCGCACCACCGGCCCCTCCTGCACCGTGCCGCCTCCCGCCCCGCCGCCGTCGGTGGTCCTGCCTGTCGCGCCGTCCGCCGAGTGTCCTGCGACCGTGTGGTTCGCCGCAGTGCCTGTCCGCTGGTCCCCGAGGTGCTCCACTCCTCCATGGTGCAACCTCGGGGCCGTAACGTCACACGCCCGTACGGCGTCCGTCCCGGGAACCGCCGGCGGTGCGCCGCAGTCGGCGGCACCACCGGCGGTCAGCGGACCAGGCCCCAGCGGAAACCCAGCGCCACCGCGTGGGCGCGGTCGGAGGCCCCGAGCTTCTTGAACAGCCGTCGGGCGTGGGTCTTGACGGTGTCCTCGGACAGGAACAGCTCGCGGCCGATCTCGGCGTTGCTGCGCCCGTGGCTCATGCCCTCCAGCACCTGGATCTCACGCGCCGTCAACGTGGGCGCCGCGCCCATGTCGGGGCTGCGCAGGCGGCGCGGGGCGAGCCGCCAGGTCGGGTCGGCGAGGGCCTGGGTGACGGTGGCCCGCAGCTCGGCGCGCGAGGCGTCCTTGTGCAGGTACCCGCGGGCGCCCGCGGCCACCGCGAGCGCGACCCCGTCGAGGTCCTCGGCGACGGTGAGCATGATGATCCGCGCGCCCGGATCGGCGGACAGCAGCCGCCGGACCGTCTCGACCCCGCCGAGGCCGGGCATGCGGACGTCCATCAGAACGAGATCGGAGCGGTCGGCCACCCAGCGGCGGAGGACCTCCTCCCCGTTCGTCGCGGTGGTGACCCGGTCCACACCGGGTACGGTCGCGACCGCGCGGCGAAGCGCCTCGCGGGCGAGCGGGGAATCGTCGCAAACGAGAACGGAAGTCATGACCGTCGTCCTCCGCAGCTGATCCGCGTCACGTTGAGCCTCCTGGCTGGTACGAACCTCTCCGACACGGCCGATCGGCGACAGACTCCGTGCTGATCGCCTCAACTTCCCCGCGATCGTTCCCGACGTCCGGCGCCCGCTAACCGCCTCCACACTTCCAACGACCGTCACTCGAATGAGTTACGGCCTTCAGGGCCATCTCCACCACTGTACGTGGCCGACCCGTTACCGATCAGCCGCATCGCGGTGCACACGCCGCACTTTTGCCCAGCTCGCGCGCGGTCGGCGTACGACCCGCACACCGGTACGGAGTGTCGTGCGCCCCCCGGCCACCCGATTGCCACGCCCGCACCCGGCGAACTCCTTGCCCACTTTGCCCGTTTTTATAGCTTTCGTATGGTCATTGACTGTTGTGCCACTCTGTGGGTGACTTGTCCATGGAGTTGCCGTAAGTCATATTTCCAGGTGTCCACACCAGTGCATCGACGCCCCGCCGCGCCGCCCAGCACCAGCCCGCTGAGCGCCGGCCCACGGCCGACGAGCCTCTGAAGGGAATGAGCCATGGCAGATTTCTCCCGCCTCCCCGGCCCCAACGCGGACCTCTGGGACTGGCAGCTCTCCGCAGCCTGCCGTGGCGTGGACAGCTCGCTCTTCTTCCACCCCGAAGGCGAGCGGGGGGCCGCGCGCAGTTCGCGTGAGGCCAGCGCCAAGGAGGTCTGCATGCGCTGTCCGGTGATCACCGAGTGCGCGGCGCACGCGCTGGCGGTCCGCGAGCCGTACGGCGTCTGGGGTGGGATGACCGAGGACGAGCGCGAGGAGATGCTGGGGCGCTCGCGGCACCGGCTGGTGGAGGTCCCGCTGACCCCGCCGGCGGTCGCGCAGCACTAGCTCCGCCTCCGTGGCGCGCCGTGAAGAAACGTTTCTTCGCGGCGCCTCAGGCTGTCCAGCCCGGTTCGGGACCCAGGGCCACCCGAAGGCCCCTCCCGACCTCCGGAGCCCGCCCGGCCTCCGGGCCCGCCCGACCGCCGGACGTCAGCGTCCGGCCGCCCCCGCCAGCCGCTCCAGCATCAGCGCCACGGCCGGCACCTCGGCCAGATCCGGCAGGGTCAGCGCGACCACCTGCCGCACCGCCGGCGCCCCCGAGGCGGTCCGCACCGGCACCGTCGACACCCCGTCGGGGCGCACCGACTCCAGCGCCAGCCGGGGCAGCACCGCCACCCCCAGCCCGGCCGCCACCAGGCCGACCACCGCCGGGTAGTCGTCGGTCGCGAAGTCGATCCGGGGCTCAAAACCCGCCGCCGCGCACAGCTCCACCAGGTGCCCCCGGCACTGCGGGCAGCCCGCGATCCACTGCTCCCCCGCCAGCTCCGCCAGCTCCACCGGCCTGCCGCGCCCCGCCAGCCGGTGCGTGGCGGGCAGCAGGCCCACCAGCGGGTCGTCCAGCAGCGGGGTGACCACCAGATCGGACCAGTCGGAGCCGGCGCTCAGCTGCTGCGCCTCCAGGTTGGCCTCGGCCCGGGCCTCGCGCGGCGTCCCGTGCGCGGGCGCCGGCAGCGCGGCGGCACCGTCGGACTGCGGGTAGCGGAAGGCCAGCGCGATCTCGCACTCGCCGCCGCGCAGCATCGCCAGCGACTCCGGCGGCTCCGCCTCGACCAGCGACACGCACACCCCCGGATGGCTGTCCCGCAGGCGGGCGACCGCGGGCGGCACCAGGGTGGAGCTCGCGGTCGGGAAGGAGACCAGTCGCACCCGTCCGGCCCGCAGCCCGGCGATCGCGGCGATCTCCTCCTCGGCGGCGGAGAGCCCGGCCAGGATCCCGGTGGCATGCTTGAGCAGGACCCGCCCCGCCTCACTGAGCTGCATGCCCCGGCCGGATCGGACCACCAACGGGGTGTCCACCGACTTCTCCAGGGCCTTCATCTGCTGACTGATGGCGGGCTGCGTACAGCCCAACTCGCGAGCGGCGGCGGAGAAGGAGCCGGTGCGGGCGACGGCACGCAGAACGCGCAGGTGGCGGGCCTCGATCATGCCTCAGTTATAAGGCAATCTTTGCGAATGGCAAAATTCTACTGATAGTTGAAGGGTTAAACGCCTGGCACGCCGGAGGCCCGGCCACACCCCGAGGGGCGCGGACCGGGCCTCCGGTCACCGTCAGGCGTCAGTGCGAGTGGCCGTGACCGTGGGAGTGGCCGTGACCGTTGTCGGCCTCCTCCTCCTTCTTCTCCACCACGAGGGTCTCGGTGGTGAGCAGCAGGGAGGCGATCGAGGCCGCGTTCTCCAGGGCGGAACGGGTGACCTTGACCGGGTCGATGACGCCGGCCTTCACCAGGTCGCCGTACTCGCCGGTGGCGGCGTTGTAGCCCTGGCCGGCCTCCAGCTCGGAAACCTTGGAGGTGATGACGTAGCCCTCCAGGCCGGCGTTCTGGGCGATCCAGCGCAGCGGCTCGTGCAGCGCCTTGCGGACCACCGCGACACCGGTCGCCTCGTCGCCCGACAGGCCCAGGCCGTTGTCCAGCACCTTGGCGGCGTGCACCAGGGAGGCGCCACCACCGGCGACGATGCCCTCCTCGACCGCGGCACGGGTCGCCGAGATGGCGTCCTCCAGGCGGTGCTTGCGCTCCTTCAGCTCCACCTCGGTGGCGGCGCCGACCTTGATGACGCAGACGCCGCCGGCCAGCTTGGCCAGGCGCTCCTGCAGCTTCTCGCGGTCCCAGTCGGAGTCGGTGGCGGCGATCTCGCCCTTGATCTGGGCGACGCGGCCGGCCACGGCCTCGGTGTCACCGGCACCGTCGACGACGGTCGTCTCGTCCTTGGTGATGGTCACGCGGCGGGCGGTGCCCAGCACGTCCAGGCCGACCTGGTCGAGCTTGAGGCCGACCTCCTCGGAGATGACCGTGCCGCCGGTCAGGGTGGCCAGGTCGCCGAGGATCGCCTTGCGGCGGTCGCCGAAGCCCGGGGCCTTGACGGCGACCGCGTTGAAGGTGCCGCGGATCTTGTTCACCACGAGGGTGGACAGCGCCTCGCCGTCGACGTCCTCGGCGATGATCAGCAGCGGCTTGGAGGCACCGCCCTGCAGGATCTTCTCCAGCAGCGGCAGCAGCTCCTGGATGGAGGAGATCTTGCCCTGGTTGATCAGGATGTACGGGTCCTCCAGGACCGCCTCCTGCCGCTCCGCGTCGGTGACGAAGTACGGCGACAGGTAGCCCTTGTCGAACTGCATGCCCTCGGTGAAGTCCAGCTCCACGCCGAAGGTGTTCGACTCCTCGACGGTGATGACACCGTCCTTGCCGACCTTGTCGATCGCCTCGGCGATCAGCTCGCCGACCTGGGTGTCCTGCGCGGAGAGGGACGCGACGGCGGCGACGTCGTCCTTGCCCTCGATCTCGCGGGCGATGGACAGCAGGTGCTCGGAGACGGCGGCGACGGCCTTGTCGATGCCCTTCTTCAGAGCGGCCGGGCCGGCGCCGGCGGCGACGTTGCGCAGACCCTCGTTGACCAGGGCCTGGGCCAGCACGGTGGCGGTGGTGGTGCCGTCACCCGCGACGTCGTTGGTCTTGGTGGCGACCTCCTTGACGAGCTGCGCGCCAAGGTTCTCGTACGGGTCGTCCAGCTCGACCTCACGGGCGATGGTGACACCGTCGTTGGTGATGGTCGGGGCGCCGAACTTCTTGTCGATGACGACGTTGCGGCCCTTGGGGCCGATGGTCACCTTGACGGTGTCGGCCAGCTTGTTGACACCGCGCTCCAGCGAGCGGCGGGCGTCCTCGTCGAACTGCAGGATCTTCGCCATGTTCCCTATTCCCTCGGGGCTACGACCGGCCCACCGGCCGCCGAACTACGTGAACCAACAACCACGCCCCGGGCCCCTGTCACTTGGGACACGGATCCGGGGCGGGTCGGAACGACTTACTTCTCGATGATCGCGAGAACGTCGCGGGCCGAGAGGACGAGGTACTCCTCGCCCTGGTACTTCACCTCGGTGCCGCCGTACTTCGAGTACAGGACGATGTCACCGACGGCGACGTCGAGCGGCAGACGCTGGCCATCCTCGAAGCGGCCCGGGCCGACAGCCAGGACGACGCCCTCCTGGGGCTTCTCCTTGGCGGTGTCCGGGATAACCAGGCCGGAGGCCGTGGTGGTCTCGGCGTCGAGCGGCTGGACCACGATGCGGTCCTCAAGCGGCTTGATGGCAACCTTGCTGCTGGTGGTCACGTCCGAGCTCCCCTTCGGAGATTACGGGGTTTCTAACGGGTAGGAGCGAATCTGCGAGCCTGCCGTCGCGGGGGTCAGGCACGCGTCTTCGCGTTAGCACTCCCCCACTGGGGAGTGCCAAGGACGACCATAGGCCGGTGTTAGCACTCAGTCAACCAGAGTGCCAACGGCGCGCCCGAGAACCCACGCCACGGACGGCTGGCCGTACGCGTGTACGGTCGGCCCGCCCGCCGGGACGTCCACGGCCCACCGCCGCTGACCGGTCAGAATGGCCCCGTGGACACCGAGAACCTCCAGCCGCTGCTGACCCCCGAGGGCCAGGCCCTGCTCGCCGAGCTGCGCGAGTTCACGCCCGAGGAGGAGCTGGCACTGGCCACCCGGCTGCGGCGGGAGCACCCGGCCGAGCTGGTGTCGGCGGCGTTCGGGCAGGCCCGGCTGCGGCAGCGGGCCCGGGCGAAGTTCGGGGCGGACGCCGACCTGATGTACTTCACGCCCAACGGCGTCGAGCAGTCCACCCGGCGCAGCGTGGCCGAGTGGCGGGCGCGGCGGTTCGCCGAGCTGGGCGTCCGGCGGCTGGCCGACCTGTGCTGCGGCATCGGCGGGGACGTGCTGGCGCTGGCCCGGGCCGGGATCGAGGTGCTGGCCGTCGACCGGGACCCGGCGGCCTGCGCGGCCACCGCCGCCAACGCGGCCGCCCTGGGCCTGGCCGACCTGGTCCGGGTGCGCTGCGCGGACGTCGCCGAGGTGGACGTCACCGGCTACGACGCGGTGTTCACCGACCCCGCCCGGCGGACCTCGCGCGGCCGGGTGTTCGACCCGGAGGCGTACGCCCCGCCGCTCTCCTGGGCGATCGAGGCCGGCCGCCGGACCCCGATCGGCGCGCTGAAGGTGGCGCCGGGCATCCCGCACGAGGCCGTCCCGGCGGACGCCGAGGCGGAGTGGGTCTCCGACCACGGGGACGTCAAGGAGGCGGTGCTCTGGTTCGGCACCGAGGCCGCCCGCCCGCACCGCGCCACCCTGCTGCCGCAGGCCGCCAGCCTCACCGGCGGCGACCTGCCCGACCCGCCGGCCGGCCCGGTCGGACGCTACCTGTACGAGCCGGACGGCGCGGTGATCCGGGCCCACCTGGTGGCCGAGGTGGCCGAGCAGGTGGGCGGCCGGCTGATCGACCCGAAGATCGCCTACCTGACCTCGGACGAGCTGGTCGCCACCCCGTACGCGCACGCCTTCGAGCTCACCGACGTGCTGCCGTTCCACATCAAGCGGCTGAAGGCGCTGCTGCGCGAGCGCGGGGTCGGCACGGTGGTGATCAAGAAGCGCGGGATGGCGATCACCCCGGAGGAGCTGCGCCGCCAGCTCAAGCCCTCCGGGCCGAACTCCGTCACGGTGATCCTCAGCCGCACCGACCACGGGCCCCTGATGATGCTGGGGCAGCCGGTCTGACGGCCCTACGGGCCGGGAGGGCTACGAGGCGGGCGCCTGGATGTAGTCCTCCAGCCGGGCCACCGAGAAGCCCTGCTCCTGGATCCGGGCCAGCAGGTCGCCGAACATCTGGGTCATCGTGGCGCCCTTGAGCTCCTTCGGGCCGCGGAAGTGCGCCAGGATGATGTCCCCGGACTTCAGCTTCTTGTCCGCCGCCTGGTACTGCATGTCGTGGATCTGCATCGACTCGCGCCAGAGCACGATCGCGCGCGGACCGCACTGCTGCACCGAGTTGTTCAGCGTCGGGGTGTTGGCGCCGTCCCCGAACGGCGGGCGGAACAGCAGCGGGGCGGTGCCGTACTGCTGGGTGAGCGCGGACTGCGCGTCGCAGATCTCGGACTTCTGCTTCTCCGCCGGGATCTTGCTCATCACCGGGTGGTCCACGGTGTGGTTCTGGATGTGGTTGCCGAGCGCCTGGAGCGGCTTGAAGTAGCCGTAGTCGTTCTTGACGATGTCCCGGGTCAGGAACATCGAGATCGGCACCTTGAGCTCGGTCAGCATCTCGACGAACTTCGGGTCCTTCTCGGCGCCGTCGTCGATGGTGATGAAGACGACCTTGTCGGTCGTCTTCACCTCGCTGAACACCGGCACGGTGCCGGTCCGTTCGAGCTTGATGGGCTTGTCGGTGGGCGGCGCGGGGGCCGGCGCCAGCGGCTTGAGGTTCCACTTCGCCCAGGCCGCCGCGTCCGCGCCGGCCGGGGCCGGGGCGGTCGGGGCGGGGGTGCCGGCCGCGCTGGTCGGCGCGGCGGCGCCGGTGGGCCGGGGTGCGGCCGCCGAGGTGCCCCCGCCCGCCGGGGCCGCGGCGCCGCCGCCGTTGTCGCCGCATCCGGTGGCCAGGGCCAGCAGGGCCAGCGCCCCCACCGCGTACGTCCTGGTCCTGCTCCGACCGTCCCTGTTCACCGCACCGCGCTCCCGGTTCCCGTCCAGCTTCTTCTCAGCTATGCACGGTAGCGGCCACGGCGGCGGTTCCCGTCCAGGGTCTATTCGACGTGCTCGCTGGTGAAGGACCAGCGGTGCACCGGGCGGCCGAGCAGCTCGGCCGGCGGGTCGGCGACCGGCACCGGCTCGCCGCTCCACCAGGTGATCAGCAACACCCTCTCGCCGGGCGCACCGAACAGCTCGGCGCGTTCCAGCCCGGCCGAGCCGCGCACTGCGGGCAGCGCCGACTCCCGCACCCAGGCGGTGAGTTCGGGCCCGCGCCCGGCGGCGGCGCGGGCCTCCCACATCGCGGCGACGGTCACGCGGTGCCGCCGGTGAGGGCCTCGTAGGCCTGGCCGTGGAAGTCCGTGTGGGGCACGTGCACCTCGGTCACCGGCAGCGAGGAGTCGGCGGACAGGTCGAACGCGGACGGCGTGCGATTACGCCACACCATCTCGGAGCCCAGTGCGGCCACCATCGCGCCGTTGTCGGTGCACAGGCCCGGCCGGGGCACCCGCAGCCGGATGCCGGCCCGGTCGCAGCGCTGCTGGGCCATCTCGCGCAGCCGCGAGTTGGCGGCCACCCCGCCGCCGATCATCAGGTGGTCGACGCCGTTGTCCTTGCACGCCTTGACGGCCTTGCGGGTGAGCACGTCGGTGACGGCCTCCTGGAAGGACGCCGCCACGTCGGCGATCGGCACCTCCTCGCCGGCCCGGCGCTTGGCCTCCACCCAGCGGGCGACGGCGGTCTTCAGGCCGGAGAAGGAGAAGTCGTACGCCGGGTCGTTCCGGCCGCTCAGGCCGCGCGGGAAGGCGATCGCCTTGCGGTCGCCCTCGCGGGCGGTGCGGTCGACCACGGGGCCACCGGGGAAGCCCAGGCCGAGCACCCGGGCGACCTTGTCGAAGGCCTCGCCGGCCGCGTCGTCGATGGTCGCGCCGAGCGGGCGGACGTCGCTGGTGATGTCCTCGCTGAGCAGCAGCGAGGAGTGCCCGCCGGAGACCAGCAGCGCCATCGTCGGCGAGGGCAGCCGGCCGTGCTCCAGCTGGTCGACGCAGATGTGCGAGGCGAGGTGGTTGACCCCGTACAGCGGCTTGTCCAGCGCCCAGGCGTACGCCTTGGCGGCACTGACGCCGACCAGCAGCGCGCCGGCCAGGCCGGGGCCGGCGGTGACGGCGATGCCGTCCAGGTCGGCGGCCTTGACGCCGGCGGTGTCCAGGGCGCGCTGGATGGTCGGGACCATCGCCTCCAGGTGCGCGCGACTGGCGATCTCCGGGACGACGCCGCCGAAGCGGGCGTGGTCGTTGACGCTGGAGGCGACCGCGTCGGCCAGCAGCGTGGTGCCGCGCACGATGCCGACGCCGGTCTCGTCGCAGGAGGTCTCGATGCCGAGGACGAGCGGTTCGTCAGCCATGGCGGGTGTCCTTAAGGTCCTTCGGGTCAGTGCTCGGGTGGTCGAGGCGCATCACCAGCGCGTCGACGTTGGCGGGCTGGTAGTAGCCGCGCCGGATGCCCACCGGCTGGAAGCCGTAGCGCTCGTACAGCCGCTGGGCGCGCGGGTTGTCCACCCGCACCTCCAGCAGCAGTTCGGCGCAGCCGCGCCGGGCGGCCTCCCGGATCAGGTCGGTGAGCAGCGCCGCGCCGAGGCCGGCGCCCTGGTGGCGCTGGTCGACGGCGATGGTCTGGACGTCGCCCTCACCGGCGATCACCATCAGTCCGGCGTAGCCGACGATGGCACCGTCCGGGGTGGTGGCGACGGTGTAGTGGCGGGTGCCGCCGGAGTGGGTCTCGGCCAGCTCGGACCAGTACATCCCGGTGGACCAGGCGTCCTCGGGGAAGAGCTCCAGCTCCAGCTCCAGCACCGGCGCGATGTCCCACCAGCGCATCGGGCGCAGGGTGGTGCCGTGGTTCACGCCGGGAGCACCGCCTTGTAGCCCGCCGGGACCTGGGCGTCCGGGCGGCGCAGGTACAGCGGGACGTTCGGCAGCAGCTCGCGCCCGGCGGCCAGCTCGGCGGCGGCGAAGGCCGCCAGGGCGCCGGCCGACACGTGCTCGGGGCCGTGCGCGCCGGGGAAGGCCTCGGGGTAGAGCAGCGCGCCGGCGCCGACCGAGCGTGGCTGCGGGGGCAGCTCGGCCGGGCGGTCCACGCCGGGGCCCTCGGTGCGCCGGCCGTCGGCGTCGTAGGAGGCCCAGTAGACCTCCTTGCGGCGCGCGTCGGTGGCCACCGTGAACGGCTGCCCGGCCAGACCCTCGGCGCGGGCCTGGTGGGCGATCGCGTCCAGGGTGCAGACGCCGTGCACCGGCAGCCCGAGCGCGTGGCCGAGCGCGGCGGCGGTCACCAGACCGACCCGCAGGCCGGTGTACGGGCCGGGGCCGACGCCCACCGCGATGCCGGTGAGCCGGTGCTTGTCCACACCGGCCGCCCGCAGGACCCGGTCGATCGCGGGCAGGAGCAGTTCGCCGTGGCGCCGGGCGTCGACCTGGTGGGTCTCGGCGAGGACGGCCGTGCCGTCGTGGACGGCGGCGGTGACGGCGGGGGTAGCGGTGTCGAACGCGAGCAGCAGCACGGGGTCAAGGTTAGACCGACGTTGAGCCGACCGGCTGATCGCTCGGGCGTGCTGACCCGGAACACACATCCGGGGCGCCGCTCCCCCGCCGGGCGAACCTGGCACGATGGGGCGGTACGTAAAGGGACGGCGGCGGGAGCAGCACGTGGCGAAGATGGGTCCTGGTGTGGTGGTCACGGGGCTGACCCTGGGGGCCCTGGCGGTGGTGAGCCTGCTGGCCTTCCAGGCCAACGGCGCTCAGGACCGGGCCGGCGGCGCCAAGCCGGTCGCCAGCACCACGACGTCCAGCGGGCCGGCCGCCTCCGCGACGCCGAGCGCCTCGGCCACCCCGACGGTCCCGGCGCTGCCGACCACCTCGGGCACCGGCACGCGGGTGGTCTACTCGATCGGCAGCCACTACGTCTGGCTGGTCGACCCGAAGAAGACCCCGCAGGTCACGGCCGCCTTCCCGGTCACCCCGGGCTCGGTCGAACCGGCCCCGGGCAGCTACGCGGTCTACAGCCGCACCGCCGGCACCACCGGGACGGACGGCCGGCAGATCGAGCACGTGGTGCGCTTCGCGCAGCAGAACGGCGTGGTGTTCGGCTTCAGCGCGACCGTGGACGGCGCCACGCCGACCGTCGACCCGAAGGCGAAGACCGGCGGCATCCGCAGCGGTCGCCCGGAGGGCCAGCTGCTCTGGGACTTCGCGCCGAAGGACACCAAGGTGGTCGTGATCGCCTGACGCCCCGGCCCGCCGGACGGGCCCCGGGGCGGGCCCTAGGCCGCGCGGGGCGTTCCGGTCTCCGGTTCCTCGACTTCCCGGGGCTCCGGCCCGGGCGGGGTGGACACCGCCTCGGCGGCCGCGCAGGCGGCCAGCAGCGCCCGCATCGGCTCCCCCTGCGCGCGGCGGGCGGACTCTCCGGCCCCGGCGCCGTGCACGGCGCGCTCCGGGGCGGGGGTGGTGCTCGACATGGCGCCTCCCTAGTTAGGCAGACCTAACCGCAGCACCCATCCCACCACGCCCGGCACCCCGCCCGCAACACTTACCGACAGCCCGTCGGCAAAAGGGCGCACCGGCTCAGGCGAGCGCCTCCAGCGCGACGCCCGTCCAGCGCGGGCCGACGCCGGTCAGCACCACCCGGCGCGGGTCCAGGTCGTCCTCGTCGGCGGTGTCGCCGAGAGCGCGCTCGATCCGCACCTCCAGCCGGTCCTCGGACAGCCGCTCGACCTTGCCCTCGCCCCACTCGACCACGACCACCGACTCCGGCAGCGACACGTCCAGGTCGAGGTCCTCCATCTCGTCCAGGTCCCCGCCGAGCCGGTACGCGTCCACGTGCACCAGCGCCGGGCCGCCGACCAGCGACGGGTGCACCCGGGCGATCACGAAGGTCGGCGAGGTCACCGCCCCGCGGACCTGCAGTCCCTCCCCCAGGCCCCGGGTCAGCGTGGTCTTCCCGGCCCCCAGCTCGCCGGAGAGCAGTACCAGGTCCCCCGGCCGCAGCAGCGCGGCCAGCTCCCGGCCGAGCCGGCCCATCCGCTCCGGGGTGGGGACGGTGAGAGTGGCGTGCGAGCCCATGCGCGTGTCGTGCCCTTCGGTCCGTACCGGCGTGCCGACCACCGGCCGCCCCCGCTACCGTGCCACATCGCCGACCCGGCGTGTGCCGGGCGGCCTCGGGGCGGGTCTCAGGCCTGGTCCAGGACCGCCGGGGGCGGCGGCGCGACGCCGGCGAGTTCGGCGGCCCGGCGCAGCAACGCCGCCAGCTCGTCGTCGACCAGTTCCGGGCGCTCCAGCATCACCAGGTGCCCGGCGCCCTCCACCAGGACCAGTTCCGCGCCGGGCAGCCGCTCGGCCATCGCCTCGCTGTGCGCCGACGGCGTCAGCAGGTCCTTCGTACCGGCCAGCACCAGCGTCGGCAGTCCGTGCAGGGCGGCGAGCGCCGCGTACTTCTCGTGGGCGCCGAACACCGGGTAGAACTCGGCGACCACGTCGATCGGGGTGGCGTCCAGCAGCTGCTCGGCGAACCGCACCACGCCCGGGTCGACGTCCCTCCCGCCGAAGGAGAACTTCCGGTAGAAGACGGAGGTGACGTCCGAACCCAGCCGCCTGGTCGCCTCCACCAGCTCGACCTGGCGGCCCAGCAGCCGCATCATCCCGGGCGCGACCTTCTTGAACAGCTTCGCGCCGGCCGACGGCAGGCCGAGGCTGACCTCGTTCCAGTCCCCCGCCAGCGTGCCGATCAGCGCGACGCCGGCCACCCGCTCGCGGAACAGCTCCGGGTGCTGGTCGGCCAGCGCCATCACCGTCATGCCGCCCATCGAGTGGCCCACCAGCACCAGCGGCCCGGTCGGCGCGACGGCGTCGATCACCGCCTTGAGGTCCCCGCCCAGCTGGTCGATGCTGGCCGGCTCGCCGGCCAGGTAGGAGCGGGAGCGCTCGGAGCGGCCGTGGCTGCGCTGGTCCCAGAAGACCAGCCGCAGGCCCTCGCGCAGCGCGGCCCGCTGGAAGTGCCAGCTGTCCTGGCTGAGGCAGTAGCCGTGGCAGAACACCACGGTCAGCGGCTCGGCGCCGGGGGTGCCGCCGTCCGGCTCGGACCAGCCGGTGCCGTCCAGTTCGACGTACAGCTCGGTGCCGTCCGGCGCGGCCACCGTGCGCGGGCGCCCGCGCAGCGAGCCGTACGGGGCCTCGGCGTCCAGCTCGGCCCGGGCCCGGCGGCGGGTCGCCCGGCCGACGGTCAGCCGCTCGATCGCCACCCCGGCGGCCGCCCCGGCCGCCAGCACGCCGACCGAGATCCCGATCACGCCCGCCCGGCTCACCCCGGAGGCCGCGCCGGCCGCCTTGGCCACCGCCGAGACCGGGCCGTCCTCGGCCGCTCCGGCCGTCATGCGGTCAGGCCCTCGATCTGGCTGCCGCCCAGGTAGCGGCGCGGGACCCGGGCGCCGATCCGGGTCACGATCTCGTACGAGATGGTGCCGCAGGCCCGGCCCCAGTCCTCGGCGGTCGGCTCGCCGTGCTCGCCGTTGCCGAACAGCAGCACCTCCTCGCCGATCCCGGGGGTGTCGCCGCCCAGGTCCACGACGAACTGGTCCATCGCCACCCGGCCGGCGACCGTGCGCCACTTGCCGCCGATCTGCACCGGCCCGGTGCCGCTGGCGTGCCGCGGGACGCCGTCGCCGTAGCCGACCGGGACCAGGCCCAACGTGGTCGGGCCCGGCGTCACGTAGTGGTGGCCGTAGCTGACCCCGTGCCCGCCCGGGACGTGCTTGACCAGCGCCAGCCGCGCGGTCAGCGCCATCACCGGGCGCAGCCCGAAGTCGGCCGGCGACCCGACCTCCGGCACCGGCGACAGCCCGTACGCGGCCAGGCCGGTGCGGACCAGGTCGAAGTGCGACTGCGGGAGCAGCAGGGTGGCCGGCGAGTTCGCCAGGTGCCGCACCTGCGGGCGCAGCCCGGCGGCCTCGGCCTGGACCAGCGCGGCGCGGAAGGAGTCCAGCTGGGCCTGGATCGACGGGTGGCCCGGCTCGTCGGCGGCGGCGAAGTGCGACCAGACGCCGACCACGGTCAGCAGCCCCTCCGCCTCGGCGCGGCGGGCGGCGGCCACCAGGTGCGGCCAGTCGTGCGGCTGGCAGCCGTTGCGGCCGAGACCGGTGTCCGCCTTCAGGTGGACCCGGGCCGCGATCCCGGTCTCCCGGACGGCCGCCAGCAGCTCGTCCAGCGCCCACTGGCCGCTGACCGAGATGTCGAGGTCCGCGCGCAGCGCCTCCCGCCACGGCCCGCCCGGCGTCCACAGCCAGCACAGGATGCGGGCCTGCTCCGGGCGGATGCCCGCGGCCCGCAGCGCCAGCGCCTCCTCGGGCGTGGCGCAGCCGAGCCAGCCGACCCCGTTCGCGACCGCCTCCCGGGCGCACTCGACCGCGCCGTGGCCATAGGCGTCCGCCTTGACCGCGAGCATCACCGCCGAGCTGCCGACGCGCTCGCGCAGTGCGGCGAGGTTGCCGCGCAGGGCGGCCAGATCGATCGTCGCCTCGGCCCGTGCGCCGTCGGTCAGGGTGGCCGTGCCGGTCGTGTTCGCAGTTGTCATCAGGGTCAGTCTCCCAGACATCCCGGAGTCCTCGCCGAACGGGCCGTCGGCGGGGGCGGCCGACGCCCGGGTCGCCGGGCACCGCGCCGACCTGCGGCGCACCGCTCGTCACCCTGTTCCGGACGTCCCCGGACGGCCGATCGGTTCCGCCCCGGCCACCCGTCCCGCCCCGGCTACGGCTCCCGCACCGCCCGCCACGCCGCGGTCAGCGCCTGCGCCACCCCCAGCGCCGTCACCGGCGCGCCCGGGTCGCCCGCCGCGTGACGGCCCGCCAGCCCGTGCAGGTAGGCGCCCACGGACGCGGCGTCCAGCGGCGACAGTCCGGCGGCCAGCAAGGAGCCCGCCAGGCCGGCCAGGACGTCGCCGCTGCCGGCGGTGGCCAGCCAGGACGTGCCGGTCGGGTTGACCCGGACGGCGCCACCCGGGTCGGCGATCACCGTGGTGGAGCCCTTGAGCAGGACCGTCGCCCGGTAGTCGGCGGCCAGCCGGCGGGCGGTGGCCAGCCGGGTCGCGGCCAGCTCCTCGGCGGCCGGCGGCGCGCTGCCGGCGGCGCCCGCGAGCAGCCGGGCGGCCTCGCCGGTGTGCGGGGTGAGCAGGGTGGGCGCCGTCCGGCCGGCCAGCGCGCCCGGGCCGAGCCGGGCCAGTTCGGTCAGCCCGTCCGCGTCCACCAGCACCGGGACGTCGCTCGCCAGCGCCTCGGCCAGCGCCTGCCGCGCCCCCTCGCCGCCGCCCGGCCCGACCACCCAGGCCTGCACCCGCCCGGCCCCGGCCGGGCCACCCTCCGTGACCAGCGCCTCCGGGAAGCGCCGCACCACCTCCTCGGCCGCCGTGCCGACGTACCGGACGGCGCCCGCGCCGCCCCGCAGCGCCCCGGCGACCGCCAGCAGCGCCGCGCCCGGGTACGTCGCCGAACCGGCCGCCACCCCGACCACGCCCCGCCGGTACTTGTCGCTCTCGACGGCCGGCAGCGGCAGCAGCGCCGCCACGTCCGCGTGCTGCAGGGCCGTCACCTCCGGCGCGGGCGGCTCCAGCCCGATCCCGACCAGCTGGACGGCCCCCGTGTACGAGGCGCCCGGGTCGACCAGCAGGCCGGGCTTGTACGTGCCGAAGCAGACCGTGACGTCCGCGCGCAGCGCCTCGCCCGGCACCTCGCCGGTGTCGGCGTCCACCCCGCTGGGCAGGTCCACGGCCACCACGACGCCGCGCCGCGGGGCCTGCGCGTACGGCCGGGCCCCGGAGCGCAGCCCGCCCCGGCCGCCGATGCCGACGATGCCGTCCAGCACCAGGTCCGCACGCGAGAAGTCGGCCAGGCCGACTTCCTGATCCAGCACCACCCGGCCACCCGCCGCCCGCAGCGCGGCCAGCCCACCCGTGTGCACCCGCTCCGGCGCCAGCAGCACCGCCGCCACCCGCGCCCCGCGCCGGGCCAGCGCCGCCCCGGCGTACAGGGCGTCACCCCCGTTGTCCCCGCTGCCCGCCAGCACCACCACCCGGCTGCCGTACACCCGCCCCCGACGGCGGGTCAGCAGCCGGGCACAGGTCACCGCCAGCCCGGCGGCCGCCCGCTGCATCAGCGTCCCCTCCGGCAGCCGCGCCATCAGCTCGGCCTCGGCGGCCCGGACCTGTTCGACACGATGGGCGTGGCGCATGCGGAGGCTCCTTCAGCAGTCGGCTATCGCCGACGTTAGGGCGTGCCCCGGGCCCGCGCCACGCCCCGACGACAGCCGCGGACACGACACGGCGCCCCGGCGGTAGGACGCAGCCACCGCAGGGGCGCCGTGGGCGCCGGTCGGTCTTACTCGACGGTGACCGACTTCGCCAGGTTGCGCGGCTGGTCGACCTCGTGGCCCTTGGCCGTCGCCAGCTCGCAGGCGAAGACCTGCAGCGGCACGGTGGAGACCAGCGGCTGGAGCAGGGTCGGGGTGGCCGGGATGCGGATCAGGTGGTCCGCGTACGGGACGACCGCCTCGTCGCCCTCCTCGGCGATCACGATCGTGCGGGCACCGCGGGCCCGGATCTCCTGGATGTTGGAGACGATCTTGTCGTGCAGGATCGACCGCCCGCGCGGCGAGGGCACGACCACGACGACCGGCAGACCCTCCTCGATCAGCGCGATCGGGCCGTGCTTGAGCTCGCCCGCCGCGAAGCCCTCGGCGTGCATGTACGCCAGCTCCTTGAGCTTGAGCGCGCCCTCCAGGGCCACCGGGAAGCCGACGTGACGGCCGAGGAACAGCACCGAGCGGGCGTCGGCCAGGGAGCGGGCCAGCTCGCGCACCGGCTCCATGGTCTGCAGCACCTGCTCGACCTGCTTGGGAGCGTCGCCCAGCTCCTTGATGACGGCGAAGATCTCGTCGCCCCACTTGGTGCCGCGCACCTGGCCCAGGTAGAGGGCGACCAGGTAGCAGGCGACCAGCTGGGTCAGGAACGCCTTGGTGGAGGCGACGGCGACCTCGGGGCCGGCGTGGGTGTACAGCACCGCGTCCGACTCGCGCGGGATCGTGGAGCCGTTGGTGTTGCAGATCGCCAGCACCTTGGCGCCCTGCTCGCGGGCGTGCCGCAGGGCCATCAGGGTGTCCATGGTCTCGCCGGACTGCGAGATGGCGATGACCAGCGTGCCCGGGCCCATGATCGGGTCGCGGTAGCGGAACTCGGAGGCGACCTCGACCTCGCAGGGGATGCGGGTCCAGTGCTCGATCGCGTACTTGGCGATCATGCCGGCGTGGAAGGCCGTGCCGCACGCGACGATGACGACCTTGTCGACCGAGCGCAGGTCGGCGTCGGAGATGCGCAGCTCGTCGAGGGTGAGCCGGCCGTCCGTGCCGATCCGGCCGAGCAGGGTGTCGGCGACGGCCTTCGGCTGCTCGGCGATCTCCTTGAGCATGAAGTAGTCGTAGCCGCCCTTCTCGGCGGCCGAGGCGTCCCAGTCCACGTGGTACTCGCGCACCTCGGCCGGGGTGCCGTCGAAGTTGGTCACCGTGACGGACTCCCGGCGCAGCTCGACGACCTGGTCCTGGCCCAGCTCGACGGCCTCGCGGGTGTGCGCGATGAACGCGGAGACGTCGGAGGCGAGGAAGTTCTCGCCCTCGCCGCGCCCGACCACCAGCGGCGAGTTGCGGCGGGCCCCGACGACCACGTCCGGCGCGTCGGCGTGCACGGCGACGAGGGTGAAGGCGCCGTCGAGGCGGCGGCAGACCACCCGCATGGCCTCGGCGAGGTCACCCTCGTAGACCTCGCCGAGCAGGTGCGCGACGACCTCGGTGTCGGTCTCGGAACGGAGGGTGTGGCCGCGCTCGGCGATCTCGGCGCGCAGCTGGGCGAAGTTCTCGATGATGCCGTTGTGCACCACGGCCACCCGGAGGTGGTCGTCCAGATGGGGGTGGGCGTTGGCGTCCGTCGGGCCGCCGTGGGTGGCCCAGCGGGTGTGGCCGATGCCGGTGGTGCCGCCGGGCAGAGGGGTCTCGGCGAGCGACTTCTCCAGGTTGGCGAGCTTGCCGGCCCGCTTGTCGGTGACCAGACTCCACTGCCCGTCGGAGTCCTGCGCCTGCACCGCGACACCGGCCGAGTCGTAGCCCCGGTACTCCAGTCGCTGCAGGCCTGCGATTACTACGTCGAGGGCGGACTGCGCGCCCACGTATCCAACAATTCCGCACATGCGTGCCAGCATAAGGGCGGTTCTGGGACCCTTTTCCCGCTTCCTGCGAACAGTGCGTGACCGACACCACAACCACCGTGAACGCCGCCACGGCTCACAATGGAGCATGTGCTGACCGAACTCTGTACGCGGGGCGCCGCCACGCCCGGCCCGTCGCCGTCCCCCTACGTCGACCTCAGTCGGGCCGAGTGGAGCGCACTGCGCGAGCGTACGCCGCTGCCGCTGACCGCCGAGGAGGTGGAACGGCTCCGCGGCCTCGGTACCGCCCTCGACCTGGACGAGGTGCGCGACGTCTACCTGCCGCTCTCCCGGCTGCTGAACCTGTACATCCACGCCACGCACGAGCTGCGCGGCACGCTGGGCACGTTCCTGGACACGCCGGACACCGAACGCACCCGCACCCCGTTCATCATCGGCGTGGCCGGCTCGGTGGCGGTCGGCAAGTCGACCACCGCCCGGCTGCTCCAGGCCCTGCTCGCCCGCTGGCCCGAGCACCCGCGGGTCGAGCTGGTGACCACGGACGGCTTCCTGCTGCCCAACGCCGAGCTGCGCCGCCGCGGCCTGATGGCCCGCAAGGGCTTCCCGGAGTCGTACGACCGCCGGGCGCTGATGCGCTTCGTCGCGGACGTGAAGGCGGGCAAGGAGCGGGTCACCGCGCCGGTGTACTCGCACCTGGTGTACGACATCGTGCAGGGCGAGCGGCTCACCGTGGAGCGTCCGGACATCCTGATCGTCGAGGGCCTGAACGTGCTCCAGCCGGCCCTGCCCGGCACCGACGGGCGCACCCGCCTGGCGGTGGCCGACTACTTCGACTTCTCGATCTACGTCGACGCCCGTACCGACGACATCGAGCACTGGTACCTGGACCGCTTCCGCAAGCTCCGGCAGACCGCCTTCCAGGACCCGAACTCCTACTTCCGCCGCTTCACCGAGGTGCCGGAGGAGGAGGCGATGGAGTACGGCCGCCAGGTCTGGCGCACCATCAACAAGCCGAACCTGCTGGAGAACGTGCTGCCGACCCGCGGCCGGGCCACCCTGATCCTGCAGAAGGGGGCGGACCACAAGGTCCGCCGGGCCCTGCTGCGCAAGCTCTGACACGACGACACCCCGGACACGACGAAAGGGCCCCCGTCGGGGGCCCTTTCGTCGTGTCCGGGGTTCGGCCCGGGCGCGGTCTTAGCCCAGGTACGTCCGCACGGCCTCGGCCAGCCGCTGCGCGACGGCCTCGGCCTGCACCGGGTCGGCGGCCTCGACCATGACCCGGACCAGCGGCTCGGTACCGGAGGAGCGCAGCAGCACCCGGCCGGTGGAGCCCAGTTCGGCCTCGGCCTCGGCGACCGCGGCGGCCAGCTCGGCGCTGGTGTTCACCCGGCTCTTGTCGACGCCCTTGACGTTGATCAGCTGCTGCGGCAGGCGGGTCATCACGGTGGCCAGGTCGGCCAGCGGCTGCTTGGTGGCGGCCAGCCGGGCGCCCAGCATCAGGCCGGTCAGGGTGCCGTCGCCGGTGGTGGCGTGGTCGAGCAGGATGACGTGGCCGGACTGCTCACCACCCAGCGCGAAGCCGTGCTCCTTCATCGCCTCCAGCACGTAGCGGTCGCCGACGGCGGTCTCCACCAGCTCGACGCCCTCGCGCTGCATGGCCAGCTTGAAGCCGAGGTTGGACATCACGGTGGCCACCGCGGTGTTGCGGCGCAGCGTGCCGGCCTCCTTCATGGCGACGGCCAGGATCGCGATGATCTGGTCGCCGTCCACCTCGTTGCCGTCCGCGTCGGCGGCCAGGCAGCGGTCGGCGTCGCCGTCCAGGGCGATGCCGAGGTCGGCGCGGTGCTCCAGCATGGCGGCCCGCAGCCGGTCCAGGTGGGTGGAGCCGACGCCGTCGTTGATGTTGAGGCCGGTGGGCTCCGCCCCCAGGGTGTGGACGACCTCGGCGCCGGCCCGGGCGAAGGCCTCGGGCGCGACGTAGGCGGCCGCGCCGTGGGCGCCGTCGATGACCACCTTGATGCCGTCGAGGCGGTTGGGCAGGACGCCGATCAGGTGGGCGACGTACTTGTCGAAGCCCTCGGTGTACTCGCGCACCCGGCCGACGGCCGCGCCGGTCGGGCGGTTCCAGTCCTCGCCGCCGAGCGTGTGGGTGCCGTAGTGGGCCTCGATCGCGTCCTCGATCCGGTCGTCCAGCTTGTGGCCGCCGCGGGCGAGGAACTTGATGCCGTTGTCCGGCATCGCGTTGTGGCTGGCGGACAGCATCACGCCGAAGTCGGCGCCGAGCGCGCCGGTGAGGTACGCCACGGCCGGGGTGGGCAGCACGCCGACCCGGAGCACGTCGACGCCGGCGCTCGCCAGACCGGCGATGACGGCGGCCTCCAGGAACTCGCCCGAGGCGCGCGGGTCCCGGCCGACCACCGCGACCGGCCGGTGGCCGTCGAAGGCGCCGGCCTCTCCGAGCACATGGGCCGCCGCGACCGACAGTCCGAGCGCGAGCTCGGCCGTCAGGCCCTCGTTGGCCACCCCGCGCACGCCGTCCGTACCGAAGAGTCGTCCCACTGTCCCGTCCTCCATCACCACTGCTCGCAACCCAACCGATGGTCCCCGGCCGCCGCACGATAGCCGGGTAACACGTCGCCCCGGAGTACACGTGGTACTCCGGGGCGACAGTCCGCGCAACCAGGGGGTGCGCCGCCAGGGCGGGCCGCACCCCCAGGGACGCGATTAGCGCTTGCTGTACTGCGGCGCCTTGCGGGCCTTCTTGAGACCGGCCTTCTTGCGCTCGACGGCACGCGCGTCACGCATCAGGAAGCCGGCCTTCTTGAGGGCGGCGCGGTTGTTGTCCACGTCGGCCTCGTTCAGGGCACGGGCCACACCGAGGCGCAGCGCGTAGGCCTGACCGGAGACGCCGCCACCGGTGATGCGGGCGACGACGTCGTAACGGCCGTCAAGCTCCAGGAGCTTGAAGGGCTCGTTCACGGTCTGCTGGTGCACCTTGTTGGGGAAGTAGTTCTCCAGGGTGCGACCGTTGATCTTCCACTGGCCGGTGCCGGGGACGATGCGCACGCGGGCGATCGCCTCCTTGCGACGACCCAGGCCGGCGCCGGGGACGGCCTCGCCGAAGCGGCCGGCCAGCGACTCGGAGGTGTAGCTCTCCTCGGAGGTGTACTCGCCCTCGACGGCCTCGGCGGCCTCGTCGAAGTCGACCTCAAGGGTTTCAGTGGTCTCGGCCACGATGTTCCTCAGCTCTTTTCAGTGTTGGGGGGCTTGGTGGCCGAATTACTGCGCGACCTGGGTGATCTCGAACGGCACCGGCTGCTGGGCAGCGTGCGGGTGCTGGTCGCCCGAGTAGACCTTCAGCTTCGAGAGCATCTGACGGCCCAGGCTGTTCTTGGGGATCATGCCCTTGATGGCCTTCTCGACGGCCTTCTCCGGGTTGTTCGCCAGCAGGTCGTCGTAGCGCACCGACCGCAGACCGCCCGGGAAGCCCGAGTGGCGGTAGGCCAGCTTCTGGGTCTTCTTGTTACCGGACAGGTGCACCTTGTCGGCGTTGATGATGATGACGAAGTCACCAGTGTCAACGTGCGGCGCGTAGATCGCCTTGTGCTTGCCCCGGAGGAGGTTGGCGGCCTGGGAAGCCAGGCGGCCGAGCACGACGTCGGTCGCGTCGATGACGTGCCACTGACGCTGGACGTCGCCGGGCTTGGGGCTGTACGTACGCACGGTCGTAGCCTTCGCTTTTCAGTGAGTGAGTCCTGACAGGAGCACCCGGACGGAAGAGCAGCCTGGCCAACCTTGGACGCAATTCAAGGGGGACCGCTGGTCGTCGACCTGATGTCTCCGGCGTACCGACCTCTCACGTGAGATAGAGCGAGCCAATACGCACATCAAGCGTCCAGGTTACCGGGCGGGCGGGAAGCGGTCAAAAATCGGACGGCGAAGGCCACCCGAAGGCCCCCGCCGACCCCTCAGCGTTCGCGCTCCACCCGGCTCACGTCCCAGACCGGCTCGGGCGATTCGTAGACCCGGCCGTCCGCGCCGAACACCAGGTAGCGGTCGAAGGTCTTGGCGAACCAGCGGTCGTGGGTGACGCACAGCACGGTGCCGTCGAAGGCCTCCAGCCCGGCCTGCAGCGCCTCGGCGCTCTCCAGGTCCAGGTTGTCGGTCGGCTCGTCCAGCAACAGGGCCGTCACACCGGTGAGTTCGAGCTTGAGGATCATCAGCCGGGCCTGCTGCCCGCCGGACAGCGACTCGAACTTCTGCTCCTCCTGCCGGTCCAGCTCGTAGCGGCGCAGCGCGCTCATCGCGGCGCCGCGGCTGAGCGCGTGCTCCTCCTCGATGATCGAGCGCACCGTCCGGCCGAACAGCTCCGGATGGGCGTGGGTCTGCCGGAAGTGGCCGGGGACGACGCGGGCGCCGAGCTTCCAGCTGCCGGTGTGCGCGACGCTCTCGTCACCGGCCAGCAGCCGCAGGAAGTGCGACTTGCCGGAGCCGTTGGAGCCGAGCACGCCGACCCGCTCGCCGTAGAACACCTCCAGGTCGAAGGGCTTCATCAGGCCGGTGAGCTCCAGCCCCTCCACGGTGACGGCGCGGACGCCCGTCCGCCCGCCCTTGAGCCGCATGGAGATGCTCTGCTCGCGCGGCGGCGCCTCCGGCGGGCCGGCATCCTCGAACTTCTTCAGCCGGGTCTGGGCGGCGGCGTAGCGGGAGGCCATCTCGTGGCTGACGGACGCGGCCTGGCGCAGGTTGACGACCAGCCTCTTGAGCTTGGCGCGCTCCTCGTCCCAGCGGCGGCGCAGCTCCTCGAAGCGCTCGAAACGGGCCTTGCGGGCCTCGTGGAAGGTGTCGAAGCCGCCGCCGTGCACCCAGACGCTGCTGCCGGCCGCGCCGGTCTCGACGCTGATGATCTTGTCGGCGGTGCGGGAGAGCAGTTCGCGGTCGTGCGAGATGAACAGGACGGTCTTCGAGGTGGCCTTGACGGCCTCCTCCAGCCAGCGCTTGCCGGGGACGTCCAGGTAGTTGTCGGGCTCGTCGAGCAGCAGCACCTCCTCGGGGCCGCGCAGCAGCGCCTCCAGCACCAGTCGCTTCTGCTCGCCGCCCGAGAGGGTGTTCAGGCCACGCCACTGGGCCTTGTCGAAGGGCACCCCGAGGGCCGCCATGGTGCAGACGTCCCAGTCGGTCTCGTAGTCGTAGCCGCCGACGTCGGCCCAGTCGGAGAGCGACTGGGCGTAGGTCATCTGGGTCTTCTCGTCGTCCTGGGCGATCATCGCCAGCTCGGCGGCGTCCACCGCGCGGGCCGCGACGGCGATCCGCTCGGGGGCGACGGACACCAGCAGGTCGCGGACCGAGGCGTCCGGCGGCAGTGCGCCCGGGGTGGCCTGCTGGTCCTCGCGGCCGGTGGTGCCGACGAACTGGCGCATCACGCCGAGCCCGCCGCTGATCGTCACCGTGCCGCCGTGCGGCTGGATGTCCCCCGCGATCATCCGCAGCAGGGTGGTCTTGCCGGCCCCGTTGGCGCCGACCAGGGCGACCGCCGCGCCCTCACCGACCCGGAAGGACGCGTCGTCGAACAGCACCCGCCCGTCCGGCAGGTAGTACTCCAGGTGCGAAATCTCGACGTGTCCCATGCGGACGATTGTCCCAAGCCGGCGCGCCCGGCCAAAACGGATTACGCGACGGGCGGCTGACCGGGCAAGGTGCGCATCCGCCTGGCCTGCCGGTTCCGCTCGGCGAGCTGGTCGTCCGGCGGGTAGCCGACCTCCTCAAGGGTGAGCCCGTACGGCCGGATCACGTTGACGGCCGAGTTGCGGACCCCGCCGGCCAGCACCTCGCCCGGGAACTCCACCGGCCGGTGCCCGTCCCCGACCAGCAGCATCGCGCCGACCAGCGCCCGGACCATGTTGTGGCAGAACGCGTCGGCGCGGACGGTGGCGACCGCGAGCGTGCCCTCCTGGGCGGCGTAGGAGTCCACCGGGACACGGTCCCAGTGCAGCTCCAGCAGGGTGCGGATGGTGGTCGCGCCCTCGCGCTTCTTGCAGTACGCGGCGAAGTCGTGCTCGCCGAGCAGCAGTTCGGCGGCCGCGTTCATCCGGTCGACGTCCAGCGGGCGGTCGTGCCACAGCACGTGCCCGCGCAGCAGCGGGTCGACCCCGCCGGGGTGGTCGGCGACCCGGTAGGCGTACCGGCGCCAGATCGCCGAGAAGCGGGCGTCGAACCCGGCCGGGGCCTCGCCGACCCGGTAGATCCGGACGTCCCCGGACAGCCGGCCTGCCAGCCGGCGCAGCAGCTTCTCGCGGTGCGCCTCCCACAGGTCGACCGGCAGGTCGACGTGCGCGACCTGGCCGCGGGCGTGCACCCCGGCGTCGGTGCGGCCGGCCACGGTCAGCGGGAAGAGCTCCGGGCTGCGGGTGACGATCTGCAGCGCGGTCTCGATCTCCTCCTGGACCGTCCGGCGGCCGCCGCGCTGGCGGGCCCAGCCGGAGAACTCGGCGCCCTGGTAGGCGAGATCGAGCCGGACCCGGACGTACCCGTCGGCCGGGCCGTCCTTCACCGGCGGCTGCTCGGCGCAATCGTTGACCACTGCTTCTCTTCTCCCGCGATCGGTCCCGGCACAAGGGAACGGGCCCGCTCCCCCATCGCTGGGGAAGCGGGCCCGCAACACACCTGGAGGTGTCAGGCCTGCTCGGCGGCCTCGGCCTCGTCGGCCTTGGTCTCGACGGCGGCGGCCTCGTCGGCCTCCTTGACGGCACGCTTGGTGGCGGCCTCGGCCTCGCCGACCGCGGTCTGCGCGACGGTCAGCGCCTCGACCAGCTCGATCACGGCCATCGGGGCGTTGTCGCCACGACGGGGACCGATCTTGGTGATACGGGTGTAACCACCCGGGCGGTTCTCGTAGCGCGGCGCGATCTCGGTGAAGAGGGTGTGCAGCACCGAGATGTCGGTGATGGTCTTGCGCACCAGGCGACGGTTGTGGATGTCGCCCTTCTTCGCCTTGGTGATCAGCTTCTCCGCCAGCGGGCGCATCCGACGGGCCTTGGCCTCGGTCGTGGTGATGCGGCCGTACTGGAAGAGCTCCCGGCACAGACCGGCGAGCAGCAGCGGCTCGTGGTGCGGGCCGCCGCCGAGGCGGGCACCCTTGGTGGGACGCGGCATGGAATGACTCCTTGAATCTCCTACTGCGGCCGTACCAGGTACCGCAGCGGGCGTACGAGCACGGTGCCCGCACGACTTTCACGACGACGGAGGCGGTTCCGGAGAACCGCCTCCGCGGTCAAGTCTCTCAGTACTGCTCGGTCTCCGCGTAACCCGCGTCGTCCAGGTCGTCGGCGCCGAAGGCGTCGGCGGCCGCGGTCGGGTCGAACCCGGGCGGGCTGTCCTTGAGGGCCAGGCCCATGCCGGCCAGCTTCGCCTTGACCTCGTCGATCGACTTCGCACCAAAGTTGCGGATGTCGAGCAGGTCGGCCTCGGAGCGGGCGACGAGCTCACCCACGGTGTGGATGCCCTCGCGCTTGAGGCAGTTGTAGGAGCGGACGGTGAGCTCCAGCTCCTCGATCGGCAGCGCCAGGTCGGCGGCCAGGGCGGCGTCCGTCGGGGACGGGCCCATGTCGATGCCCTCGGCGTCGATGTTCAGCTCGCGGGCGAGGCCGAACAGCTCCACCAGGGTCTTGCCGGCCGAGGCCATGGCGTCGCGCGGACGCATGGCGGGCTTGGTCTCGACGTCGACGATCAGCTTGTCGAAGTCGGTCCGCTGCTCGACACGGGTGGCCTCGACCTTGTAGGTGACCTTCAGCACCGGGCTGTAGATCGAGTCGACCGGGATGCGGCCGATCTCCTGGCCGGAGGCCTTGTTCTGGACGGCGGAGACGTAGCCGCGACCGCGCTCGACGGTCAGCTCCATCTCCAGCTTGCCCTTGCCGTTCAGCGTGGCGAGGACCAGCTCCGGGTTGTGCACCTCGACACCCGCCGGCGGGGCGATGTCGGCGGCGGTGACGACACCCGGGCCCTGCTTGCGCAGGTACATCACGACCGGCTCGTCGTGCTCCGAGGAGACGACCAGCTGCTTGATGTTGAGGATGAGGTCGGTCACGTCCTCCTTGACGCCCGGCACGGTGGTGAACTCGTGCAGGACGCCGTCGATGCGGATGCTGGTGACAGCGGCACCCGGGATCGACGACAGGAGCGTGCGGCGCAGGGAGTTGCCGAGGGTGTAGCCGAAGCCCGGCTCCAGCGGCTCGATCACGAACCGCGAGCGGAACTCGTCGACGACCTCTTCGGTCAGCGAGGGGCGCTGAGCGATAAGCATGAGGGGTGTTCCTCCAGTTGTCTTCGGCACCCACTATTTGATGCCGACAGGACCAAGCGTACGGGGTCCCGCGAAAAACGGGACCCCGTACGAGGTTTAAAGCGTTACCCGCGAGCCCGAAGGCGCTGCGTCAGACGCGGCGGCGCTTCGGCGGACGGCAGCCGTTGTGCGGGGTGGGGGTGACGTCCTGGATCGAGCCGACCTCCAGGCCGGTGGCCTGGAGCGAACGGATCGCGGTCTCGCGGCCCGAGCCCGGACCCTTCACGAAGACGTCGACCTTGCGCATGCCGTGCTCCTGCGCGCGACGGGCAGCGGCCTCGGCGGCCATCTGCGCGGCGAACGGGGTGGACTTGCGCGAGCCCTTGAAGCCGACGTGGCCGGCGGAGGCCCAGGAGATCACGTTGCCCGAGGGGTCGGTGATCGAAACGATGGTGTTGTTGAACGTGCTCTTGATGTGCGCGTGGCCGTGAGCGACGTTCTTCTTTTCCTTGCGGCGGATCTTCTTCGCGCCGGCAGCCTGACGACCCTTGGGGGGCATAAGTCTGTTCTCCTACTGAGGTGGTCGGTCCGCTGACCCGCGGGCCGGAGGGATGTCCGGTTACGGGACGGACTACTTCTTGCCCGGCTTCTTCTTACCGGCGATCGCGCGACGCGGGCCCTTGCGGGTACGCGCGTTGGTGTGGGTGCGCTGGCCGCGGACCGGCAGGCCGCGACGGTGACGCAGACCCTCGTAGCAGCCGATCTCGACCTTGCGGCGGATGTCGGCGGCCACCTCACGGCGGAGGTCACCCTCGACCGTGTAGTTGGCGTCGATGTACTGGCCCAGCTTGACGAGGTCTTCCTCGGTGATGTCGCGAACGCGGACATCCGGGTTGACGCCGGTCTCGGCCAGGGTCTGCTGGGCGCGGGTACGGCCGATGCCGTACACGTACGTAAGGGCGATCTCGATCCGCTTCTCACGGGGGAGATCAACGCCGGCGAGGCGTGCCATTCAAGGCTCCTGTGTTTCTTCAGAGGTCTTGCGTGCTACCTACTCCGTCACCTCACGGTGAGGGAGCCCCGGCCTCTGACCGGGGGCGGCAGTCCGCCCTTTCACAAGGATGGATCGGGTAGCCCGCTTATGACGTTTTCGCGTCGCGCGAAGTACTACGAGAAATGCTGGGGAGAGATCAGCCCTGGCGCTGCTTGTGGCGCAGGTTGTCGCAGATCACCATGACCCGGCCGTGACGGCGGATCACCTTGCACTTGTCGCAGATCTTCTTGACGCTCGGCTTGACCTTCATGTTCAGGTTCTCCGGGTCTAGATCTGACGTTCTTACTTGTAGCGGTAGACGATCCGCCCGCGCGTGAGGTCGTAGGGGCTGAGCTCCACGACGACCCGGTCGTCCGGCAGGATGCGGATGTAGTGCATGCGCATCTTGCCACTGATGTGCGCGAGGACCTTGTGACCGTTCTGCAGCTCGACCTTGAACATCGCGTTCGGCAGAGACTCGATCACGGTGCCCTCGATCTCAATGGCGCCTTGCTTCTTAGCCATGAACTGCGAGATCCACCTTCCGGGACCGGCTACCGTATGCGGAACGCTCGTGCGAACCTGGGTTCACCCCGTCCCCGAGGGGAAGAGGGCGCGCTGAAGCACGCTACGAGTGAGCCGACGGTCCATCCTACGCCAGCGCGTCCGGTGGGCCAAAACGGGATCCCGGAACGCGGCCGCCGTCACACCCGAGCGGGTCACACCCGGGTGGTGACCGCCAGCGGCTCGACGTGGGCGGTGCAGGCCGAGCAGCGGCGGGCGGCCTCGGGGATCTCGGTCAGGCACTCGGGGCAGGGCCGCTTGGGGGTCTTCGGCTTCTTCGGCAGGTACCGCGCGGTCGCCTTGGTGATCGGCAGGACGACGCAGAAGTAGAGCACCGCCGCGGTCATCACGAAGGCGATCAGCACGTTCAGGAACTGGCCGTACGGGAAGGTCACCCCGGCGACCGTCGCCTTGTACGAGCTGAAGTCACCGGCCGCGCCGACCACCACACCGACCAGCGGAGTCAGGAAGGCGGACACGAAGCCGGTCACCACCGCGGTGAACGCGGCGCCGATGACCACACCGACCGCCATGTCGACCACGTTGCCGCGCATCATGAAGTCGCGGAATCCCTTGAGCACTGCTCTCTCCTGCCGATCGAAGCTGCTGAAGCCACTGCCAGCCGATAAAAATAGGACAAAAGCCCTGGAGGTCCAAACCTCCAGGGCTCTGATCCCTTGTCAGCGGCGGAAGTTGGCCGCTCAGCCGGCCACCGGCGGCCGGACAGGCCCTAGCCGAGCGGGTCCGGAGCAGCGGTGACGCCCAGCTTCGCGAGCTCCGCCTTGCCGCCGTCGAAGGCGGTCAGGACCAGCGGGCCCTCCTCGGTGACGGCCACCGAGTGCTCCCAGTGCGAGGCCCAGGTGCCGTCGTCGGTGACGACCGTCCAGTCGTCCTCCAGCACGGTGGTGTGCGGGGTGCCCAGCGAGACCATCGGCTCGATCGCCAGCACGGTGCCGGGGATCAGCTTCGGGCCCTTGCCGCGGCCGCGCTCGACGTAGTTCAGCACGTGCGGCTCCATGTGCATCGCGGTGCCGATGCCGTGGCCGCCGTAGCCCTCGGTGATGCCCCACTTGCCCTTGGGGGGCAGCGGCTGACGGCGGATGAAGCCCTCGATCGCCTTGGAGACGTCGACCAGGCGGTTGTTCTTCTTCATCTGGGCGATGCCGGCCCACATCGAGCCCTCGGTGACCCGGCTCAGCATCTCGACCTCGGGGCGGACCTCGCCGACCGCCACGGTGATCGCCGAGTCGCCGTGCCAGCCGTCCAGGATGGCGCCGCAGTCGATCGAGATGACGTCGCCCTCCTGGAGCACCCGGTCGCCGGGGATGCCGTGCACGACCTCGTTGTTCACCGAGGCGCAGATCACCCCCGGGAACCACAGGCCGCCGTGGTGGGCGCGGAAGTTGGAGGTCGCGCCATGGCCGGTGATGACCTTGTCCGCGATGTCGTTGAGCTCCTGGGTCGTCACCCCCGGAGCGACCGCCTCCCGGCAGGCCTTGAGCGCCTCGGCGACGACCAGCCCGGCCGCTCGCATCTTCGCGATCTGCTCGGGGGTCTTGATCTCCACCATCTGGTCACGCCTTCCACGTTCTGTTTGCCACTGCCTACCACCGTACGACGCCGTACGGCCGCGCCGCCCGGGATCGGGGAGCGCGGCCGTACGGCGTCGCCTGGAAACTCAGTTGTCCTGCTTCAGCGCCTCGATCGCGCGCCGGGTGACCTCGTCCACCTTGCCGAGGGCCGAGATCGTCGCCACCAGGCCCTGCTGGGCGTAGTAGTCGATGATCGGCTCGGTCTCCGTGTGGTAGACCTCCAGGCGCGTGCGCACCTTGTCCTCGGTGTCGTCCGAGCGCTGGTACAGCTCGCCGCCGCACTCGTCGCAGACGCCGTCGACCTTCGGCGGGTTGTAGTCCACGTGGAAGACGTGGCCACCGTCGTTGCGGCACAGGCGGCGGCCGGCGATCCGGCGGACGACCTCGTCCTCGGGGACCTCCAGGTCCAGCACGCCGTCCAGCTTGATGCCCTGCTCGGCGAGGAACTCGTCCAGCGCCTTGGCCTGGCCCAGGTTGCGGGGGAAGCCGTCGAGCAGGAAGCCGTTGGCGGCGTCATCCTGGAGCATGCGGTCCTTGGCCATCCCGATGGTGACCTCATCCGGCACCAGGCGGCCCGCGTCCATGTAGCTCTTGGCCTCGAGCCCCAGCGGGGTGCCCTGACCGATGTTGGCGCGGAACAGGTCGCCGGTGGAGATGTGGGGAATGGACAGGGTCTTGGCGAGCAAGTGCGCCTGAGTACCCTTCCCGGCCCCGGGAGGACCAACGAGGACGATACGCATCAGCGGAGGAACCCTTCGTAATTGCGCTGCTGGAGCTGGCTCTCGATCTGCTTCACAGTTTCGAGTCCGACGCCGACGACGATGAGCACGCTGGTGCCGCCGAACGGGAAGTTGGTCTGCTGTCCGAAGGCGACCAGGGCGATCATCGGGATCAACGCGATCAGGCCCAGGTAGAGCGAACCCGGCCACGTGATTCGGGTCAGCACGTAGTTCAGGTACTCGGCCGTCGGTCGGCCGGCCCGGATGCCCGGGATGAAGCCACCATACTTCTTCATATTGTCGGCAACTTCTTCGGGGTTGAAGGAGATGGCGACGTAGAAGAAGGCGAAGAAGACGATCAGCAGGAAGTAGGTGGCCATGTAGATCGGGTGGTCACCCTTGACGAAGTTCGTCCGGATCCACGTGGCCCAGCCCGCCTGGCTGTTGGTCAGCTGGACCACCAGGGCCGGGATGTACAGCAGCGACGAGGCGAAGATGACCGGGATGACACCGGCCTGGTTCACCTTGAGCGGGATGTAGGTCGAGGTTCCGCCGAACGCCCGCCGGCCGATCATCCGCTTCGCGTACTGGACCGGGATCCGGCGCTGGGCCTGCTCCACGAAGATGACCAGCATCACGACGATGACGCCGACCGCGACCACGGACAGGAACTCGACCCAGCCGCCGCCGATCTTGCCGGAGCCCTTGATCGCCCACATCGAGGACGGGAACTGCGCCGCGATCGAGGTGAAGATCAGCAGCGACATGCCGTTGCCGATGCCGCGGTCGGTGATCAGCTCGCCCAGCCACATGATCACCGTGGTGCCGGCGGTCATCGTGATCACCATGACGGCGATCCGGAAGACACCGGTGTCCGGCACGATCTGGTTGGCCACGGGGCAGCCCGAGAACAGTGCGCCGCTGGAGGCCGTCGCCACGATGCCGGTGCCCTGGAGCACGGCGAGTGCGATGGTCAGGTAGCGGGTGTACTGGGTGATCTTCGCTGTGCCGGCCTGGCCCTCCTTCTTCAGCGCCTCCAGTCGCGGGATCACGACCGTGAGGAGCTGGAGGATGATGCTCGCGGTGATGTACGGCATGATGCCGAGCGCGAAGATCGTCAGCTGGAGGAGCGCGCCACCGCTGAACAGGTTGACGAGCCCGAAGAGGCCGTTGTTCTTGGTCTCCTTCACACACTCGTTCACGGCCGTGAAGCTCACGCCGGGGATCGGGATGTGCGAGCCCAGCCGGAACAGCACCATGATGCCCAGCGTGAACAGCAGCTTCTTGCGCAGGTCGGGCGTCTGGAACGCCCGCGCGAACGCACTGAGCACGGTGCCTCCTGCGCCTCCCGCACGTCGTCGGCGGGAGGGTCGGTCCTGAATGGGAGTTTGGCGGTACGGGCTCCCGTACGGACGGCACAGGCGAGCCTATGCGCAGCCTACAAGGGAACTCCACGGACTCTAACAGTGCGCAGCCACTCGGAAGAAGCGCGTACGGCCCCTCCCCCACTCACGGGGTACGGGATGCCCGGTTTTGCCACACAAAAGAACGAGCGCCCGTCAACCGGACGCCCGGAAAACGCGCGAGCCCCGCACCTCCCGAAGGAGGTGCGGGGCTCGCACCGAAGTCAGCGGGCTCAGACGAGCTCGGTGACGGTACCGCCGGCGGCGGTGATCTTCTCGGCGGCGGAGCCGGAGACGGCGTCGACCGTCACCTGCAGCGCAACCGAGATCTCGCCGGTGCCGAGCACCTTGACGAGGGAGTTCTTGCGAACCGCGCCCTTGGCGACCAGGTCCTCGACGGTGACCTCTCCACCCTGCGGGTAGAGCTCGGCCAGCTTGTCGAGGTTGACGACCTGGAACGTGATCTTGAACGGGTTCTTGAAGCCCTTCAGCTTCGGCAGGCGCATGTGGAGCGGCATCTGGCCACCCTCGAAGCGCTGCGGAACCTGGTAGCGGGCCTTGGTGCCCTTGGTACCACGACCGGCGGTCTTACCCTTGGAGCCCTCACCACGACCCACGCGGATCTTGTCGGTCTTGGCACCCGGGGCGGGCCGCAGGTTGTGGATCTTGATCGGGTTGTCGCCCATGATCAGTCCACCTCCTCAACCGTCACCAGGTGACGGACCGTGTGGGCCATCCCGCGAATCTCGGGACGGTCCTCCTTGACCACCACGTCGTGCATGCGCTTGAGACCAAGCGAACGCAGGGTGTCGCGGTGGTTCTGCTTGCTGCCGATGTACGACTTGGTCTGCGTGATCTTCAGGCGAGCCATCAGGCGCTCACCCCTGCAGCACGAGCCCGCAGCAGAGCGGCGGGAGCCACGTCCTCCAGCGGCAGGCCACGGCGGGCGGCGATCTCCTCGGGGCGCACGAGGCCCTTCAGAGCGGCCACGGTGGCGTGCACGATGTTGATCGCGTTGTCCGAGCCGAGCGACTTCGACAGGATGTCGTGGATGCCGGCGCACTCCAGGACGGCGCGCACCGGACCACCGGCGATAACACCGGTACCGGGGGCGGCGGGCTTCAGCAGCACGACGCCGGCGGCCTTCTCACCCTGGATCGGGTGCGGGATGGTGCCCTGGATACGGGGGACCTTGAAGAAGTTCTTCTTGGCCTCCTCAACACCCTTGGCGATGGCGGCCGGAACCTCCTTCGCCTTCCCGTAACCGACACCCACGGTGCCCTCGCCATCGCCCACCACGACCAGCGCGGTGAAGCTGAAGCGACGACCACCCTTGACAACCTTGGCGACACGGTTGATCGCGACGACGCGCTCGACGTAAGCGGTCTTCTCGACGGCGGGGGCGTTGCCCCGGTCGTCACGCTTACGGTCGCGCCGCTCGCCACCGGTGCCGCCACCGGCGCCGCTACCGCGGCGCTGGGGTCCAGCCATTGGATTTACCTCTCTCGTTTACGTCCGTCGACAGAGTCGACGAGCGGCTTAGAAGTCGAGCCCGGCCTCACGGGCCGCGTCCGCCAGGGCGGCGATGCGGCCGGCGTACCGGTTGCCCGCGCGGTCGAAGACGACCGCCTCGATGCCGGCGGCCTTGGCGCGCTCGGCGACCAGGCTCCCGACCTTCTTGGCCAGCTCGGTCTTGTCGCCCTCGGCGCCCTTGATGGACACGTCGAGGGTGGACGCCGACGCCAGGGTGTGACCCTTGGCGTCGTCGATGACCTGGGCGACCATGTGACGGTTCGAGCGCGTCACAACGAGGCGCGGACGCACCTCGGTGCCGACGACGCGCTTGCGAACGCGGATCGCGCGGCGCTTGCGAGCGGCGCTCTTGTAGGCGTTGCCCTTGCCGATCTTGACAGAGACGCTCATCGCTTACTTACCACTCTTTCCGACCTTGCGGCGGATGACCTCGCCCGCGTACTTGACGCCCTTGGCCTTGTACGGGTCGGGCTTGCGCAGCTTGCGGATCTTCGCGGCGACCTCGCCGACCTTCTGCTTGTCGATGCCGTCCACGTGGAACTTGGTGGGCGACTCGACGACGAAGGTGATGCCCTCCGGCGCGGGGACCAGGATCGGGTGGCTGTAGCCGAGCGAGAACTCCATGTCGGAGCCCTTCGCCGCGACGCGGTAGCCAACACCGCTGATCTCCAGCGACTTGCGGTAGCCCGCGGTCACGCCGGTGATCATGTTCGCCACCAGCGTGCGGGTCAGGCCGTGCAGGGCCTTCGACTGACGCTCGTCGTTGGGGCGGGTGACGGCCAGAGTGCCGTCCTCGCCCTTGCCGATCTCGATCGGCGCGGCGACGACGTGGGTGAGCGAGCCCTTCGGGCCCTTCACCGAGACCGCCTGGCCATCGATGGTGACGTCCACGCCGGCGGGAACCGGGATGGGCAGCCGTCCAATGCGCGACATTGCTGTACCTCCGTTTCCCGAATTACCAGACGTAGGCGAGAACTTCTCCGCCTACGCCCTTCTTGGCAGCCTGCTTGTCGGTGAGGAGACCCGAGGACGTGGAGATGATCGCCACGCCCAGGCCGCCGAGCACCTTCGGCAGGTTGGTGGACTTTGCGTAAACGCGCAGACCCGGCTTGCTGATGCGCTTGATGCCGGCGATGGAGCGCTCACGGTTGGGGCCGAACTTGAGCTCGATGGTCAGCTTCTTGCCGACCTCGCCCTCGACGGGCTCCTCAACCTTGTAGGAGGAGATGTACCCCTCCTGCTGCAGGATCTGGGCGACGTGCGCCTTGATCTTGCTGGCCGGCATCGCCACGGTGTCGTGGTACGCCGAGTTCGCGTTACGCAGACGCGTGAGCATGTCTGCGATGGGGTCGGTCATGGTCATGATGGCCTCAGGCCTCTCTCGCCATGGTTTCTCCGCGCCAGGTCCCCCTGTCGCACTCTTCCGAGTGCGCCAAGGGCACAAGCGCAGGGGACCTACGACGTAGTAAGACTGGGTGCGAGCCCTCTCGGAAGAGGACCACGGGCATCCATGGGGAAGCCGTGGCGGGGGGCCCGACCCCACAACCTTACGGGATTCCGCAAGGAGGCCCAAAACGAGCCGATGTGGGATCGGGCACCTCTGCTTCGCTGGCTGTGCCTAGAGCAGCGGCCCTCTACAGGGAGAGGACTACCAGGAGCTCTTGGTCACGCCCGGCAGCTCGCCGCGGTGCGCCATCTCACGGAGGCACACACGGCACAGGCCGAACTTGCGGTACACCGAGTGCGGACGGCCGCAGCGCTGGCACCGGGTGTAGGCCCGGACGCCGAACTTCGGCTTGCGCTCGGACTTCGCGATGAGGGACTTCTTCGCCATTGGCTCACGCCTCCTTGAACGGGAAGCCCAGAGCGCGCAGGAGCGCCCGGCCCTCGTCGTCGGTCTGAGCGGTGGTCACGACGGTGATGTCCATACCGCGCTGACGGTCGACCTTGTCCTGGTCGATCTCGTGGAACATAACCTGCTCGGTCAGACCGAAGGTGTAGTTGCCACGGCCGTCGAACTGCTTCGGGGAGAGGCCACGGAAGTCACGGATACGCGGCAGGGCCAGCGACACCAGACGGTCCAGGAACTCCCACATGCGGTCACCACGGAGGGTGACGTGGGTGCCGATCGGCTGGCCCTCGCGCAGCTTGAACTGCGCGATGGACTTACGGGCCTTGGTCACGGCCGGCTTCTGACCGGTGATCGCGGTCAGGTCGCGGATCGCGCCCTCGATCAGCTTGCTGTCACGGGCGGCCTCGCCGACACCCATGTTGACCACGACCTTGACCAGGCCGGGGATCAGCATGACGTTCTCGTACGAGAACTGCTCGTGCAGCTGACCCTTGATCTCGGAGTTGTAACGCTCCTTGAGACGGGGGGTCACCTTCTCAACAGTCGTCTCAGACATCAGATGTCCTCACCGGTTCGCTTGGCAACGCGGATCTTGTTGCCCTCGTCGTCGAAGCGGTAGCCAACGCGGGTGACGACCTTCTTGCCGTCCTTCTCCACGACCAGCTGGACGTTGGAGACGTGCACCGGGGCCTCAACGGTGACGATGCCACCCTGGGTGCCCGGACCCGGCTTGGTGTGCTTCTTGACCCGGTTCACACCCTCGACCAGGACCTTGTTCTCAGCCGGCATGGCCTGAATGACCTTGCCCTGCTTGCCCTTGTCCTTGCCGGTGATGACCTGAACCAGGTCACCCTTCTTGATCTTCATGCTGTTCGCCATGGGTTAGAGCACCTCCGGCGCCAGCGAGATGATCTTCATGAACTTCTTGTCGCGCAGCTCGCGGCCGACCGGGCCGAAGATGCGGGTGCCACGGGGGTCACCCTCGGTGTTCTTCAGCACGACAGCGGCGTTCTCGTCGAAGCGGATGTACGAGCCATCCGGACGACGACGCTCCTTGACGGTGCGGACGACGACGCACTTGACGACGTCACCCTTCTTCACCGAACCACCGGGGATCGCGTCCTTGACGGTCGCGACGATGACGTCCCCGATACCGGCGTAGCGGCGACCGGAACCACCGAGAACACGGATGCAAAGGATTTCCTTGGCACCAGTGTTGTCGGCGACACGCAGTCGCGACTCCTGCTGGATCACAGCTTTCTCCTGATCGTCAACGAGAGTCGACGGGCCGGCCGCTGCTCACACCGGCGTCCCCTGGGGGACCCTGTGCACATACGGCCGTACCTCATCGGCTTCGTTACTTGGCCTTCTCGAGGATCTCGACGACGCGCCAGCGCTTCGTCGCGGACAGCGGGCGGGTCTCCGCGAGGAGGACCCGGTCACCGATGCCGCACGCGTTCTGCTCGTCGTGCGCCTTCAGCTTGTTCGTACGGCGGATGACCTTGCCGTACAGAGCGTGCTTGACGCGGTCCTCGACGGCGACGACGACGGTCTTGTCCATCTTGTCGCTGACGACGAGACCCTCACGGGTCTTGCGGAAACCGCGCGTCTCGTTGGTGTTCTCAGTCATCAGGCGTTCTCCACCGTCTCGATGCCCAGCTCGCGCTCGCGCATCAGGGTGTAGATCCGCGCGATGTCCTTACGGACGAGCTTGAGCCGTCCGTGGTTGTCGAGCTGCCCGGTCGCCGCCTGGAAGCGGAGGTTGAACAGCTCCTCCTTGGCCTCACGGAGCTTGGCAACGAGACCCTCGTTGTCCAGCTCACGAAGCTCAGCAGCCTTGGTGCCGGCCGACATCAGCTCTCACCTGCCTCGCGCCGGACAATCCGGCACTTCATCGGGAGCTTGTGAGCTGCGCGGGTCAGCGCCTCACGAGCCACCTTCTCGTTGGGGTACGACAGCTCGAACATGACCCGACCCGGGTGCACGTTCGCGATCCACCACTCCGGCGAACCCTTACCGGAACCCATGCGGGTCTCGGCCGGCTTCTTGGTCAGCGGACGGTCCGGGTAGATGTTGATCCAGACCTTGCCGCCACGGCGGATGTGACGGGTGATCGCGATACGAGCGGACTCGATCTGACGGTTCGTCACGTAGGCCGGGGTCACGGCCTGGATACCGTACTCGCCGAACGCGAGCTCGGTGCCACCCTTGGCAGCGCCACGCCGCTTGGGGTGGTGCTGCTTACGGTGCTTGACCCTACGAGGGATCAGCATGAGGTCAGGCCTCCGTTCCAGTGTTCTCAGCGGCCGGCGCCTCGGTCACCGGGGCCGCGGGGGCCTCGGCGGCGGGACGACGACCACGGCCACCGCGCTCGCCACCGCGACGCTCGCCACCGCGGGCGGGGCGACCACCCTCGGGACGGGCCGGGCGGTTGCCCGAGCGGGCAGCGGCGTTCTCAGCGCGGACCTCGGCGATGTTCTTGACGTCGCCCTTGTAGATCCAGACCTTCACGCCGATGCGGCCGAAGGTGGTCTTGGCCTCGAAGAAGCCGTAGTCGACGTTCGCGCGCAGGGTGTGCAGCGGCACACGGCCCTCGCGGTAGAACTCCGAACGGCTCATCTCGGCGCCGCCGAGACGACCGGAGCACTGGACCTTGATGCCCTTGGCGCCGGACTTCATGGTGCCCTGCATCGACTTGCGCATGGCACGGCGGAAGGAGACGCGGGAGGACAGCTGCTCCGCGACGCCCTGAGCCACGAGCTGGGCGTCCAGCTCGGGGTTCTTGACCTCGAGGATGTTCAGCTGGACCTGCTTGCCGGTCAGCTTCTCGAGGTCGCCGCGGATGCGGTCGGCCTCGGTGCCACGGCGACCGATGACGATGCCGGGGCGAGCGGTGTGGATGTCAACGCGGACGCGGTCGCGGGTGCGCTCGATCTCAACCTTCGAGATGCCGGCGCGCTCCATGCCCTTCGTCATCATGCGACGAATGGCGACGTCTTCCTTGACGTAGTCCTTGTACAGCTTGTCGGCGTACCAGCGGGACTTGAAGTCCGTGCTGATGCCGAGACGGAACCCGTGCGGGTTAACCTTCTGGCCCATTACCGGGTCCCTTCCTTGCTGCTGACGACCACGGTGATGTGGCTGGTCCGCTTGCGGATCCGGTAGGCACGGCCCTGAGCACGCGGACGGAACCGCTTCAGGGTCGGGCCCTCGTCAACGTACGCCTCAGAGATGTAGAGGTCGTCCACGTTGGAGTGGTTGTAGTTGTGCGCGGCGTTGGCAATGGCGCTGTCGAGCACCTTGCCGACCGGCACGGTGGCGGCCTGCGGAGCGAAACGCAGGACGGCCTGGGCCTCCGTGGCGTTCAGGCCACGGATGAGGTCCACCACGCGGCGGGCCTTCATGGGCGTGACGCGGATGTACCGCGCCTGGGCCCTGGCTTCCATGGTTGTCCCCTTAATGGAGTAAGTCATTGAGTCGTTCTGGCGCTAAAGCTCAGGCGACTAGCGACGCTTCGACTTGCGGTCGTCCTTGACGTGACCGCGGAACGTGCGGGTCGGAGCGAACTCGCCCAGCTTGTGGCCGACCATCGACTCGGTGACGAACACCGGGACGTGCTTGCGGCCATCGTGCACCGCGATCGTGTGACCGAGCATGCTCGGGCTGATCACGGAACGACGGGACCAGGTCTTGATGACGTTCTGGGTACCCGCCTCGTTCTGAACGTCCACCTTCTTGATGAGGTGGCCGTCGATGAAGGGGCCCTTCTTAAGACTGCGCGGCATCTGACCTGCTCCTAGCGCTTCTTGTTGGTCTTGCGGCGGCGCACGATGAGCTTGTCCGACGCCTTGTTCGGGCGACGGGTGCGGCCCTCGGGCTTACCCCACGGCGAGACCGGGTGGCGACCACCGGAGGTCTTACCCTCACCACCACCGTGCGGGTGGTCGATCGGGTTCATGGCGACACCACGCACGGTCGGGCGGACGCCCTTCCAGCGCATACGGCCGGCCTTGCCCCAGTTGATGTTCGACTGCTCGGCGTTGCCGACCTCGCCGACGGTCGCGCGGCAGCGCGCGTCCACCAGGCGGATCTCACCGGAGGGCATGCGCAGGTGCGCCATGCGACCCTCACGGGCGAGCAGCTGGATGCCGGAACCGGCGGAGCGGGCCAGCTTGGCACCGCCACCGGGACGCAGCTCCACCGCGTGGATGGTGGTACCGACCGGGATGTTGCGCAGCGGCAGGTTGTTGCCCGGCTTGATGTCGGCGCCAGCGCCGTTCTCGATCCGGTCACCCTGCGTGATGCCACGCGGCGCGATGATGTAGCGCTTCTCGCCGTCCGCGTAGTGCAGGAGCGCGATGCGCGCGGTGCGGTTCGGGTCGTACTCGATGTGCGCGACCTTGGCCGGCACGCCGTCCTTGTCGTGACGACGGAAGTCGATCACGCGGTAGGCGCGCTTGTGACCGCCACCCTGGTGGCGAGCGGTGACACGACCGGCGTTGTTACGGCCGCCCTTGCTGTGCAGGGGGCGAACCAGCGACTTCTCCGGCGTGGACCGCGTGATTTCTACGAAGTCGGCCACGCTGGAGCCGCGACGGCCCGGCGTAGTCGGCTTGTACTTGCGGATGCCCATTTGGCTCTCTCGTCCTCGTCCTAATCGACGATCACGATCTCCTTGTTCAGGAGACCGGACCACCGAAGATGTCGATGCGGTTGCCCTCGGCCAGCTTCACGATGGCGCGCTTGGTGTCCTTGCGCTTGCCAAAGCCCGTCTTGGACCGCTTGCGCTTGCCCTGACGGTTGATCGTGTTGACAGCCTCGACCTTGACCGAGAAGACCGCCTCGACGGCCTGCTTGATCTGGGTCTTGTTGGCGCCCGGCGACACGATGAACGTGTACTTGTTCTCGTCGAGAAGGCTGTAGCTCTTCTCGGAGATGACCGGCTTCACCAGGACGTCACGGGGGTCCGTGAACGTCTTGCTCGTAACGTCGCTCATCAGGCGGCGCTCCCTTCGAGCTCGCCCTCAGCGGCAACGGCCTTGGCGGACGCGGCCGGACCGGCCACGAAACGCTCGAAGGCGGCCTGGGTGAAGACCACATCGTCGGAGACGAGCACGTCGTAGGTGTTCAGCTGACCGGCGTCCAGGATGTGCACGTTCGGCAGGTTGCGAGCGGACTTGAGGCCCAGCTCGTCCGCGCGCTCGACGACCAGGAGGACGTTCTTGCGCTCGGTGATCTTGCCGAACAGGCTCTTGGCGGCCTTGGTCGACGGCGCCTCGGTCGCGGTCACGTCGGTGATGACGTGGATGCGGTTGTGGCGGGCCCGGTCGGTGAGCGCACCGCGCAGGGCGGCGGCGATCATCTTCTTCGGGGTCCGCTGCGAGTAGTCGCGCGGCACGGGACCGTGCACGACGCCACCGCCGGCGAACTGCGGCGCACGGGTCGAGCCCTGACGGGCGCGGCCGGTGCCCTTCTGGCGGTACGGCTTCTTGCCGCCGCCGCGGACCTCGCCACGAGTCTTGGTCTTGTGGGTGCCCTGACGGGCCGCAGCGAGCTGCGCCACGACGACCTGGTGCATCAGCGGAACGCTGACCTTCGCGTCGAAGATCTCGGCCGGCAGCTCGATGCTGCCGGTCTTGTCGCCAGCCGGCGACAGGATGTCAATGGTGCTCATTTCCTCACAGCCCCTTCGCCGCGGTGCGGACGAGGACGAGGCCGCCGTTCGGGCCCGGGACGGCGCCCTTGATGAGCAGCAGACCCTTCTCCGCGTCGACCGCGTGCACGGTCAGGTTCTGGGTGGTCACACGCTCGTGACCCATCCGACCAGCCATGCGCAGGCCCTTGAACACACGGCCCGGGGTGGCGCAGCCACCGATGGAACCGGGCGAACGGTGCTTGCGCTGGGTGCCGTGACCGGCGCCGAGACCCTTGAAGTTGTGACGCTTCATGACACCGGCGAAGCCCTTGCCCTTGGAGGTGCCGGTCACGTCGACCTTGACACCCGCCTCGAACAGCTCGGCGGTGATCTCCTGGCCCAGGGTGTACTCGGACGCGTCCGAGGTACGGAGCTCGACCAGGTGGCGGCGCGGGGTGACACCGGCCTTGGCGAAGTGGCCCGCGAGGGGCTTGTTCACCTTGCGGGGGTCGATCTCGCCGAAGCCGATCTGGACGGCGTCGTAGCCGGCCGGGCTGTCGGCGGTGTGGACCTGGGTCACGACATTGGGCCCAGCCTTGACGACGGTCACCGGAACGACCCGGTTGTTCTCGTCCCAGACCTGGGTCATGCCGAGCTTCTCGCCCAGGATGCCCTTAATCTGCTTAGCCATCTTCGGTGCGCCTCTCAGAGCTTGATCTCGATGTCGACGCCCGCCGGCAGGTCGAGACGCATCAGCGAGTCAACCGTCTTCGGCGTGGGGTCGAGGATGTCGATCAGACGCTTGTGAGTACGCATCTCGAAGTGCTCGCGCGAGTCCTTGTACTTGTGCGGCGAGCGGATGACGCAGTACACGTTCTTCTCAGTGGGCAGCGGCACCGGGCCTGCGACCTGCGCACCAGTACGGATCACCGTCTCGACGATCTTCTTCGCCGAGGAGTCGATGACCTCGTGGTCGTAGGCCTTGAGCCGGATGCGGATCTTCTGTCCCGCCATGGCTACTCAGTAGTCCTTCTGTCTTAGTCACTGCACGACCTCCCCTCCGACCCCCGCGCTCGGGCGTGTCGCACTCGCGCTTGCAAAAAACCGGCGAAAAACTCGTCGGTTTCGAACTTTCGGGGTGGGGGGTGCCGGATCGAGGCCCCGCACACGCTTCCCGGAAGATTCCCGTACTTTCGCCCCGCAGCTGCCGTGGCGTCGACTTCACGCTTAACGGCCATCACGGGAACGACGAGTACATGGGACTCGCTTCCAGTCCTCCCGGCGGGAGGCGCGCAGCATCGGCACTCAACCGAGCAACTTGGACATACTGCCACATGGAGCAGCCCGGATGCCAATCGGGGCCGGTGAGGTACCCCTCACCGGCCCCGCTGGTCGCTCGTGCGGATTACTTCTTCTGTTCGTTCACCCAGGGGGCCTGCCGGCCGCAGACCGCCGGCCAGTCCTCGGTGCTCACGTTGGCGCACCAGATGAAGCCCTTGTCGGTCTCCGGCTTCCAGTCCTTGGTGATGATGTCCGCGCACTTCGCCACCGGCGAGAACTTCGGACAGGTGCCGTCCTTCTTCTTGATGGTGTGCGCCCGCCAGGCGTCCAGACCCATGCTGTTGGTGGACTCCGCCTGCGGCATGTAGCGGTCGACCGACCAGGAGGCGCCCATCGTCGCGAACAGCGCCAGCGCGCAGATCAGACCGGCGGCCAGCTGCTTGGTGACCCGGCGCGGGATCACCGGCCCGGCGGAGGCCGCGCGGCCGTTCGAACGGAGCAGCCGCTCCAGCCAGCCGGCGCCGCGCTCCAGGCCGGTCATCAGCCCGACCACGGCCAGGATCAGCAGGCAGTACATGATGATCCAGGTGGTCCGCGGGTACAGCTGGATCATCTGCTCGTGCGCCATGTGCGAGGCGAACCAGAACCGCATCAACCAGGCCCCGGCCAGCACCGCCGCCGCCACCCGGACCACCATGCTGCGCAGGCCCAGGCCCACCCCGATGCCGACCGCCGCGACCAGCATGATGGCGAAGCCGGTCTGGCCGGCCAGCTCGCCCGACTGCGGCCAGTTGTGGTACGTCAGCCCGCCGTTGCGGTCCGACATCCAGCCGAGCACGTACGCCGGGTCGACGTAGTTGACGATGTAGGCGTAGCGGTCGGGGGTGTCCGCGCCGAGCTTGACGATCTGGTACAGCAGCGGCGCGCCTATCACCCCGGCGGTGCCCACGGTGACGCCCAGGAACAGCAGCCCGCGGCGGACGGTCTGCTTGCCGCGCCGCCACGGGAAGACGAACAGGGCCAGCAGGAAGACGCCCGGCGCCGACCAGAGGTACCAGCCCGAGTACCAGAGGAAGAGGATGCCGAAGGCCGCGCCGAAGCCGAGGGCGCGCAGCCAGAGCGCCCGGGTCGACAGCTCCCCAGCCCGGCGCAGCTCGCGCAGGCAGGCCGCCAGCAGCGGCAGCAGGACGATCATCGTCACGTGGCTGTACGGACGGATCGGGTCCAGGAAGACCAGCGCGGACGGCACCGCGATGGCCAGCGCCCAGAACGGCCGCAGCATCAGCCGCCAGGCCAGGTAGCTCATCGGGCCGACCAGCGCGCTGCAGATGATCTGCAGGTCGTGCAGGGCGAAGCCGGCGCCGCCGACCCCGCCGTAACGCAGCTCGGACCAGATCGCGACCGCTGCCGGGAACAGCGGCGGGTACACGCCGGAGATGCCCTTGCCGTGCATCATCGACGTCGCCATGTCGATCAGAACGCTCGGGTCGCCCTCCTGCCCGCCGAGCGGCCACGGGGTGCCGCGCAGCGCGACCACCACGCCGCCGGCCACCACGCCGGTGGCCAGGCCCGCCAGCGCGGCGCAGACCAGCCGCTGGACGATGCCGTGCCGGCGCAGCCCGCCCCGGTAGGCGGTGTAGACCAGGACGGCCAGGATCGGCAGGCCGACCATCGCCACGTACTGCTGGATCTTGGCCAGGCCGCTGACCTGCCCGATCCGGTTCATCGGGTTGACGCTGATGTGGCGGCACAGCAGCGTGAAGCCGAGCGCCGCCACCACGCTGACCAGGATCTCCCCCGCCACGAGCACCCCGCGCCGCTCGAACCAGCGGTCGCCGGCCCCCGGGTCGGCGGGGCGGGCCTGGTCCTCCCCGTCGGGTGGCACGTCCGATCCCCGGAGCCGGTCGGTTGCCAGATCGGTCATGTCGCTTCACTTCCGTAGGACTTCGGGCTGCTGCTGGGCGGGGCCCAGACCACTGTGGCATAACGCCGGTCCCCGCGAGAGATCAGCCCTTGGTCGGCGAGCAGTTCTCCCTGAGTGCGAACCGCGGGCAGGTGCCGTCCGGCTGCACGGTGTTCTGGGCGCTCCAGGCCAGCTGCCCCCAGGCGCCGTTGAACGGCATGAAACGGTCGACGGTGGCGGAGCCGGCCATCGAGAAGAAGAAGGCGAGCGCGCAGAGCACCGCGCCGCTGGTGCGCAGCCCCGGCACGGGGCCCTTGCGCCCGCCGATGATGGCGTACGCCGACCGACCGGTGAGCTTCTGGCTCACCAGGTACCCGGCCATGCCGCACATCACGATGGCGCAGTAGAGGAGTTCGGCCGAGGTGCGCGGGTACAGCTGGACCAGCTCGTCGCGCTGCATGTGCGAGGCGAACCAGTAGCGCAGGCCGAAGGCTCCGAGCATGCAGAGCCCGGCGATCTGGACGACCGGCAGTCGCGGGCCGAGCCAGAGCGCGACGGCCACACCGGCCACCAGCAGCAGCGAGAAGACCCCGACGCCGCCCAGCTCGCCCGGCAGCGGCCAGGCGATCTTGGCCAGGTTGTTCGGCTGGTCGCCCTGCCACATCACGAAGTAGGCGGGGTCGATGTCGGTGTCGAAGTAGAAGTAGCCGTCGGGGGTGTCCGACTGGGCCAGCATGCGGCCGAGGTAGGACCCCGTCAGCGTCAGGAAGACCCCGCCGGTGACGGCCAGCAGCAGGGCTCCGCGCCGCAGGGATATTCGACCGCCTTCCTTGCCGAGCCGGATCAGCATCAGCACGAAGGCGACCAGCGCGCCCGGCGCGGACCAGACGAACCAGCCCGAGTACCAGAGGAAGAGCACCGCCAGCCCGAGGCCGTACGCGACACCGAGCACCACGGTGGTGCGGGTGCTCAGCTCGCCGGCGCGCAGCAGGGTCGACATCAGCTTGGCGAGCACCGGGATCAGGACGATCAGCACGATGTCGACGTAGGGCTTGGCCGCGTGGACGATCGGGAAGACCGACACCACGCCGATGCCGAGCGACCACAGCGGCGGCAGGACGAGTCGCCAGGCCAGGTAGGCCGCGGGTCCGGTCATCGCGATCAGCACCAGGCCGAACATCTTGAGCGCCGACTGCGGCTGGCCCGGGTTGAAGAGCTCGGTCCAGTAGGTGAGCAGGTGCGGGAACAGTGGCGGGTAGACCCCGGAGATCGACCGTCCCTCCTGGATGTCGACGACCCACTGCTGGAGCTGCCCGGAGTCGCCGAGCGGGCCGTTCAGCGGCCAGACGGTGCCGCGCAGGGCGATCGCGATGCCGCCGGCGTAGAGACCGGTCGCCAGCCCCGCCAGCGAGCAGCAGGCCAGCCGCAGCGCGAGCGGGCGGGAGAGCCGGCGGCTGATGCCCCACCAGACCAGGGCAAGGCCCACGAAGACCAGCAGGAAGCGGAACTGGAGTGCCGCGAGACCGCTGACCTGGCCGGCCCGGGTCAGCGGGTTCACGTCGATCCGCATGCAGAGCCAGGTGAACCCGATGGCGATCAGGACGCCGGCCGAGACCTCCGCCCCCACCAGGCCGGCCCGGCGGGGCACGGCAAAGGCTATTCGAGGCCTCGCGACCCGTCCTGACATGAGTGTGTGCCTCCGAACGGCTATCGGCTCAATGGGCCTGTCGTGCCCCCCTGGCCCTGACCCGCTAGTTCCGGGAGACCTTCTCGCCCTCGGCCCGCACGGCCTCGAGCTCGTCACCGAAGCGGTCGGTGTTCACCCGCCGGCCGTCGTTGACGGCAACCGACCGCGCGAGGTCGGTGAGCTTCTTCTCCAGCGAGCGGAAACGCATGAAGGTGTTCAGCGTCATGAAGGCCATGGCCACCACGAGCAGGTAGAGCACCAGGTCCGTGCCCCGGCCGACGCCGAGCTGGTTGGCGATCCACGTCACGTCCTGCGGCCGGAGCACGGCGTAGACGTTCGCCACCACGAAGGCGAAGAACGCCATCCGCTTCCAGGCACGGGTGTGCGCGGCGTCCCAGCGACGCACGAAGGCCAGCACCAGCACGCCCGTGCCGACCATCAGCAACAACTGAATCCAGATGTACTTCACTTGCGGCCACGCTCCCGGAGCGAGATGTCGAAGAGGATGTTGACACCATTGATCAGCGACTGGCCCTTGGAGCGGGAGTACTCGGTGTAGAGGATGTCGACCGGTACCTCCATGACCCGCAGGTCCGAGGCGGCGAGGAAGGCCACGATCTCGGAGGCGTGCGCCATGCCGTTCATGGTGATGCGGAGCTTCGAGGCCGCCGTGCGGTTGATCACCCGGAGGCCGTTGTGCGAGTCGGTGAGGTTGAGCTTGCGCGCGGTCGGGCTGATCGTCGCGGCGGTCCGCAGGACCACCCGCTTGATCCACGGCACTTCGCCGGTCTGCTCGATGAAGCGCGAACCGAGGACCACGTCGGCCTCGTCCGCGCGCAGCAGGGCGACCATCTTCTCGACGTCGGGCGTCTGGTGCTGGCCGTCGGCGTCGAAGGTCGCGAAGTACTTCGAGCCCGGCTGCTTCAACGCGTACGCCAGACCGGTCTGGAGGGCCGCCCCCTGGCCGAGGTTGACCGGGTGCTGGACCAGGTGCGCGCCGGTTGTCATGATGTGCTCAACCGAGTTGTCGGTGCTACCGTCGTCGACCACCACGATGTTCGGGAAGGTCTTGCGGGCGCCCTCGATCACGTCGGCGATGACGGTTCCCTCGTTGTAGGCCGGGATGACCAGCCACACATCGTCATAGTCGGACATCATGACTCCATGCCGCGGCCGTGGGCCGCGAGTTTCGGGTTCGAGGAGAAGAGGTGTTCGCGGACGTCGGCATCGTCACACCGTGTCCACGAGTGAGGGACGCGTGGACTGGTCGGCACCGGACTGGGCGGCCGGAGGCTCGCGCAGGAAGGTCAGCCGAACCGCGGCGAACATGCATACGACGGCAGTCAGCGAACCCAAAGTGTACGCGAGGCAGACCTTGGTCGCGATGGGCCCTGGTACCAGGGTGGTTACGATCAGTGCAACAGTTCCCAACGCCCAGCCGAGCAGCTGGAGCCGGTGCCGGTGCAGGACCAGCAGGGCCTGCCCGAGGACCATGGCGAGCATGTAACAGATCGTGCCTGCGGACATCCAGAGGAAGTCCAGCGAGCCGAGCACGTCGTCGGCCTTGAACAGCACCTGGATCAGCCACGGACCGAGGATCGTGGCCGGGATACCGCCGGCCAGGCCGAGGACGGTCACCACCATGCAGGTCCTGGCGAGCAGCTTGGAGAAGCCGGAGCGGTCGCCGGCCGCGGCGCTGCTCGACAGACCGGCCAGCAGCGAGGCCTGCAGCGAGCCGAAGACGAACAGTGGCACCCGGGCCAGCACCACGGCGTTCAGCAGGCCGGCCACCAGGGCCGCGTTGTCGGGCGCGAGCAGCTGGGTGCTCACCACCGCGGCGTTGACCACGACCTGGGAGAGCAGCGTCGAGGCGACCAGCGGGGCCAGCCCCGAGGTGAGCGCCGACCAGGCGACCTGCGGGCCCTTGCGCACGCCGGACAGCAGCGGGCGGAGGGTGATCAGGACGGCGACCAGCGGGGCGGCGGTCAGGATCAGGGCGAAGAGCAGCGGCGAGCGGACGTGACCGAGCGCGCAGCCGACCGCGATCGCGATCCGCAGCGCACCGTCGACGGCCAGCTGGGTGCCGTACGCGCCGAACCGGCCGAGGCCGGCCAGCACGCCGCGGGTGACGTTGCCGGCCGCCATGGCGACGAAGGCCGCGGCCAACGCCAGGACCATGTCCGTCCGACCGTCGAAGAAGGTGTCCGCCAGCGGACGGACGGCGATCGCCATCCCGCCGGTCAGCACCACGAGCATCGCGACGGTGATCGCCAAGGTACGGCGCAGCACCGGGGCGACACCCTGCCCGCCGACCACGCGGGCCGCCACGATCCGGGTGAGCTCCTGCTCGACCGGGAAGAACAGGCCCAGGCCGACCGACATCAGGATGGTCCAGAGCAGCGAGACCGACGCCATGTCCGGCTTGCTGAGGCTGTAGCCCGCGGCCATCAGGTGCACGTAGGAGGCCGCCCCGAGCAGCACCGTCCCCCCGATCACCAGCTGGGTGCCCGGGGGGAGCGCGCTGAGCACCTTGGCCAGCGGTGAACGGCGTCCGGTCGCCGTACTGCCCTCGTGGTTCACGACTGCTGCGCGGCCCTCACCTTGAGCGGCTCCCACCAGGCGCGGTTGTCGCGGTACCAGGCGATGGTCGAGGCGAGGCCCTCCTCGAAGGTGACCTGCGGCTCGTAGCCGAGCTCCTCGCGGATCTTGGTGATGTCCAGCGAGTAGCGCAGGTCGTGGCCCTTGCGGTCCTCGACCCGGTCGACCATGTCCCAGCCCTGGCCGGTGGCCTCCAGCAGCAGGCCGGTGAGCTCCTTGTTGGTGAGCTCGACGCCGCCGCCGATGTTGTAGACCTGGCCGGCCCGGCCCTTGCGCAGGGCGAGGTCGATGCCGCGGCAGTGGTCCGCGACGTGCAGCCAGTCGCGGATGTTGCCGCCGTCGCCGTACAGGCCGACGCGCTTGCCGTCGATCAGGTTGGTGGTGAAGAGCGGGATGACCTTCTCGGGGAACTGGTACGGCCCGTAGTTGTTGGAGCACCGGGTGACCACGACGTCCATGCCGTGGGTGCGGTGGTAGGCCAGCGCCAGCAGGTCCGAGCCGGCCTTGGAGGCGGAGTACGGGGAGTTCGGCGCGAGCGGCCACTCCTCGGTCCAGGAGCCCTCGGTGATCGAGCCGTAGACCTCGTCGGTGGAGACGTGGACGAAGCGGCCGACGCCGTGCTTGCGGGCGGCGTCCAGCAGTACCTGGGTGCCGACCACGTTGGTCATCACGAAGGGGCCGGCACCGGCGATCGAGCGGTCGACGTGCGACTCGGCGGCGAAGTGGACCACCGCGTCGTGGCCGGGCATGGCCTGGTCGACGGCGTCGACATCGCAGATGTCACCGCGGACGAAGGTGTAGCCGGGGTGATCGGCCACCGGCGCGAGGTTCTCCTCCACGCCCGAGTAGGTCAGCTTGTCGAAAACGGTGACGCGGGCCGCGGGATCCCCCGACAGCAGCGCGCGCACGAACTGGGAACCGATGAATCCGGCGCCGCCGGTGACGAGGATGCGCATAGTGCGGCTGAGTATAGTGCGCGCGCGCAGGAGCCATCGCCGCGGGGACCCCGGACCGCCCGGACCCCCAACGCCTGGTTGCCGCCGCGTTCCCCGGGCCACGTAAGGTGTGCGCCATGCGCGGCATTCTTCTTGCGGGCGGCACCGGCTCCCGCCTCTGGCCCCTGACCCGGGCCGTTTCCAAGCAGCTTCTTCCGGTCTTCGACAAGCCGATGATCTACTACCCGCTTTCCACGCTCATCATGGCGGGGATTCGCGAGATTCTGATCATCACCACTCCGCAGGACCGCGAGCAGTTCGAACGGCTCCTCGGCGACGGTTCACAGCTCGGCCTCGACCTGCAGTACGCCGTGCAGGAACGGCCCGAGGGCATCGCCCAGGCCTTCGTGCTCGGCGCCGACTTCATCGGCGACGAGCCCGTCGCGCTGATCCTGGGCGACAACATCTTCCACGGCAGCGGCCTCGGCACCCGGCTCGCCCAGCGCACCGACCCGCAGGGCGGCATGGTGTTCGCCTACCCGGTGGCCGACCCGACGGCGTACGGCGTCGTCGAGTTCGACGAGGACGGCCAGGTCATCTCCATCGAGGAGAAGCCGCAGACGCCGAAGTCCCGCTACGCGGTGCCGGGCCTCTACTTCTACGACAACCGCGTGGTGGAGATCGCCCGCACCATCACCCCGAGCGCCCGCGGCGAGCTGGAGATCACCGCCGTCAACGAGGCGTACCTGAAGAACGGCGAGCTCCAGGTCACCGTGCTGGACCGCGGCACGGCCTGGCTGGACACCGGGACCTTCGTCTCCATGGTGCAGGCCTCGGAGTTCGTCCGGGTCATCGAGGAGCGCCAGGGCTTCAAGATCGGCTGCGTCGAGGAGGCCGCCTGGCGTGCCGGGTTCCTCAATTCCGAGCAGCTCCGCGAGCTCGCCGAGCCGCTGCTGAAGAGCGGTTACGGCCAGTACCTGGTGAACCTGCTCGACGAGGAGGCGGCCCGATGAAGTTCCGCGAGCTGTCCATCGAGGGCGCCTGGGAGGTCACCCCCCAGCAGCACGGCGACCCGCGCGGCCTGTTCATGGAGTGGTACCGCTTCGACCGGCTCTCCGAGGTGGTCGGCCATCCGCTGCGGATGGCCCAGGGCAACCTTTCGGTGTCCGCCAAGGACGTCGTGCGCGGCATCCACTTCGCCGACGTTCCGCCGGGGCAGGCCAAGTACGTCAGCTGCGTGCGCGGCGCGGTGCTCGACGTCATCGTCGACCTCCGGGTGGGCTCCCCGACCTTCGGCCGCTCGGAGTTCGTCCGGCTCGACGAGGCGGACCGCCGCTCGGTCTACATCTCCGAGGGCCTGGGTCACGGCTTCTGCGCGCTGACCGACGACGCCACGCTGTCGTACGTCTGCTCGGAGACGTACAACCCGACCGGCGAGCACGCCGTGCACCCGCTGGACCCGGACCTCGCGATCGACTGGCCGGCCGAGGTCCCGCAGCTGTCGGCCCGCGACGCGGCCGCTCCGACGCTGGCACAGGCCCTGGAGACCGGTCTGCTGCCGGACTACGAGGAGTGCCTGCGATTCCGTCGGTCGCTCAGCGGCCAGTAGCCTTCTCGCCGTCCCCACCTACCCGGAAAACCTGGTGCGCCGCCCATGACAACTCTTGACATCATGCTGCCCTACTACGGCAACGTCGCGCTGATGCAGGCCGCCGTGCGCAGCATCCTGGCCCAGAGCGACCCCAACTGGCGGCTCACCGTGGTGGACGACGGCAAGGAGCCGGACGTCCCCGGCTGGTTCGCCGAGCTCGGGGACGACCGGGTCTCCTACCGGCGCAACGAGCAGAACCTCGGGGTGACCGGCAACTACCGCAAGTGCCTCGGCCTGGTGCGCGAGGAGAACTTCGTCATGATGGGCACCGACGACATCATGCTGCCGGATTACGTCGCCACCATCCGGGCGGTCCTGAAGGACAACCCGGACCTCGGCATGATCCAGCCGGGCGTCCAGGTCATCGACGGCGACGGCAAGCCCGCCGAGGGCCTGGTCGACCACGCCAAGAAGCGCATCTACGCGCCGAAGGTCAACGGCCGAAAGCTGATGGGCGGGGAGGAGCTGGCCATCAGCCTGCTGCGCGGCAACTGGCTGTTCTTCCCCTCCATCTGCTGGCGCACCGAGGCCGTCCAGGAGGTCGGTTTCCGGGACAACCTGGAGGTCACCCAGGACCTCGCGCTGGTCATCGACCTGCTGCAGGCCGGCGAGCAGATGATGATCACCGACCGGACCTGCTTCCAGTACCGCCGGCACGCGGTGAGCATCTCCTCGGCGCAGGCCTTCACCGGCGTCCGCTTCGAGGAGGCCAACCGTTTCTTCCTCGACGTCGCCGACCGGTTGGATGCGCACGGCTGGCCGAGGGCCGCCAAGGCCTCCCGGCTGCACCTGTCGTCCCGGATCCACGCGCTGACCATGGTCCCCGGCGCGGTCAAGACCCGCAACGGCGGCGGCACCAAGACCCTGCTGCGGCACGTCGCAGGCAGCGACCGTTACTGATCAGCTCCTCCCCGTCCGACAACCGATCCGACCGAACCGGAACCAGAGACCATGGCCGTGAGCAGCTCAGACCTCCCCCGCATCGCCGTCCTCGGCGGCACCGGCTTCATCGGGCGCACGATCCTCGGCGTCCTGGACGAGCGGGGCCACCACCTGCTCACCATCGCCCGCAAGGCGCCGGCCGAGCCGCTGCCCGGCGAGTTCGCCCGACTGGACCTCACCGAGGACGCGCCCACCGAGCTGGCCGCGCTGCTGACCGAGCACCGGATCGACGTGGTGATCAACGCGGCCGGCGGCATGTGGGGCCTGACCGACGAGCAGATGGTCGGCGCCAACGTCGGCATGGTGACCCGGCTGCTGGAGGCGCTGCGGAGCATGCCCGCCGCCCCCCGCCTGATCCACCTCGGCACCGTGCACGAGTACGGCCTCTGTCCGATCGGCGTCAGCCTGGCCGAGGACTCCGAGCCGAAGCCGTCCATGGTGTACGGGCAGCTCAAGCTGCGGGCGACCGGGCTGATCGAGGACGCCGTCCGCACCGAGGGCCTGGACGCCGTGGTACTGCGCCTGGGCAACGTGGTCGGCGCCGGCCAGCCCGGGCACAGCCTGCTCGGGGTGATGGCCGCCAAGCTCGCCGCTGCGCGGGCCTCCGGCACCACCGCCGAGCTGGCGCTCCAGCCGCTCACCGCCCAGCGCGACTTCGTCGACCTGCTGGACACCGTGGACGCGATCATCGCCGCGATCCCGAGCAACCCGGACTCCCCCGCGGTGCTCAACATCGGCCTCGGCAAGGCCAGTTCGGCCCGCGAGCTGGTCGAGCTGCTGATCGAGGTCAGCGGTGTCCCGGTCGAGATCACCGAGGTCCCGGCGCCGGACGGCAGCGGCCCGGAGGCCGAGTGGCAGCAGCTCGACATCGCCGCCGCGCGCAAGGCCCTCGACTGGCGGCCCGAGCGCAGCCTGCGCTCGGCCGTCGCCGCGCTGTGGAGCGCCGCCTCCGCCGGTGGGCCCGAGTCCGCACGCTAACGATTCGATCATCGCCCGTGATGGTCCTCGTCGAGCATCGATAGGATCCGACGAGGACCCGATCGGGCCTGTGCGCCGGGCCACCGCCTGGTCACCCCTTCCAGGAAAGCATGATCTTTTCCATGTCTCGCAGGCTCTCCTCGCCGGGCAGGCCCCAGTCCCGCGGTAACCGACCCGGCGGGTGGCTGTCCGCGCTGCCCGGTCGGCGCGGGACCCTCGCCGAGCTGTACTCGGGCCGGGCCAACAGCTTCGGCCTACTGCGGCTGCTGCTCGCCTCGGCGGTCGTCCTCTCCCACATGTACCCGATCGCGTGGGGGCACCTCGACCCGCTGTGGATCAAGAGCGGCCAGCAGACCGACATCGGCAAGATGGCGGTCATCGGGTTCTTCGTGCTCTCCGGGTTCATGATCAGCGCCAGTGGCGCCCGGACCCCGATCGGGCGGTACTCCTGGCACCGCGCACTGCGCATCCTGCCCGGGCTCTGGGGCTCCCTGCTGGTCTCGGCACTGGTGATCATCCCGCTGCTGTACCACTGGCAGCACGGCACCTTCAGCGGCTACTGGCACCACCCGCAGGGCCCGGTGAGCTACCTCAAGGGCACCTGGAACACCTCGATCAGCACCGGCTGGGACATCTCCGGCGTGATCGAGGAGGGCCGTAACCGCGGTACCAACTACGACATCGGCGTCAACGGCGCGCTCTGGTCGCTGAAGTACGAGATCCTCTGTTACGTCATCATCGGCCTGATGGCTGCGGGCGGCGTCCTGCAGCGCGCCCGCAAGTTCGTGCCGCTGCTGGCACTGGGCCTGTGGATCCTCATCCTGCGCGACTGGGTGAACATGCCCACCCTGCGCGGCATCCCGGGCGACACGGGCTCCGCCGTCTACGTGCCGTTCCTCGGCGCGATGTCGGTGCACTTCATCATCCACCTGGTCTTCGTCTTCATGATCGGCGCGACCTTCCAGCTCTACCGCGAGCGGCTGGTCATCCACGACGGCCTGGCGCTGATCTGCGCGGTCGTGTTCGGCCTCACCCTGTGGACCGGCGGCCTGTTCGTCTTCGGCTACCCGGCCTTCGCCTACCTGCTGCTCTGGCTGGCCATCCGGCTCCCCGGGCCGTTCCAGAAGATCGGCCGCAAGCGCGACTACTCGTACGGCATCTACATCTACGGGTTCACCGTCGAGCAGGCGCTGGCCATGCTGGGCTACGCCAAGCACGGCAAGCCGGTCTACCTGGCCCTCGCCATGGTCGGCACCGTGGTGCTGGCCGCGCTCTCCTGGCACCTGCTGGAGTCGCCGCTGATGAAGGCCAAGAACTGGACGCCCTGGCCGGTGCGCAAGCTCAAGGAGCGCAGCGCCGCCCGGGCCGCGGCCGGTGCCGATCCGCTCGCCGCGCCACAGCCGGTGCCGACGGCCGGGGAACCGCCCAAGGTGTCCGCCTGACGCCTCGCCGCACACGGCAGAGCGCCCGCCCGGTCGTCCCGGGCGGGCGCTCCCGCGTCTACGGACCCGGCTCAACGGCCGCGGAAGACCCAGACCTTCATCAGCAGGAAGCGGACGACGGTGGCCAGCCCGTTCGCCACGACCAGACCGGTCACCTCGACCGCCCGCGAGGCGTCGGGCACCGCGAGGTCGAGCAGGGCCAGCACGCCGGCGCTCAGTCCCAGGCCGATCAGGAACGCGACAGCGCCCTGGAGCTGGTGGCGCACCGCCCCCTCGGAGCCGGTGATCCCGAAGGTGAATCGGCGGTTGGCCGCCGTGTTGGCCACCGCGCTGACCGCCAGCGCGATCAGGTTGGCCGCCTGTGGGTCGGTGAACCGGCGCGCGGCCACGAACAGTCCCAGGTAGAAGAGGGTGCTGAGGACACCGATCACCAGGAAGGAGGGCAGCTGGCGGCGCACCGGTTGCCCGTCGGCCTGCGGCTGCCCGCTCCTGTCGTCCGTGGAAAGCATCGCGGAGTACCCGTCCGTCCGTTCGTCGGTCAGGGGAGCCGGTAGCCGGCGACCCGCCCATTGTCGAAGACCGGCTGGGCGAACTCCCTCAGCCGGGGTGACTCGGCGCCCGTCTTCCGGTCGACCACCAGGAACCGCACCCGGTGGTCACGCCGCAGCCGCTGGATCAGTTCTGCGGTAGGACGGTACACCGCGTCCTCATTGAGCCTGAACAGGTCCTGGTCCCAGAACGGTTCCTGGGCCTTCACCCCGCCCTCGGCCCGGGCGACCATCCGCGGCGCGTACGCCCAGCCCTCCACCAGGACGGACCGCTCGGAGTACGCGCTGAGCCACTGCGAGCGGTAGTTGTCGCAGGTCCGGGCGTCCGCCTGGGCGTCGTACTGCCAGCAGTGGCTGTTGGTGGCGAGCACGTCCGTGGGGCGGCTGTGGGCCCGGATCCAGCGAGCCGCCTCGACCTGGCGGCCGGACAGCACCCAGGTGCCGTCCCAGGTGTACTGCCGGGCCTGCAGGACGTCCAGCGGCAGGCCCGGCAGCGCCACCGCGAACAGGCCGGTGACCAGCACGATCCCGCCCCGGCCGCGCAGTGGCGGCACGGCCCGGCCGGCGCCCCGCCAGAGCAGCGCGCCCAGCACCGCCAGGACCGCGACGACGAGTCCGGCCGCCAGCAGCGCGGCCAACGGCACGTACGAGCGGCCCTGCGCACCCCGGGCCAGTGCCCGCACCGCGGCGTCGGCCCACCGCTCCGCGTACCGGTAGGTCAGCCAGGTGAGTGCGGCGGCCACCGCGACCACGCCGACCGCGAGGGCCGCTCCGGCCCGGCGTGGCAGCAACGCCCGCTCGGCCAGTTCGCACCAGCCCCAGGCGGAGATCAGTGCGGCGTACGGGGCCGACGCGATGGTGAAGTAGCTCGCGTTGAACCCGGCGACCAGCAGGTACGCGACGGGCCCGGCCAGCGCGGCGCCGAGCAGGAACCACTGCACCGCGTCGAGCCGCAGCCGCCGGCTCCAGAGCAGCGGCAGCGCGCCGAGCAGCCGCAGCTGGTGGTTGAGCAGGAACGCGGCCATGGTCGCCAGCACGGCCACCGCCTGGACCGGGGCCGACCGCAGCCCCTGTGGGTCGGCCCAGTACTGCCGCACGTTCCCGAACGGGACGATCTCCAGCCCGTAGCTCGCGAAGTCGAAGACCAGCGCGGTGGCGAACAGTTGGGCCCCCAGCAGGATCCCGCCGAGCGCCACCACCCGCCAGGGGATCCGCCGGGTCGCGACCAGCAGCGCCGGCCCGGCCGCCGCCAGGCCGCCCAGGGTGACCGGCAGGGAGCTGGCCTTGGCGGCGCTGGAGGCCAGCGCGAAGAGCGCCGTCAGGACGAAGACGCCACGCCCGAACGGCGGCACCCCGCCCCGGCCGGGCCCTCCGCCGCGGCCGCGTAGCACGTCCCCGACCACGACGGCCAGGGCGATCAGCAACGGCTGGCTGTACGTCAGCGAGAGGCTGGCCCAGGACATCAGCCGCACGACCGGGGCGCCGAAGGCCCAGGACTCCACGTTGTTGGGGTACGTCGCGGTGAACTCGCCCACTGCCATGAGCAGGACGACCGCGACGGGTCCGGCCCAGAGCCGACCGGTCAGGCGGTGCCCGGCCACCACGACGGCCAGTGCCGTGAGCGCACTCAGCGCGGGCACCATCAGACGCATCGCGACCACCGGCAGGTCGATGCCGCCGACCAGGCTCGACATCGCCATGTGCGCGAAGGTGAACCAGTGGTAGTGCAGCGGTTCGCCGGCCGCCTGCGGAAAGGTCAGCGGCATCTGGTGCTTGGCGTTCCCTGCGAGCGAGATCAGGTAGGGGAGATCACCGTAGATCCGTCCCCGCTCCCCCGTCGGCAGGATCGGGAAGCGGGCCAGGAAGACCTCGTAGTAGTAGCCGGCGGTCATCACGACCAGGCCGGCCACCGCCCAGGACCAGCTCAGCGGGAGCCGCACGTACCCTCGCGGGCGCCAGTGCCGGCGCAGCGCGGGCACCGCGGCGAACGGAACGGCCACGGCGAGCGGCCAGAGCGCGGCGGCCGACTGCAGACCGAGCCGGACGAGCACGGCCCACGCGGCGAGTTCGAGCACCAGCCCGGTGACGGCCCCCAGCACGAGGTCCTCGATCAGGGTGTGCGGGTGACGGCGCAGGGCTCGGAACACCAGGGTGCCCGGAAGCAGAACGGCCCAGAGCGCGTAGAACGCGTAGCGGGCGACGTCCGCGGGGGGCGTGTCGGAGACGAGCAGCACGGCGACCACCGCGAGGCACGCCACCAGCGGCGGCAGCAGGCGCAGTGCCGGGCGCCCGGCCCGGGTCGGCGCCGAGGAATCGGATCCGCCACCGGCCGACACCTCGGTGCCGCTGCCCAGATCAGCCGTCTCGGACCCGTCCACCGTCGTGCCTCCTCGCGAGTACCGGGCCGCCCCCGGCGCGCTAGCGGACGCAGTCGGTGAACTTCTCCGCTCCGGTCCTGGCCCGTTCCTCGGCCGAGTCGTAGCCGATGAAGTAGGCGGGCCTGGCCTGGACCGCCGAGTAGATCCGGCCGACGTACTCGCCGAGCAGGCCCACACAGATCAGCTGGACGGCGCCGATGAACAGCATTCCGATGAACAACGACGACCACCCGGGAACGGTGTTGCCGAGCACGTGTTCGATCGCGGTGTAGGCCACGAGGCCGAGGCAGACCAGGAAACTGAACAGCCCGAGCCAGGTCGCCAGCCGCAGCGGGGCGGCGGAGAAGTTGGTGACGCTGTCCAGCGCCAGCCGGACCATCTTGCCCAGCGGGTAGTGCGTGGCTCCGGCCACCCGCTCCTCGCGGACGTAGACCACCTCGCCGCTGGGGAAGCCCAGCCACGGCACCAGCAGCCGGTAGACCGGCTGGTGCTCGGGCAGCGCCTTGAGCGCGTCCACCGCGGGGCGGCTGAGCAGGCGGTAGTCGCCTGCCTGGCTGGGCATCCGCTTGCCGACCAGCCTGCGCATCAGCCCGTAGTAGGCGCCGGCCGTCCGCCGCTTGAAGAAGCTGTCCGTACCGCGGTCGCCGCGCACGCCGTAGACGATGTCGAGGTTCTGCTCGCGGGCGAGCGAGAGCATCTCCGGGATCTTCTCCGGCGGGTCCTGCAGGTCCGCGTCGATGCTCACCACGTAGTCGCCGAACGCCCGGTCCAGGCCGGCCTTGAGCGCGGCCTGGTGGCCGGAGTTGCGGGCGAAGCGGATGATCCGGAACTCGGGCCAGTCCTGCCGGATCTTCTGCATCAGGACCGGGGTGGCGTCGGTACTCCCGTCGTCGACGCCGACCACCTCGTAGTCGATCCCGAGCTCGTCGAGGATCGGCCGCAGCCGCTCGACGGTCAGCGGAAGCGCCTCCTGCTCGTTGTAGATCGGCATGACCACCGACAACTGTGGCGCTGTCGACATGAGTTGGTCCCGCTTTCCGCTGGTGGGGCTGGATTGCCGCCGACAATAGCAGCCGGTGGTGAGCCCCTGATGAGACTCGCTGTGCCCTGGATGAGAGCGGAGAACTCCCCTACCGGAGCGCCGACGGGGCGCCGCCTTGGTAGGACGGCGCCCCGCGTCGTACGGACGGCGGCCCGGTACTCCCGGGCCGGTGGATCAGGTCCCGGGGAAGCTCCGGTCCCAGGGGTGACCCCAGGCGCTGCCCGGCCTGACCACCACGGTGATCTCCGGCTGGAAGCCGACGAGGTCCTTGCGCATCCGTTCGCCGGTGGCCGGGTCGGCCACCACCACGGTCATCGGCTCACCCAGCTGCCGCGCGCCCTTGCGGACATGCTCCATGGCCGCCTGGTACTCCGGCTCCGGCCGCTCGGCGGCACCGATGTTCACCCAGTGCGCCTCGTACAACGGCAGGATGTCGCCGCCGCGGTTGCGCAGCAGCGATGCGAGCCAGGTGGACTTGAGGTTCTTGTAGTCGTCATTGGAGTAGAGCACCATCACCGGGCCGGAGACGTCGGCGAGGTCGCCGAGCACGCTCTCACCGTTGCGCGGGCCGATGTCGCTCCACGACTCGCCGCGGCTCCACGCCATCAGCCGGTTGTCGTGCCAGGCCGAGGGCACCGACTTGAAGGACTCCATGCCCCACTGGACGCCGGCGAACAGGCTGAGCGCGGTCGCCACCGAGAGCACCGACAGGACGGCGTCGCCCGCCCGGCGCCGCAGCACGGTGGTCGTGGTCTTCGGGCCGGTCTTCAACAGCGGGCCGACCGCGCCGAGCGAGATCAGCGCGATCACCACCCCGGTGCCGGCCAGCTTCTCGAAGTAGTACGAGACGTGGCCGATGCTGTGCATCTGGTACGCGGCGAAGCCGCAGATCACCGCCCCGGCGCCGAGCACCAGGGCGAGCTGCGCCCGGCCGGTGCCGGTCCGGCGGTTGGCCGGCGCGGCGGCGGCGAGGACGGCCAGCAGCAGGCCTCCGATCAGGACCGTTCGGTCCGCCGCGACGCTCGGGCCGCCCAGGTTGGAGGCACCGGCGACGTCGAGCTGGGAGAGCACGGAGATCACGCTGGGCAGCCCGGCCAGGCCGAGGGTGACCACGGCGATCAACGCGTAGAGCGGCCAGCGGCGGAGCCGGAACCGGCGGCGGTGGACGGCCAGGGCGGCCACCAGCGCCACGCCGGCGACCGCACCGAAGAGGTTGTAGACGTAGGTGACGGTGATCAGGCCGAGCGCGGCGAGCACGATGAACTCCGGCGTCCGCATGGCCGGCCGGATCAGGAAGGCGCTCAGCAGGGCGACCATCAGCAGGCCGATGATCGTCGAGTCGAAGCCGTGCGGGACGAGGTCGGCGTAGTTGCTGCCGAGCACCAGCGCGGCAACCGTCCCGCAGACCGCGGCGGTGCGCCAACCGCGCAGCCTCGGTCCGCCGATCCAGCGGGCGCCCCAGACCAGCGCCACGCCCAGCAGCGCGTACGCGGCCAGGATGTAGAGCAGGTAGCGGTTCATCGCGTCGAGCGGCGTGCCCAGGTCCGTGCTGGATCGGACCAGCGAGTCCACCCAGGCGAGCAGGAAGTGGGAGCCCTGCGGGTAGACCGCCTCGGACGGCCCCATCATGTAGGCCTTCGCGGCCTCCTGGTGCAGGAAGTTGTAGCCGCCGACGTGCTCGATGCCGACGAAGTAGGAGAAGTGGTTCAGCCGGTCCTCGGCGGTGGACAGGAACTCCATCCGCCAGCCCGGCCCCTTGCCGACCAGCGGCTTGTGCAGGTAGTGCCAGAGCACGGCACCGGTGCCGAGCACCATCAGGTCGGACGGCCGGAAGCGCAGCGGCAGCCTCGGCGCACGGCGGCTCAGCCAGCCGATCAGCGCCACGCCGGAGAACAGCACGCCGGAGGTGGGTATCGGGTCGATCCCCCAGGGCCAGACCGAGAACAGGAGGCCGAGGACGACCACACTGCCGGCGACGATCAGGGCGGCCGCCACCAGGCGGTCCAGCAGCACACCGCCGACCTTGATCACCGAGCCGACCGCCAGGACCAGCAGCGGCAGGAGCACGATCCCGAGGCCGGTCGAGATCAGCGCGGCCGGCACCAGCCAGGACGCCAGTACGGCAGCGCCGAGCACCGGCAGGCTGCGGGCCGGCTTACCGGCGGAAGAACGTACGGGCCCGGGGGTGTCGTCCGGCGCGGTCTCGCCGGACGAGGTACGCGCGGCCACCATGGTGCGGAGTCTTTCCATCGAGACCCAGAAACCCCATCCCCTGTCACGGGCACCCTTGCGCCCGGATTCAGTCCGGCGATATGCCGCGATCCTAGTTGATCCTTTTTCGCACAAAGACAGAGGGCTTGGTGGAGATCCTGGGATCTCCACCAAGCCCTCCCTGACCAGAGGTCAAGTGTCAGAGCATCAATTACTTGATGATCTTGGTGACCTGGCCGGCGCCGACGGTACGACCACCCTCACGGATGGCGAACTTCAGGCCCTCCTCCATGGCGATCGGCTGGATCAGCGCGACCGTCATGCCGGTGTTGTCGCCCGGCATGACCATCTCGGTGCCCTCGGGGAGGGTCACGACGCCGGTCACGTCCGTGGTGCGGAAGTAGAACTGCGGGCGGTAGTTGTTGAAGAACGGGGTGTGACGACCACCCTCGTCCTTCGACAGGATGTAGGCCTGGGCCTCGAAGTCGGTGTGCGGCGTGACCGAACCCGGCTTGATGATGACCTGGCCGCGCTCGACGTCCTCGCGCTTGATGCCACGGAGCAGCAGACCGACGTTCTCACCGGCCTGGCCCTCGTCGAGCAGCTTGCGGAACATCTCGATGCCGGTGACCGTGGTGGTGGTCTTGGTCTCCTTGATGCCGATGATGTCGACAGTCTCGTTGACCTTGAGGATGCCACGCTCGATACGACCGGTGACGACGGTGCCACGACCGGTGATCGTGAAGACGTCCTCGATCGGCATCAGGAACGGCTGGTCCACGGCGCGGGCCGGGGTCGGGATGGCCTCGTCGACCTGGTGCATCAGGCCGAGGAGCTTCTCGCCCCACTCCTTGTCGCCCTCCAGCGCCTTCAGCGCGGAGACGCGGACGACCGGCAGGTCGTCGCCCGGGAACTCGTACTCCGAGAGGAGCTCGCGGACCTCGAGCTCGACGAGCTCCAGGATCTCCTCGTCGTCCACCATGTCGGCCTTGTTCAGGGCGACGACGATGTAGGGGACGCCGACCTGGCGGGCCAGGAGGACGTGCTCCTTGGTCTGCGGCATCGGGCCGTCGGTGGCGGCGACGACGAGGATCGCACCGTCCATCTGGGCCGCACCGGTGATCATGTTCTTGATGTAGTCCGCGTGACCCGGGCAGTCGACGTGGGCGTAGTGACGCGCCTCGGTCTGGTACTCGACGTGCGCGATCGAGATGGTGATACCGCGCTGCCGCTCCTCCGGCGCCTTGTCGATCTGGTCGAACGGCGTGAAGGGGTTGATCTCCGGGTACGCGTCGTGCAGCACCTTGGTGATGGCCGCGGTAAGGGTCGTCTTACCGTGGTCAATGTGACCGATGGTGCCGATGTTGACGTGGGGCTTCGTCCGCTCGAACTTCGCCTTCGCCACTGCAGTCCTCCTGAGGACAGTTCTGTACGCCGTGCTGACGTCAGTTGGTCTTTGATCGGGATTGGGCCCGGGGTGCCGAAGCACCTCGCACCGTCCCGCGGGGTGGGGGCCGGAGGCCCCCGGGAGAACCCGACCGGATTCTCCCGGGACGCCTCCTAATAGCCTAAGGGTTCGCAATCGTCCCGAATGTCGGGATGTCCTGCGGCCTCGTAGGGAGCCGGCTGATGCCGGTCCTTACTCGCCCTTGGCCTTGGCGATGATCTCCTCCGCCACGGCCTTCGGAACCTCGGCGTACGAGTCGAACTGCATCGAGTAGCTCGCGCGACCAGAGGTCTTGCTGCGCAGATCACCGACGTAGCCGAACATCTCGGAGAGCGGCACCAGCGCCGTGACGACGCGGGCACCGTGACGCTCGTCCATGGACCGGATCTGGCCACGGCGAGAGTTGATGTCGCCGATCACGTCGCCCATGTAGTCCTCGGGCGTGGTGACCTCGACGGCCATCATCGGCTCGAGAAGAACCGGCTTGGCCTTCCTCGCGCCTTCCTTGAAGGCCATCGAACCGGCGATCTTGAACGCGAGCTCGGAGGAGTCGACGTCGTGCGACTGACCGTCGAGCAGCTTCACGCGGACACCCTGCAGCGGGTAGCCGGCGAGCACGCCGAACTCCATGGCCTCCTGGCAGCCGGCGTCGACCGACGGGATGTACTCCCGCGGCACGCGGCCACCGGTGACCAGGTTGAGGAACTCGTAGCCCTCGGCCTGCTCGAGCGGCTCGATCGCGATCTGCACCTTGGCGAACTGACCGGAACCACCGGTCTGCTTCTTGTGGGTGTAGTCGATGCGCTCGACGGCCTGACGGATCGTCTCGCGGTACGCGACCTGCGGCTTGCCGACGTTGGCCTCGACCTTGAACTCACGCTTCATACGGTCGACCAGCACCTCGAGGTGCAGCTCGCCCATACCCGCGATGATGGTCTGGCCGGTCTCCTCGTCCGTGTTGACCTGGAAGGAGGGGTCCTCCTCCGCGAGACGCTGGATGGCGACACCCAGCTTCTCCTGGTCACCCTTGGACTTGGGCTCGATCGCGACGCGGATGACCGGGGCCGGGAAGTCCATGGACTCCAGGATGACCGGGTTCTTCTCGTCGGACAGCGTCTCACCGGTGGTGGTCTGCTTCAGGCCCATGACGGCGACGATGTCGCCGGCGCCCACCGACTCGATCTCCTCACGCTTGTTCGCGTGCATGCGGTAGATCTTGCCGATGCGCTCCTTCTTGCCCTTCACGGCGTTCAGCACCGAGGTGCCGGACTCCAGGCGACCGGAGTAGATCCGGACGAAGGTGAGCTTGCCCAGGTGCGGGTCGGACATGATCTTGAACGCCAGCGCGGCGAGCGGCTCGTCGTCCGAGGCCTTGCGGGAGATCTTGGTCTCCGGGTCGTTGGGCTTGGTGCCCTCGACCGACTCGATGTCCAGCGGCGACGGCAGGTACTTGACGACCGCGTCGAGCAGGGGCTGAACGCCCTTGTTCTTGAACGCGGTACCGCAGAAGATCGGCGTGAAGGCCGACTCCAGGGTGCCCTTGCGGATCGCCTCGTACAGCAGCTCCTCGGGGACCTCTTCGCCCTCCATGGCGAGCATCATCACGTCATCGCTGACGTTCGACACCTCGTCCAGGAGCGCCTCGCGGTACTCGTTCGCCTGCTCCACCAGCTCGGCCGGGATGTCGACGACGTCGTACATCTCGCCCTTGGCGGCCTCGGCGGACCAGACCAGCGCCTTCATGCGGACAAGGTCGACAACGCCCTTGAAGTCCGCCTCGGCACCGATCGGGAGCTGCATGACCAGCGGGGTCGCGCCGAGGCGGTCCACGATGGTCTTGACGCAGAAGAAGAAGTTCGCGCCCGTGCGGTCCAGCTTGTTGATGAAGCAGATGCGCGGGACGCCGTAGCGGTCAGCCTGCCGCCACACGGTCTCGGACTGGGGCTCGACACCGGCGACACCGTCGAACACCGTCACGGCACCGTCGAGGACGCGCAGCGAACGCTCCACCTCGACGGTGAAGTCGACGTGACCCGGGGTGTCGATGATGTTGATGGTGTTGTCGACGCCGTCGACCGTCCAGTGACAGGTCGTCGCGGCCGACGTGATCGTGATGCCGCGCTCCTGCTCCTGCTCCATCCAGTCCATGGTGGCAGCGCCATCGTGGACCTCACCGATCTTGTACGAGACGCCGGTGTAGAACAGGATCCGCTCGGTGGTGGTGGTCTTGCCCGCGTCGATGTGCGCCATGATCCCGATGTTGCGGACCCTGGCGAGGTCAAGGGAGGTTGCAGCCATGGTGGCTCGTTCTCTCTCTGTCTAGTGACGGGGTTCGGACTACCAGCGGTAGTGCGCGAAGGCCTTGTTGGACTCGGCCATCTTGTGGGTGTCCTCGCGACGCTTCACGGAAGCGCCCAGGCCGTTGCTGGCGTCGAGGATCTCGTTCATCAGGCGCTCGGTCATGGTCTTCTCGCGACGGGCGCGGGAGTAACCGACCATCCAGCGCAGCGCCAGGGTGCTGGCGCGGCCCGGACGGACCTCGACCGGAACCTGGTAGGTCGCGCCACCGACACGGCGGGACTTGACCTCGAGGGCCGGCTTGACGTTCTCCAGCGCGCGCTTCAGCGTGACGACCGGGTCCGAGCCGGTCTTCTCACGGACGCCCTCGAGGGCGCCGTAGACGATCCGCTCGGCGGTGGAGCGCTTGCCGTGCAGCAGGATCTTGTTGACCAGCTGGGTGACGACCGGGGAGCCGTAAACCGGGTCGATGATGACCGGGCGCTTCGGGGCGGGGCCCTTACGAGGCATTCTTACTTCTCCTTCTTGGCGCCGTAGCGGCTGCGAGCCTGCTTGCGGTTCTTGACACCCTGGGTGTCAAGCGAGCCGCGGATGATCTTGTAGCGGACACCAGGAAGGTCCTTCACACGACCACCGCGCACCAGCACGATGGAGTGCTCCTGCAGGTTGTGGCCCTCGCCCGGGATGTAAGCGGTGACCTCGATCCCGCTGGTGAGGCGCACACGGGCGACCTTGCGGAGAGCCGAGTTCGGCTTCTTCGGGGTGGTCGTGTACACACGCGTGCAGACCCCACGGCGCTGCGGGGAACCCTTCAGCGCGGGAGTCTTGTTCTTCTCGACCTTGTCCTGCCGGCCCTTTCGGACCAGCTGCTGGATCGTAGGCACCGTTTCTCCGTTTTCTGTGTGCCAAGGCTTGGTGGAACTAACCTGCGGTGATCCCTCACACACGGCCCCGTGGTCGACCCACGCGGTCGGGTGTGTTGGGCGTATTCCGACACGGAATCCCATGAGCTGATGTACAGCGACGGCGCTCAACGCGCGGGGCGCTGGAAGGCGCTCCGGCTCGGCGCGGCGACCGGTGTGCATGCACGCACAAGGACCCGGGGACACCCCAGGCACAAGGTCAGAGCGTACCTAGCGCATGGGGCTCGGTCAAAACAAATGCAACGCCGCAGGTCGCGACCTTCGGCCGGATGTCCCGGGAGTGTCCCGGACGCGACCACCCGGTGTCGGACCGCCCTTCACCCGCTCTACCACAGGCCGTCGCCCGCCGCCACCGGAGGCGGCCCGCACCCGTGGTGCCCGAGCCGGCCCCCGCGAAGCGGCCCGGTCAGACCGGTACGCGGAGCAGGACCAGGAGCACGAGCGTCCAGAGCGCGCAGCCGACGTAGCCGAAGACCAGGCCGAGGGTGGCCATCCAGTCGCCGTCCCGGTCGCGGCGGCTCGGCTGGGCCTTCGCGACGTGCCCGACCACCACCGCCGGGAGCGAGAAGCCGGTCAGGCCGAACACCAGCGAGGTGACCGCCAGCACGTTGACCGAGCGGGCCGGCGACGGAGGCGGCGGGAGGAAGGTCGCCGGAACGGGCGGGGCGGCGAAGGCCATCGGCGCGGGCATCGGGCCGACGGGCAGATCGGCCACCAGGCCGGCCAGCTGGCCGTAGGTCTGCGCGGCGGCCGCCTCCTCGTGGCGCTGCTCGTACTCCTCGGTGGAGAGCCGGCCCTCGGCGAACGCGGCCTTCAGCACGTCGATCGTCCGGTCCCGGTCCGCGTGCCCGGCACGCATCCCGGCGGGGAACCCGGCCTGCGGGGCGGGTGCGGGCGGCCGGCCGCCGTCCGGACGCCGGTCCGGGTCGCCGGGGCCCGACGCGCCCCACGGTTGAACGGCCATCCGCCACCTCCCGGCACCCGACGCGGCCCCGCACCCCTCGCTGTTCCTCATAGTGCAGGACGAACGGCGCAGCTGAGTAGGTGCCAATTTCAGCCCGACACCCGCCGGAACACGCCGCCCTGACGGCGCGCCTCACCCGTTCGGCCCATTCGCTCAGGGGATCCTCAACTCGGACGACAGCCTGTCGGGGCAATGACAGGCTGGTCCTGAGGAACCCCACCCGCCAGCGAGTAGAGAAGGCCGCCATGCAGGCGTCAGCGCCGCCGCCGTCCGACCGATCCGGATCCGTTCCCCCCTCCGCCGTCAGCATCCAGGGGTTGTGGAAGCACTTCGGCGGCCAACCCGCCGTTGCCGGACTCAGCCTGGAGCTGCCGGCCGGCGCCTTCATCGGCCTGGTCGGCCCGAACGGCGCCGGCAAGACCACCACGCTGTCCATGGTCACCGGCCTGCTCCGGCCCGACCAGGGCACCGTCCTCATCCACGGCGGCGACGTCTGGGCCGACCCGGTCGCGGTCAAGGCCCGGATCGGCATCCTGCCCGAGGGGCTGCGGATGTTCGAGCGGCTCAGCGGCCGCGAACTGCTGCAGTACAACGGGCGGCTGCGCGGCCTGCCCGGCACCGAGGTGGACCGGCGCGCCGAGGAGCTGCTGGCCGTCCTGGACCTCGCCCGCGACGCCGACAAGCTGGTCGCCGACTACTCCACCGGCATGCGCAAGAAGATCGGTCTGGCCGCCGCGCTGCTGCACAACCCCGACGTGCTGTTCCTCGACGAACCCTTCGAGGGCGTCGACCCGGTCTCGGCGCAGACCATCCGCGGCGTGCTCAAGCGGTACGCGGCGGCCGGATCCACGGTGGTCTTCTCCAGCCACGTCATGGAGCTGGTCGAGCAGCTCTGCGACTGGGTCGCCGTGGTCAACGCCGGCCGGGTGATCGCCCACGGCCCGCTGGACGCCGTGCGCGACGGGCGCAGCCTGCACGAGGCCTTCCTCGGCCTGATCGGCGTCCGCGAGGACGACGGCCAGGCGCTCGGCTGGCTCGGCGGCGGGCAGGCCACCAGCGGGCAGCTCGGCAGCGGGCAGCTCGGGGGCGGGCAGTGAGCGGCGCCGCCGCAGCCGCCCGTACCCCGGTGCCGGACGGGCGGACGGTGGTCCGCGCCCTGGTGGCGCTCAAGCTGCGGCTGCTGCGCAACGGCCTGCGCCGCAGCCCCGGCCGGACCGCCGTGTACGTCATCGGCGGCGTCGTCGGCCTGGCCTTCGCGGCCGGCATCGCCTTCGCCCTCGCCATGATGAACGGGCGCTTCGCCGGTTCCGGGGACGCCGGGGTGATGCTGCTCGGCGTGCTCACCCTCGGCTGGGCCGCGCTGCCGCTGTTCCTCTTCTCCAGCGACGAGAGCGCCGACCCGACCCGGCTCACCATGCTCCCGCTGCAGCCCGGCCCGCTGCTGCGCGGCTCGCTGCTGGCCGCGCTGATCGGGCCCGGCCCGCTGGTCAGCCTGGTGCTGGTGACCGGCGCGGCGCTGTCCGGCGCGAACGGCGGCGCCGCCGCCGCGGCCGCCCTGGTCGGCGTCCCGCTGGCCGTGCTCTGCCTGGTCACGCTCTCCCGGGCGGTCGCCGCCGGCAACGCCCGGATGCTCTCCAGCCGGCGCGGCAAGGACTTCGCGATCTTCGGCGGCCTGCTGTTCGCGCTGCTCGCCCAGGCCGCCAACATCGGTTCGCAGAGCATCTTCGGGCGGCCCGGCGACACCCTCGACCTCAGCCCGCTGAAGCCGATCGCCTCCGTGCTGCGCTGGCTCCCGCCGGTCAGCGCGGCGGACGCGGCCCGCACCGCCGGCGAGGGCCGGTACGGACTGGCGCTGCTCCAGCTCGCCGCGGCCGGCGCGCTGCTCGTGCTGCTGCTGCGCTGGTGGCGCGGCAGCCTGCAGGAACTGATGGTCACCGCCGACTCCTCCACCCTGGAGGTGGCCCGCGGGGTGCAGAGCTCGCGCGGCTGGAGCTTCCTGCCCGAGGGCCGGGCCGGCGCGGTGATGCAGCGCCACCTGCGGTACGCCTGGCGCGAGCCGCGGGCCAAGGCCGCGGTGTTCACCAGCATCGGCATGACGCTGGTGATCTGCGTGCTGTCGGTGGTCCAGGGCTGGTCAAGCGTCTACCTGCTGGCGATGACCGGGATGTTCCTCGGACTGCAGATGCTCAACCTGTTCGGCATGGACGGCTCGGCGTTCTGGATGGTCGCCGCCACCCTGGTCACCCCGGCCGACGCCCGGGACGAACTGCGCGGCCGGGCCTACGCGGTGCTGTCGTACGCCCTCCCGGTGACGGTGGTGCTCGGGTTCGTCCTGGCCGTCGTCACCGACGGCTGGTCCGAGCTGCCCGCCGCACTCGGCCTCGCGCTCGCCCTGCTCGGCTGCGGCGTCGCCCTCGGCTCGACGCTCAGCGTGCTCGCGCCGTACACCATGCCGGCCGACAACAACCCGATGCGCAACGCCGCCCCCGGGCAGGGTGGGCTGCTGCTGGTCAACCAGTTCGGCTCGCTGCTCGGTGTGGCGTTGCTCTCCCTGCCGGTGAGCGGCTACCTCGGCTGGACGCTGTACTCCGGCAGCCCGAGCTGGCCGATCCTGCTGCTCGGCCCGCTCTACGGCGCCCTGATCGCCGCCCTCGGCGTCCGCTTCGCGGCCCGGAGGCTGCTGGAGCGCGCCCCGGAGATCCTGGCCAAGGCCGTCGAGCGCTGAGCCCCCGGGCCCGTCCCGAGCGCCCGGTCCCGTCGAAGGGGCCGGGCGCTCCGGCATCATGGGCGGAAGGGCCGGACCGTCGAGGAGAGCAGGGACACACCGTGGGCAAGCGCGCACAGCAGGACGGGGACGGGGGCGCCGGCCCGCTGCTGGAGCAGGCGGTGCGGTCGGTGCTGACGGCCTCGGACGAAGCGCTGGACCTCGCCCTGGACACCGGAGCATCGCTGCTCGCCGCCTCGGCCGGGCAGTGGCCCGCGGTCAGCCGGGCGCTGCTCGGGTACGCGGACACCGCCGTCGGCCGCTGCTGGTCCGCCGGGTGGCGCCCGGCCGACCTGGCCCGAGTGGTCCGGCGCGAGCTGAAGCCCGTCCACCTGGCCCTCGCGGCGGACCTGATCGCGGCCGAGAACCGCCGGCACTCCGCGGCCGCCCTCGACCGGCGCTGGCAGGAGCAGCTGCGCGAGCTGGAGGCCGAGGTGTGGTGGCCCGGCGACGAGCAGTACCTCGGCGCCTTCGCCGACCGGCACCGGCTGGACCGCTTCGCGCTCGCCACCACCGCCCTGGAACTCCTGCGGACCTGGGGCCGGCTGCCGCCGATCGCCCCGGTCGGCCCCGCCCCGGGCCAGGCCCCGGCGCGGACGCACCGGCCCGGTCCGGTGCCCGGCGAGCCCCGGATGCTGTCCCGGATCCGGGCGCTGCTGGCGAAGGCCGAGTCCACCGAGTACCCGGAGGAGGCCGAGGCGCTCACCGCCAAGGCCCAGCAGCTGATGGCCCAGCACAGCATCGACGAGGCGCTGCTGGCCGCCGCCGGCGCCGACCGCGACATCCCGGCCGCGCTGCGGATCGGCGTGGACAACCCGTACGAGGGACCCAAGACGATGCTGCTGGACGCCGTCGCGGCGGCCAACCGGTGCCGGGTGGTGTGGGCCAAGGAGTTCGGCTTCTGCACCGTCGTCGGCTTCGACGGCGATCTGGACGGCGTCGAGCTGCTCTACACCTCGCTGCTGGTGCAGGCGACGCACGCGCTCAACAAGGTCGGCTCGCGGCGGGATTCGCGCAGCAAGGCGTTCCGGCAGTCCTTCCTGGTCGCCTACGCGGCGCGGATCCGCGAGCGGCTGACGGCCGCCACCGAACGGGCCACCAGCGCCGCCGCGGCCGGCCGGCACCTGCGCGAGGACGGCACCGAGGAGCAGCTGGTCCCGGACGGGCGGCTGCTGCCCGCGCTCGCCGCCCGCTCCGAGGCGGTGGACCAGGAGGTCGGCCGGCTGTTCCCGAAGCTGGTCTCGCAGCGCGTACGGGTGAGCGACGGCGTGGGCTGGGCGGCCGGCCGGGCCGCCGCCGACCGCGCCGCCCTGCACGGACGCGCCGGGGAGATCCGCAGCTAGGGCACGTCCTGCGCGTGCCCACGGGGCCGCACGCCCGGCGGGAACCGTCGGACACGTCGTGGCACCACGCTTTCAGCCGGACCTGATAGAACGTAGTCCGCCACGAACCAAGGGGGACCACGTGACGGAGTCGGCGGTCGAGTCGGGATACCGGGACCGGGTGCGCGGGGCGCTGCTCGGCGGGGCCGTCGGCGACGCGCTGGGCTGGCCGGTGGAGTTCCAGCAGCTGCACCAGATCCAGCAGCGCTACGGGCCGGACGGCGTGGCCGGGCTGCCGGTCGGCCCCGGGCCGGCCGAGGTCACCGACGACACCCAGATGACTCTGTTCACCGCCGAGGGGCTGATCCGCGGCTTCGTCCGCGGCTGGACGGGCGGCGGCGGCTCGGTGCCGGAGGCCGTCCACGGCGCCTACCGCCGCTGGCTGCTGACCCAGTACCAGCCCTCGCCGGACACCGCGCCGCAGCCCCGCCCGTACGACGGCTGGCTGCTGCAGCAGCCCTTCCTGTACGCGCAGCGGGCGCCGGGCAACGCCTGCCTGAGCGGGATGTCCGAGCACCCGGTGTTCGAGTCGCCGTCCCCGGTCGGGCAGCCGGGGCCGATCAACGCGCACTCCAAGGGCTGCGGCACGGTGATGCGCTCGGCGCCGTTCGGCCTGGCCCGGCTGGGTGCCGAGCTGGCCTTCGGGCTGGCCGTGCAGTGCGCCCAGCTCACCCACGGGCACCCGACCGGCTACCTCGCGGCGGGCGCCTTCGCGGCGCTGGTCGAGCGGCTCGCGAACGGGACCGAGCCGTGGGCGGCGGTCGGCGAGACCGTGGAGCAGATCCGCGAGCTGCCGTCCTCCAAGGAGACGGTGCAGGCGCTGGCCCGGGCAGTCCGGGTGGCCCAGGAGTCGCAGCCCTCGGCGGAGGCCGTGGAGCGGGTCGGGCTCGGCTGGATCGCCGAGGAGTGCCTGGCCATCGCGGTGTACTCGCTGCTGGCGGCCACCCTCGATCCCGACCCGGTCCGCACCGCGCTGCTGCTGTCGGTGAACCACTCCGGGGACAGCGACTCCACCGGCGCGGTCTGCGGCAACCTGGTCGGCGCCGCGTACGGCGCCGCGGCGCTGCCCGCCGAGTGGGCCGGAGCGGTCGAGGGCAGGGCCGAACTGCTCCGGGTCGCGGACGACCTGCTGGTGCTGTTCGGCAGCCGCGACCCGCTCCACCCGGCGCTCGGCGGGCGCTACCCGGCCTGGTAGCTACTGAGACGGTCGGTCTTGGACCGACGGGTCGGTGACCTGGCCGAGGAAGAGCGGCCGTCCGCCGTCGGTGTCCCGGATCAGGAACAGGAACGGCCGGTCGATGTGCAGTTGGACGGACTCCGGCGCGGCCGGGGCCGCCGCCGCGGCGAGCCCCGCGCCGCTACCGGCCGCCGCGACCGTACCGTCCTCGTCCACCTCGACGGTGGCCTTCTGCACCACCGTGCCGAGCGCCAGCGGCTCCTTGGTGATCCCTCCGAAGTCGGCGCCGTCGAACGCCGCCCTCACGCCGAGCGAACGCAGCACGGGGACGAGGTCGTTGGCGGTGTCGAAGCGGAAGCGCGGGAGGGTCAGGTCGACGGTCCGCTCGCCGAGCCCGCCGAGGATCCGGTCGAGCTGAGCCTGGTCCAGGCCCTTGCTGAAGGCGGCGAACCCGCCCTGCGCGGGGACGATCAGGTCCATCGCCAACTTTCCTCCCGCGTAAGGGAGTTCGACGGCCTGCCAGGGCTCGCCGACGATGCCGCCGGAGCCCTCGGCGTACCGGAAGGCGCCGGTCTGGCTCATCGCGGCGACGGACGGGGTGGAGCCGTCCAGCCGGTGGAACGGCCGGTCGGAGGTGTTCGCCGGCTTGAACCCGGAGGCCCACTTCGCCTTCAGGTAGAGCGCGTCGGTGAGCGCCAGCCGGGTGTCGGCGGTGATCTGCCGCTCGCCGAAGAGGTCCTTGATCCGTCCCTCGGTGGCCTTCTCCACGGCCGCGTTGATGCTCTTGCGGGAGCCCTGCGGGTCCTTGGCGAAGTCGACGGGGTGCACGCCGGTGTCGAAGGCGGCGGCGAGCGTGTCCAGGTATTCCGGGGCGACGGCCAGGCCCTGCTGCGTCCACAGGTCGTCCGTCTGCCGCAGGGTGAGCTGGCCGCCGGCCGGGACCGAACGGTCGAGCGCGCCCACCGCCGCCGCGTACTGCTGCGGGGTGAGGTCGGCGTGCAGGGCCTTGGACAGCTCCTCGGCGGTGGCTCCGCGGGCCCCGGGCAGCACCATGGCGAGCACGGTGGCCAGGCCGGACGGCGAGAGGACGACATTGCGCCCCGCCCCGTCCGGCGCCGCGGCCAGCGCGTGCAGCAGATCCAGCCCGAAGGCGTTGGTGGCGGCCGAGACCGCCGCCACCTGCGCCGGATCCACCGGCACCCGACTCGCCGACCCCGAGGCCCGCACCACCGCGGGCCCGTCGGCCGCCGTACTGCCGCACCCGGCCACCAGCACCCCACCGGCCAGCACCGCCCCCGCCACCCGGCGCAGGCCTCGCCGCCCTCCAGCACTCCGCTTCGTCATGGCCCTTCGACGCGCCACCCCCCACCCCGGTTCCCCGGGCCCCGGTTCAGTCCCGGAGCGCGCCGAGGGCGAGCGGTTCGTCCCGGTGCTCGATCCGGCCGACCCAGTCGGACGGCCAGGCCGACTCGCCGTGGTGGGCCCCGGCGAATCCAGACCTCGGCTCTAGACCTCGACCAGCAGTTCCTTGAGTCCCCGGATCACGTAGCCCGGGTTCCACTCGGGTTCGCGGGTCAGCCGCAGCTCCGGCGCGCGGCGCAGGAGGGTGCCGTAGGACTCGGTGAGCTCCAGTCTGGCAAGGGGGGCGCCGAGACAGAAGTGGATTCCGGCGCCGAAGGTGATGTGGGGGTTGTCGGTGCGGGCGAGGTCGAGGCGGTCGGGGTCGGTGAAGCGCTCGGGGTCGCGGTTGGCGGAGCCGAAGAGGAGGGCGATCTCGGAGCCGCGCGGGATGGTGACGCCGCGCAGCTCGATGTCCTCCAGGACCCACCGCTCGAACATCTGCAGCGGGGTGTCCCAGCGCATCAGTTCCTCGACGGCGGTGGGCAGCAGCTCGTCGACCGAGCCGCGCAGCCGGGCGAGTTCACCGGGGTTGCGGAACAGCGCCCACCAGCCGTTGCCGGTGGTGTTGACGGTCGCCTCGTGGCCGGCGTTGAGCAGCAGCACGCAGGTGGAGATCATCTCCTGCTCGCTGAGCGCGTCGGAGCCCTCCTGGGCCTGGATCAGCGCGCTGATCAGGTCGCCGCCGGGGGCGGTGCGGCGCTCGCGGATGAGGGCGCGCAGGTAGTCGGAGAACTCGGTGCTCGCGGTGACGGCCCGGCGGGCGGCCTCCTCGGTCGGATTCAGCTCGAACATGCCGGTGATGTCGGCGGACCAGGGCCGCAGCAGGTGGCGGTCGCTCTCCGGTACGCCGAGCATCTCGGCGATCACGGCGACCGGCAGCGGCTCGGCGACGGTGGCGATCAGGTCACCGCCGCCGGCCGCGAGCAGGTCGTCGACGAGTTCGCCGGCGAGCCGCTGCACGGTCGGCCGCAGGCCCTCGACCATGCGCGGGGTGAAGGCCTTGGAGACCAGCCGGCGGATCCGGGTGTGGTCGGGGGCCTCCAGGTCGAGCAGCCCGTGGTCGTTGAGGGTGTGGAAGGGCTCGTGCGCCGGATCGGGCTCGGGCCGGCCGAACTCCTGGTGGCTGAAGCGGTGGGTGTAGGTACGGCCGAGCCGCCGGTCCCGCAGGAGCGCGCTGACGTCCTCGTGGCGCGAGACGAGCCACTGCCCGGTCGGCTCGAAGTACGTCACCGGCGCGTGCTCGCGCAGTTCGGCGTACGCGTCGTACGGGTGGGCCACGAACGCCGCCGACCAGGGGTCGAACTTCGCCGTCGTCGTCATCGGTCGATCACTCCAGGCCGTGAGGGGGAGCCAGAAGGATCATCGTACGCATGCGGTTTACCCGCTTTAAGGCCCTTCGTTTCAGGACCCTTCCGCTCGGAGCCCTGCGCTCAAGCCCTCTCGGCGACCAGCCGCCGCACCAGCTCCGGCAGGGCCCGGGAGATCGGCTCCCGAATCACCTCGTCGGCGGCCTCGTCGTACGGCGTCGGCTCGGCGTTCAGGATGATCAGCCTCGCCCCGGTCTGCACCGCGTTGTACGGCAACGCCGCCACCGGGAACACCTGCAGGCTGGTACCGACCGCGATGAACAGGTCGCAGGCGCGGGCGATCGAGTCGGCCTGCCCGAGCACCTCCGGGTCCAGGTTCTCGCCGAACATCACCGTGCGCGGCTTCAGGATCCCCCCGCACGCGCGGCAGGCCGGGTCCGGCTCCCCCGCCTCGACCCGGGCCAACGCCTCCGCCATGTCGCCGGTCACCCGGCAGCGCAGGCACTGCACCTCCCGCGCGGTGCCGTGCAGTTCGAGCACCTTGCGGGCGGGCAGGCCGGCCCGCTGGTGCAGCCCGTCCACGTTCTGGGTGAGCACCCGCAGCGGCAGCCCGGAGCGCTCCAGGTCGACCAGCGCCCGGTGTCCGGCGTTCGGTTCGGCGGCCAGCGCGCCGGTCTCCAGCCGCATCAGCCAGGCCCGCCGCCGCACCTCGGGATCGGCGCGGTACGGGCCGAGGGTGACCAGCTCCTGGGCCGACGGGTCGCGCTGCCAGAGTCCCTGCGGGCCGCGGTAGTCGGGGATGCCGGAGTCGGTCGAGATGCCCGCGCCGGTGAGCACGGCGATCAGGGGACGCTTCGTGTTCATGCCCCGGACGGTACGGGCGGGCCGACCGGGCCGCCACCGAAAATCCGGGTGCGCGGCGTCAACTCCCGTCGCGCAGCGAGCCGGTCCGCCGGACGCGCCGGGGCGGACGGGTGCCCGCTCCTCCCCTGCGGGAGCGGCCGCCCGTCCGTACCCACCGCCCGTCCGTCCCCGCCGCCCGGTCAGGCCAGCGCCGGACGGGCCGCACCGCCGAGCCGGGCCAGCGGGGCCAGCGCCGCCAGGTAGCAGGCGGCGGCCAGCGGGATCAGCGCCAGGTCGACCCCCGAGGCGGCGGTGCCGACCAGCATCAGCACCGGGCTCCACCAGCGCAGCGTCCGGGCCGGGCCGACCGAGGCGGCGACCAGCAGCGCCAGCAGGCCGACGTAGAACAGCAGCGGGCCGACCTGGTAGACGGCCGGCAGCACCCCCGGGGCACCCTGGACGCGGTCGAACAGCCGCGACTGCTCGGCCTTGTCCGCCGCCGCCAGGCCGACGTACAGGTCAATCCCGATCTGCACCAGCGAGGCCGCCAGGCCCGCGAACGCCGTCCCCAGCGCGGCCCCGGCCACCAGCCGCCCGGCCGTCGTGCCGCGCCGGGCGAGCAGCCCGTGCAGGCCGAGCAGGACCGGGGCGAACAGCAGCAGCCCGGCGAACATCGCGGTGTGGCCGGCCGTCCAGCCGAGGCCGGGCTCCCGGGAGCCCGGCACCAGCCGGATCCCCCCGTACAGGGCCATCAGCACGGGGGCGCCGACGACGGCGTAGGTGGTGAGGCGGGTGTTCCGGGCGTTCCGAGTGGCGTTCATCCGACGATCTCCCTGCGGTGGTCCGTTCCGACGCCACCGATGCTGTCCGCCGCACCCCTCGTCCCGGATCGCCCGCACCGGCGAACCCGCCGCCTCCCCCGCACGGGGGAGGGCCGACCGCGGCCCCGCCCGCCGGGCCCTACGCCTCCCCCGCCACCACCGCCCCCGCCTCGTACGCGAACACCACCGCGTGCACCCGGTCCCGCAGCCCCAGCTTGCTCAGCACATTGCTGACGTGCGTCTTCACGGTGTGCTCGCTGACCACCAGCTCGGCCGCGATCTCCGCGTTGGACAGCCCGCGCGCCAGCAGCCGCAGCGTCTCCCGCTCGCGCAGGGTGAGTTGCTCCAACAGCTTGGACGGCGGCCGCACCGCCCGCTCGGGCGCGCCCGGGCGGCGGGCGGCGAACTCACCGATCAGCCGCTTCGTCACCGAGGGCGCGAGCAGCGCCTCCCCGGAGGCCACCATCCGCACCCCGTGGGCCAGGTCGTCCCGCCGGACGTCCTTGAGCAGGAAGCCGCTGGCGCCCGCGTACAGCGCGTCGAAGACGTAGTCGTCCACGTCGAAGGTGGTCAGCATGATCACCTTGGTGGACGGGAACTCGGCGCAGACCCGGCGGGCCGCCTCCAGCCCGTCCATGACCGGCATCCGGACGTCCAGCAGCAGGACGTCCGGACCGTGGGTGCGGACCGCCTCGATCGCCTCCGCGCCGTCGCAGGCCTCGGCCACCACCTCGATGTCGGGCTGCGCGTCCAGGATCATCCCGAACCCGGCCCGCACCAGCTCCTGGTCGTCCGCGACGACCACCCGGATCGGCTTCATTCGCCCACCTTCTCGACCACGCCCGCCGCCCCCAACGGGAGCCGGGCACTCACCAGGAATCCCCTGCCCTCCGGCCCGGGGCCGGCCTCGGCCCGCCCGCCGCAGGCCGCCGCCCGCTCCCGGATGCCGACCAGCCCGCGACCACCGGACCAGCCGTTCGGCGGGCCGGCGGCGGTCACCGGCAGCCCGCGACCGTTGTCGGACACCACCACCTCCAGGGCGTCCCCGACCCGCCGCACCCGGACGGCCGCCCGGTCGGCGCCGGAGTGCTTGACCGTGTTGGTCAGCGCCTCCTGCACGATCCGGTACGCGGCGGCCTGCAGGTCTGCGGGCACCGTGCCCGGCCCGTCGGGCAGTTCGAGCTCCACCGCCAGTCCGGCCCGGCGCACCCGCTCGGCCACGTCGGCGAGTTCGGCCAGCCGGGGCTGCGGGGCCAGCACCGGACCGGCCCCTTCCTCCTTCAACACCCCGAGGACGCGCCGCAGTTGGACCATCGCGTCGCGGCCCGCGTCGGCGATGGTGTCGAACGCGCGGACCGCCCGGTCCGGGTTGGAGTGCACCACCAGCGGACCGGCCTCGGCCTGGATGATCATCAACGAGACGGCGTGCGCCAGGATGTCGTGCATCTCCCGGGCGATCCGGGCCCGCTCCTCCGCCACCGCGCGGCCCGCCTCGCTGGCCGCCCGCTCCCCGGCCTCGCGGGCCCGCTCGGCCTCCACCCGGGCCAGCCGCCGCTGGGCGCGCACCAGCGAGCCGAAGACGAACGAGCCGACCGAGGTGAGCAGGCTGAACAGCATGCCGTTCGGCGAGTGGGTGCCGATCACGTTGGCGACCACCACCACCGCCAGCACCGTCCAGCGCGCCCGGTCCGAGCACCGTTCCGCGACCGTGTAGATGCCGATCACGCCGGCCAGCGGCACCTGCGGGTTCGCCGAGTGAGCCACCACGGACAGCGCGGCGAGGGCCACGCTGCCCGCCGCCAGCGCGGCCAGCGGCGCCCGGCGCCGCCAGGGCAGCGGCAGCGCGGTGGACACCGCCACCAGGTAGACCCACCACGGCCAGGCCGTGCCGTCGTTGTAGACCGCCCAGATCGAGATGCCGGCCGACACCACGGCCAGCAGCGAGTCCAGCACGTACGGACTCAGCCCGGCCGACCAGCTCCGCCAGCGCGCCGCTCGCACCACTGTCGCCCCTCCCCCGTAGCCGGGGGCGCCGCCCCCGCGGAGAAGATCATGCCCTACCGGCAGGGCCTCCGGAACGGCCCGGTCAGCGAGCACTGACCGTCACGCCGCCGGTCTCGGTCCGCGCCGTGATGCTGCGCGCCGCACCCGGCTGCGAGGGGATCCTGACGTCCACCCCGCCGGCCCCGGCGTGCGCGTCCACCGCGTACGCCTCCCCGGCCGGCACCGCCACCCGCACCCCGCCGGTCGAGGCCTTCGCCTCCACCTTCTCGGGGGCGGCCGCGAAATCGACCCGCACCCCGCCGGTCCCGGTGCTCAGCCGGACGTCCTTCGAGGTCAGCCCGGTGGCCTCGACCCCGCCGGTCTCCACCGTGGCCTGCACCTCGGCGGCCAGCCCGACCAGCCGCACCCCGCCGGTCTCCTGGGTCACCCGCACCTTCGTCCCGGCCGGCACCTGCACGGTGTACCCGACGCCGCAGCCGCGACAGTCGTACGTCAGCCGCAGCACGCCGTCCTTCACCTCGTGGGTGGTCCGCGGCGCGTCGCCCCGGTAGTTCTGCTCCTCGACCACGTGCACCGCGTCGCCACCGCCGGTCACCACGATCCCGCCGGTGTGCGCGTCGACCACCAGCTCCCGGACCGGCTCCGCGACGCCGTAGCCCACCGTCCGGTGCTCCTGGTCGTCCCCGACGGGCAGGCAGGCCGACATCCCCACCAGCACCGCCCCCGTGATCGCCACCGCGCCCAGCATCCGCTTCATGTCCGGCCCCCTTCGAAAGCCTCGTCGTCTCGCCGCCGACCAGCCTTCCCCCACCGCCCCCTCACCCGCCTCCCCCACCGGAGCGGTTCCGCCCCCTCCCCCGCACGAGGGAGGGCCGTTCCCGGGAACGCCGAAGGGCCCGGAGGCTGAATGCCTCCGGGCCCTTCGATTTGTAGCGGGGACAGGATTTGAACCTGCGACCTCTGGGTTATGAGCCCAGCGAGCTACCGAGCTGCTCCACCCCGCGTCGGTAAACCTGACTCTACGCGACTTCAGCCGGATTACCTAACCGGCCTCCCAAACCCGGGTGACCTGCGGAAACGCCGCAGCGCGAAACGCCGCAGGGCGGCCACCCCGCGAGGGGTGACCGCCCTGACAGCCGAACTCGGACTCAGCCGGTGTACGGGCCGTAGTCGTAGTCGTCCAGCGGGACCGCCTGGCCGGAGCCGGCGCCGAAGGGCGACAGGTCGTAGTCGTCGTAGCCGACGGCCGAGTACATCGCGGCCTTGGCCTCCTCGGTCGGCTCGACCCGGATGTTGCGGTAGCGGGGCAGACCCGTACCGGCCGGGATGAGCTTACCGAGGATGACGTTCTCCTTGAGGCCCAGCAGCGGGTCCGACTTGGCGTGGATCGCCGCGTCGGTGAGGACCCGGGTCGTCTCCTGGAAGGAGGCGGCCGACAGCCAGGACTCGGTGGCCAGCGAGGCCTTGGTGATACCCATCAGCTGCGGACGGCCGGAGGCGGGGTGACCGCCCTCGGAGACCACACGACGGTTCTCGGTCTCGAAGCGGCCGCGCTCGACGAGCTCACCCGGGAGCAGCTCGGCGTCGCCCGACTCGATGATCGTCACGCGGCGGAGCATCTGCCGGATGATGATCTCGATGTGCTTGTCGTGGATCGACACACCCTGCGAGTTGTAGACCTTCTGGACCTCGGCGACCAGGTGGACCTGGACGGCCCGCTGGCCCATGATGCGCAGAACGTCGTGCGGGTTGGTGGCACCCATGGTCAGCTTCTGGCCGACCTCGACCGCCTCGCCCTCGCCGACCAGCAGCTTCACACGCTTGGAGACGGGGTAGGCGATCTCGTCGCTGCCGTCGTCCGGGGTGATGACGATCTTGCGGGTCTTCTCGGTGTCCTCGATCCGCGCCCGGCCGGTGGCCTCCGAGATCGGGGCCACACCCTTGGGGGTACGGGCCTCGAAGAGCTCGACGACACGCGGCAGACCCTGGGTGATGTCGTCACCGGCCACACCACCGGTGTGGAAGGTACGCATGGTCAGCTGGGTACCGGGCTCACCGATGGACTGGGCGGCGATGATGCCGACCGCCTCACCGATGTCGACCAGCTTGCCGGTGGCCAGCGAGCGCCCGTAGCACATGGCGCAGGTGCCGACGGCCGACTCACAGGTCAGGATCGAGCGGGTCTTGACCTCGGCGATGCCGTGGCGGATCAGCTCGTCGATCAGCACGTCACCGAGGTCGGTGTTGGCGGTGGCCAGCAGCTTGCCGTCGACGGTGATGTCCTCGGCGAGCATGCGGGCGTACACGCTGGTCTCGACGTCGTCGGCCTTGCGCAGCACGCCGTCCGCACCAACGGAGCCGATCGCCAGCTTCAGGCCGCGCTCGGTGCCGCAGTCCTCCTCGCGAATGATGACGTCCTGGGAGACGTCGACCAGACGACGGGTGAGGTAACCGGAGTCGGCGGTACGGAGGGCGGTGTCGGCCAGACCCTTACGGGCACCGTGGGTGGAGATGAAGTACTCCAGCACGGTGAGACCCTCACGGAACGACGCCTTGATGGGTCGCGGGATGGTCTCGTTCTTGGCGTTCGACACCAGACCACGCATACCGGCGATCTGGCGCATCTGCATCATGTTTCCACGAGCACCCGAGTCGACCATCATGAAGATGGGGTTCGTCTTCGGGAAGTTCGCGGCCATGGCGTCCGCGACCTCGTTGGTCGCCTGGGTCCAGATGCCGACGAGCTCCTGCTTGCGCTCGTCGTTGGTGATCAGACCGCGCTCGTACTGCTTCTGGACCTTCTCCGCCTTCGCCTCGAAGCCCTCCAGGATCTGGGGCTTGCTCGGCGGGACGATGACGTCCGAGATCGAGACGGTGACACCCGAGCGGGTCGACCAGTGGAAACCGGCCGCCTTCAGGTTGTCCAGGGTCGCCGCGACGGTGACCTTGGGGTAGCGCTCCGCCAGGTCGTTGACGATCGCGGAGAGCTGCTTCTTGCCCACCTCGTAGTCGACGAACGGGTAGTCCTCGGGCAGCAGCTCGTTGAAGAGCGCGCGGCCCAGCGTGGTGGTCAGACGGAACGGCTCGCCGTCGAACCAGGTCGACTGACCGTCCTCGTCCACCGGCGGGGTCCAGCCGCGCGGCGGGACGGTGCCGGCCGGCAGGCGCAGCTCGATCGGGGCCTGGACGTCCAGGTCGCGGGCGTCGAAGGCCATGATCGCCTCGGCGGTCGACGAGAAGGTGCGGCCGGCGCCCTTCACGTTGTCGCGGTCCGAGGTCAGGAAGAACAGACCGAGCACCATGTCCTGGGTCGGCATGGTGACGGGGCGACCGTCGGCCGGCTTCAGGATGTTGTTCGAGGACAGCATCAGGATGCGGGCCTCGGCCTGCGCCTCCGCGGAGAGCGGCAGGTGGACGGCCATCTGGTCACCGTCGAAGTCCGCGTTGAACGCGGTGCAGACGAGCGGGTGGATCTGGATGGCCTTGCCCTCGACCAGCTGCGGCTCGAAGGCCTGGATGCCGAGGCGGTGCAGGGTGGGCGCACGGTTCAGCAGGACGGGGTGCTCGGCGATGACCTCTTCGAGCACGTCCCACACGACCGGGCGGGCCCGCTCGACCATGCGCTTGGCCGACTTGATGTTCTGCGCGTGGTTCAGGTCGACCAGGCGCTTCATCACGAACGGCTTGAAGAGCTCCAGCGCCATGGCCTTCGGCAGACCGCACTGGTGCAGCTTGAGCTGCGGGCCGACGACGATGACCGAACGGGCCGAGTAGTCGACGCGCTTGCCGAGCAGGTTCTGACGGAAACGACCCTGCTTGCCCTTCAGCATGTCGCTGAGGGACTTCAGCGGGCGGTTGCCCGGGCCGGTGACCGGACGGCCGCGGCGGCCGTTGTCGAACAGGGCGTCGACGGCCTCCTGGAGCATGCGCTTCTCGTTGTTCACGATGATCTCGGGGGCACCGAGGTCGAGCAGGCGCTTCAGGCGGTTGTTGCGGTTGATGACACGGCGGTACAGGTCGTTCAGGTCGGAGGTCGCGAAGCGGCCACCGTCCAGCTGCACCATCGGACGCAGGTCCGGCGGGATGACCGGGACGCAGTCCAGCACCATGCCGTTGGGCTTGTTGGTGGTCTGCAGGAACGCGGAGACGACCTTGAGGCGCTTCAGCGCACGGGTCTTCTTCTGGCCCTTGCCGGTGCGGATGATCTCGCGCAGGCGCTCGGACTCCTCCGCCAGGTCGAAGGTCTCGAGGCGGTCCTTGAGGGCCGCCGCGCCCATCGAGCCGGAGAAGTAGGTGCCGAAGCGGTCGCGCAGCTCGCGGTAGAGCAGCTCGTCGCCCTCGAGGTCCTGGACCTTGAGGTTCTTGAAGCGGGCCCACACCTCGTCGAGGCGGTCGAGCTCGCGCTGCGCACGGTCGCGCAGCTGCTTCATCTCGCGCTCGGCGCCTTCGCGCACCTTGCGGCGCACGTCGGCCTTGGCGCCCTCGGCCTCCAGCTCGGCCAGGTCGGTCTCGGCCTTCTTGGCACGGGCCTCGAGGTCGGAGTCGCGGCGGTTCTCGATCTGCTGGCGCTCGACCGAGACGTGCGCCTCCAGGGACGGCAGGTCGCGCTGGCGGCGCTCGTCGTCGACCCAGGTGATCATGTAGGCGGCGAAGTAGATGACCTTCTCGAGGTCCTTCGGCGCCAGGTCGAGCAGGTAGCCCAGACGGGACGGCACGCCCTTGAAGTACCAGATGTGGGTGACCGGGGCGGCCAGCTCGATGTGGCCCATCCGCTCACGGCGCACCTTGGCGCGGGTCACCTCGACGCCGCAGCGCTCACAGATGATGCCCTTGAAGCGGACGCGCTTGTACTTACCGCAGTAGCACTCCCAGTCCCGGGTCGGGCCGAAGATCTTCTCGCAGAAGAGGCCGTCCTTTTCGGGCTTCAGGGTGCGGTAGTTGATGGTCTCCGGCTTCTTGACCTCGCCGTGCGACCACTGGCGGATGTCGTCGGCGGTGGCCAGGCCGATGCGGAGCTCGTCGAAGAAGTTGACGTCAAGCACTGGTCGTCAAGCCCTCTTTCGTAAGTCGAGAGTCGTTCATGTGGTCTGAGGGGGGCCTGGGGGCGGGCCGGCTGCGCGGGCAGCCGGCCCAACCTCCGTCAGACCTCTTCGACGCTGCTCGGCTCGCGCCGGGACAGGTCGATGCCGAGCTCCTCGGCGGCGCGGAACACGTCCTCGTCGGAGTCCCGCATCTCGATGGACTGGCCGTCCGAGGACAGCACCTCCACGTTGAGGCAGAGCGACTGCATTTCCTTGATGAGAACCTTGAAGGACTCGGGAATGCCGGGCTCGGGGATGTTCTCGCCCTTGACGATGGCCTCGTAGACCTTCACACGGCCGAGGACGTCGTCGGACTTGATGGTGAGCAGCTCCTGCAGCGCGTAAGCAGCGCCGTACGCCTCAAGGGCCCACACCTCCATCTCACCGAAGCGCTGACCACCGAACTGCGCCTTACCACCGAGCGGCTGCTGGGTGATCATCGAGTACGGACCGGTCGAACGGGCGTGCAGCTTGTCGTCGACCAGGTGGTGCAGCTTGAGGATGTACATGTAGCCGACCGAGACCGGCATCGGGAACGGCTCGCCGGAGCGGCCGTCGAACAGCCGGGCCTTGCCGGTGGAGTTCACCAGGCGCTCACCGTCACGGGTGAGGGTGGTGTTGTCCAGCAGGCCGGTGATCTCGTCCTCGCGGGCGCCGTCGAAGACCGGGGTGGCGAGGTTGGTGCCGCCCTGGACGGTGTCGGCGCCGATCGCCTGGAGGCGCTGGGCCCACTCGTCGGCGAGGCCGGAGACGTCCCAGCCCTGCTTCGCGAGCCACCCGAGGTGGATCTCCAGGACCTGTCCCGGGTTCATTCGGGACGGGACACCCAGCGGGTTGAGGATGATGTCGACCGGGGTGCCGTCCTCCAGGAACGGCATGTCCTCGACCGGCAGGATCTTGGAGATGACGCCCTTGTTGCCGTGGCGGCCGGCGAGCTTGTCACCGTTGGTGATCTTGCGCTTCTGGGCCACGTAGACGCGCACCAGCTGGTTCACGCCCGGGGGAAGCTCGTCCCCCTCCTCGCGGTCGAAGACGCGCACGCCGATGACCTTGCCGGACTCACCGTGCGGCACCTTCAGCGAGGTGTCGCGGACCTCGCGCGCCTTCTCACCGAAGATCGCGCGGAGCAGGCGCTCCTCGGGGGTCAGCTCGGTCTCACCCTTCGGGGTGACCTTGCCGACGAGGATGTCGCCGGTGACGACGTCGGCGCCGATCCGGATGATGCCGCGCTCGTCGAGGTCGGCGAGGACCTCCTCGGAGACGTTCGGGATGTCCCGGGTGATCTCCTCGGGGCCGAGCTTGGTGTCACGGGCGTCGACCTCGTGCTCCTCGATGTGGATCGAGGAGAGGACGTCGTCCTGGACGAGGCGCTGCGACAGGATGATCGCGTCCTCGTAGTTGTGACCCTCCCACGACATGAACGCCACGAGCAGGTTCTTGCCGAGGGCCATCTCGCCCTCGTCGGTGCACGGGCCGTCGGCCAGCACCTGGTTGACCTCGACCCGGGCGCCCTCGTCCACGAGCACCTTCTGGTTGAAGGCGGTGCCCTGGTTGGAGCGGGTGAACTTGGCGGCGCGGTACGTGGTGTACGTGCCGTCGTCGTTGGCCACGGTGACGTAGTCGGCCGAGACCTCCTGGACGACACCCGACTTCTCGGCGGTGATGACGTCCGCGGCGTCGACGGCGCAGCGGTACTCCATGCCGGTACCGACCAGCGGAGCCTCGCTCTTCAGCAGCGGCACCGCCTGGCGCATCATGTTCGAGCCCATGAGCGCGCGGTTGGCGTCGTCGTGCTCGAGGAACGGGATCATGGCGGTCGCGACCGACACCATCTGGCGCGGCGAGACGTCCATGTAGTCGATCTCGGTGCCGGGGATGTAGTCGATCTCGCCGCCACGGCGGCGGACCAGGACGCGCGGCTCGGCGAAGGTCAGCTCCGCCGTCAGCGGGGCGTTGGCCTGCGCGATGACGTAGCGGTCCTCCTCGTCGGCGGTCAGGTAGTCGACCTGCTCGGTGACGACACCCTCGATGACCTTGCGGTACGGGGTCTCGATGAAGCCGAAGGCGTTGACCCGGCCGTACGAGGCCAGCGACCCGATCAGACCGATGTTCGGGCCTTCAGGGGTCTCGATGGGACACATGCGCCCGTAGTGCGAGGGGTGCACGTCACGGACCTCGAAGCCGGCGCGCTCACGGGAGAGACCACCGGGGCCGAGGGCCGACAGACGACGCTTGTGGGTCAGGCCCGACAGCGGGTTCGTCTGGTCCATGAACTGCGACAGCTGGCTGGTGCCGAAGAACTCCTTGATGGAGGCGACGACCGGCCGGATGTTGATCAGGGTCTGCGGCGTGATCGCCTCGACGTCCTGGGTGGTCATGCGCTCGCGCACGACGCGCTCCATCCGGGCGAGACCCGTACGGACCTGGTTCTGGATGAGCTCGCCGACGTTGCGCAGGCGGCGGTTGCCGAAGTGGTCGATGTCGTCGACCTCGACCACGATGTCGCGACCGGTCTGGTCGTTCCACTCGGTCTCACCGGCGTGCAGCTTCACCAGGTACTTGATCGCACCGATGATGTCGGGCTCGGTGAGCACGCCGGAGTCCAGGGACTCGGCGTTGCCCAGCTTGCGGTTGACCTTGTAACGGCCGACCTTGGCGAGGTCGTAGCGCTTCGGGTTGAAGTACAGGTTCTCCAACAGCGTCTGCGCCGCCTCGCGCGTGGGCGGCTCGCCCGGGCGCAGCTTGCGGTAGATGTCCAGCAGCGCGTCGTCCTGGCCCTGGGTGTGGTCCTTCTCCAGGGTGTTGCGCATGGACTCGTACTCGCCGAACTCCTCGAGAATCATCTCGTTGGTCCAGCCGAGCGCCTTGAGCAGCACGGTGACGGACTGCTTGCGCTTGCGGTCGATGCGGACGCCGACCATGTCGCGCTTGTCGATCTCCATCTCCAGCCAGGCACCACGCGAGGGGATGACCTTGCAGGAGTAGATGTCCTTGTCGGACACCTTGTCCAGGGTGGAGTCGAAGTACACACCCGGGGAGCGGACGAGCTGCGACACGACGACACGCTCGGTGCCGTTGATCACGAACGTGCCCTTGTGGGTCATGAGCGGGAAGTCGCCCATGAAGACCGTCTGAGACTTGATCTCACCGGTCTCGTTGTTGGTGAACTCGGCCGTGACGAAGAGCGGGGCCGCGTACGTGAAGTCACGGTCCTTGCACTCGTCAATGGAGTTCTTCGGCGGCTCGAAACGGTGGTCGCGGAAGGTCAGAGACATCGACCCGCTGAAGTCCTCGATCGGGGAGATCTCCTCGAAGATCTCCTCCAGACCGGACTTGGTGGGGACGTCCAGACCGTTCTCCAGCGCCTCCTCGACCCGGGACTTCCAGGCCGCATTGCCGAGCAGCCAGTCAAAGCTCTCGGTCTGCAGGGCCAGGAGGTTCGGTACCTCGAGGGGCTCCTTGATCTTCGCGAAGGAGACGCGGAGCGGGGCGGTGGATGCGGCGGAATTGTTCGAGGCGTTGCGCGGCGCGGCCAAGAGGGGGGTCCTTCCGAGGGCTCGGAGCTCACTACGCGCGTACCAGCCGGGCCTAACTGGGCTTGGTCCCGCCTCCCTCGCCACTGGCCTCCGCCGGGATCGAAACCCAGGTCAGAGCCGCTTTGCGGAGGCGATGCCAGACCCCTTCAGGGCAACGCAAACTCCGGGCGACGAGTCACGGAGCAGCTAACAGGCAGCGCAAAGGGACAGTGTAGCCAAAGGGCACACTGCTGTCCAGCTCTGATTCGGAAACCGAATCGGAGACTCCTCCCGGTAGCCGGCGGACGCGTACGCCCACCGGGTACTGCACCGGCCCGGGCACTGCCCGGGCCCCATAACTCACGTGGAGTCATTTCCCGCCTGAGCCACTGGTTATGCATCCAGCGGCAAACCAACCGGGCGGACTCGCGCCTTGAGAATCGCGCGCCTCGCCGGGTTCGTCAAGGGCCCGCAGGCGGTGCGGACCTCGACCCGTTCATCGGCCGGGCGGCCCCCGGCGTTACAGAAGCCGTGGTGGGGGCCACCGTCGATGACGGTGATCACCATACCCGCCCGCACCGACGCTGCCGAGTGGGCTCTCGGCCACACCGGTGGTTCCCGGCCGTACGGCGGCCCTGGGCCTGGAACGCGAAAAGGCCGGGCCGACCACCCGCAAGGGTGATCGGCCCGGCCTCAGGCCCCCTCAGAGGGGGCGAGAAGTCACTTGACGGTGACCTTGGCGCCGGCACCCTCAAGGGCGGCCTTGGCCTTCTCGGCAACGTCCTTGGCAACCTTCTCCAGGACCTTGGCACCAGCGGTGTCAACGAGGTCCTTGGCCTCCTTCAGGCCGAGGGAGGTCAGGGTGCGCACCTCCTTGATGACCTGGATCTTCTTGTCGCCAGCACCCTCGAGGATGACGTCGAACTCGTCCTGCTCGGCCTCGGCCTCGGCCGGGGCACCGGCAACGCCGGCGGCGGCAACGGCGACCGGGGCGGCGGCGGTGACGTCGAACTTCTCCTCGAAGGCCTTCACGAAGGCGGCCAGCTCGATGAGGGTGAGCTCCTCGAACTGCGCGAGCAGCTCGTCCTGGGACAGCTTCGCCATGATGGCGTCCTTCCACTAAATCGGCAGGTGGTGCCGTATGTACGGGTTGGGCGGGCACGGGCCCGCAGCGAGGCGTGAGCCTGCCGAATTACTCGGCGGCGGCGTCCTCGGCGGCGGGAGCCGGCGTACCGGCACCGCCCTGCTCGACCTTGTCGCGCAGCGCGTCCACAGTGCGGACGAGCTTCGACGGCAGGGCCTGGAAGAGCGCGGCAGCCTGGGACTGCTTGGCCTTCAGGGCACCCGCCAGCTTGGCGAGCAGCACCTCGCGGGACTCGAGGTCCGCGAGCTTCTTGATCTCATCGGCGGACAGCGCCTTACCGTCAAGGACACCGCCCTTGATGATGAGAGCGGGGTTCTCCTTGGCGAAGTCACGCAGAGCCTTCGCCGACTCCACCGGGTCACCGGTGACGAAGGCGACAGCCGTCGGACCGTTGAACAGGTCGTCGAGCTCCGAAATCCCGGCCTCGTTGGCCGCGATCTTGGTCAGCGTGTTCTTCACCACGGCGTACTCGGCGTTCTCGCCGAGCGAGCGACGCAGGGTCTTAACCTGCTTCACCGAGAGACCGCGGTACTCGGTCAGCAGCGCCGCGGAGGAGCCACGGAACTTGTCCGTGATCTCGGCGACGGCAGCAGCCTTGTCGGGCCTTGCCATAGGCTTACGCCTCCTTCCGTGATGTCGAAGTCCGGCCGACCGCGAAAGTCGACCATTCACGCCTCGAACCAACCGGACGGAAGGAAAGCCCCTGCGGAAAAGCAGATGAGCCCCGGTGCGCAGGCGCACGGGGCTCGGTACGACCTCAACGGGCATGCGCGCTAACGCGGACCCGGAAGTCGAAGCTCCAGACACACCTGCGCGGGCTGACTGCGACGAAGCGCAGATCCTTCGGCCACCGGTTCCCTTGCGGGGCACGGCGACAACCAGCGGTCTTTGGCTTCGGTAACACTAACCGGACTCGCCCGTCCGGGGCAAATCGCCCCCGACCGGCCGGGATCGGCCGGGGCGGACCGGCTCAGCGGGCCAGCGGGGAGACTGTCCGGGTACCGGTGTCCACGGTGTCCGACTCGGCCGGAGCCTGCACCGAGAGCAGGGCGCCGGCGAAGTCGGAGTAGAGCACCGAGTCGTCCGCCTGGCCGCTGTCCCCGCTGCCGGTGCGCTGCAGCTTGACCAGCTGGTCCTTGTCGTTGAGCCAGAGGTCCAGGGTGAGCGAGAGCGAGCCGCCGGGGGCCAGCGCGGCCCGCAGGCCGTCCCGGCGGGACTGGGTCAGCTGGGTCTGGGCGGCCGCGTAGCGCTCGGCGGTGGTGGTGACCCGGTAGTGCTCGACCGTCGAGTCCTCGAACTTCTCCTCGCCGACGAAGCGGGCGTCCGCCCCGTCGACGGTGGCGGCGGCCAGCGCCTCGACCGGGTTCAGCAGGTCGATCAGCCCCGCGTACGGGACCTCCTTGTGGCCGTCCGGGTCGGGCGGGACGGCGAAGCGCTCCCAGTGCCGGCCGCCCTGGCGGGCCGCGGTGGCGGCGTCGCCGCCCTGGTAGGCGACGGTGTCCACGACGATCAGCTGTTCGGCGTCGGCCGGAGTGGAGCGCTTGATCTGGAGCGCCGTCTTGGGCTGCCAGAACAGCGGCCCGGATCCGGCGTCCGCGCCCAGCCGGTAGCTGACCTTGGCCCGGCGGGCGGTCTGCATGGCCAGCTGGGCGGAGAGCAGGACACCGTGCGGCGAGCGGTCGGTGGGCTTGGCCGGCCCGCTCGGCGAGGCGCTGGTCGGGGTCGAGGTCGGAGCCGGGCTGCTGGACGGCGTGGACGACGCGCCGCCGCCCCCGCCGCATCCGGTCAGCCCGCTCGCCAGCAGGACGACCGCGGCCAGCGCCGCCAACCGCTGCCGTCCCGCCATCGTCTGGTTCCTCCTCGCCCGGGTGCCGCGCCGGCGGCCCTGTCTCCCGGCCACCTTGCCACCCGGGCCCGGGTCAGCTGGTGGCGCCCCCCTTGCCGAGCTTCGCCAGCTCGGCCGGTTCCACCGAGTCGGACGCGTCCGGCGCGGTCGTGGTGACCGGAGCCCCGTAGTCCGAGTAGGTGACGGTGGCGGCGAACGCGCCGGCCTTGGTGTCTGCCTGCTCGCTCCGCTTGACCACCAGCTGGTCGGCGTCGACCCACACGTCGATCTGCTCGCTGCTGATGCCGGCCGTGTCCAGGTTCTGCTTGATCTGGTCCGCCTGCTCCTGGGTCAGACCCTTGCCGGTGGCACCGACGATGTCGTTGGCGCTGAGCTCGCCGGTGTAGTGGGTGGCGGCCTTGCCGTTCACCGTCTCCTGGCCGACCTCGGACACCTTGCCGGTGGCGATGAGCGTCCGCACGCCCTGGACCGGGTCGGCGTTCTTGAGCTGGTCGGTCGCGCCGCCGGAGGCCTTCGCCTGCTCGGCCTTGCTGTAGCGCAGCCAGTGCCGGCCGCCGAGGGCATCGACCGCGTCCCCACCGAGGCGCAGGTACATCGCGTCCTTGGTGAAGCGGTACGGCGCCGACTGGCCGCCGGTCACGGGGGCGAGCATCTTGCCCAGCGGGGAGCCGGACAGGTCCATCGTGACGTCGCCCTGGAGGCCGTCGGCCCAGGAGACCGCGCCCCTGCCCTTCATGGTGACCTGGCCGATCGTGATCACCTCGTCGATCTTGGCGGACTTCGCGGCGCTGGTCTTCTGGCTGACCTGCTCCAGGAAGACCGCCGGGGCCACCTTGGCCGGCGGCGCGCTCGGAGCCGGCGTTGTAGCGGCCGCCTCGGTGGTCGGCTGCGCGGCCGCGGCGGTGGTCGGCGCCGGGGCGGCGCCCTTGCCGTCGTCGTTGTTGTTGCACGCGGTCGCGGTCAGCGCCAGAGCGGCGAGGACGACGGCGACGGCGGTCTTGCGGGTTCCAGCCATGGTTCCCCCCTTGAGGATCCCCGGCGCGGTGCGCGCCCGGGGCTTCAGCCGGTTGGTGCGGTGGAGCCCGGTGGGCTCCGGTCTTCGGTGCGGAGCGGATCAGCCGAGCAGCTTGAGGATGTCGGTGTCGCTGCCCAGGTCGGTGGCGGCGGGCGCCTCGATCCTGGCCGCCTTGCCGAGGTCGGAGTACTTGACCGTGACGGCGTCGTGCTCGCCGTTCTTGTCGCCGTACTCCTGGTACTGGACGAGTTCCTGTCGGCCGTTGAGCCAGAAGTCGACGGTGAGGGTCTTGCCGTCCACCTCCAGGGACTTCTGGACGGCCGTGCGCTGGCCGGCCGACAGCGCCGGCATCCCGGCCACCACGGCGGAGGCCTCCTCGACCGCCCGCAGGTGGGTGACCTGGACGCCGTCGAGGCTCTCCTGGCCGACCTTGACGGGCTTGCCGCCCTGGGCGGCGAGGGTGAGCTGGACGACCGGGTTGACCATCTGGCTCATCAGCAGGACGCTGTCGCCGAGTTCGTTCGAGGCGGGCAGCTTGAGCCAGTGCTTTCCGCCCATGGCCGCGGCCTCGGCGTCGCCACCGCCGAGGTAGCCGTCGGTCCCGATCACCCGGAACCGGGTCTTCTTGGTCTCCACCTCGCCGGTCAGGTCGACGGCCATGCGGCTCGGGTCCTTCCAGTCGGCGTCGCCGTTGCCCGCGGTGTGGGTCGAGCCGTCCGGGGCGATCATGGTGACCTTGCCGTTGCCGGCCTTCTGCATCACCAGCGCGGCGGTGGCCAGCGCGGTCCTGGGGTCTCCGGTCAACGCCGCGGCCGCCGCGTCGCCGCCCTTGGCACCGCCGCCCGTGGCGTCCGCGGCGCCCTTGCTGCCGCAGGCGGTGGCGGCACCGAGCAGCACCGTCGCCGTGACGACGGTCGAGGCGAGGCGCGCAGCACGCATGAAGTCCCCCGTGAAATCCGAACGATCCGACGAAGAGCCGATTTTCAGCTTCTTCTCACGCGGACTCTAACGGATCACCAGATGCCCCACGCACCGGATATGCCCGTCCCGTCACCCGTCCGCGGCCGGGGACTCGTCGCCCACCCCGGGGGCCGAGACATCCGTCGTGGTCACCGTGGTTCCGGCACTCCCCCGGGCCGTCGCACGCAGCCTCAACAGCCGCTTGCCGGGCCCGACCCAGACGTCGTAGCCGATCGCCGTCACCCCCCGCTGCCGGTACCAGTCGACCACCGCGGCGAGCCGCTCCGGGGTCAACTCCTTGTCGTCGCTGAAGTATTCGGCCACCGGCGCGGAGCCCTGGTAGTGCGCGACGGTCATCCCGGCCAGCTGCTCGCCGCCGAGCGAGCCGAGCTTCCCGGTCTGCGCGATCGCGTACGCGCGGCTGCCCGGGTTGGTGACCAGTCCGGTCATCCAGCCGCCCGCGTAGCCGCCCGGACCGGTGGCCGACCGCGAGTCGAGCGACTCGGCACTGTCCCGGTCCGCGTGCCTGGGCTGGGCGCCCTGGTAGCTGAGGTCGAGCTCGCCGTTCCGGGCGGTCAGCTGCCCGGTGCCCCGCTCGTCGGTGACGGTCAGCGCGGCCTCGTCCCGGGGGCCCCAGACCAGCGTGCCGCTCGCGGTGCGCCGGCCGGCCGGGCCCTCCTCGACCACGTCGATCCGGGCGCCGCCCGCGTCGTCCAGCGCCTGGGCGGCGGCGAGCACCACCTGCCGGGGCGGCACGGCCGCGGCCTCGCCGCCGGGGGTCCGGGTCCCCGGAACGGCCAGCAGGCTGCACCCGGTGGTGGCGCCGAGCAGCAGCAGGGTCGCCGCCGCGACGGCGGGGCGAAGGGTGGGCGGCACGGCACACTCCGACGGTCACACGTTCTGCACATGATCTGACCGGCAGAGCGTACGACGCTCCGGGCAACCGTTCCCATCCGCCCCCGTCCCCACGGGAAACGACGGCGGGCCCGCACCCCCGGCGAAGGGGGTACGGGCCCGCCGTGCGGACTGCTTCAGAGCCGATCGGCTCAGACCGCGGCCGGGTCCTCCTCGACGAGGAGGTTGCGGGTGCGGTTCGGGTCCACCGGGATGCCGGGGCCGATGGTGGTGCTGATGGCGGTCTTCTTGATGTAGCGGCCCTTGGCGGCGGACGGCTTGGCGCGGAGCACCTCGTCCAGCGCGGCGGCGTAGTTCTCGACCAGCTGCTCGTCGGTGAAGGAGGCCTTACCGATGATGAAGTGCAGGTTCGAGTGCTTGTCGACGCGGAACTCGATCTTGCCGCCCTTGATGTCGTTGACAGCCTTGGCGACGTCCGGGGTCACGGTGCCGGTCTTCGGGTTCGGCATCAGACCACGGGGACCGAGCACGCGGCCGAGGCGGCCGACCTTGCCCATGAGGTCCGGGGTGGCGACGACGGCGTCGAAGTCCAGACGGCCCTTGGCGACCTCGTCGATCAGCTCGTCGGAGCCGACGATGTCGGCGCCCGCAGCACGCGCGGCCTCGGCACGGTCACCGGTCGCGAAGACCAGGACCCGAGCGGTCTTACCGGTGCCGTGCGGGAGGATCACGGTGCTGCGGACCATCTGGTCGGCCTTGCGCGGGTCGACGCCCAGACGCATGGCGACCTCGACGGTGCCGTCGAACTTGGTGGTGCTGGTCGCCTTGGCGAGGCGGATGGCCTCGAGGGGGGCGTAAAGGCGCTCGCGGTCGACCTGAGCGTCCGCGGCCTTCAGAGCCTTGCTGCGCTTCACTGCTGCTCCTGAATGGTGATGGGAGTCGTGGTAGCACGGGCCTGCGCAGGCCCTACCACAGGGACGAGAAGGGCTGATCAGCCCTCGACGGTGATGCCCATCGACCGGGCGGTGCCGGCGATGATCTTCTCCGCCGCGTCCAGGTCGTTGGCGTTCAGGTCGGGCATCTTGGTCGTGGCGATGTCGCGGACCTGGGCGCTGGTGAGCTTGGCGACCTTGGTCTTGTGCGGCTCGCTGGAGCCCTTGTCGATACCGGCGGCCTTCAGGATGAGGCGCGCGGCCGGCGGCGTCTTCGTGATGAAGGTGAAGGAACGGTCCTCGTAGACCGTGATCTCCACCGGCACGATCATGCCGCGCTGCGACTCGGTCGCAGCGTTGTAGGCCTTGCAGAACTCCATGATGTTGACGCCGTGCTGGCCCAGCGCGGGGCCGACCGGCGGCGCCGGGTTGGCCGCACCGGCGTTGATCTGGAGCTTGATAAGCCCCGTGACCTTCTTCTTCTTGGGAGGCATGTCTCTCCGGGTCCTTCCGAGAGGTGATTGCTGGTGTGTGCGGAACCGGGGCGACACCCGGCCGCCAGCACACACATCGAACCAGGCTAACGCCTTCGCGTCGCTGGACCAAAACGGATCCGGGGCAGGGCCCTCGGCCCCGCCCCGGATCCGAAGACCGTGGGACTAGTTCTTCTGGATCTGGTCGAAGGAGAGCTCGACCGGGGTCTCCCGGCCGAAGATCTCGACCAGGCCCTTGACCTTCTTCGAGTCGGGGTTGATCTCGTTGATGGTCGCCTGCAGGGTCGCGAACGGGCCGTCGGTGACGGTGACCGAGTCGCCGACCTCGAAGTCCAGCACCTGGATCTCGCTCGGCTTGACCGGCGAGGGCTTGCCGGCCTCCTTGGCCGCCTGGCGCTCGACGTCCGGGGCGAGCATCTTGACGACCTCGTCCAGGGTCAGCGGGTACGGGTCGTAGGCGTTGCCGACGAAGCCGGTGACACCGGGGGTGTTGCGCACGACGCCCCAGGACTCGGGGGTGAGGTCCATGCGCACCAGGACGTAGCCGGGGAGCTTGTTCTGGCGGATGGTCTTGCGGTCGCCGTTCTTGATCTGGACGACCTCCTCCTGCGGCACCTCGGCCTGGAAGATGTACTCCTCGACGTTCAGCGAGACGGCGCGCTGCTCCAGGTTCTGCTTCACCCGGTTCTCGTAGCCGGCGTAGGTGTGGATCACGTACCACTCGCCCGGCATGAAGCGCAGGTCCTCGCGGAACTTGGCGACCGGGTCGACCTCGACGGCCTCCTCGGCCTCGACCTCGACCTCGGCCTCCTCGGCGGCCTCCTCGACGGCGGGCTCCACGTCGCTCTCCACGTGCAGCGCGGCCTCCTCGGCGGGCTCGCCGGCCTCGGCCTCGTCGTACGCCTCGACCTCGTCCTCGTCGCTGTCCGCGGCGTCCACGATCTGCTCGGCGGACTCGGCTTCGTCAGCCAGCTCGGCCGCGTCCAGCTCGGCGGCGACATCCGCCTCGCGGACGGTCTCGTCGGCGTCGTACAGGGGGGACTCAGACACGGTGGCTGCTTCTTTCCTGGAGATGGTGAAGGTGGCGCGCTCCGGGGCCGCCTCCGGCGGGCTGCCGCTCGCGCGGGCGCCAGGAAGAGGACTCGGAGACTTCAACAGTACCGAGTCCACGGTAGCGGCCGCGTACAACCGGCGCAGACAGCACGACCCGGGCCGAGGATCGGCCCGGGTCGGGAGGCTGTTTCGAAGGGGGACGGCCAGGTCAGCCGAACACCAGGAGGCTCAGCTTGGAGAGGCCGTAGTCCAGGCCGGCCACGAAGGCCATCACGACCACGACGAACACGACGACGACGGTCGTGTAGTTGGTGAGCTCACTCCGGGTGGGCCAGACGACCTTGCGCAGTTCGGCGATGATCTGGCGGTAGAAGAGGGCGGTCCGGGCGAACACGCCCTTCTTGGCCCGCTTGCCGGCCTTCTTGTCGCCCGCGCGGGCGGCCCGCTTGCGGTCGCGGCGCGAGAGCGCCTTCTCCTCGCCCTCCGCAGGCGTGGTCTCGGCAGCGCCGTCGGCCCCCTCGGGGTTGCCGCTCTCAGGCGTTGCGGTGGAGCCCGTGGTCTCCGTCACTCGTCCTCACCTGAATCCGGGTCCTGCCGAGCGTCCCGTCACCCGATGGGGCACGAACGTCCGGCTAAAAACGGTGCTGATCGGCGCCCTCTCCGCGTCAAGCCCGCTCGCTCTGTCGAGCGAACGGGCTGAAAACGGATCAAGCAGCAGGGCAAGAGGGACTTGAACCCCCAACCGCCGGTTTTGGAGACCGGTGCTCTACCAATTGAGCTATTGCCCTACGGGGCCTCGCGGCTCCGTAGCGACCAACCTACCGCATCTCCCCCCGCTGTCTGCACAGCTGGCGGAAGCTCCGGTCTTTTTCGGCGGGCCGTCGAGCAGTGAGTGTACGTGGTCGAGGGGTGTTTGGTCGAACCTCTTCTTCCGCGGGCCCTGGTCGCCCGGCATATGTCCGGCATGCCCGCATGATCACCGGCGGATCGGCGGATGCCGCCATGTGGACGGACCGGTACGGATGGTGAAACCGCGCTGCCCGGTCCGTCCCGGTTCTGCGACGATGCAGGCATGAGCGCTTCCACCCCGCAGCCCGACCGTTCCATCCGCCCCGCCGACCGCCGGGTCTCCGCCCGGGTCGGCGCGATCGCCGAGTCCGCGACCCTCGCCGTGGACGCCAAGGCCAAGGCCCTCAAGGCGGCCGGCCGTCCGGTGATCGGCTTCGGCGCAGGCGAGCCGGACTTCCCCACCCCGGACTACATCGTCGAGGCGGCCGTCGAGGCCTGCCGCGACCCGAAGAACCACCGCTACACCCCGGCGGGTGGCCTGCCCGAGCTGAAGGCCGCGATCGCCGCCAAGACGCTGCGCGACTCCGGCTACGAGGTGGACGCCTCCCAGGTGCTCGTCACCAACGGCGGCAAGCAGGCGATCTACGAGGCGTTCGCCGCGATCCTGGACCCGGGCGACGAGGTCATCATCCCGGCCCCGTACTGGACCACCTACCCGGAGTCGGTCCAGCTCGCCGGCGGTGTCCCGGTGGAGGTCGTGACCGACGAGACCACCGGCTACAAGGTCTCGGTCGAGCAGCTGGAGGCCGCCCGCACCGAGAACACCAAGGTGGTGCTCTTCGTCTCGCCGTCCAACCCGACCGGCGCGGTGTACACCGAGGCCGAGGCCGAGGCGATCGGCCGCTGGGCGCTGGAGCACGGCCTCTGGGTGCTCACCGACGAGATCTACGAGCACCTGGTGTACGGCGAGGCCGCCTTCACCTCGCTGCCGGCCCTGCTGCCCGAGCTGGCCGACAAGTGCGTCGTGGTCAACGGCGTCGCCAAGACCTACGCGATGACCGGCTGGCGGGTGGGCTGGGTGATCGGCCCCAAGGACGTGATCAAGGCCGCGACCAACCTGCAGTCGCACGCCACCTCGAACGTCTCCAACGTCGCCCAGCGCGCCGCGATCGCCGCCGTCAGCGGCGACCTGTCCGCGGTGCACGAGATGCGCACCGCCTTCGACCGCCGCCGCCGGACCATCGTGCGGATGCTCAACGAGATCGAGGGCGTGTACTGCCCCGAGCCGGAGGGCGCGTTCTACGTCTACCCGTCCGTCAAGGGCCTGCTGGGCAAGGAGATCCGCGGCAGGCGCCCGCAGAGCTCCGGCGAGCTGGCCTCGCTGATCCTGGACGAGGCCGAGGTCGCGGCCGTCCCGGGCGAGGCCTTCGGCACCCCCGGCTACCTGCGGTTCTCCTACGCGCTCGGCGACGCCGACCTGGTCGAGGGCATCGGCCGGCTGCAGAAGCTGCTCGGCGAGGCCCGCGACTGACCCGGGTTCCCGCCGGCCCGCCGACGCGTGGCAGCCGCCCTCTTTCACCCCTTCGGGGGACGGAAGGAGGGCGGTTCCCGTTTGGGGGCCCGATGCGGCAGTATCGGCGAATGGAACGCCTGTTGAACCCGCGAGACGTCAGGGACCTTCCGAAGGCCCACCTGCACCTGCACTTCACCGGCTCGATGCGCCCCGCCACCCTGCTGGAGCTGGCCGACAAGCACGGCGTCCGGCTGCCGGAGGCGCTCAGCTCCGGCGAGCCGCCGAAACTGCGGGCCACCGACGAACGCGGCTGGTTCCGCTTCCAGCGCCTGTACGACACCGCCCGCTCGGTGCTGCGGGACGAGGAGGACATCCGCCGGCTGGTCCTGGAGACCGCGCAGGACGAGCGGCGGGACGGCTCCCGCTGGCTGGAGATCCAGGTCGACCCGACCTCGTACGCACCCCGGCTGGGCGGGCTGATCCCCGCGCTGGAGCTGATCCTGGACGCGGTGGAGCACGCCGCCGAGGCCACCGGGGTGGGCATCCGGGTGCTGGTCGCGGCGAACCGGATGAAGTCCCCGATGGACGCCCGGACGCTGGCCCGGCTCGCCGTCCGGTACGCCGACCACGGCGTGGTCGGCTTCGGCCTCTCCAACGACGAGCGCCGCGGCCTCGCCCGGGACTTCGACCGGGCCTTCGAGATCGCCCGCAAGGGCGGGCTGCTGGCCGCCCCGCACGGCGGCGAGCTGGCCGGGCCCGAGTCCGTCCGGGACTGCCTGGACGACCTGGGCGCCGGCCGGATCGGCCACGGCGTCCGCGCCGCCGAGGACCCCCGGCTGATGGCGCGGCTGGCCGACCGCCAGATCACCTGCGAGGTCTGCCCGTCCTCGAACGTCTCGCTCGGCGTCTACGAGCGCCCCGAGGACGTGCCGCTGCGGCGGCTGTTCGACGCCGGTGTGCCGCTGGCGCTGGGCGCCGACGACCCGCTGCTGTTCGGCAGCCGGCTGGCCGCCCAGTACGACCTGGCCCGCGACGTCCTGGGCTTCAGCGATGCCGAACTCGCCGAGCTGGCACGGCAGTCCGTGCGCGGCTCGCGCGCACCGGAGGCCGTCCGCAAGGAGTTGCTGGCGGACGTCGACGCCTGGCTGGCCAACGGTGCGGCCGCCCAGGACGGGGCCGTCCCTAGAGCTTGACCCCGATCATCACCGGCTCGTTCACCAGCTCGACCCCGAAGGCCTCGCGGACGCCGTCCCGGATCTCCCGGGCCAGCGCCAGCAGGTCCTCGGCGGTGGCCGAGCCGCGGTTGGTGAGCGCCAGGGTGTGCTTGGTGGAGAGCGTCGCCGGGCCGTCGCCGTAGCCCTTGCCGAAGCCGGCCCGGTCGATCAGCCAGGCGGCCGAGGTCTTGGTGCAGCCCTCCGACGCCGGGTAGGCGGGGGCGTTCTCGGTGCCCGGGCGGGTGCGGAAGGACTCGTACTGCGCGGCGGTGAGCACCGGGTTGGTGAAGAAGGAGCCGGCCGACCAGGTGTCGTGGTCCGCCGGGTCCAGCACCATGCCCTTGCCGGAGCGCAGCCCCAGCACCGCGTCGTACGCCCGCTCCAGCGGCACCCGCTCGCCCTGCTCGACGCCGAAGTGCCGGGCCACCTCGGCGTACTTGACCGGGGTGGAGAGGCCGTCGTGGTCCGCCAGGGCGAACCGCACCCGCAGCACCACGTAGCGGTCCGGCTCGGCCTTGAAGCGGCTGTGCCGGTAGGAGAACGCGCACTCGGCGTTGGTGAGCGTGACCACCGCGCCGGCCGTGCGGTCGTAGGCGACCACCTCGGTGATCGACTGGGCGACCTCCTGGCCGTAGGCGCCGACGTTCTGCACCGGCGTGGCGCCGGCCGAGCCGGGGATGCCGGCCAGGAACTCGACGCCCGCCAGGCCGTGCTCGCGCACCGTACGGGTGACCGCCTCCGACCAGACCTCGCCGGCCGCCAGCTCCAGCACGGTGCCGTCCAGGGCGAAGCCGGTGGTGGCGATCCGCAGCACGGTGCCGGGGAAGCCGGCGTCGCCGATCACCAGGTTGGAGCCGCCGCCGAGGACCAGCAGCGGCTCACCGGCCGTGTCGGCCTCGCGGACGGCGGCGATCACCTCGTCGTCGGTGTGGGCGGTCACCAGGCGGCGGGCCGGGCCGCCGAGCCGGAGCGTGGTCAGCGGGGCGAGGGGGGCGTCGTTTTCTACCAGCACGCCCACCAGCGTACGGGGCGGGGCGGCGGGCCCGCCGGGCACCGGCGCGCCGCCCCCGACCCGCCGGTCAGACCTTCGACGCCTCGGCGGGGACCGGCTCCGCCGCAGGCTGCTCGGCGTCGGCGGCCGCTACGGCCTTGCCCGTCCTGTCGGCCGCAGCCTGCGTGGCGTCCACAGGCTCGGCCGCCGCGGGCTTCGCCTTGCGCGGGAGGAGCATCGCGCACACGGCCGCGACCACGACCACCCCCGCGCCGACGTACAGCGCGGGCACCAGCCCGTCGACGAAGGACTGCTCGGACGTGTACCCGCCCTGCGCCGAGAACACCGCCGAGAGGACGGCCACCCCGAGCGCGCCGCCCACCTCGCGCAGCGCGTTGTTGGCGCCGGAGGCGATGCCCTGCTCCTCCGGCCGGACGCTGTCCATCACCAGGGCGGCGGTCGGGGCGAAGTACAGCGACATGCCGATGCCGCAGATCACCACGGCGGGGATCTCGGCGCCGTAGTCGTAGCCCGTGGTGCCGCCGGTGATCGCCGCGTACATCGCCAGGCCGGCGCCCTGCAGCAGGAGCCCGGTGACCACGATCGGGCGGCCGCCGAACCGGTCGGCCAGGATGCCCGCGATCGGGGCGACGATCAGCGGCATCCCGGTCCACGGGAGCATCCGGATGCCGGCCTCCTGCGGGCTGTAGCCGCCCACGGTCTGCAGGTGCTGGCTGATCAGGAAGATCGAGCCGAACATGCCGAGGAACATCAGCAGGCCGGACGCGTTGACGGCGGAGAACGCCCGGCTGCGGAACAGCCGCATCGGCAGCATCGGGTGCTTGGCCCAGCGCTGCTCGTACAGCACGAAGGCGGTCAGCAGTGCGACGCCGGCGATCAGCGAGCCCAGCACCAGCGGGCTGGTCCAGCCGTTCGGGTTGCCGCGGATCAGGCCGAGGACGACGCCGAACAGGCCCAGGCTGACCAGGACCGTGCCGGCCACGTCCAGGGCCGGGCTGGCGCCCCGGCTCTCGCGGAGCTTGAGGGCGGAGAGCGGTACCAGGACGAGGCCGACCGGGACGTTCACCCAGAAGATCCACTGCCAGGAGAAGTGCTCGGTGAGCGTCCCGCCGACCAGCGGCCCGGTGGCGACGGCCAGGCCGTTGACGCCCGCCCAGATGCCGAAGGCCAGTCCCCGCTTGGCCGCCGGCACCGCGGCGGTGAGCAGGGTGAGGGTGAGCGGCATCGACACCGCGGCGCCGGCGCCCTGGACGGCGCGGGCGGCGATCAGCGAGCCGATGTCCGGCGACAGGGCGGCCGCGGCGGAGCCGACGGTGAAGAGCGTGAGCCCGACCAGGAAGATCCGGCGGCGGCCGAAGCGGTCGCCGAGCGCGGCGCCGAACATCAGCAGGACGGCGAAGGCCAGGGTGTAGGCGCTGACCGTCCACTCCAGGTCGGACAGCCCGCCGCCGAGATCCTCGCGGATGGACGGCAGCGCCGTGGTGACGACCAGGTTGTCCAGGCTGGCCATGAAGCCCGCGACGCTGGTGATCACCAGCGTCCAGACGCCGGTCCGCCCCAGGCCTGGCGGCTCGGGCCGTTCCGCCGCCGCCCGCCGTTCCGTCTTCTCCGGTTTCTCCGACATGACGTCCCCCACTTCCCCTCTGGATAGTTATTGATCAATAACTTCTGTGGGCCGAAAAAGGGCCGCGCGGACGCCGCCGCACGGCCTCTCCCCGGCCTAGGACTCGCCCTGCGGCTCGCCCTGTTCCCCGTCGCGCTCCTCGCCCTGCGGCTCGTCCGGCGGCCCGAAGCCGTCCCAGATCCGGTGGTCCCTGGGGTAGCCCAGCGCCACCAGCGTGTTGATCAGCATCCCGTACGCCATGAACGCGGTCGCGTCCTCGGTGTCGCCGCCCAGCCGGATCCTGATCCGGTCGAACAGTTCGAGCCAGCCCGCCCGGGCGGCCTCGCCGATCTCGTCCTCGTCCGCCGTTTCGCCGGCGAACACCGAGACGTAGAGCTGCATCTGCATCATGAGCTGCTCGCGGTCCCCGACCAGCCCCAGGTAGGCGCGGGACATCGCCACGCCGGCCGCCTCGCCGGTCAGCCCGGCCGAGGCCTCGTCGAAGACCTGCCAGGTCTCCTCGATGCAGCGGTCGGCGGCGGCCTTGAAGATGGCCTGCTTGCTGGGGAACAGCCGGAACAGGTACGGCTGCGAGACGCCCACCCGGCGGGCGATCGTCTCGGTGGAGGTCCCCCGGTAGCCGCTCCTGGCGAACTCGATCATGGCGGCACGGATGACGCTCTCGCGCCGCTCCTCCGCACTCATCCGCATGCTCGCCCTCGCCATGGAAGTCAAGTTAGTGGCCAATCACTATCTTCGCAAGGCCGACGGGCGCGGCGGGAAGCCCGCCGAACGGGCCCCGCCGCGGCCGGACGCGCCTCAGGCGAGCCGGACGACCGCCCTCGACATCCCGAGCACCTTCTGCCCGCCCGTGGTGGCCAGCAGGTCGACCTGCACCCTGCGGTCGTCCAGCAGCTTGGCGACCTTGGCCGAGACCTCGACCACCGCGCCGACACCGTCGTTCGGCACCGGGACCGGACGGGTGAAGCGGACGCCGTACTCGACCACCGCCGCCGGGTCGCCGACCCAGTCGGTGACCACCCGGATCGCCTGGGCCATGGTGAACATGCCGTGCGCGATGACGTCCGGCAGGCCGACCTCCAGCGCGAACTTCTCGTTCCAGTGGATCGGGTTGAAGTCGCCGGAGGCGCCCGCGTACCGCACCAGGGTGTCGCGGGTCACCGGAAAGGACTGCGCCGGCAGCTGGGTGCCGACCTCGACCTCGTCGTAGCTGATCGCCATCGTGCTCACTCCCCCGTCTCGTCGGCGGCCCGGGCCACCAGCGTCATGATCGACGTCACCACGTGCTCGCCGATCGCGTCCGACACCTCGCCACGCACGGTGAGCACGTCGTTGCCAGCCAGCGACTTGATGTTGTCGATGGTCACCGCGACCGTCAGCCGGTCGCCCGCCAGCACCGGGCGGGAGTACGAGAACTTCTGGTCCCCGTGCACCACCCGGCTGTAGTCCAGGCCGAGCTCCGGGTCCTCGACCACCTGGGCGGCCGCCCGGTAGGTGATCACGAACGGGAAGGTCGGCGGGGCGATCACATCGGGGTGGCCCAGCGCCTTCGCCGCCTCCGGGTCGGTGAACGCCGGATTGGCGTCCCCGATCGCGATCGCGAACTCGCGGATCTTCTCCCGGCCGACCTCGTACGGCTCGGTGGGCGGGTAGGTCCGCCCGATGAAGGAGGGGTCGAGTGCCATGGGGGCAGCTCCTCGGAAGCGCGGTGGATCCGGCGGCCGTTGCCGTCGGCGGGGTGCGCATGGGTGCATACGCGAAAAACTCCGGGCCGCACCCCCTGAGGGATGCGGCCCGGAGCTCAAGACCTGATTCACACAGGCCCGATGCCCTGCGAAAGGGTCAGCGGGTCTCGCGGTGCGCGGTGTGCGAGTTGCAGCGGGGGCAGTGCTTCTTCATCTCAAGACGGTCCGGGTCGTTACGCCGGTTCTTCTTGGTGATGTAGTTCCGCTCCTTGCACTCCACGCAGGCCAGCGTGATCTTCGGGCGGACATCGGTGGCAGCCACGGGAGTGCCTTCCTTGGACAACGAATAAGAACACAACAAGAGTAGCCGACCGGGAGTGCGATCTCCCGACCGACTACGCGGGGTAGCGGTGACCGGACTTGAACCGGTGACACAGCGATTATGAGCCGCTTGCTCTACCAACTGAGCTACACCGCCACGGTGATCCGCAGCACAGTGGCAACTGACTGCTTTTCACCAGAGCCCCCATGCGGAATCGAACCGCAGACCTTCTCCTTACCATGGAGACGCTCTACCGACTGAGCTATAGGGGCGAACGAGGAAGAGATTACACGTTCCGCGCCCAGAGGTGAAATCCGTATCCCGACGCGAAGACCGCAGGTCGGCGAGGTGCACGGACGAACGATCCGAGGCCCCGCGTTCGACCGGCCTCCCGGCCGCACGGCCCGACCCGATACGACTATTGCCCGCCTCCCGGCGCCCCGCCCCCGCGCGCCATAGGCTCGACCCTCGTTGATCGGGACGGCCCGGGAGATCAGGACGACCTGGGATCGGGACGGTCCGGCCGACCGGACGGGCCAGCGCGGGAAGGGAGCCGGCGATGGACAGCGCAGCCGCCGACGGGCCGCACTCGGGGCCCGGCCCGGCGGCCAACCCGCTCGGGCACGGACCGATCCTCCTGCTCACCGGCGCCCGACTGGCCGACGGACGGGTGGTGGACGTCCGGATCAGCGGCGACCGGATCCAGGCCGTCGGCACCGTCGGCAGCCTCGGCCCGCTGCCCGCCCTGCCCGGCGCGCCCACCGTCACCACCGGCGCCCGGATCGACCTCAAGGGCTACCTGCTGCTGCCGGCCCCCGCCGAGGCGCACGCCCACTACGACGCCGCCTTCTCCGCCGCGCTGCCCACCCCGCCGCCGGACACCCCCACCGACCTCACCCGCCGGGTCACCGAGGCCGCGCTCACCTCGCTCGGCTACGGCGCCACCGCCCAGCGCACCCACGTCCGGATCGGCGACGTGCACGGGCTGCGCCGGCTGGAGGCGGTGCTCACCGCCCGGCAGGCGCTGCGCGGCCTGGCCGAGCTCCAGGCGGTGGCGATGCCCCGGCTGCTCACCGGCCGGGCCGGCGCGGACGGCCGGGCGCAGCTGCGCGACGCGCTCAAGCTGGGCGCCACCGCGGCCGGCGGCTGCCCGGAGCTGGACCCCGATCCAGCCGGGTACGTCCAGGTGCTGCTGGAGGCCGCCCGGGAGGCGGACTGCCCGGTGGACCTGCACACCACGGCCGGCGATCCGGCCCAACTCGCGCGATTGGTCGGCGCGTTGGCGCCACTGCGGCCGCGGGTGTCACTCGGGCCGTGCGGGGCACTGGCCCGGGGCGCGTCGACGGTGCTGGCGACCGGCGGGGTGCGGGTGGTCTGCCTGCCGCAGAACGGCGGCTGCACCGGCCTGGAAGGCCGGTCGGCGGGGATGCGACCGGGCCTGCTGCGGGAGTTGACGGAGGCCCGGGTGTCGCTGGCGGCCGGCAGCGGCGCGCTGCGGGACCCGTCCAACCCGGTCGGCCGGGCGGACCCGCTGGAGTCGGCGTACCTGCTGGCGGCGGGTGGGGAGCTGGCTGTGGACGCGGCGTACGACGCGGTGGCGAACCAGGCCCGGGCGGCGCTCGGGCTGCCGCCGGTCCGGGTGGACGCCGGGTTCCCGGCGGAGCTGCTGGCGGTGCGCGGGGACAGCCTGGCCGGGGCGCTCGCGGGCGGGCACAGCCGGCTGGTGGTGCACAGCGGCCGGGTGGTCAGCCGGACCAGCGCGGTGCGGGAGTTCGCGGACACCGTGGCGCTGGCGCTGCCCCGGCAGTCCGGGAGCACCGGCGGGGGCTGACGGCTGCGGGGAGGAGTCGACGGGGGAAATTCAAGGGGCGCGCGACTGATGTCGCGCGCCCCTCCCCCACCTGCTGGCCGCCGTCGGACGGCGGCTGGAGCGGCCCCGGACCTCCCCCACAACGGAGCCGGGCCCGCTCGGTCAGCACTGACGCTACGCCCACGGAGCACCGCCGCCGGTCGGCCTTGACGCTCTCCTGTCGGCCCCCGGCCCGCTCTTGACGGGGTGTTGACGCGGCGGCGGCCGACGCGGGCTCAGGGCTCGTACCGGTACCCGATCCCCGGCTCGGTGATCAGGTGCCGCGGGCGGGCCGGATCGCGCTCCAGCTTGCGGCGCAGCCCGGCCAGGTAGACCCGCAGGTAGTTGCCGCGCGCCTCCTGGGCCGGCCCCCACACCTCGCGCAGGATCTGCCGCCCGGGCACCAGCCGGCCGGGGTTGGCCACCAGCAGGGCGAGGATCCGCCACTCGGTCGGGGTGAGCCGCACCGCGCCCCGCGGGCCGGTCACCGTGGTGGCCGTCAGGTCGACGGTGTGGTCGCCGATCACCGGGCGGCCCAGCGGGGCACCGCCCAACGGTCGGCGCAGTACGGCGCGCAGCCGGGCCAGCAGCTCGTCCATCAGGAACGGCTTGGTGAGGTAGTCGTCGGCGCCCGCGTCGAGGGCGTCCACCTTGTCGGCGGCGCCGGAGCGGCCGGAGAGCACGATGATCGGCATCGCGCTGCGGGTGCGCAGGCCGCGCAGCACGTCCATGCCGTCGAGGTCCGGCAGGCCGAGGTCGAGCAGCACGGCGTCCGGGACGGAGTGCGCGGCGCGGTCCAGTGCCTCGCCGCCGCTGGCGGCCGTCCGGACGGCGTACTGCCGGGCGCTGAGGTTGATCCGCAGCGTGCGCAGCAGGGCGGGTTCGTCGTCGACAATCAGGATTTCACTCATGCACGGGCTCCTCCCGAGTGGCGGCGGGCAGGGTGAGCAACATGGTGGTGCCGCCCCCGGGGGTGTCCTCGACCTCAAGGCTGCCGCCCATGGCCTCGGCCAGGCCGCGGGAGAGCGCGAGGCCGAGGCCGACTCCGCTGGTGTTGTCGGTGTCGCCGAGACGTTGGAAGGGCAGGAAGACCCGGTCGCGCTCCTCGGGGGCGATACCGGGGCCGCGGTCGATCACCCGGATCTCGACCTGGTGGGCGTGGTGGCTGGCGGTCACCAGGACGGGCGCGCCGGGGGCGTTGTGGCGCAGCGCGTTGGTGATCACGTTGGCGAGCACCCGCTCCAGCAGCGGCGGGTCGGCGAGCACCGGCGGCGCGGTGTCCAGGTCGAGCGGCTGGACCGGCGCGTACGGGTCGGGGAGGCTGTCGAGGGCCCGGGGCAGGATCTCGTCGAGGTGGGTCTCGGTGAGGTGCAGGGTGAGCGCGCCGGCCTGGAGGCGGCTCATGTCGAGCAGGTTGTCGACCAGGCGGGTGAGCTTGACCAGCGACTCGTCGGCGGTGGCCAGGAGTTCGGCCTGGTCCTCGGGCGAGAACTCGACGTCGGGGCTGCGCAGCGAGCCGACCGAGGCGAGCGCGGCGGCGAGCGGGGTGCGCAGGTCGTGGCTGACGGCGGCGAGCAGGGCGGTGCGCATCCGGTCGGCGGCCTTGATCGGCTCGACCTCGGCGGCGACCATGGCGAGCCGGTCGCGTTCCAGCGCGACGGCCACGTGCGCGGCGAAGGCGGTGAGCACGCGCTGGTCGGCGGCCGGCAGCCGGCGGCCGGTGAGGACCAGGACGGCGTCCGCGCCGACCGGGACCTCGGTGGTCTCGCTCTGCTCGTCGGTGTCCTCCTGGTGCTCGGTCTCGGAGTGGGCGAGCACCTCGCCGTCGACCCGGGAGAGCAGGGCGACGGCCTGCATGCCGAAGGCCGTCCGGGACTTCTCCATCAGGGCGGACAGGGCGTCGGCGCCGCGCAGCACGCTGCCGGCCAGGGTGGAGAGGGTCTCGGCCTCGGCGGTGGCGCGGGCGGCGCGGGTGGTGAGCCGGCTGGCGTGGTCGACCACGGTGGAGACGGCGAGCGCGACGGCGGCGAAGACGACCAGGGCGACGATGTTGTTGGTCTCGCCGATGGTCAGGGTGTGGATCGGCGGGATGAAGTAGTAGTTGAGCAGCAGCGAGGCGGCGACCGAGGCCAGCAGGGCGGAGGTGGCGCCGCCGAGCAGGGCGACGATGACCACGCCGAGCTGGAAGATCAGCGCGTCGGTGGTGAGGTTGATGCTCTGGTGCGCCTGGGAGAGGATCGCGGTCAGCAGCCAGGGCACCACGAGGCCGGCGACGTAGCCGGCGATGGTGCGGCGCCGGGAGTGGCGGCGGCCGAGCGAGGGCAGCCGGCCGCGGCCGGTGAACTCGTGGGTGACCATGTGGACGTCGATGTCCTCGGAGGCGTCCACGGTGGTCTCACCGATGCCGGGGCCGGTGAGGAAGCGGTTGATCCGGCCGCGGCGGCTGGTGCCGAGCACCAGCTGGGTGGCGTCGTGGGCGCGGGCGAAGGCGAGCAACGAGGTGGGGATGTCGTCGCCGACCACGACGTGGTAGCTGCCCCCGAGGGTCTCCACCAGCTGCCGCTGCTGGGCGAGCGCGCCCGAGGAGGCGCCGGCCAGGCCGTCGCTGCGGGTGACGTGGACGGCCAGCAGGTCGCCGCCGGCGGTGCGGTCGGCGATCCGGGCGGCGCGGCGGATCAGGGTCTCGCCCTCGGGGCCGCCGGTGAGGGCGACCACGACGCGTTCGCGGGTCTCCCAGACCCGGTCGATGTTGTGGTCGGCCCGGTAGTCGCGCAGGCCCTCGTCGACCCGCCCGGCCACCCAGAGCAGGGCGAGTTCGCGCAGGGCGGTGAGGTTGCCGACCCGGAAGTAGTTGGAGAGCGCGGCGTCCACCTTCTCCGCCCTGTAGACGTTGCCGTGGGCCATGCGGCGGCGCAGCGCCTGCGGGGCCATGTCGACGAGTTCGATCTGGTCGGCCCGGCGCACCACCTCGTCCGGGACGGTCTCGCGCTGCGGGATGCCGGTGATCTTCTGGACGACGTCGTTCAGCGATTCCAGGTGCTGGATGTTGACGGTGGTGATGACGTCGATCCCGGCGGCCAGCAGTTCGTCGACGTCCTGCCAGCGCTTGGCGTGACGGCCGCCGGGGATGTTGGTGTGCGCCAGTTCGTCGACCAGCACGACGGCCGGTCGGCGGGCGAGCACGGCGTCGAGGTCCATCTCGTCGAACTCGGCGTCCCGGTAGGAGCGTTGGACGCGCGGCAGGACCTCCAGGCCGTCCAGCATGCCCTCGGTGTGGCGGCGGCCGTGGCACTCGATGTACCCGACCACGACGTCGGCCCCGCGCTCCTGTCTGCGCCGGGCCTCGTCCAGCATCCGGTAGGTCTTGCCGACCCCCGGGGCGGAACCGAGGTACACCCTCAGCCGGCCGCCGCGGATACCGGTGCCGGGGGTGAGGTCGCGGGCCATGGGCACTGCTCTTTCGTTCCTGCGAGGGCGGCCGACAGGCGTCCTCGTGCCGGGGTCGGGACGTACGGCGGCCGACCCGGGCGCGGGGGTGGTGCCCCGGCCCGGGTCGGCCCGTTTCACGGATCCAGCCGTTGGCCTGTCACTTCTGTTCCGCGAGTGCCCGGTTGAGCAGGACGACGTTGACGCCCTCCTGGCCGAGGAAGCCGAGCGAGCGGCCTTCGGTGTACGTGCCGACCAGCTGGTTCAGCGTGTCGGCCGACAGGTTCCGGGCCTTGGCGACCCGGTTCACCTGCTCCTTGGCGTAGGCGACCGAGATGTGCGGGTCGAGGCCGGAGCCGGAGGCGGTCAGCGCGTCGGCCGGGACGCTCGCCGGGTCGACGCCGTCGAACTCGGCGACCGCGGCGCGGCGGTCGTTGACGGCCTTGAGCAGGTCGTCGCTGTTCGGGCCGAGGTTGGAGGCGCCCGAGTTGTCGCCGGCGTAGTTGTTGGTGGAGGGCCGGGGCTGGAACCACTTCGGGTCCGGGACCGGCTCCTCCTTCGCGTCGTCGGGGTTCTTCTTGGGGAGGTTGTAGTTCTGGCCGAGCAGGCTGGAACCGACCTCCTTACCGTCGGACTTCACGAGCGAGCCGTTGGCCTTCTCGCTGAAGGCGACCTGGCTGATCCCGGTGACCAGCAGCGGGTAGGCGATCCCGAGGATCACCGTGAGCACCAGCAGCACCCGCAGTGCGGTGAAGTGGGTGCGGACGGTCGTCGGCAGGGGCTTGGACATCGGATTCTCCTCTCTCAGCTCAGGCCGGGGATGAACTGGACGATCAGGTCGATCAGCTTGATGCCGACGAACGGCACCACCAGACCGCCGAAGCCGTAGACCCCGATGTTGCGGCGCAGCAGGGAGCTGGCGTCGGACGGGCGGTAGCGCACGCCGCGCAGGGCGAGCGGGATCAGGCCGACGATGACCAGGGCGTTGAAGATGATCGCCGAGGTGATCGCGGACTGCGGGCTGTGCAGGCCCATGATGTTGAGGTGGCTCAGGCCCGGGTAGACCCCGGCGAACATCGCGGGGATGATCGCGAAGTACTTGGCCACGTCGTTGGCGATCGAGAAGGTGGTCAGCGCGCCACGGGTGATCAGCAGCTGCTTGCCAATCTCGACGATCTCGATCAGCTTGGTCGGGTTGGAGTCCAGGTCGACCATGTTGCCGGCCTCCTTGGCCGCCATGGTCCCGGTGTTCATGGCCACGCCGACGTCGGCCTGGGCGAGCGCGGGGGCGTCGTTGGTGCCGTCGCCGGTCATCGCGACCAGCTTGCCGCCCTCCTGCTCCTTCTTGATCAGGGCCATCTTGTCCTCGGGGGTGGCCTCGGCGAGGAAGTCGTCCACGCCCGCCTCCTCCGCGATCGCCTTGGCGGTCAGCGGGTTGTCACCCGTGATCATGATGGTCTTGATGCCCATCCGGCGGAGCTCGTCGAAGCGCTCCCGCATGCCCTCCTTGACCACGTCCTTGAGGTGGATCACCCCGAGGACGCGGGCCGGCTCGGCGCCGACCTTGGTGGCCACCACCAGCGGGGTGCCGCCGGCCGCGGAGATCCCGTCGACCAGGGCGGAGACCTCGTCACCGACCGAACCGCCGTTCTCGGTCACCCAGTTGGTGACCGCGCCGGCCGCGCCCTTGCGGACCTGGTGGACCGCCTCGGCCTCGTCCAGGTCGACGCCGGACATCCGGGTCTGGGCGGTGAACGGGACCCACGTGGCGTGCGTCAACTCGCCCTGGGCGCGGGCCCGCAGGCCGTACTCGGTCTTGGCGAGGACCACGATCGAGCGGCCCTCCGGGGTCTCGTCCGCGAGGGACGACAGCTGCGCGGCGCTGGCCAACTCCTCGGTGGAGACGCCCGGGGCGGGCAGGAACTCGGCGGCCTGGCGGTTGCCCAGGGTGATGGTGCCGGTCTTGTCCAGCAGCAGGGTGTTGACGTCGCCGGCCGCCTCGACGGCGCGGCCGGACATCGCCAGCACGTTGCGCTGCACCAGCCGGTCCATGCCGGCGATGCCGATCGCGGAGAGCAGCGCGCCGATGGTGGTCGGGATGAGCGCCACGATCAGGGCGACCAGGACGATCATCGACTGCGGGGCGCCCGCGTAGGTGGCCATCGGCTGCAGGGTCACCACGGCGACCAGGAAGACGATGGTCAGCGAGGCGAGCAGGATGTTCAGCGCGATCTCGTTCGGCGTCTTCTGCCGGGCGGCACCCTCGACCAGGGCGATCATCCGGTCGATGAAGGACTTGCCGGGCTCCGAGGCGATCTTCACCACGATCCGGTCGGACAGCACCTTGGTGCCGCCGGTGACCGCGGAACGGTCGCCGCCGGACTCGCGGATGACCGGCGCGGACTCGCCGGTGATCGCCGACTCGTCGACGCTCGCGACGCCCTCGACGACGTCGCCGTCGCCGGGGATGATCTGCCCGGCCTCGACCACCACGTGGTCGCCGAGCCGCAGCGCGGTGCCCGGGACCTCCTCCTCGGCCTGCGTGGCGGGCCAGTCGGTGAGCCGGCGGGCGACGCTCTCGGTCTTGGTCTTGCGCAGGGTGTCGGCCTGGGCCTTGCCGCGGCCCTCGGCGACGGCCTCGGCCAGGTTGGCGAAGATCGTGGTGAGCCAGAGCCAGACGGTGATGGCCCAGGCGAACACGGACGGGCTGGCGATCGCGGAGACGGTGGTGACCACCGAGCCGACCTCGACCACGAACATCACCGGGTTCTTGACCATCACCCGGGGGTCGAGCTTCTTCACCGCGTCCGGCAGGGACGCGACGATCAGCTTCGGGTCGAGGAGACCGCTGGCCACTCTGTGCGGCGCGGCGGGCTCGGCCTTGTCGGCCGGTGCGGGGTTGAGCGTAGGGGTGGACATCAGGAGGAGAGACCTTCCGCGATCGGCCCGAGAGCCAGGGCCGGGAAGTAGGTGAGGCCGACGACGATCAGGATGACGCCCGACAGCAGGCCCACGAACAGCGGCTTGTGGGTGGGCAGGGTGCCCGGGGTGGCCGGGACCGGCTGCTGCTGGGCGAGCGAACCGGACAGCGCCAGGACGAAGACGATCGGCAGGAGGCGACCGAAGATCATCGCCAGGCCGAGCGCGGTGTCGTACCAGTCGGTGTTGACGGTGATGCCGCCGAAGGCCGAGCCGTTGTTGTTCGCGGCCGAGGTGAAGGCGTACAGCACCTCGGAGAAGCCGTGGGCGCCCGAGTTGAGCATCCCGGCCCGCTCCCCCGGCAGGGCCATCGCCACGCCCGTGCCGACCAGGACGATCGTCGGCGTGGTGAGGATGTACAGCGAGGCGAACTTCATCTCCCGGCCGCCGAGCTTCTTGCCCAGGTACTCGGGGGTGCGGCCGACCATCAGACCGGCGACGAACACCGCGACGATCGCCAGCACGAGCATGCCGTACAGACCGGAGCCGGTACCGCCGGGCGCGATCTCGCCCAGCATCATGTTGAAGACCGTCAGCCCGCCGCCGAACGGCGTGTACGAGTCGTGGAAGGAGTTCACCGCGCCGGTCGAGGTCAGCGTCGTCGACGCCGCGAACAGGCCGGAGGCGGCGATACCGAAGCGCTGCTCCTTGCCCTCCATCGCGGCGCCCGCGGCCTGCAGGGCGGTGCCCTGGTGCTGCGACTCCGCGAAGGTGATCAGAGCGGTCGAGGCGATCCAGAAGAGGCCCATCACGGCGACGATCGCGTAGCCCTGGCGGTGGTCGCCGACCATCCGGCCGAAGGTCCGCGGCAGCGCGAACGGGATCACCAGCAGCAGGAAGATCTCGACCAGGTTGGAGAAGCCGGTCGGGTTCTCGAACGGGTGCGCCGAGTTGGCGTTGAAGAAGCCGCCACCGTTGGTGCCGAGCAGCTTGATGACCTCCTGGGAGGCCACCGGGCCGCCCGGGATCTTCTGCACCTCGCCGCTGAGCGTGGCCACCTCGTGGAAGCCGTGGAAGTTCTGGATCACGCCGGAGGCGGCCAGGACCAGGGCGAAGACGATCGAGATCGGCAGCAGCAGACGGAGGTTGATCCGGACGAGGTCCACCCAGAAGTTGCCGACCCGGTCCGTCCGGTTGCGGGTGAAGCCCCGGATCAGCGCGGCGACGACGGCGATGCCGACGGCCGCGGAGACGAAGTTCTGCACCGCCAGGCCCGCCATCTGCGCCAGGTGGCCCATCGCGGACTCACCGGCGTAGGACTGCCAGTTGGTGTTGGCGACGAACGAGATCGCGGTGTTCCAGGCCTGGTGGCCCTCCATCTGCGGAACGCCCAGGTTCAGCAGCAGGTAGCCCTGGAGGCGGATCAGGCCGTAGAGGAAGAGGACCGAGACGGCCGAGAAGGCCAGCACCGAGCGGAGGTACACCGGCCAGCGCTGATCGGCGTCGCCGTCGACGCCGATCACCTTGTAGATGCCGCGCTCGACTCTGAGGTGCTTGGTGGTGGTGAGGAGCTTGGCGATGTAGTCGCCAAGGGGGCGGTAGCACAGGGCCAGGGCCCCGACCAGGGCCAGGGCCTGCAGCCAGCCCGCGAGAGTGGATCCCATGTCAGAACTTCTCCGGGAAGATCAGCGCTACGACGAGATAGCCGACGAGCGCGACGGCCACGATCAGACCTGCGATGTTCTCCGCGCTCACAGCTTCTCCACCCCCCGCGCGATCAGGGCGATGACGGCGAACACGGCGACCGTGACACCGACGTAGATGAGATCGGACATGGGCTCCACCAGCGTGCTTCGGGAGATTGCCGCGAACGGGCCGGGGCCTTCGTGCGGCACCGGCGGACGACCGGCAGATGCAGCAAAGCAGCCGTCAGGGGCGCGTTATGGGTCCCTGACGCCCTCCATACGGGTGACAGTGGGACGTTGACGCGACCTTGACGCGCGCTTCACCGGGCCGAGACCGTCGTGATCGGGCCGAGATGTCGCGGTGGTCAGGACGGCGCGGGGACGGGCGCGGGGACGGGCCGGGGGACGCCGGAGGCCCCGGACGGCGGTCCGCCGTTCGGGGCCTTCGTTCGTGCGTGGGGTGGGGACGCCGTCAGACGCTCTCCGGCGCCGGGAGCTTCTCGTACCCGCCCTTCGGGGCCGGCTCACCACGGCGCACCGCGCCCGGTGCCCGGCGCGACGGGCCGCCCGCCCGCCCGGAGGAGGTCAGCTGCCACGGCACGCTGATCACCATCACGCCCGCCGTGAACAGCAGCCGGCTCTTCAGCCACAGCGCCGACTGGTTGTGCAGCAGGTGCTCCCACCAGTGGCCGACCACGTACTCCGGGATGAACACCGCGACCGCCTCGCGGGGGCTGTCGCGGCGGTGCTCCCGCACGTACGCCAGCACCGGCTTGGTGATCTCCCGGTACGGCGAGTCCAGCACCTTCAGCGGCACCCGGACGCCGGCCTCCGTCCACTGCCGTTCCAGCTCGCCGGTGGCCTCCGGCTCCACCGCCACGGTCAGCGCCTCCAGCGAGTCCGGCCGGAACGCCTCCGCGTAGCCGAGCGCCCGCAGCGTCGGCTTGTGCAGCTTGGACACCAGCACGATCCCGTGCACCCGGGCCGGCCGCACCGACTCGGCCTCCGGGTCGTCCACCGCCAGCTCGGCGGCGACGCCGTCGTAGTGCCGGCGGATGCCGCGCATCATCAGCCACAGCACCAGCGCGGCGACCACGGCCAGCCAGGCGCCCTGGGTGAACTTGGTGAGCAGCACGATCACCAGCACCAGCGCGGTGACCACCGCGCCGAAGGCGTTGATCACCCGGGAGCGCTGCGCCGAGCGGCGCACGGCCGGGTCGGTCTCGGTGGCCAGCGCCCGGTTCCAGTGCCGGACCATGCCGATCTGGGACAGCGTGAAGGAGGTGAAGACGCCCAGGATGTACAGGTGGATCAGGCTGGTGACGTTCGCGTCGTACAGCCAGAGCAGCCCGCCGGCCACCACGGCGAGCGCGATGATGCCGTTGGAGAAGGCCAGCCGGTCGCCGCGGGTGTGCATCTGCCGGGGCAGGTAGCGGTGCTCGGCCAGGATCGAGGCCAGCAGCGGGAAGCCGTTGAAGGCAGTGTTGGCGGCCAGGATCAGCACCAGCGCGGTGACCGCCTGGATCCCGTAGAACAGCACGCTGTGGTCGCCGCCGAAGATCGCCGCGGCGAGCTGGGCGATCACGGTCTGCTGGGGCGTGCTCGCGCAGTCGCCGGGGAAGCCGGTCAGCCGGCAGGCGTCGCCCTCGGTGATGTGCACCTTGGCGATCAGCGCGAGGGCGGTGATGCCGACGAACATCACCACGGCCGTGGTGCCCATCACGGCCATGGTGCGCGCGGCGTTGCGCGCCTTCGGCGCCCGGAAGGCCGGGACGCCGTTGGAGATCGCCTCCACCCCGGTCAGCGCCGTACAGCCGGAGGCGAACGCCCGCAGGCCCAGCATCAGCAGGCCGAGCCCGGCCACGGTGTCCTTGCCGTCCTCCGGGAGGATCCCGTACGAGGCGCTGGACGCCACCGGCGCGTCGCCGAGCGCGACCCGGACCAGCCCGGTGACCACCATCAGCAGGATGCCGCCGATGAACAGGTACGTCGGCGCGGCGAAGGCCTTGCCGGACTCCCGGACGCCGCGCAGGTTCATCGCCATCAGCAGCAGCACGAAGCCGACGGCCAGCTCGACCCGGTGGTCGGCCAGCGAGGGCAGCGCCGAGATGATGTTGTCCACGCCGGAGGCCACCGACACCGCGACCGTCATCACGTAGTCCACCAGCAGCGAGGCGGCCACCACCAGGCCGGAGTTGGCCCCGAGGTTGCGGGACACCACCTCGTACGAGCCTCCGCCGCTCGGGTAGGCGTGCACCACCTGGCGGTAGGACATCACCACGACCGCCATCAGCGCGACGACGCCGGCCGCCACCCACGGGGTCAGGTACAGGAAGGCGGCGCCACCGACGGTGAGCACCAGCAGGATCTCCTGGGTCGCGTAGGCGACCGAGGAGAGCGGGTCGGAGGCGAAGATCGGCAGCGCCAGCCGCTTGGGCAGCAGCGTCTCGCCGAGCTCCTCGCTGCGCATGGCCCGGCCGATCACGAGGCGCTTGAGCGCCTGGGGAGCGTTGAACACGTTGGCGAGCGTAAGTTCGGTCGGGCACGACGGAATCCGTTGCGACGCCGGCCCGGCACGTCCCGCCGCCGAAGGCTTCCCGCAGGTCAGAGCCACTGCGGGCGGGTACGTGCCGGGCGTATCGAGGGCGTCAAGGGCACCCCGTTAAGACCGCGTCAAGATATGAGGTTGTTATCGGATCCCGGCCGGCCGCGTTGGCCTTCGCCGCTGGTCGCCGGGGCGCTCGGGCGCCGCCCGGGCCCTGCGGTGCCGGGGCGCCACCCGGGGTGCCGCGGCGCCGGGGCGCCACCCGGGCTCTGCGACACCGCCCGAGGTCACATCCGCATCCGCAACCGGCAGACCACCGCGTCGGTGTGCCGGCGCAGGGCGCGGTCGATCACGGCGCCGCGCCGGTTCTGCAGCGCCCGCTGCCACCAGCGGGCCGGCTCCACCTCGGGGATCAGCACGGTCAGCCGGTCGTAGGCGTGCTCCTCGCCGAGCCTGTTCACGAAGGCCGCGATCGGCTGGCCCAGCCGGCGGCGGTCCTCCGGGATCTCCACCAGCGGCACGCCCGGCTGCCACAGCTCCCAGTCCCGGCGCAGCGCCTCCGCCTCGGCCTGCTCGTGCACCACCGTCACCGCCAGCACCTCGTCGCCGAGCGACAGCGCCGCGGACAGGCCGTCCCTGGTGAGCCGGGTGATCGCGGTCACCGGCACGACGACCAGGCTGCGCTGGCGGGTCACCGCACCGGGCACCCGGCCCAGCTCCAGCCGCTCGCCGATCCGCGCGTAGCTGCGGTGCACCGCCTCGAACAGCACCACCAGCAGCGGCAGCGCCACCACGATGCCCCAGGCGCCCTCGGTGAACTTGGTGCCGGTGACCACCACCGTCGCGACGCCGGTGAGCAGCGCGCCGAACCCGTTCAGCGCGGCCTTCCCGTGCCAGCCGTCCGGCCGGCGCACGTACCAGTGCCGGACCATGCCGACCTGGCAGATCGTGAAGCCGACGAACACGCCGATCGAGAACAGCGGCACCAGGCTGTTCACGTCCCCGCCCGAGCCGACCAGCAGCGCCGCCGACACCAGGGCGAGGAACAGCACGCCGTGCCGGTGCACCTGGCGGTCGGCCCGCAGCGCGAACACGTGCGGCAGGTGGTTGTCCCGGGCGAGCAGGTGCAGCAGCACCGGCAGCCCGCCGAAGGAGGTGTTCGCGGCCAGCCCGAGCAGCACCACGGTGGCGAACTGGACGACGTAGAAGCCCGCGCCGTGGCCGAGCGAGGCGTCGGCGAGCTGGGCGAGCACCGTGACGCCCTCCACCGGCTGGAGGTGGAAGCGTCCGATCAGCACGGCCAGACCGATCAGCATCACGCCGAGCAGGGCGCCGAGCGCCATCTCGGTGTGCTGCGCCCGCTTCACCCGCGGGGTCCGGAACGACGGGACGGCGTTGGCCACCGCCTCCACCCCGGTCAGTGCCGAACACCCGGCCGCGAACGCCTTGAGCAGCAGCAGTGCGCCGACGGTCGTGGCGTTCTCCGCCAGCGCCGAGGCGTGGCCGGCGGCGGCCTCGGTGCTCGCCGGGGCGTCCCGGAACAGGCCGACCACGATGATCGCCAGGATCGACAGCACGAAGACGGCCGTCGGCGCCATGAACCAGCGCGCCGACTCGGCGATGCCGCGCAGGTTCACCGCCGTCACCAGGGCCAGCACCCCCAGGCACAGCCAGACCCGGTCGCCGTACAGGCTCGGCACCGCCGAGGTCAGCGCCGCCACGCCGGCGGTCACCGAGACCGCCACGTTCAGGATGTAGTCGATCACCAGCGAGGCGGCCGCGGTCAGCGCCGTCCGCCGGCCCAGGTGCTCCTTCGCCACCGCGTACGAGCCACCGCCGTCCGGGAACGCCGCGATCACCTGCCGGTAGGACGCCACCAGCACCGCCAGCAGCACCGCGATCGCCACCGTCACCGGCAGCGTGAAGCCCAGCCCGTACGCGCCGGCCGCGGCCAGCACCAGCACGATCGACTCCGGCCCGTACGCGACCGAGGCCATCGCGTCCAAGGACAGCGCCGCCAGACCGCCCAGCGCACTCAGCCGGTGCCGCTCGTCGCCCGCGCCGGTATCCGGCGGCTCGGGTTCAGCCGTGACGGCCTGGGTGGTGATGGCGCTGGACATCGGACGGAACCTCCGCGATCGGCTGGTCCTCCGATCCTGCGGGCCGAACCCCGGTTGCGCCCCCGGCCCCTACGCGTTCCTGACGCCGCCCCAGGCACCATTGACGCGCCCTTGACGCACCGCGGGAGAGCCGTGGCGGGGGTGGGTGGGCCGCTGTCCCGGCGGGCGCCGGTTGGGAAGACGACCAGCTCTTGCGAAGAACCCCCGGCGCACGCCACCGCGCACCCGGGACACCACTCACAATCACGCTGAACGGCCCCACCCACCCCCGGCCCCACTCTGCTGCCTACTGCCCGTAATTGCAAGCAATGCGCAATAAGTGCACCCACTGGTGGCACGGGGGGAGGCACGGCAGCGGAGCGGCGAAAGGCCGGGGAAAACGACAACAGCCCCTGATCCGTGTCTCCACAGATCAGGGGCTGTTCTCTATCCGGTGGCTGGTGCAGGGTTCGAACCTGCGTAGCTTGCGCGACAGATTTACAGGCCGCTGACCAGGCGGGCCCTGACCTGCGGACTCTTGATCCCGGACCGGATCTGGTCCGCCCCTGGTCCGGATCATGGTCCGAACGAGCCTCGATTGGACCACCTTGAGAGCGCACCGAAGGCCGGGGGTAGGCAGCAGATTCGCTGCCCACCCCCGGCCTTTCGTGTTTCACGTCACGCCTCGATGCAGTACGCATCGAGCGCCGCAAGTGATTGCGCCCCGCATCTCGATGACGACCATGCGGGCGAACCACGCACCTCCGTGCACATGCGCGCGATTCATGCTGTGAGCTTGCTACCTGCGCCTGTCCCGATCGCGGATTGCCGCGGCGAGGTTGTTGCGGCTGGCCAAGGTTTGGGGATGAGTGTCGCCCAGGACCCGCTCGCTCTGGGCAAGCGCGGTCTCGTACAGGGGGATAGCGCGATCAAGGTCACCAGCCGAGGCGTATGCGCTGGCAAGGTTGTTACGGCTGCTCAGGGTGTCGGGGTGGGTAACACCGAGCGCCCGTTCACACTGGGCGAGAGTCGATTCCAGGAGAGGGATGGCACGGTCGAGGCCGCCAGCCGATCCATACGCGAAAGCGAGGTTGTTTCGGAGGGTCAGAGTTTGAGGGTGGTTATCACCGAGGACCCGCTCGCACTGAGCAAGGGTGGTCTCGTACAGGAGGATTGCACGATCAAGGTCGCCAACTGAGGCGTAGGCATAGGCGAGATTGTTGCGACCTCCCAGGGTATGGGGGTGGTCTTCACCGAGGACGCGTTCACACTGGGCCAAGGTCTTCTCGTAGAGGGAGATAGCACGATCACGGTCGCCGGCCCCCTCAAGGGCGCTGGCGAGATTATTGCGGTTTCTCAGGGTGTCAGGGTGGGTGTCGCCCAGGACCCGCTCGCTCTGGGCGAGGGTGGTCTCGTACAGGGGGATAGCGCGATCAAGGTCACCAGCCGAGGCGTATGCGCTGGCGAGGTTGTTACTGCTGGCTAGGGTTCGAGGGTGGGTGTCGCCCAGGACCCGCTCGCTCTGGGCGAGGGTGGTCTCGTACAGGGGGATAGCGCGATCGAAATCACCAGCCGCGTCAAAGGCGTGGGCGAGGTTGTTGCGGCCGGTCAGGGTTTGGAGATGGTTGTCGCCGAGGACCCGCTTGCACTGAGCGAGGGTCGACTCCAAGAGGGGGATAGCACGGTCGAAGTCACCAGCCGAGGCGTAGGCGCCAGCGAGGTTGTTGCGGCAACCCAGGGTGTCAGGGTGAGTGTCGCCCTGGACCCGCTCGCTCTGGGCGAGGGTGGTCTCGTACAGGGGGATAGCACGGTCGAAGTCACCAGCCGACTCATAGGAGTATGCAAGATTGTTGCGGCCGGTCAGGGTATCGGGGTGATTGTCACCAAGGACCCGCTCGTGCTCAGCGAGGACTACGCGTAGCAAAGGAACCGCTCGGGCGGGGTGGTCCTGCTGGAACAGATGATCAGCCGCGCGGTTGTAGAGGGTGGACTCGTAGTCACTGTTGTGTCCAGCCGGCCGGGTAGTGGCGAGTGCGATGAGGTGAGGCATCAAGGCATCCAGCGCTGCGGGTAGGAGATCTTCTGGGAGGTCAATGGCTTGGGCTAGCGCCTTCTCGGCGGTATGCCGGCCTGCAGGCGATGCTTCGGCTTCGGTGGGGGCGGTAGAGCGGAGGACCGCTTGGAGGAGCCGGTGGACGCTGACGGTGTGCCGGGTGACGGTGGCCATACTGTAGGCGCCCAGGAGACCGAGAGCCTCATGGAGACTGTCGCTGTCGTCATCGAGCGTTTCGAGGATGGTGATGGGAATGTCATCGGGAGCCAGCCAGGCCAGGGTCCTCAACACTGTGACGGCGTGGGGGTTCCTGGCGTCGAGGGCTTGGAGGGTCTGAGTCCAAACGTGGGCGACGGTGCGTTCGGCGTTGATGCCCTCGGCTGCTTTGTCGAGCTTGTCAGGAAGGCGTCGGCGGTAGGCATCGATGCTGATGGTGGGGTTCTGCCGCAGGTAGGCGCCAGCCTGCTCCAGGGCTAGTGGGAGGTAGCCCAGGTCGACGGCAAGCGCGCGGGCGTCCTGTAGTTCGCGCAGTGTGGGTTTGCCGTCGGTGAACGCGTAGGAGCAGATCAGTTCGGTGGCCTCACCGGGGGTGAGGTTACCTAGGGGGTAGGTGCTGATTGTGCGAGGCCAACCGGCGGCGCGACGGCTGCTGATCAAGTGGTGGCCGCCGTTGAGGGCGCCAAGGTAGCTGGTCAGATCGGCTGGGTTCTCAACGTTGTCGAAGACCAGCAGCCATCCCGGGTGCCATTGCAGCCAGGTCATCGCCCACTGAACCCGTTGGTCTTGTGCGGCGGTTCCGGCCCAGGAGGGAATCAGCCTAAGGGCCAGGTCCGCAAGGGATTGCTCAATGCATGTCGGGGAGTCTGCTGTGATCCACCAGACCAGGGTGTAGGTGGTGCGGTAGCGGTGGGCATAGGCAAGGGAGAGGGTGCTCTTACCGACGCCGCCGAGACCCTGCACGGTCGACGCCTGGGTGATCGCAGTCCCGCTCTCCGTCGCAAGTCTAGTGCGGAGCCAGACGAGGTCATCGTCGCGCCCGAGGCACAAGGGGGAGGGCGGCAGGTTGGTGAGGCTGGCCGGGGCCGACACGTCGCGGGCGGCGGTGAGAATCTCGGCGGGCAAGCCGATGACGTCGCCGGTATGGGCAGTACCGATGTGATGGGCCGCGACCGCCCTGGTGCCGGAGACGTCGTAGAGGGACCGGGTCACTGGCCGAGGCAGTGTCCGTCGCCGGTGATGGCCGTGGTGATGGTGTGGGCGGCGATCGACCGTTCCCCGGACGCGGTAATCGTCACGGAGGCGGCGGCCGGTCCCACGAGGCTGGCCAGCTCCTGGCGCAGCCCAGCGTCCTCGCGCAGGGCTCGCTTGATCTGCTGGCGCAGAGCCGCTGCCGCATCCGGGTCGGTGGTGTCCTCGGCGGCATCCTGGACTGCGACTTCCAAGGCGGCCTGTTCGCTCTGCGATCCGCGGCGGAACACTGCGTGCAGGACGCGACGGCCCAGGTTGGCGGTTGCCTCCACGGCACCATCTTCCGCCCGGGTCAAGACAGCCCCGCCGTACGCACTCACGGCTGCCGCCAGGTACGGGCCTGCTTGTTCCACCAACTGGGCGATCTCGTCCGTCATGCCCGTCTCCTCCGCCTCGACCAGCACCTGCTACGACGGAGCGTAGGGGAGCAAGCGCGAGAGGGAGACAGGTTTCTGGGAACGCTCGTGTCTGGGTGCCGGAGCCCACGGGACCGGTACCGCCCGATCAGGCGAGGGCGTCGGCGATGAGTTGCATCGAGTCAACGATCACCACAGCGCCGGAGGCGGCGAGCTTGGCGTCCTTCCCCGGCTTGTTGGCGTAGCCGATCGTGGGGATGCCTGCTGCTTTACCAGCCTCGACGTCGCGGGCCGCGTCGCCGATGAAGATGCAGTGCTCCGGCCCGGTGCCCGCGGCGTCCATGGCTTCGAGCAGGAGGCGCGGGTTCGGCTTCATGGAGGAGGGATCACCCGGGGCGCGCCCGAAGAGTCCAGCCACGTAGTCGCTGAGGCCGTACTCGGCGAGGTAGGTCTCGATAGCCGCGCCCGCGTTGTTGCTGACCACGGAGACCAGCCGACCGGAGCGGGCAGCAGCGCGCAGAACCGATTCGCTGCCCGGGGTCGGGCGGGCGACCCGGACGGCTTCGGCCTCCAGTGCGGCCAGCGCGGCGTCCGTGCTCTCCGTGAGGTCGGGCCGGGCGTTCGAGATCAGCCGGAGCAGGGCGAGCGGGTCGTTCTCCTCCTCCGATCCGGCCGGAGCCCGCTCGCCGGTGGCGAGCAGGCCCTCACGGAGTCGGCGCGCAACCTCCGGGGCAGGGAGACCGGCGAAGACCGAACACACCGGACCGTCGAAGTCGAGGAGCACGTGCTTCACCGGCCGCAGCACGTCGGCGAGTTGCTGAGGGGTGGCGGTCATGGCTGCCGCTCGTAGGCGATCGTGGACCACACGCTGTCGAACCACATCTGGGCCTGCTGGACGTACTGCGATCCGAGCGAGGCGTCGTCGGGGCCGGCGGCGTGGTGGAACAGGGTGGTGTCCTTGCCGGTCACGTCGTAGAAGGTGTGGGCGGTGTCGTCGATCGCCACGGTGCGCTCGCGGAGCGGGTAGAAGCCGAAGAAGGCCTCCGACCGGTTCAGGATGTACAGCTTGAACAGGCTGGACGCCCGGTGGACCTTGACCTGGACGCTCGCCTTCTGGACCAGGCCCAGCTCGGCCAGCATCTCCACCGAGTGGGCGATCCCGCCGGCGTTCGTCAGGGCGATGTTGCGGGCGCGCTCCCGGAGGGCGGCCTCGTCCTGCAGCCCGTCGACCAGGACCGGCACGGCCATCGGCGCCGTGGTGTCCGGCAACAGCAGGCGGACCGTGATGGATTCCGGCGCCAGCCGGCCGGAGCGGACCTTGTCGAGCGGCTCCTGCAGCGCGTTGTGCAGCGTCTCGCTGGAGAAGCCGGCGAAGTCGAGGGTCACCTGCTGCTGCTCGAAGGCCGCTTCGAGGTGAGGCCGCAGCCCGACCGGCCGAGAGGTGCGCTCCCGCACGAACGAGCCGCTCCCCTGCCGGGTCACGATCAGCCCCTCGGTGCGGAGCAGGTCGAGCGCCTTGTCCACCGTGCCGCGCGCCACGCCGAAGTGCTTCGCCAGCTCGGGGCCGGAGGGGAGCTTGTCGCCGGTCTCGAAGCCCGGCTTCTTCGTGAGGATCGAGGCCCGCAGAGAGCTGCCGACCTGCTGATACGGGGGGCGAGAGTCATCCGGGTCTAGGGCCATGGCCCAATGCTAGGGGAGGTGCCCAACAGGCGCGAGAAACCCAACACTCTTGACCTGCCTAAGCAGGTTGTCTATGTTGTGGGTGTCGCACCAAGTGAGACAGGGGCGACACAGAGGGGCCTTCTTTGGGCTGCTCTGAGCTGGACAAATGCGCCTATGGGGATAGGCGAAGGGGCCCGGGACAGATCGGGCCGAGGTCACCGCGCCTTGTCAGTCGGATGGCATGGACCGAGAGGTCCGCGTCTGCCTTGAAAGACGCACCCCCCGCCAGTTCACCGCCGAACCCCTCGGCGCCGGACCGGCGCGGTCTCAGCGAACGAGTGTCTTTGGTCCCCGATCCGTGCCGCCTGCGGCGGGTCGGGGGTCATGGCTGCTCGTGACGTGACGAGTAGCTGGCCCTGAATTCGGGGCTGCCGCGCTTTCCTTGGCCGGGCGCGCGGCGGCCCCTGGGGCCCACCTCCCACTGGAAGAGGTAGACCCGTGAAGTCGATTGTTGCAGGTCAACACGCCTTGGGCACCGAGGAGTTCGCGGAGCTGGCGTTGGGCGTGGACGAGGAGCTGTTCGCCGGCGTGGCCAGCGAGTCGGCGGTCGAGCGCCAGGCCCGGTTGGACGTGGCGTACGCGGTGCTGGCGGACCTGCGCCGGGAGGACCCGGAGCTGGCCGCCTTCGCCGAGCAGCAGATGAAGATGGCGCCGGTGCCGCTGCGGCGCCCGGCGGTCATCCGCCGCACCGCGAGCATCGCGCGGGTGGCCGCGTGAGCACCGGACTCGCACTCACGGCGCTCACGTCCGCTCACGACTCGCTCACGACGTGCTCTCCGCTCGCCGGGCGGTGGTCGTGGTGAAGGTGCCGATGAGCCCGGAGCAGATCCGCTCGGCCGAGAAGGCGCTGGCGGTCGGCACGTGGACAATCACGCTCGGCGCGGTCCTGTACAGCGTGCTCACGGTGACCCCGCTGATGTCCCACCACACCCCGAAGGGTTGGGGGTGGACGGCTCCGATCCTGCCGCTGGTCGTGGACGCGGCGGTGGTGATCGTGGTCCGGATGGACAGCACGCTGGCGCGCCTGGACGGCGACGGCGGCCGGTGGCCGGCCGTGCTGCGCTGGATGACCGGCGCCATGACGGTGCTGCTCAACGTGAGTCAATCCGCCCTGGACCACGACAAGGTCGGGGTGGCGGTCCACGCGGTGGCGCCGCTGTTGCTGATCGTCACGGCGGAGACCTCGCTCGCCTACCGGCGGGCAATCGCCGCCGCGCTGGCCGCGCGAGCGGCCCGTGAGCGCGATGAGCGGGCCGAGCGCGAACACCGTCAGGAGGAGCACCGCCGACAGGAACGCGAGGACCGGCTGGCGGACTTCGCGCGGGCCGACCAGCGCGAGCGTGAGCGCCGTGAGCACGACGAGCGGATGGCCGACAAGCAGCGTGAGCACGAGGAGCGCATGGCCCGAGAACAGCGGGACGAGCAGGCCCGCCGGGACGCCGCCGACCGCGACGAACGGCAGCGCCGGCAGGACGCCGAGCAGGCCGAGCGGGCCGAGCGTGAGCGCGAGGTGAGCGAGCGTGAGCGCCGTGAGCGCGAGCGTGAGCAGGACGCCGAGCGAGAGATCGAGCGACTCCGGAAGGAACTCCTCATCGCCCCCGCCGTGGACGAGCGGCTGCCCGAGGAGCAGGCCCGGATGAAGGTCCAGGACTGCGTCGTGGCCCGCATCCCGCAGCGACGGGCGGTCGACCTGACCGGCTGGTCCGCCGGCTGGATCGCCAGCCGCTACCAGGAACTGCGCTCCACCGAACGCCCCGCCCTGCACGCCGTACCCGGCACCGACGAAGAGACCACCGCGTCCGAGGAGCAGGCATCGTGACCACCAGCATCGAGACCATCGCCGTTGCCAGCGACCAGGTCAGCGCCGCCAGCGCCCTGCTGGCCATCCTCACCGCTCACCCGAGCCTGCCCGCCCCGGACGTCCAGCTGAAGGTGACGTCCGTGCCGGGCACGTACGACTGGACGTGGGGGCTGTACATCGCCCTGCACTACGGCCTCGGCCAGTTCGAGCAGTGGCGGGCCGCCCTCGGCCTCGACCCCGCCACCGTCGAGCAGAAGCAGCACGGCACGACCGCCTGGCTGATCGCCACCGGCACCCACAGTGGCGTCCCGGTCGAACTGTACGGCTTCTACCCGCACGACACGGACGACGAGCGGTAGGTCGCCGGCAGCGCTGGGACCCGGACGGCACCCGCCGGATGGCACCCGCCGGATGGCACCTGCCTGACCTGCGCCGACAGCACCGCCGTCGCGGCCCGCAGCCTCCCCACACCTGCTCGGCTGATCCTCAGCAAGGAGATCACTGTCATGGCCCTGACCATGATCGCACCCCCCGTCCCCCCGATCACTCCCGAAGACCGCACCCGCGCCGCCGCCGGCGCCGACCGCGTGCTGACCGTCCAGGTCGGCAAGACGGGCGGTGCCCGGTGAACACGCTCAAGCAGGTGCCCGGCCTGGGCACCGCCCGCCTCGACCACGGCGGCCTCGCCTACCGCCTCGCCGAGCCGCTGACGATCGACGAGGTCGCCGGTCTGCTCCGCGAGACCTGGTGCCGCCGCCTGACGGTCACCGACGCCTCCGCCGACGGCGAGCACCCCGCCGAGTTCCGCGCGCTCTGCGAGCTGGACGGCGAGCCGTTCGTCCTCGTCGGCCGGATCGGGGAGGGCACCTGATGCGCGGCTTCGGCAAGAAGCAGCCCGCCCAGCCCCAGTCCGGCCAGCAGCGCAGGGCGAAGGCCGTCCGCGAGGCGGACCGGGCCGGCCACGCGGCGATCAACGCCCGCCCCGAGAACCGCAGCACCACCCCCGGCCCCGGGCCCATCCCCCGTCGCTGGTGGCTCTCCTCCTGACCCGCCGTCGGGCCCGGCTCCGGCCGGGCCCGCTACCTGCCAATGGAGGCAGACCGTGATCTACCTGGTTCTGCTGCTGATCCTGGTCGACGCCGGGATCGGCCTGTGGGCTCTGCGCGAGCTGGCCCGCCGGGGGTGGTACCGGTGACCGTTCCCCCGCCCCCGCCCCAGCCGCCGACCGTCGGCCTGCCCGACGCCGAACCCGAGCCCGTTGCCGAGTGGTGGCGCAAGAGCGGTCCGTGGAACCAGCGCACCGCTTCCGAGGCCGAGCCCGTCGACCTCCGCAAGACCGCCCCCGGCGACGCCGGCGAGGACCAGGCCGACGAGGACCCGGTCGGCAAGGCCGGCCCCGCCGACCCGCAGCAGCCCGTCCCGCCGCCCGCCCCCTCCTACGACATGGACAGCCTGGTGAACCGCCTGGGCCTGCTGATCAGTGAGACGCCGGAGGAGCGGGCCGAGCGGATCCGAAACGAGCGCGAGGCCTGGTACCAGCGGCAGGGGGAGACCCCCGAGCAGCGCAAGGCCCGGCACCGGGCCGAACGGCTGGCCCAGCGCCACAAGGCCTCCGTGCTGTGGCGCCAGCCCCAGTCCGAGCGCGCCCGCCGGTTCCGCCGCTGGTGCATCCTCACCACCGCTTCCGCCGTGGTCGGCTACAACGTCGGCGCCGTCCAACTGGCTGCCCACCTGCCCCTCACCGTCGCCGCATTCGCCGCGGCCGGCGCCTGGGTCCTCGACCTGCGCATGCGCAGGTGGGGCCACGTCCGGGTGTCCGAGGTCCGCGGCCCCGGCGCCCTCACCGTCCTGGTCCTCGTCCGGGTGCCCCTCGCCTCCGCCCTGGTCGGCGCCCTCGGCCTGGCCCCGTTGATCACCCTCCTCTCCAGCTCCCACCACTGACCGTCAGGAGATCACCATGGACACCCAGCTGCTCGGCTCGTTCGGCTCCGGCGGCCTCTGCCTGGCCATCGCCGTGTGGATCATCCTCGGCAGCCGGAAGGCCGAGAAGCAGGGCAAGCTCGCCAAGAAGCACAAGGACGAGCACACCGCCTGGCTCATGATCGTCTTCGGAATCTTCGCGGCGGGCGCCGGACAGGCGTTCAGCGCACCGGGAACGGTCGGCGACGCCCTCACCCACGCCTTCACCTCGCAGAGCCAGGCGTTCGGCAACGTCGGCGCCGGAGCGGTCGCCGCGATCCTGACCCTCGCTCTGTTCGGCACCAAGCCCGGCCCGTGGAAGGACAGCATCCTCGGCGCCACCGTGCCGTCCGTCTACGCCGCCGCCGGCGGAATCTGGGCCCTGCCGCTCACCGTGATCGGCTCGGTCCTCAAGGGCCTGGTGGGCGCCTGATGAAGCTGCGCCGCTACCTCGAAGGCGTGTCGGTCACCGCGTTCGGCCTGGGCAACAGGCTGATCATCCGGGCTGTCCGGCCCCACGTCGAGAAGGTCACCATCACCCGCCAGCAGGTCGGGGGAGCGCTCGCCCTCGGCCTGTTCTTCTCCCCCGTCCTGGCCCGGCCCGCCGCCCGGTACGCGCCGACCACGGTCACCGTCCTCCTCGTCCTGTGGGTGGTCGTGGCGGTCGTGGTCGGCAACACCGAGGCCGCCGCCGAACTGGCCGAGGCCGACCAGGCCGCGAAGGAGAAGGCGGCCAAGGCCAAGGCCGGGAGCCAGGAAGAGGTCTCCGCCGAGGCTGGGCCGGACGACTCCGACGACCAGGACGACGAGCTCCAGGACGCCCCCGCCGACGCCGACCTGTACGCCCTCGTGCGGTACGTCGCCGCGATGTCCGACCAGGGCACCGCCGCGCACCTCCCGGACCTCCTTGCCGAGGGCCAGAAGCGGCGTCTGTTCGGCGGCTGGGAGCAGGGCGACCTGAAGGCCCATCTGGCCGCCCTCAACGCGCCCCTCGTGGAGGGCAAGAAGCTCACCTTCGGCGGGCGCCAGCGCAACCGCCAGGCGGTACTGCTGGACGGCCTCCCCGAGGGCACTCCGGGCACCGTCCCGGCGGTGGTCCAGCCGGCCGCCTGACCCCGCTCCCCCAACCCCTCCCAGCACTGCTCCCGGGGTGGGGGTAGGACGGTAGGAACCGCAGGTCAGAGCACGCCTACCGCTCTCCCTACCGGCCCCCTACCTACCGCCCTACCCTTCTTCGCTGCCTCTGGTCCTGATCTCTCCGTGGTCCAGAAGCCATCGTTCGGCCCTTCGGCCGGCTGCGGTTCTGCCATGCTCAGCGGATGCCGTACGAGTACTGGTGCGGGGTCTGCCGTACCGTCAGCGAGCACGCCAGCGAGGCCGAGGCCGCAGCCGAGCGCGGCGCCCACATCGCCGCCGTGCACCACGGCAGACGCCCGGATCGCGAGCGACTCCAGGCCCTCCCGTCAGCGCCCAGCCCACCCAGCGCACCCCGCCGGCCCGGCCCGGGCCCGGCGCTCGCCCTCGTGGCCGTCATCCTCGCCGCGCTCATCGCGTGGGCCCTCCACCTGGACCCGCCCGCCGCCCCGCACACCCCGCCCGGGCCCGCACTGCCCACCCCTCAGCCGTGGGCGTCCCTCTTCCCCAGCATCGGTGCCACCACCCCGCCCCACCCCGGGCCCTGAGCGGACGTTTTCCTCATGCGGTGAAGCGGTGGCCAAGCAGCGTCGGCCACCGCTTCCGGTTCATCCCGCACCTGCGGCTGGTCGGCCTGTCTCTACGCCCCCGCAAGCCACCTGCCCCCGCTCTCCACCCCTCTCTCCGGCCCTCCTGAGACCGGTAGGGCGGTAGGAAGCGCACGTCAGCGACCAAGCCGGGCCCGATATCCCCTCGCCTTCGGCAGCTCTGGCGGACGAAGCGCAGTGAACGTCTCCATCCCCGACCAAGACCGAACGGACCCATGACCCAGCCCATCGACGATCTCAACCGCCCCGAGGCCGGCCACTACGACCTCGCCCGGGTCTACGTCGCCTACGGCTCCCTGCCGCCTGCGGACCACGCCCGCCTTCTCGGCCTGCTCGCCATCGCCGACGCGATCCGCACCCTCACCGACCAGCTCAAGCCCGCCACGCCGACGACCTCGTGCGACGGGCAGTTCTTCCCGCTCGACCTCTGACCTCCCCATTCCTTCGGGCGGTCCGCGCCCGAAGACGTCCTCGGGCTCGGGCCGCCCCGCTCCGCTCCGCACGAAAGGAGCCGCGTTGAGCACCGAGTACGCCCCGAACGTGGTCCAGTTCCGGCCCGAGCCCGCCGACGTGAAGGCCGCCGAGCAGGCCGTCATCGGCGCCGCCCTGCTCGACCCCGCCCAGATCCCGGCGCTGGCCGCCCAGCTCGGCGACCCGAGCGCGTTCTACCACCCCGCGCACGAAACGATCTGGCGCACCATCACCCGGATGGCCTGCGGTGAGCGGCCGGTCGACCCGATGCTGCTGGCCGGCGTCCTGCGCGCTCAGGGCGACCTGGGCCGCGTCGGCGGGCCCGGCTACCTGCACGCCTGCGTCGAAGCGACCCCGACCGCCGCCAACGGCGACTACTACGCCGAGATCGTGCGCCTCGCCGCCGAGCGCCGCCGCATCGGTACCGCCACCAGCCGCCTCGCCAACATGGCCATGGCCGGCGAGGACCAAGCCGACCTCGACGCGGTTCGCACCGCTGCCCTCTCGATGCTCGCCGACCTCGCCGCCGGCGACACCTGGCTCGACCCCGTTCCCCTCGGCTCCCACGGCGCCCTGCCGACCTTCCCCACCCATGCCCTGCCCGGATGGGTCGGCGCCTACGTCGGAGCGGTCGCCGAGTTCACCCAGACCCCGCCCGACGCGGCCGCCACCATGGCCCTCGCCGCGCTGTCGACCGCCGCCGGCGGGCGCGTGAACGTGGAGATCCGGCCCGGCTGGCGCGAGCAGTCCAACCTCTACCTGACCTGCGCGATGCCCCCGGCCAGCCGCAAATCCGACGTGTTCGCGTTCACGATGGGCCCGGTCTACAAGGTCGAGGCCGAGCTCCAGGCCGGCGCCAGGGCGGTGATCATCGAGGCCGAGACCGCCAAGGACGCCGCACTCGCCGAGGTCGACGCCCTGATGGCCAAAGCCCGCAAGAACCCCGACCTCGACCGCACCCGGCTCGTCGCGGAGATCTCCGCCGCGAAGATGCTCGCCGAGGAGATCACCGTCCCGCCGACCCCGCGCCTGACGCTGTCCGGGGACATCACCCCGGAGACCGTCACCAGCCAGCTCGCCATCCACCGGTGCCTGGCCGCGCTCTCCCCGGAGGGCGACCTGTTCGACAGCATGGTCGGCCGCTACAGCAGCAAGCCGAACCTGGGCGTGTTCCTCCAGGCCCACAAGGGCGAGCGGCTCCAGTCCGACCGCATCACCCGCGAGCAGCCCACCGTCGACAAGCCCGCCCTCACCATCGGCGTGACCCCGCAGCCCGCCGTCCTCCAGGAACTCGGCACCGCCCCCGGAGCCCGCGACCGGGGCCTGCTCGCTCGCTTCCTCTACTCCCTGCCGCCCTCCAACCTGGGCTACCGCAAGGTCCGCACCGCGCCGATCCCCGAGAAGGTCGCGAACGCCTACGACCGCAACCTGACCCGCTTGCTCCGCGCCATGACCGACCTCACCGAGCCGGTCACCGTGCTCATGGACCAGGCCGCCGACCTCGCCATCGAGCGTCTTCAGGAGCGCGTGGAGGTCCAGCTCCGCCCCGACCAGCCGCTCGCCCACATCAAGGACTGGGCAGGCAAGTTGGTCGGCCACATCACCCGAATCGCGGTCCTGCTCCACCTCGCCGACCACATCGCCTCCGACCGGGACAGCAACGCCTGGCGTGCCGGCCTGGAGGCCGCCACCGTCGACCGCGCCGCCGAGATCGCGGACTACTACACCGCTCACACCCTCGCGGTCTTCGACCTCATCGCCGCCGACCCCGCCACCGAGGACGCCCACGCCCTCCTCCAGTGGCTCCAGCGGCCGAAGAAGGACGGCACCCACCGCACCCACATCAAGGCCCACGACGCCGTCGCGTCGTCCCGGCGGTTCAAGAAGGTCGCCGACGTCGAACCCGCCCTGCACCTGCTGGCACAGCACGGCTGGCTCCGCACCGACCAGCCCACCGCCAACGGTCAGCGCGGCCGCCCCCAGGCCGTCACCTACCGCGTCCACCCGGCCGTGAGCACCCCCACGGCTCCGGACGCGACTGCGTAACCGTCAGGGATGTCAGGGCAAAGCCCTGACCAGGCCAATCGCCACCAGACGGCCCGCCAGGGAACGTCAGGGCTGTCAGGGGATAACCGAGATCCCCTGACAGCCCTGACAACTCCTGACGCCCCGGCATGGGCCATACCCGCAGGTCAGCGAGTTCCCCTGACATCCCTGACGCTCTCCGCCCTCCGCGTCCTCCCGCGAGAGGGCCCGCAACACGCCGCAGCCATCAATCCAGACCCACAGCAGGAGACTTCGCCATGCCCAAGCGCGAACTGCTCAAGCTCCCCGTCGTGCTCGCCGAACTCGGCATGTCCCGTGCCGCCTTCTACCGGATGCGCGCCCGGGGTCAGGCGCCGCGCCTTATCAAGCTCCCCAACGGCCAGGTCCGGGTCGACCGGGCCGACTTGGACTCGTGGCTCGCCGCCTGCGAGGTGGCCGCCTGATGCCCACCTCGTACAAGGTCAAGTTCTGGGACCACCGACACCGCCCGGACCGGCGGGCCCCCTGGATGGTCCGCTGGACCGTCGCCGGGCGGGAGTTCTCCGAGTCCTTCCTGACCAAGACCGCGGCCGACGGCCGGAAGTCCGAGCTGATCTCCGCCCTCCGCGACGGGCAGCCGTTCGACGTCGACCGGGGCCTGCCGCTCTCCGAGCTCCGCAGGGAGAAGCAGATCACCTGGTACGAGCTCGGTCGGCGGTACGTCGAGGCCCGGTGGGAAAGGGCTCCGGCCAAGACTCGCACGACCTGGGCCGACGCCCTCGCCACGGTCACGTTCGAGCTGGTGAAGTCGAAGGCCGGCATGCCGGACAAGCGGATCGTCCGCCGGGCGCTCTACAGCTGGGCCTTCAACGTGAACGCGTGGGGGGAGGAGCCGCCGGCGGACTGGGCCAAGGCCCTGGCGTGGGTGCAGAAGCAGTCCGTGGCCGTGTCCGCCTTCGAGGAGCCGCCGATGGTGCGCCGTCTGCTGAACGCCCTCGCGGTGAAGCTGGACGGCAAGAAGGCGGCCCCCTCGGTCATCCTGCGCAAGCGCCGCATCCTCGGGCACCTCTTCGGCTACGCGGTGGAGGAGGGCTACCTGGCCGCCAACCCCTTCCCGACCGTCCAATGGCAGCCGCCGGAGACCGAGGAGGAGGTCGACCCCGGCGTGGTGGTCAACGAGGACCAGGCCGCGGCACTGATCGAGGCGGCCGGGCGCCAGGGGAAGCGCGGGGCCCACCTCCGGGCCTTCTTCGCGTGCCTCTACTACGGCTGGCTGCGGCCGGCCGAGGCCGTGTTCCTCACGCTCGCTCGCTGCCACCTCCCGGTCGAGGGGTGGGGCTATGTCGTCCTGGACGAGACCCGGCCGCGGGTCGGCTCGTCCTGGACGGACGACGGGACGTCGCACGACAAGCGCGGGCTGAAGCACCGGGCCGAGAAGGCGACCCGCCGCGTTCCGGTCCCGCCCGAGCTGGTGGCGATCCTGCGGGAGCACGTCGCAGCCTTCGGCGCCGCGCCCGACGGGCGGCTGTTCCGGACGTCCCGGGGCGGGATGGTGCAGGAGAGCGGGTACGGGGTCGTCTGGCAGCGGGCCCGCACCGAGGTGCTGTCGCCGGCCGACTGCGCGACGAAGCTCGGCAAGCGGCCGTACGACCTGCGGCACGCGGGGATCTCGCTCGGGCTGAACTCCGGAGTCGACCCGACGGAGGTCGCCCGGCGGGCGGGGCACAGCGTCGCCGTCATGCTCCGGGTCTACGCGAAGTGCCTGCACGGCACCGTCGAGTACGCGAACGAGCTGATCTCGAAGCGGCTCAACCGGAACCGTGCGGCGCCGCCAGCCCCGGATCCTGGTCCGTAGCTGGTCCGTACGCCCTGGTCAGCAGCGAGATCCGGGCGGAACTAGGTGAGACAAACCACCCAAAACAACCAGACATCAATATCACTGTTCGACCATGACAGAAGGGCCCGTGACCTGCGTTTCCGCAGGTCACGGGCCCTTCTCTATCCTGTGGCTGGTGCAGGGTTCGAACCTGCGTAGCTTGCGCGACAGATTTACAGTCTGCTCCCTTTGGCCGCTCGGGCAACCAGCCAGGATGTTCGTCTCCGGGGGCTTGCGCCCCGTTCGACTTCGTAAACGATACCCGATGCCGGGGGGTGCTTCGCCACTCGATTGGTCACGTGATGATCAAGGGGTACGCGTGGCTGTCGGGGGCGGGGGCGGGGTGGCGCTGGATAGGCTGGGGAGGCGGACGCCCGGTGGGGCGGGCCGTGTCAGTGAAGCCAGAGCATCAAGGAGACCAACACCCATGGCCGACTCCAGTTTCGACATCGTCTCGAAGGTCGAGTGGCAGGAGGTCGACAACGCGATCAACCAGACCTCCCGTGAGATCGCCACCCGTTTCGACTTCAAGGGCGTCGGCGGCGAGATCAGCCGCTCCGGCGAGAAGATCGAGATGAAGGCCAACGGCGAGGAGCGCGTGAAGGCCATCCTGGACGTCCTGCAGGGCAAGTTCATCAAGCGCGGACTGTCGCTCAAGGCCCTGGACGCCGGCGAGCCGCAGCTGTCCGGCAAGGAGTACAAGATCTTCGCGGACATCAAGGAGGGCATCTCCACGGAGGATGCCAAGAAGGTCGCGAAGATCATCCGCGACGAGGGCCCGAAGGGCGTCAAGGCGCAGGTCCAGGGTGACGAGCTGCGGGTCAGCTCGAAGAGCCGCGACGACCTGCAGACCGTCCAGGCACTGCTCAAGGGCAAGGACCTGGACTTCGCGATCCAGTACGTGAACTACCGCTGACCCCTGGGGGGGTTGTGCGGCAGGGCCCCGCTCCCGGGATGGGAGCGGGGCCCTTTCCCGCGGGTGGGCCGATCAGTCGGCGGCGGCCCAGCCGTCGGTGCTGCGGTGGGCGGACAGGCCGACGGAATCGAACTCGTCCACCCGGCCCTGCTCGGTGCGGGCGCCGAGCCGCCGCAGGGCGCGGGAGATCGGGCTGCCCTCGGGCGGGGAGGGCTCGAACTCGCCGCTGGCGAGCGGGCCGAGGGTGATCCGGCCGTCGTCCCAGACGGCGGCGCGCTGGGTACCGCTGCCGCCGAAGTAGTCGGCCTCGACGCAGGCGATCGGGCCGGCCTTGGACCAGGCGGCGAGCCGGAGCTCGAAGCCCTCCGGGTGCCAGCCGAAGCCGGCCCCGTCGGCGGCCTTGCGGGTGTCGCCGTCGGACTGGAGCGCGGAGAGCACCGCGGGGGTGACCGGGATCAGGGCCAGCCCCTGCGCCAGTGGCACCACCCGGGCCGCCGGGACCTCCGCCGCCGCGACCGCCAGCAGCTCACATGTTCCTATCAGCGCCTGAAGTTCATAGGGCATGTCGGACATCGTGTCCCACCGCACCGACAGTCGGCCCGGAGTTTATGATTCCGTGCCCGTCCGGAGTCCGTAGAGCAGGGTGAAGAGCGTCACGTCCATCGCGTCCTCGGCCGTGCTGGGCGCTTCCTCGTTCAGTTCGTCGAGGAGGTCGGCGAGTTGGGCCCGCAGCCGGAGCAGCCGGTCCGGGCTGAGCCGCAGCACCGAATGCGCGAACAGACCGGGCGGGCCGACCGATCCGTCCCGGGGCGAGCTGAAGTCCAGCCGCCCGCCGAGGACCTGGGCGCGGAAGTCGCCGCGGACCCGGTCGATGGCGGCCAGGATGGCGTCGTACGCCTCGGAGCGGGCCGGTGAGTCGGCGGTGAACATCTCCGGGGCGAGCCGGATCGACTCCTGGGCGGCGGTGTAACGACTCTCGACGATGCCGGAGACGAGCCGGGTGCCGGCCACCATGATCAGCCCGGCCTTCTCCAGCTGCTTGATGTGCCGGTAGAGCTTGGTCTGCGGCTCGCCGAGCGCGGCGGCGATCTCCTTGGCGGTCTGCGGGCGGTCCTCGGCGGACTTCAGGGCGCCGAGGATGGCCAGCCGCAGCGGGTCGGCCAGCGCCTTGAGGACGGCGACGTCGGCCACCTGGCGTTCCTTGACCCAGGTGGCGGGCTGCTCGCCGCCGTCGGCGGGTCTCGGATCGTGCTCGGCCACGGGCACACCTTCGCAGATCGGCCGCGCCGCACGCAATCACGCTCCGGTGAGCAATCACTCTTGCGTAATCAATCACGGACACGCAATCATTCACGACAGCGTGAACGATGGCGAAAGCGCGAACGATGGGGTGGGCATGGCGGGGAACAGCGTGGCGGGGAAGAGGACGACGGTCGACGAGTCGAGGCCGGTCACGGCGGCGAACACGGCAGCGGAAGCGGAGGCGGAAACCGCCGCACCGCCCGTCCCGCTGCGGCGGAACCTGCGGTTCCAGGCGCTCTGGGCCGGCCAGGCCGCCGCGTCGCTCGGCATGCGGGTCGGCGACACCGCCTTCCCCTTGCTGGTCCTCGCGCTCACCGGCTCCTCCACCGCCGCCGGGGCCTTCGGCGCCGTGCAGATGATCACGACCCTGCTGCTGGGCATCCACGGCGGCGCCGTCGCCGACCGCCTCGACCGCCGCCGGGTGCTGATCACCTCCGACGCCGCCCGGCTGCTCGCAGCGACGAGCGTCCCGGTGGCCATGGCCTTCGACCGGCTCACCCTGCCCCACCTGCTGCTGGTCGCCGCCGCCATCGGGGCGACCATGGCGTACAGCGGCCCGGTCCGGATGCTGGCGGTGCGCTCGGTGGTCGCGCCGGAGCAACTGGCGCAGGCGCTCGCCCAGGACGAGGCCCGGCTGAACGGGGCCGCGCTGGCCGGTCCGCCGCTGGCCGGTTTCCTGTACGGGCTCGGCGGCGCCGTGCCCTTCCTCGGGACCACGTTCACCTCCCTGCTCGCGCTGGTGTCCGCGCTCGTGGTGCGCTTCCCCGGCCGGCCCGCCGACGCGCGGCCGAACCACGAGCCCGCAACCGCGGAGCGGCAGCCCGAGTCCGGCGGCGCCCTGGCCGGGTTCCGCCTGCTCGCCGCCTCCCCGCTGCTGCGCTCCGTCCTGGGCGTCCTGCTGGTGGTCAACCTCGCCGGGGCCGCCCTGGTGCTGCCGGTGATGGTGCTGCTGCGGGAGCAGGGCACGGGCAGCGGCGGGATCGGCCTGGCGCTGGCCGGCGAGGCGGTCGGGGCGCTGGCCGGAGCGGTCCTGGTCTCCCGGCTGCACCGGAGGGCCGGGCCCGGCGCCCTGCTGCTGGCGGTGGCGTGGGCCACCGTGCCGGTGCCGCTGGCACCGCTGCTGCCGGGCGGGGCGGTCACCGTGTTCGCCGGGCTGTTCGTGGTGGGGCTCGGCCTTCCGTCCCTGCGGGTGATGCTGGATCTGCTGGTCTTCCGGCAGGTGCCGGACGAGCTCCGCGGCCGGGTGATCGCGGCGACCATGACGCTGCTGACCGCGGGCATGCCCGCCGGGACGCTCGGCAGCGGCCTGCTGCTGGACCACTTCTCCCCCTCCGTCACGCTGGCCGGGATCACCGCCCTGCTCGCGGTCGCCCTGCTGCCCGCGACCGCGAGCCGGACGCTGCGCCGCGCCGTCTGGCCGACCGCGCCGGCCCCCTCCCAGGCCTGACCGGCGATCACCCGCACGGGTGCACGCCGCATGCGGCGGCCCCGGCAACCGGGTGAACTGGCCGGGTACGGCCCGCCCCCGGGGCTCCTCCCAGGCGGCATCCGGGCCCGGGGCGCCTCGTGCCCGGACCTCGCGCAGCCGACCGGGGCCGTACCGGAGGAGGACAGATGGGTTCCACGGACGCGCCCCCACCCGGCCAGGGCGGCCCCGGCGAGGCCGGCGCCCCGGGCGGTTCCAGCGGATCCGGTGAGCGGCCTCCCGGCCCCGCTGGATCCACCTCGGCGCGATCGTCCGGCTGGTCGCGATGCTGATCACCGGCCTGCTCTCGGTGTACTGCCCGGACAAGCTCGCCGACATCCAGGACGGGATCGACGACCTCAACCTGCGCGACACCGTCCGCAGGTGACCGCAAGCCACCCGCCCAGGAGCCCAGATGACCGATGAACTCGCTCACCGAATAGCCGAGTTGATGCCACGCGCCAAGGCCGACCTGGCCGAGCTGGTGGCCATCCCGTCCGTCGCCGACCCCCGCCAGTACCCGCCGGAGAAGTGCCGCCGGGCCGCCGAGTGGGTCGCCGCCGCCTTCGCCGAGGCCGGCCTGCGCGACGTCCACCTGGAGGAGACCCCGGACGGCAGCCACGCCGTGGTCGGCCACCGGCCGCCCCCGCCCGGCGCCCCGACCGTGCTGCTCTACTGCCACTACGACGTCCAGCCCCCGCTCGACGCCGCCGCCTGGGCCTCCCCGCCGTTCGAACTCACCGAACGGGACGGCCGCTGGTACGGGCGCGGCGCCGCCGACTGCAAGGGCAACATCGTCATGCACCTCACCGCGCTGCGGGCGCTCGGCGACGGCGTCCCGGTCGGCCTCAAACTGGTCGTCGAGGGCTCCGAGGAGCAGGGCACCGGCGGCCTGGAGGAGTACGTGCCCCCGCACGCCGGGGAGTTGCACGCGGACGCCCTGCTGGTCTGCGACACCGGCAACGCCGCCGTCGGCGTCCCCACCGCCACCACCTCGCTGCGCGGGGTCACCAACGTGGTGGTCACCGTCGGGGCGCTCAAGGGCGACATGCACTCCGGCATGTTCGGCGGCCCCGCGCCGGACGCGCTCGCCGCGCTGATCCGGATGCTCGACTCGCTGCGCGACGCCGTCGGCGGCACCCGGATCGACGACCTGGACTGCACCGGCACCTGGAGCGGCGTCGGCTACGACGAGACGCAGTTCCGCGCCGACGCCGGCGTGCTGGACGGCGTCCGGCTGACCGGCTCCGGGACGGTCGCCGACCGGCTCTGGGCCCGCCCGGCGGTGACCGTCCTCGGCATCGACTGCCCGCCCGTGGTCGGCTCCGCCGCCGCCGTCCCGGCCACCGCCCGGGCCCGGGTGAGCCTGCGGGTGCCGCCCGGCACCGAGGCGCGCGCCGCCCAGGAAGCGCTGATCGCGCACCTGGAGGCCGCCGCGCCCTGGGGCGTGCTGGTGGAGGTCGAGCGGGAGGGCGCCGGTGCGCCCTTCCGCGCGGAGACCGGCGGGCCCGCGTACGCCGCGCTCGACAAGGCGATGCGGGAGGTCTACGGCAAGCCGATCTCCTTCCTCGGCCAGGGCGGTTCGATCCCGCTCTGCAACGTGTTCGCCACCGCCTTCCCGGCGGCGGAGATCGTGCTGATGGGCGTCGAGGAGCCGCGCTGCCTGATCCACGCGCCGAACGAGAGCGTCGACCCCGGCGAGATCGAGCACATGGCCCACGTCGAGGCCCTGTTCCTGCGGCACTTCGCCAACTCCGCCCGAACATGATGGAGTTTCAGCGTTAACCCGTCCGGCCCTGAGGAGGACCCCACCGTGCCTCGCCCCTTCACCACCGAGGACTACACCGCCCGGATGGCCCGGGCCACCGCCGACGCGACCGCGGCCGGGCTGACCGGCCTGGTCATCGCCCCCGGCCCCGACCTGGTCTACCTGTGCGGCTACCAGCCCACCGCGATCACCGAGCGGCTCACCGCCCTGGTGCTCACCGCCGGGCGCGAACCCGCGCTGGTCGTCCCCAAGCTGGAGCGCCCGGACGCCGAGAAGGCGGCCGGCGCCCCGGCCCTGCGACTGCTCGACTGGTCCGACGGCGAGGACCCGTACGCCACCGCCGGCCCACTGCTCGACCCGGCCGGTCGGTACGGCATCTCCGACAACGCCTGGGCGATGCACCTGCTCGGCCTCCAGGCGGCGCTGCCCGGCACCGGCTTCACCTCGCTCACCGAGACCCTGCCGATGCTGCGCGCGGTCAAGGGCTCCGACGAGCTGGAACTGCTGGCCGCGGCCGGCGGCGCCGCGGACGCCGCCTACCGGGGCATCCTGGAGGTCGGGTTCGCCGGCCGCCGGGAGACCGACGTCGCCGCCGACCTCGGCGCGCTGCTCATCCAGTACGGGCACAGCCAGGTCGACTTCACCGTGGTCGGCTCCGGCCCGAACGGCGCCAACCCGCACCACGAGGCCGGCGACCGGGTGATCCAGCCGGGCGACACCGTGGTGCTGGACTTCGGCGGCCTCAAGGACGGCTACGGCTCCGACACCACCCGCACCGTGTACGTCGGCACCGAGGTGCCGGCGGAGGTCCAGGAGGTGCACGACGTGGTCCGGCTCGCCCAGCAGACCGCGTTCGAGGCGGTCCGCCCCGGGATCAGCTGCCAGGAGATCGACCGGATCGCCCGACGGGTGATCACCGAGGCCGGCTACGGCGAGTACTTCATCCACCGCACCGGCCACGGCATCGGCATCACCACGCACGAACCGCCGTACCTGGTCGAGGGCGAGGAGCGGCCGCTGGTGCCCGGCATGTGCTTCTCCATCGAGCCCGGCATCTACCTGCCCGGCCGCTTCGGGGTGCGGATCGAGGACATCGTCACGGTCACCCCGACCGGCGGACGCCGGCTCAACAACACCCCGCACGAGCTGGGGATCGTCTCCTGAACCACCCGAGGACCACCCGACCGACCGGCCGGGGCCTTGCGCCGGCCGGCCGGTCGGGGCTACCGCCGGCCGGGGCAATTCTTAAGATCCGGTCACCGTCCACCCAGAGTCCTCCAAGTTTGTCTTGCTAGTTTCAGTGCGCATGACCAAGCTGCTCCGCCCGGCCCCACCACCGCCCGTGCGGGCCGGGCGACTGCGCCCCGTGACCCCGCCCCGCCGACACCCCGCCCTGGCGAGACTGCGGCTGCTGGCCTGGCCGCTCTACCTGCTCGGCTTCGTCTGGTACCTGCGGGCCGAGGGCCTGCCGTCCGCCAACGACGTGGTGTTCTGCTGGCTGATCGGCGCGCTGCTGACCGCCGCCGTCCACAGCGGGCACGGCTGGCGCAGCTTCCTGCTGGTCCTGCGCGACTGGGTGCCGGTGATGGCCGCGGTCTGGACGTACTCGCTGCTGCGCGGCTACGGCGCGCACACCCCGTGGGCCCCGCACTGGCTGCCGCAGCTGCGCGCCGACGAGGTGCTCGGCTTCGGAGAGACCTGGACCGTCCGGCTCCAGCACGCGCTGTGGACGCCCGGCTCGCCGCACTGGTACGACTACGCGGCCGCCGCCGTCTACCTCTCGCACTTCTTCCTGGTCTTCGTCCTGCTCGCGGTGCTCTGGCGGCGCCGGCACGACCGGTTCCGGCAACTGCTCTCCTGCTACCTGCTGCTCACCTTCGCGGGCTTCGCGACGTACCTGCTCTACCCCGCCGACCCGCCGTGGCTGGTCGCCCAGGAGGGCCACCTGCCGGGGCTCACCCGGGTGGTGTGGGACGTGATCTCCTCCAGCGGGTTGCCGCAGGCCGACTCGCTGGTCGAGAACGGCAGCCAGTTCGCCAACGACGTCGCCGCGATGCCCTCGCTGCACTCGGCCTACCCGGCGATGCTGCTGTTCTTCTTCTGGCCGACGGCCCGCCCCTGGCTGCGGGCGCTGCTGGTCGCCTATCCGCTCGCGATGGCGTTCACCCTGGTGTACGGCGCCGAGCACTTCATCGTCGACATCTTCGCGGGCTGGGCGTACGCGGCCGTGGTGGTGTTCGGCCTGCTCCTGCTGAGGAACCGGCGTACCGGACTCGCCCGGGGGAGGGCAGACTTGGCCGAGTGCCGACTCAGCCCCACCCCTCAGTGAAGCCCACCGCCGAGCAGTTGCTGGCCGCCAAGGACACCACCATCCCGGACGTCACCGGGCCCGGGCTGCGGGTGCTGTTCTGCGGCATCAACCCGGGCCTGTGGTCCGGCGCCACCGGGCACCACTTCGCCCGCCCCGGCAACCGCTTCTGGCCCGCCCTGCACCGCTCCGGCTTCACCGCGCGCCAGTTGCGCCCGGACGAGCAGGGCGAGCTGCCCGCGCTCGGCCTGGGCATCACCAACGTCGCGGCGCGCGCCACCGCCAAGGCCGACGAGCTGACCGGCGAGGAGCTGCGCGAGGGCGGCGCCGCGCTCACCGACCGCGTGCTGCGGCTGCGTCCGCGCGTGCTGGCCGTGCTCGGCATCGGCGCCTACCGGACGGCCTTCGGGCAGCGGCGGGCCGCGATCGGCCGCCAGCCGGAGGGCATCGGCGACACCGAGGTGTGGGTGCTGCCCAACCCGAGCGGGCTCAACGCGCACTACACGCTGGACGCGCTGGCCGCCGAGTTCCGCAGGCTCCGGGACGCGCTCGACGGCTGACGGGCGGTCGGGACGCGCCCTGCGTCCGACGGCCGGTCAGGCCGCCGTCAGCCCGTCCGGCAGCGGGAGCTCGCGCAGTTCGCGGATCAGCGCCCGGACGGCGGCCGTCCCGGCCGGCTCGGGCGTGGTGACGTACCCGGCGAAGCGGCTGGGCGGGTGCGGCCCGAGGTCGGTGACGGCGAGGCCGGCCGGGGCACCGAGCAGCGCGGTCCGGGGCATGATCGCCATGCCGAGGCCCTGCGAGACCAGCGAGACGGCCACCGTGTCGTCCTCGACGTCGACGGTCGCGGGCGGGATCCAGTCCTGCCGCCGCCACCGCCGCACCGCGCAACCTCTTCGACGTGGTCGGCAAGAGCCTGCGCCTGGAGGGCTTCCTGGTCCGTGACCACCGCGACGCCCGCCCCGAGCTGTACGACTTCCTGGTGCCGCACCTGCGCTCCGGCGCGGTGGTCCCGGACGAGACGGTCGTGCACGGCTTCGAGCACGTGGTGGACGCCTTCCTCGGCCTGCTGCGGGGCGCCAACACCGGCAAGACGATCGTCCGGCTCACCGAGTAGGGCCCGCCCCGGTCACCCCGGCAGCACGGCCAGCTCCAGGGCGGCCAGCCGGGCCGGGTCGGCAATCACCTCGTAGCCGGCCACCCGGCCGTCCGCCACCGCCACCCGCAGCACCAGCCGCAACCGCCCACCCGGGGCGATCACGATCCCCGGTGCCCCGTCCACCAGCGCCACCGCGCCGAACCGGGCCCGCCGGCCGAACACCGTCGTCTCCCGGGCCACCGTCGCCGCGCCCCGGGCCACCGGGGACCGACCGGCCGGCAGCGCGGCCGGATCGGCCCGGCGCACGACGTCCGGCGCCAGCACCGCCAACAGCGCGTCCAGATCCCCGCCCCGGGCGGCGGCCAGGAACGCCTCCACCACCCGCCGGTGCCCGGCCAGGCGCTCCGGCGCCAGCGCGGCTGTCCCCCGCACCCGCTGCCGGGCCCGGCTGGCCAGCTTCTTGGCGGCCACCGGGGTCCGGCCGACGATCGGCGCGATCTGCTCGAACGGCACCGCGAAGCCGTCGTGCAGCACGAAGGCGACCCGCTCGGCCGGCCCCAGCCGGTCCAGCACCACCAGCAGCGCCCGGCCCACCGACTCGACCAGCAGCGCCTCCCGCTCCGGGTCCGTCCCCTCGCCCACCGTCCCGTCGCCCGCCGCGGCAGCGGCCCCCGCCGCATCCGGCAGCGCGTCGCCGACCGGCTCCTCGCGGCGCACCGCGCGGGCCCGCAGCACGTCCAGGCAGATCCGGGAGACCACCGTGGTCAGCCAGCCCGGCAGGTTGTCCACCTCGTCCGGCCCGGCCCGGTGCAGCCGCAGCCACGCCTCCTGGACGGCCTCCTCCGCCTCGCCCGTCGACCCGAGCATCCGCTGGGCGACCGCCCGCAGCCGCCCCCGCTCGGCCTCGAACCTCGCCGCCAGCACCTCGTCCCGGTCCATCGGTCACCTTTCCTCGGCCCGGCCCGTCACACCGATGACGATCCGCCCAGCACCAAAGTGACGGGAGAACGCTGTGACCACCACCACCCTGCTGCACCTGGACTCCAGCATCAGCCTCGGCGACTCGGTCAGCCGCGCGCTGACCGCCCGGTTCGCCGCCGCCTGGCGTACCCGGCACGGCGCCGCCGGCCGCTACGTCTACCGGGACCTCACCGCCGAACCCGTCGCCCCGATCGGCGCCGGGTACGCGGCCCTCGGCCGCCGCGTCGAGCGCAAGGGGACCGTCCCGGTCGCCGACGTCGCCGCCCTCGCCGAAGGCCCGGACGAGGAACGCGAGTGGTCCCTCACCCACCCGCTGATCAACCGGCTGCTCGCCGCCGACACCGTGCTGCTCGGCGTGCCGATGTACAACTTCGCCGTCCCGGCCGCGCTCAAGGCCTGGTTCGATCGGATCGGCTTCCCCGGCAGCTACACCGACCCGGCCACCGGCGAGAGCCTGCTGCGCCGCACCCGGGTGGTGATCGCCGCCGCCCGTGGTGGCGGCTACGGCCCGGGCACCCCGCGCGAGGGGTTCGACTTTCAGATCCCTTACCTGCGGGCCTACTTCACCAACCTCGGCGTCCCGCCCGAGCGCCTGCACATCGCGGAGCTCACCCGCGCCGACGACGTCCCCGCCCTGGCCGGGCTGCAGCCGCTCGCCGCGAAGTCCCGGGCGGACGCCGAGGCCGCCCTGGACGCACTCGCCGCCGGGCGGCCTACCGCGGGGTGACGGCCGGCGGCGGGCGACGGCCTACAGCGGGGTGACGGCCTTCAGCACCACCAGCAGGGCCACGGCGGCGTTGAGCGCGCAAAGCGCCGACGCCGCCGTACCGGCCGCGGCGACCATCGCGGCCAGACCCGCCCGGGTCTTCGCCGGGGGCCAGTTGCGGGAGGTCGGCACCGGGCCGAGCAGCGCGGCGACCCGGCGCGGCACCGGGCCGGGCGCGGCCGTCGGAGCGGCGAAGGCCGCGAAACCGGGCGCCGGGGTCGTGTGCGACACCAGGGCCGCCCGGGCCACCGCCCGCGCGGTGATCCGGCGGTCCCCCACCTCCTGGGCCGACTCCTCGTCCGCCCACCGCTCCGCGCTGAACGCCACCGCGTGCTGCAGCGGCCGCAGGAACGGGTTGACGCAGGCGGCCAGTTGGGTGGTCAGCAGGTACCGGTGGTGGTGGTGGCGCAGGTGCGCCCGCTCGTGCGCGAGCAGCGCCTCGCGCTCGTCCTCGGGCAGCCCGGCCAGCATCCCGGTGGAGACCACCACCCGCCCCGGCGAGCCGGGCAGCGCGTACGCGTACGGGCTGCGGTCCGGCAGCACCGCGAGGTCGCCGACCGGCCCGGGCCCCGCCGGCAGCCCGGTCAGCGCCCGCCGGGCCCGGGACCGCACCCGCAGGTGCCGGCCGACCGTCCGGGCGCAGGCCGCGGACACCAGGACCAGCAGCCACATCGCGGCCGTCCCGACCGTCTCGTGATACGGCAGCGCGGCCCGCACCTCCGGGTCGGACCAACTGTCCGGGAGCGGGTTGCCGGGGATCTGCGCGGTGCCCACCACGCCGATCAGCCCGAGGCAGAGCACGCTGCACACCGCCAGCACCGCGCTGATCACGGTCATCAGCCGGGTCGCGCCGCGCGGGTGCAGGTGCTGCTCGGTGAGACGCGCGATCGGTACCGCGGTCAGCGGCAGGATGAGCGGGAGGAAGACGAAGAAGCCCACGGGTCAGCTCTCACGGTCGGCCGCTGCCGGATCGGCGGACGCGGCGTCGAGCAGCGCCCGTAGCAGGTCCTCGTCATGCGGGAGCAGCGCGGTCACGAAGCTGGCCAGGACGGCGTCCCGGTCCGCTTCCCCGTCGAGCATCCGGCGCATCCGCAGCGCCGCCAGCCCGGCCGCGTCGGAGGAGGCCTGCCACAGGTAGGAGCGTCCCGAACGGCTCCGCGAGACGGCGTTCTTGGCGTGCAGCCGGGACAGGATGGTCATCACCGTGGTGTACGCCAGATCGCCCTCCAGGCGCTCCTGGACCCACCCCGCGGTGGCCGGGCCGGGCGCCTGTTGGAGCACCGCCAGCACCTGCGCCTCCAGCTCCCCCTGGCCACGCCGTCGGGCGGGCGCTTCCACGGCCGCCGGGGCGTGCCTCTCGTCTGCCATGACGGCCCACTCCCTCCGGATGCCGCGCCCCGGAGCCGGCGGGGCACGCGTTCATCCTAACGAGCGGAAGCCCCGCACGAACCGGTCCGCGCAAGCCGGCCCGGGCTTTCCGCCGCCGACCGCCCGACCCGTCCCAGCCCCGCCCCCGCTCAGCGCAGCGGTTCCCGCGCGTTCTGCCGCCGGTCGAGCTCGGCGATGGCGGGGTGGTGCAGGTCGAAGGCCGGGGACTCGGAGCGGATCCTCGGCAGCCGGACGAAGTTGTGCCGCGGCGGCGGGCAGGAGGTGGCCCACTCCAGCGACCGTCCGTACCCCCACGGGTCGTCGACGGTCACCTTCTCCCCGTAGCGGGCGGTGTTCCAGACGTTGTAGAGGAACGGCAGGGTGGAGGCGCCGAGCAGCAGGGAGCCGATGCTGGAGACGGTGTTGAGCGTGGTGAAGCCGTCCGAGGCCAGGTAGTCCGCGTACCGGCGCGGCATGCCCTCGGCGCCGAGCCAGTGCTGCACCAGGAAGGTCGCGTGGAAGCCGGCGAAGAGGGTCCAGAAGTGGATCCGCCCGAGCCGCTCGTCCAGCATCCGCCCGGTGAACTTGGGCCACCAGAAGTGGAATCCGGCGAACATCGCGAAGACGACGGTGCCGAAGACCACGTAGTGGAAGTGCGCGACGACGAAGTACGAGTCGGAGACGTGGAAGTCGACCGGCGGCGAGGCCAGCAGCACCCCGGTGAGGCCGCCGAACAGGAAGGTGACCAGGAAGCCGACCGTCCACAGCATCGGCGTCTCGAAGCTCAGCGATCCGTGCCACATGGTGCCGATCCAGTTGAAGAACTTCACCCCGGTCGGCACCGCGATCAGCATCGTCATGATCGAGAAGAACGGCAGCAGCACCTGTCCGGTGACGAACATGTGGTGCGCCCAGACCGTGATCGACAGCCCGGTGATGGCGATGGTCGCGCCGATCAGGCCGGAGTAGCCGAAGACCGGTTTGCGGCTGAACACCGGGATGATCTCGGTGACGATGCCGAAGAACGGCAGCGCGATGATGTACACCTCGGGGTGGCCGAAGAACCAGAACAGGTGCTGCCACAGCATCGCCCCGCCGTTGGCCGCGTCGAAGACGTGCGAGCCGAACTTGCGGTCCGACTCCAGGCAGAGCAGTGCGGCGGCGAGCACCGGGAAGGCGAACAGCACCAGCACGGCGGTGAGCAGGATGTTCCAGACGAAGATCGGCAGCCGGAACAGGGTCATGCCGGGTGCCCGGAGGCAGACGATCGTGGTGATGAAGTTGACCGAGCCCAGGATCGTGCCGAAGCCGGAGAAGGCCAGTCCCATGATCCACAGGTCCGCGCCGAGGCCGGGGCTGTGCTCGGCGCTGTTCAGCGGCGCGTAGGCGAACCAGCCGAAGTCGGCGGCGCCGTCCGGGGTCAGGAAGCCGAACACGGCGATCAGCGAGCCGAACAGGTAGAGCCAGTAGGCGAGCGCGTTCAGCCGCGGGAAGGCCACATCGGGCGCGCCGATCTGCAGCGGCATGATCCAGTTGGCGAAGCCGGCGAACAGCGGGGTGGCGAACATCAGCAGCATGATCGTGCCGTGCATGGTGAACAGCTGGTTGAACTGCTGATTGTCGAGCAACTGCATTCCGGGGCGCGCCAGTTCGAGGCGCATCAGCATCGCCATCAGGCCGCCGACCAGGAAGAACAGGAAGGCGGTGGTCATGTAGAGGGTGCCGATGCGCTTGTGGTCCGTGGTGGTCAGCCAGCCCACCAGCGCCCGGCCGCGGCGGCGGCGCCGGGCGGTGAACCAGTGCTCCAGCCGGGGGGCGCGCGACGGGTGCGGGGCCTGCTCGACGACGTCCTTCGGCAGAAGAGTCACGCAGCGCGCCTTCCGTGCTCGGGGCCGGACCGGGGCCGGACAGTAGTCGGACAACCACTACCAGTCGCCACCCGGGGCTGCCCGGGGCCGCGCACGACGCGTCACTCGAACGGCCCCCACCCGGTTGCCCGGCGCCCCGGCCCGACGGACGGTCGAAGTCCGTACGGTCCGCCCCCAGGCCCGTTCGGCCCTTGGAGGAGCCCATGAGCAGCCCGTCGTCCAACCCCGAGCAGCCCTGGCGCACCGGCTCCGGCACACCGCAGCCGACGCCGGGCAACGCGTTCAGCGACTGGGCCCCCGGCCTGGTGATGTTCGCGGGTGTGCTGATGCTGATCAACGGCATCATGGAGGTCTTCCGGGGCATCATGGCGGTCTCCAACGACGACCTCTTCGTCCACACCCCCCGCTACGTCTTCCGGTTCGATCTCACCGGCTGGGGCTGGATCCACATCATCATCGGCGTCCTGGTCGCGGTGGTCGGCGCGTTCCTCCTGAAGGGTGCCGCCTGGGCCCGCTTCGCCGGCATCTTCCTCACCGCGCTGAGCGCCCTCGAGAGCTTCCTGGTGCTGCCGTACTACCCGCTCTGGTCGCTCGTGGTGATCGCGCTGGACATCTTCATCATCTGCGCGCTCTGCGTCTACCGCCCCGAGGCGGGCACCCCGTCCTGACGACCCGGTGGTCCGCGCGCCCGTACCCGTCTCAGGTACGGGCGCGCTGCGTGACGGCGATGCAGACCAGCACCACCCCGGCCGTGACCGGTGCCGCCGTCGGCAGCTCCTCGCCCAGCAGCAGCACCGACCAGACCAGCGTCAACAGCGGCTGCCCGAGCTGCAGTTGGCTGGCCCTCGGCACCCCGATCGCCGCCATCCCCCGGTACCAGAGCACGAAGCCGCCGAGCTGCGACACCGCCGCCGTGTACGCCAGCCCGGCCAGCGCCTTCGCCCCGAGGTGGACCGGCTCGGCGGGAAGGGCGAGCGCGGTGGTCAGCAGTGTCACCGGCAGCGCGGCCACCACCGCCCAGGCGATCACCTGGGCGCCCGGCAGGTCGCGGGAGAGCCGTCCGCCCTCCGCGTACCCGGCCGCGCAGACCAGCAGCGCCACGAACAGGTGGAGGTCGGCGACGGTCGGCTGGCCGTGGCTCTGCAGCAGGGTGAAGGCGAGCACCGCCACCGCCCCGGCCAGCGCCGCCGCCCAGAACGCCCGGGACGGCCGGCGCCCGGTCCGCAGCGCCGCGAACACCGCCGTGGCCAGCGGCAGGACGCCGATGACCACCGCGGAGTGGGCCGTCGAGGAGGTCCGCAGGGCGAGCGTGGTCAGCAGCGGGAAGCCCAGGACGCAGCCCCCCGACACCACCAGCAGGGCCGGCCAGTGCCGCCGGGGCGGCAGCGGGGCGCGGGCGGCGGCCAGGTAGAGCGCGGCGAGCAGGCCGGCCACGGCGCCGCGCAGCCCGGTCGCGGTCCACGGGCCGAAGCCGGTCAGGGCCCACGCGGTGGCGGGGAAGCTGAGCGAGAAGGAGGCCACCCCGAGGGCGGCCAGGGCGGTGCCGGAGGCGGGGCTCTGTGGTGCTATCGCCATCGGGCGGGTAGCGCTATCTTGTGCCGTCATGAACGAGCGTAGCAGTGGGGCCGAACTCGCCGACAGGTTGCGACCGGAGGTCGAGCGCTACCCGGAAGGACGAAAGCTGCCGTCCAGCCGGGCCCTGGTGGAACGTCACCAGGTCAGCCCGGTGACGGTCTCCCGGGCCATCGCGCTGCTCGCCGCCGAGGGCCTGGTGGTCTCCCGGCCGGGCGCCGGGGTGTTCCGGGCCTCGGCCTTCACCGGCGGCTCGCCCGCCACCGCGTCCGCCGCCCGGCCCGGCGACCTCTCCTGGCAGGAGGTCGCGCTGAGCGCCGACTCCGGCCCCCGCGACCTCGCCGCCGACCCGCTGTTCGGCATCCTGAACGTGCCGCCGCCCGACGTCGTCGACCTCAACGGCGGTTACCCGCACGCTTCCCTGCTGCCCGAGCGGCTGCTCGCCGCCGCCCTCGCCCGGGCCGGCCGGCGCCCCGGCGCCTGGGACCGCCCGCCCGCCGACGGCCTCACCGAGCTGCGCGGCTGGTTCGCCCGCGACATCGGCGGCAACAGCGGGCCGCTCGGCGCCGGCGACGTCCTGATCACCGCCGGCGGGCAGAGCGGGCTCACCATCGCGCTACGCGCACTGGTCGCCCCCGGCAGTCCGGTCCTGGTGGAGTCCCCGACCTACCCCGGCACCCTCGCCGTCGCCCGGGCCGCCGGGCTGCGGCCCGTCCCCGTCCCGGTCGACGCGGACGGCGTCCGCACCGACCTGCTGGCCGCCGCCTTCGACGCCACCCGCGCCCGGGCCTTCGTCTGCCAGCCGCTGTTCCAGAACCCCACCGGCGCGGTGCTCTCCCCCGCGCGCCGCACCGAGGTGCTGCGGATCGCCCGGGCGGCGGGCGCCTTCGTCGTCGAGGACGACTTCGCCCGCCGACTCGCCCACGCCGACGCCCCCGCCCTGCCGCGCCCGCTCGCCGCCGACGACCCGGACGGGGTCGTGGTGCACCTGCGCTCGCTGACCAAGCCCACCTCGCCCAACCTGCGGGTCGGCGCCCTCACCGCCCGCGGCCCGGCCCTGCAACGACTCCGGGCCACCCAGGTGGTGGACAGCTTCTTCGTGCCCCGGCCGCTCCAGGAGGCCACCCTCGAACTGGTCGGCGACCCGGGCTGGGCCCGCCACCTGCGCACCCTCGCCGCCGAACTGCGGGACCGCCGCACCACCACCGTCGCCGCCCTGCACCACGAATTGCCCGGCCTGCTCGGCGCCTACCGCCCCGGTGGCTACCACCTCTGGCTGCGGCTGCCCGACGGCACCGACGACGCGGCCCTCGCCGCGGCCGCCCTGCGCGCCGGCGTCCTGGTCACCCCCGGCCGCCCGTACCACCCGGCCGAGCCCCCGGCCCCCCACCTCCGCCTCAGCTACGCCGCGGTCGACACCCCCACCCGCCTGCCCGAGGGCGTCCGCCGCCTCCGGCGCGCCTACGAGGAGGTGGTCGGCTGACGGAACCGCCACCGCCACCAGGGCGGCGAGGCCTCAGGGCCGGTAGCCCGCCATGCGCTCCAGCCGGGCGATGCGCTCCGCCATCGGCGGGTGGGTGGAGAAGAGCTTCGCACCGGCCTCGCCCGGACGGAACGGGCTGGCGATCATCATGTGGCTGGCGGTCTGCAGCTGCGGCTCCGGGGGGAGGGGCAGCCGGCGGGTGCCGGCTTCGAGCTTGCGCAGGGCACTGGCCAGGGCGAGCGGGTCGCCGGTGATCCGGGCGCCGTCGGCGTCGGCCTGGTACTCGCGGGAGCGGCTGACCGCCAGCTGGATGAGCCCGGCGGCGAGCGGGCCGAGGATCATGATGGCCAGCATGCCGAAGAGGCCCGGCCCGTCGTCGTCGTCGCTGCGACCGAGGGGGATCAGCCAGGCGAAGTTCACCAGGAACATCACCACCGAGGCGAGCGCCCCGGCGACCGAGGAGATCAGGATGTCCCGGTTGTAGACGTGGCTCAGCTCGTGCCCGAGCACGCCCCGCAGCTCGCGTTCGTCCAGCAGCTGCAGGATGCCGTCGGTGCAGCAGACGGCCGCGTTGCGCGGGTTCCGGCCGGTGGCGAAGGCGTTCGGGGCGGGGGTCGGGGAGATGTAGAGGCGGGGCATCGGCTGGCGGGCCGCGGTGGAGAGCTCGCGGACGATCCGGTACAGCTGCGGCGCCTCGATCTCGCTGACCGGCCGGGCCCGCATGGCCCGCAGGGCGAGCTTGTCGCTGTTCCAGTAGGCGTAGGCGTTGGTCCCGAGGGCGACCAGCAGGGCGATCACGAAGCCGGTCCGGCCGAAGAAACCGCCGATCACCAAGATGAGCGCCGAGAGTCCGCCGATCAGGACGGCGGTCCTCAGTCCGTTGTGCCGGCGATGCACGTCAGGCCCTCCAATGGTGCGGTGGGGAAGCCCTTTCTGCCTCGTCCCTCTTGCCCGGTCAACGGGTGGGGGCCCGGGCCTTGTTCCCTTGTGACGGGCGTGACACCGCCGCGGCACCGGCGCCTCGGCGCCGCGCCCGCCCCCGCGCCCGCCCGGCCGGCCACCGTCGCGGGCGGCCCCGGCGGGCTCAGAACAGGCTGCCGCCGGCGACCTGGAGGACCAGCTGCGGGGCGAACGACAGGACCACGGCCACCGAGGCGGTGAGCCCCAGCGTGGCGGTCAGGCCGGCCGGCAGCCGGCGTTCGACCTCGGCCGCACCCAGCGGCTCGGTGTCCGGCGCGGGGGCGAACAGCCGGGCCGTCCAGAGCAGGTAGTAGTACAGCGCGACGACCACGTTGACGGCCATCACGACCGCCAGCCAGCCCAGCCCGGCGTCGACGGCCGCCCGGAACACCACGACCTTGCCGAACAGGCCGATCACGCCCGGCGGCAGCCCGGCCAGGCAGAGCAGGAAGAAGGCGAGCGCGAGGGCCGTCCAGCGGCGCCGGGCGAACAGGCCGCGGAAGTCGTCCACGCTCGTCCCGGCCCGGCGGCCGACCGCCGCGACCACGCCGAACGCGCCGAGGTTCACCACGCCGTAGATCAGCGCGTACGCGGCGGTGGCGCCCAGCGGGTCGACCCCGGTGGGCGCGTAGCCGGCGGCGGCGAGCGGCACCAGCAGGTAGCCGGCCTGGCCGACGGAGGACCAGGCGAGCAGCCGCACCGCGCTGTACCGGGTGTCGAAGCGCTGGCGCAGCGCGCCGACGTTGCCCACCGTCATGGTGACGGCGGCCAGCACGGCGAGCGCCAGGCCCCAGGTGTGCGCGTACGGGCGGAACGCGATGGTGGTGGCGAGCGCGAGGCCGGACAGGCCGGCCGCCTTGCCGACCACCGAGAGGTAGCCGGCCACCGGCAGTGGGGCTCCGGTGTAGGTGTCGGGCACCCAGAAGTGGAACGGGACGGCGGCGACCTTGAAGGCGAACCCGACCAGGGTCAGCACGGCGCCCGCCTCGGCCAGCGGCTTGAGCTGTCCGGGGGCGTGCTCCAGGCCCTGCGCGACGGCGCTGAGGTGCAGGCTGCCGCTGGCCGCGTAGACGAAGCCGATGCCGAGCAGCATCACGGCGGTGGCGGTGACGGAGGAGACGAAGAACTTGAGCGCGGCCTCGGCGCCCCGGCCGTCCCGGCGCAGCGCCACCAGGGCGAAGGCGGGCAGCGAGGCGACCTCCAGGGCGATCACCATGGTGGCGAGGTCGCGGGAGGCGGGCAGCAGGGCGGCGCCGGTGGCGCTGGAGAGCAGCAGGAACCAGTACTCGCCGCCGGGCAGCTTCTCCTCCTCGACGGTGTGCGCGGAGAGCAGCGCCGCGATCAGCGCGCCGCCGAGGGCGAGCAGCTGGAACACCAGGGCGAAGTGGTCGGCGACGTACGAGCAGCCTGCGTTGTCAGTGGCCCCTGCTACGTTCTGCACGCAGAAGGTCGCCCGGGGTGATCCCCCGGTGAGGGGGAGGAGCGCGATGAGGGCGAGGGCGAGTCCGGCCGCGGTGAGGCGGCCGAGCCACTTCCTGTGCCGCTCGGGCAGGAACAGGTCGGTGACCAGGACGGCGAGGGCGGCCACCGCGGCGATCAGCGGGGGCGCGATCGCCACCCAGTCCACGGACTGGATCAGGCTGCCCGGGTTGGCTACGGCGAGGGAGGTCACAGTGTGCTGCCCCGTGGAGTGAGGTCCGAGTGCGGCGATCTGGGCTCCGAGCACGGTCAGCCACCCCCGAGGAGGTGCTTGACGGCGGGATCGGAGAGGCCGAGCAGGAGCGCGGGCCAGAGGCCGGCGAGCAGGGTGAGGGCGGCCAGCGGCGTCCAGCTGACGGCCTCGTACGGGCGCAGGTCGGCGAGCCCGTCCACCGGGGCGGGCTGCTTGGGGTCGCCCATGCAGACGCGCTTGACCACGATCAGCAGGTAGGCGGCGGTGAGGAGGGTGCCGAGACCGGCCAGCACCATGTAGGTGACGAACGCGGGGCGCGACAGGCCGTCCGCCGGGTCGAACGCGCCGAACATGGCGAGCAGCTCGCCCCAGAAGCCGGCCAGGCCGGGCAGGCCGAGGCTGGCGACGGCGGCGAAGGCGAGCAGTGCGCCGATCCGCGGGGCCCGGCCGTACAGCGCGGCCCCGGTGGCGCCGGCGAGGGTGTCGAGGTCCGCCGTGCCGTAGCGGTCCTTGAGGGCGCCGACGACGAAGAACAGCAGACCGGTGATCAGGCCGTGGGCGATGTTGGCGAACAGCGCGCCGTTGACGCCCACCGGGGTGAGGGAGGCGATGCCCAGCAGGACGAAGCCCATGTGGCCGACGGAGGAGTACGCGATCAGGCGCTTGAGGTCGCCCTTGGCGCCGGGGCGGGCCAGCGCCAGACAGGCCAGTGATCCGTAGACGATGCCGACGGCGGCGAACGCGCCCAGGTAGGGGGCGAGCGTCGCGGTGCCGTCGGGCACGACCGGGAGGAGGACGCGGACCAGACCGTACGTGCCCATCTTCAGCAGCACGCCGGCGAGCAGCACCGAGCCCACCGTCGGGGCGGCGGTGTGCGCGTCCGGGAGCCAGCTGTGCAGCGGCCAGGCGGGGGCCTTGACCGCGAGCCCGACCATGATCGCCAGCGCGGCGATCACCTGGGTGGTGTGGCTCAGTCCGCCGCCGTGCGCGGCGGCCAGGGCCTGCATGTCGAAGGTGCCGGCCTTGCTGCCGATCAGCAGGAAGCCGAGCAGCATCACGGCCGAGCCGAGCAGCGTGTACAGGATGAACCGGTTGGCGGCGGGGGCCTTCGCGCCGCTCCCCCAGCGGGCGATCAGGAAGTACATCGGGATCAGCACGATCTCGAAGGCCAGGAAGAAGAGCAGGAGGTCCAGCACCGCGAAGGTGGCGAGCATGCCGACCTCGAGGAGGAGGAACAACCCGACGAAGGCCTTCGCCGAGGGACGGTGCCCATCAGGGGTTCCGCCCCGGGCGTCCCCGCCCGGCAGCCGCTTCTCCGAGTACAGCGCGCAGAGGAAGGTGAGCAGTGCGGTCAGCACGATCAGCGGCAGCGAGACGCCGTCCACGCCGAGGTGCAGGCGCACGTTGAGGGCCGGGATCCAGGACACGTCGGTGGTGGCCTGCATCCGGGCGGGCTCATCGTGGTCGAAACCGGCCGCCAGGGCGACGGTGAGCAGGAACACCGCGCCGGTGACGACGCTGTTCAGCCGCAGCGCCCGCCGGTCGGCGGCGGCCGGCCCCGGGCCGAACACCGGCGCCAGGGTGAGCGCGGCGCCGAGCAGCGGCAGCACCAGGAGGGCGATGAGGACTGCGTTCATCGGGGGCTCCTACGGGCGGCGGTCGGAATCGGGGGAACCGGGGAGAGGAGGTACGGCATCCGCTACACCGCCACCAGGACGGCCAGCAGGACGACGCCGGCGAGCAGTGCGCTGAGGTAGGTCTGCGCGTTGCCGGTCTGCGCGAGCCGGACGGCCCGGCCGAGCAGGTTGGCGCCGGCCCCGCTGCCGCGCACGTAGGTCTCGACGACCTCGCGGTCGAGGAAGCGGACCAGTCGGGCGGCGGCGGCCACCGGGCGGACGAACAGCACGTGGTACAGCCGGTCGACGCCGAAGCCGTGCCGGGCCGGGCCGAACAGCGGGCCGAGCAGGGTGCGGCCCGGGTCGGCGACGATCACCTCGGCGGCCGGGGCTCCGGCCTGCTCGGGCACCCGGCCGGTGCCGGCCGGGACGGGTCGGCCGGCGGTCAGCCGCGCGGTCGCCGAACGCCAGGCGCCGTAGGCCGCGAGCACGCCGATCACGGCGAGCCCGGTGCCGATGACGGCGGTGACCGCGGAGGGGCGCAGCGAGCCGCCGTCCAGCAGCGCGGGCAGCCAGTCCGAGCGCAGCCCGGCGATGCCGAAGCCCATGGTCGGGATCGCCAGCACCCAGAGCGGCCAGCGCATCGCGGCCGGCTCGGCGGTGGCCGGGTCGGCCTCGTCGAGCTCGGGCGAGTACGGCGCGTCCGCCTCGTGCTCGGCGCCGGACGCCGCAGCTGTGGCCGCGACAGTGGCCGGGCTGTGGAAGGCCAGCAGGTAGAGCCGGGTCGCGTACGCGGCGGTGAGCAACGCGGTGAGCGCGGCCGAGATCAGTACGATCCACCCGGCGGCCTCCGGCACGGCCGAGGCCGGGCCGAGGCCGTTGGTGAGCGCCTCGCCGTTGGCGGCGTGCTCGGCGGCGGTCAGCACCGCCTCCTTGCTGAAGAAGCCGGAGAACGGCGGCAGCCCGACCAGGGCGACGAGCGCGATGCCCATCGTCCAGTAGGCGTCCGGGACGCGCTTGCGCAGCCCGGGGATCCGGGACATCGCGGAGATCGAGTTGGTGTGCGCGGCGTGGATCACCACACCGGCGGCCAGGAACAGCAGCGCCTTGAACGCGCCGTGGCTGACCAGGTGGAAGACGGCGGCCTCGCGGTCGCCGGCGGCCAGCGCCCCGGCCATGTAGCCGAGCTGGCCGACGGTGGAGTAGGCGAGCACCCGTTTGAGGTCGTCCTGGGCGAGCGCGCAGAGCGCCGAGCCGATCATCGTGACGGCGGCCATCACCGCGAGCACGACCAGCGCCGCACCCGACAGCAGGAACACCGGCAGCAGTCGGGCGACCAGGTAGATGCCGGCCGCGACCATGGTGGCGGCGTGGATCAGCGCGGAGACCGGCGTCGGACCGGCCATCGCGTCCGGGAGCCAGGTGTGCAGCGGGAACTGCGCGCTCTTGCCGGCCACCCCGGCGAGCAGCAGCAGGGCGATCAGCGTCGGGTGGCCGAGCCGCCCGTCGCCGGCGGCGGCCAGCACGTCGGGGACCCGGAAGCTGCCGGCGTCCGCGCCGAGCAGGAAGATGCCGAACAGGAACGGCACGTCGCCGAGCTTGGTGACCAGGAAGGCCTTCAGCGAGGCCGAGCGGGCGTCCTCGGTCTCCCAGTGGTGGCCGATCAGGAAGTACGAGCAGATGCCCATGACCTCCCAGCCGACCAGCAGCACGATCAGGTCGCCCGAGTAGACCACCAGGAACATCGCCGCGGTGAACAGCGAGACCAGCGCCGCGTACGACGGGTAGCGCGGGTCCTCCTTGAGGTACGCGGTCGAGTAGACCTGCACGCAGGTGGCGACCAGGCCGACCAGCACGGAGATCAGCGAGCTGAAGCCGTCCAGGTGGAGGCCGAGCGCGATGTCCGGGCCGCCGGTCGGGGTGAGCCGGGTGGCGGCGTCGAGGGCCTGGCCGGTGCCGAGCTGGAGGGCGACGACCAGGGCGAGCACGGCCGAGACGGCGACCGGCACGATGGCCAGCGGCCGGGCCAGTCCGGGCGCCTTCTTGCCGACGGCCAGGGTCGCGGCGGCACCGAGTGCGGGCAGCACGGGGACGAGGACGGGCAGGGCGAGGTTCATGCGGCGGCCTGGCCCTTCAGTGCCTCGGCTCCGGTCGGCGCCTCCTCGGCGAACGGCTCGGCCGGGTCGCCGAGCGCGGTGGCCCGGTCGATGTCCGCCGTGCCCCGGGCCCGGAACAGCAGCAGGACGATGGCGAGCCCCAGTCCGATCTCGGCGGCGGCGACGGTGATGGTGAACAGGGTGAGCGCCTGGCCGGCGTGCAGCGAGTCGCGCAGCCAGGTGTCGAAGGCGACCAGGTTGAGGTTGACGGCGTTGAGCATCAACTCGACGGACATCAGGACCAGGACGGCGTTGCGCCGGGCGAGCACGCCGTACACGCCGACGCTGAACAGCAGCGCGGCGAGGACGACGGGGTAGGCGAGGTGCATCAGCCCTCCTGCTCGGTGGTCGGCGACGCGGGAGAGGCGGGGGCGGCGGGAGCGGCCGGCTTGGGCACGGTCGCGGCGACGGTCCCGTTCGACCCGACCGGCCGACCGGCGCGCAGCCGGCCCGCCCGGGGCGCCGGCACCCGCCGCTTCGACCCGCGCGACAGCACGATCGCGCCGACCAGCGCCGCCAGCAGCAGCACGGAGAGGGCCTCGAAGGGCAGCACCCAGTGGCGGAACAGGCTCTCCCCGGTGACGGCGGCCGAGCCGCCCCCCGCGCCGAGGTCGATCCAGGAGGTCCGGAAGGCGTCGACGACCAGCGTCACCAGCGTCCCGGCCGAGGCAAGCGCCACGGCCAGGGCCACCCAGCGGTTCTTGGAGTCGGCGTCCGGCGAACGCCCGATCGGCGCCTTGGTGAGCATCAGTCCGAACAGCACCAGCACGATCACCGAGCCGAGGTAGATCAGCACCTGCACCCAGGCGATGAACTCGGCGGTGAGCAGCAGGAACTCCACCGCCAGCCCGCCGAGCGCGACCACCAGCCAGAGCGCGGCGTGCACCAGCTGCTTGGTGGTGACGGCGACCAGGGCCGAGCCCAGCACGGCGACACCGACCAGCAGGAAGACGATCTCCACCCCGGTCGGGGACAGGAACGAACGGGCGGCCGGCTCCAACGAGCCGGTCGCCGCGAGCAGGGTGGCGGCACTCACGGGGCCTCCCCCTCCTCCGAAGCGGCGGCGGCCGCGGCGGCCGCCAGTTTGTCCGCCGCCTTGCGCGCGGCGGCGATCTCCTTGGGCTCCTCGGCCGCCGGGTCCAGCGCCGGTGGCGCCGGGACGGTCCACATCCACTCGCGGAGCTTGTCCCGCTCGTGGGTCAGCTCCAGGATGTCCGTCTCGGCGTACTCGAACTCCGGCGACCAGAACAGCGCGTCGAAGGGGCACACCTCGATGCAGATCCCGCAGTACATGCAGAGCGAGAAGTCGATGGCGAACCGGTCCAGCACGTTGCGGGTGCGGGCCCGCGCGTTCGGCTCGGCTGCCGGCAGCGTCTCCTTGTGGGAGTCGATGTAGATGCACCAGTCCGGGCACTCGCGCGCGCAGAGCATGCACACCGTGCAGTTCTCCTCCAGCAGCGCGATGACGCCGCGCGAGCGCGGCGGCAGCACCGGCTGCACCTCGGGGTACTGCGCGGTGACGCTCTTCTTCGTCATCGTCCGCAGAGTCACGGCCAAGCCCTTGGCCAGGCCGGCACCGGGAAAGCTCATGCGCCCACCTCGCTTCGCCCGGCAGGGGCATTCGCCCACACGCGCCTGATGATGATTCGCTCGCTTCGCTCGCTCATGAGATCGCCACCTTGATGATGCCGGTGAGGGCCAGCTGGACGAGGGCGAGCGGGATCAGCCCGGTCCACGCGAAACGCATCAGCTGGTCCTCGCGCAGACGCGGGTAGGTGACCCGCAGCCAGATGACCACGAAGGCCAGCGCGAAGGTCTTCAGGATCATCCAGAGCCAGCCGAGCTGGTCCGACAGCGGGCCGTGCCAGCCGCCCAGGAAGAGCACCGCGGTCAGCGCCGACACCACCAGGATGCCCACGTACTCGGACAGCAGGAACAGTGCGAAGCGCAGCCCGGTGTACTCGGTGTACGCGCCGAAGATGATCTCCGAGTCGGCGACCGGCATGTCGAACGGCGGGCGCTGGAGCTCGGCCAGGCCGGCCGTGAAGAACACGAACGCGCCGATCAGCTGCCAGGGCAGCCAGTACCACTCCCAGGCGTCCACGATCCCGGGCAGCGACAGCGTGCCGGCGGCCATCGCCACCGAGGCCGCCGCCAGCACCATCGGCAGCTCGTAGGACATCAGCTGCGCGGCCGTGCGCAGGCCGCCGAGCAGCGAGAACTTGTTCGCCGAGGCCCAGCCGGCCATCAGCTTGCCGATCACGCCGACGCCCATCACGGCCAGCACGAAGAACAGGCCGGCGTCGATCGCCTGGCCGACGAAGCCGTCCGGGCCGACCGGGATCGCCAGCAGCACGAACAGGTACGGCAGCAGCGAGACGGCGGGCGCCAGCTGGAAGATCCGGCGGTCCGCCCCGGCCGGGACGATGTCCTCCTTCTGCGCGAACTTCACGCCGTCCGCGACGAGCTGCGCCCAGCCGTGGAAGCCACCGGCGTACATCGGGCCGAGCCGGCCCTGCATGTGCGCCATGACCTTGTGCTCGGTCTGGCCGATGACCAGCGGGAAGACGAGGAAGACGACCAGGGTGGCGACGCAGCGCAGCACCGTGTCGAGCAGGTTCACGTGCCGCCTCCGTCCTGGCCGGCCGGTCCGGCCGAGGTCTCGTCCTGCTCGCCCGCGGGCGCGGCGGGCTCCGCCGGCTCCGCGGGCGTCTGCGCCTCGGCGGGCTCGACCGGCGCAGCGGGCTCCGCGGGTGCAGCTGAGTCGGCGGGCGAGGCGGGCTCGTCGTGCGCGGGCACCGGGTGGTGCCAGGGCGCGTCCGAGGAGCGGGTCCGCGCGGGCGCCGGGCGCCCGGCTTTCGGCTCGACCGGCGCGCCAGCCTCAGCGGGCGCAACGACCTCAGCGGCCTCGGCAGCCGTCGGCTCCGCGGCCTGGCTGACCGAGCCGGCGGACACCGACCTGGTCCGCCGCGGCCGGTCCGCCCGCACCGCCGCCGTCTCCTCACCTGCGGCGGCAACGGCAGCGGCACCGGCAGCGGCCGGCTCGGTGCCGGGCTGGCTCGCCGACCCCTCCGCCACCGACCTGGTCCGCCGCGGCCGATCCGCCCGCACCGCCGGCGTCTCCTCACCTGCGGCGGCAGCGGCACCGGCAGCCGCCCGGGGCGTCCGCCCGGCCGCGCCCGCCGCCCGCGCACCGCGCGCCGGCCGCTCGGCGACCGGCGGCAGGGTGCCCTTCAGCGGCCCCCACTCGTTCGGGTCCGGCACGCCGGCCGGCTGCATCTTGCGTCGGGCCGGCCCGTCGCCGTGGTCGGACTCGCCCGGCTCCTTGGCACCCGGCCAGGCCTTGGCGACCCTCGCCGCGAGCACGAACTCCTTGCGCAGCGGGTACCCCTCGAAGCCGTCCGGCAGCAGCAGGGTGGCGAGGTAGGGGTGCCCGGGGAAGTCGATGCCGAACATCTCGTGGGTCTCGCGCTCGTGCCAGGCGGCGCCCGCGTACACCGGGACGGCCGTCGGCAGCGCGGCGCCGTCCCGCGGCACCCGGGTGCGCAGCGTCAGGTGGCGGACGCCCGGGGCGTCGGCGGAGGCGAGGTGCACGACCACGGAGAAGCCCTCGGCGAGCTCGTCGACGGCACTCAGCCAGTCGAAGAAGCCCAGGCCGAGCACGTCGCGGGCGTTGGTGAGCGCCTCGATCCAGTGCTCGGCGGGGACGTCGACGGTGATCAGCCCGTAAGCCTCGGCGCCGGTCGCCCACTCCCCGACCGACGCCGCGTACTGCTCGGCGGTGCGCCCTTCGACGGCTCGCTCGCTCACGAGGCCCCTCCCTCGGTCGACGGCCCCGCCACCAGCGGGCGGCGCAGCGCCGCCGCGGGCGCGGTGTAGCGGTCGGGCAGCGACTCGGCGGCGATCTTCTCCTGGAGCTTGAGGATGCCCTGGAGCAGCGCCTCGGGCCTGGGCGGGCAGCCGGGCACGTAGACGTCGACCGGGATGATCTGGTCCACGCCCTTGGTGACCGAGTAGGAGTCCCAGTACGGGCCGCCGGAGTTGGAACAGGCGCCGAAGGAGATGACGTACTTCGGCTCGGGCATCTGCTCGTAGAGGCGCTTGACGGCGGGCGCCATCTTGTCGGTCACCGTCCCGGAGACGATCATCAGATCGGCCTGACGGGGGCCGGGCGCGAACGGAATGACGCCCATCCGGATGAAGTCGTGCTTGGCCATGGACGCGGCGATGAACTCGATCGCGCAGCAGGCCAGGCCGAAGTTGAAGCACCAGAGGCTGTAGCGGCGGCCCCAGTTGAGCACGACCTTGACCGGATCGGGCGCCAGCCGGGCCAGCGGACCGATGCCGCGGCGCTCGACGGCACCGGGGCGGGACGGGTCCGGGAGGCCGAGCGGGACCGGCCCGCCCTGGGCGCCGTGCGAGTGGGTGTGCGTCACGTCCATTCCAGAACGCCCTTCTTCCAGGCGTAGAGCAGGCCGACCGCGAGGAAGCCGATGAAGAGGAACATCTCGATCAGCGTTCCGGCGCCGTACCCGGCGGTGGCGAAGACCGTCGCCCACGGGAACAGGTAGATCGCGTCGACCGCGAAGATCACGTACAGGAAGGCGTACACGTAGTAGCGGATCTGGGTGTGCGCCCAGTCCTCGCCCACCGGGTCCACCCCGCACTCGTAGGCGAGGAGTTTCTCGGGCGAGTACACCACCGGCCGCAGCAGTCTGTTGGCGGTGAACGCCACGGCGACGAAGAGCACCCCGACGACGGCCAGCAGGCCCATCGCGGCGTACGCGTCGAAGTAGCCGCCGCCGACCGCCGGGTCGGCCGCGACGGCAGCCGCGTGCTGCCCCTCCATGCCTTCGCCCTCCACCTCGGCCGTGAACAGCCCCTCAAGGCAGTTCTACGACGTTTCCTCTCACGGTCATAACCATGGCCAATGCGTGAGTCTAAGGGGAGGGCTCCGCTCCGCCCGAACCCTGCCCGCTCCGCAAGACGTCCGGTGGACACTCCGGTGAACACCCGGGAGTGGCTCGACGACCAGGGCAGGGGTAGGGATAACCCCCGCTCCGGAAGATGTATCACCCCCATGGCCTCGCCCGCCCCCGGTTCGAGAAGCTTGGTGCACCAGCTCGATCAAGAGGGACGGTAGATCCAGATGAAGCCTCTGCACCGCCGCGCCGCGGACGCCATCAGGGAGCAGGACGCGTCAATGGAGCGCCCCCCGCTGTACGGCGCACGGATGTGGCGGCAGGCCGGACAGCTGCTGCTCAACCTGCCGCTCGGCATCGCCGGCTTCGTGCTCGCCATCACCATGCTCTCGGTCGGCCTGGGACTGTCCGTCACCGTGATCGGCCTGCCGCTGCTGGCCGCCGGGCTGGCCGGCTGCCGCGTCATGGGCGGGCTGGGCCGCCGTCGGGCCCGGTCGGCGTACGGCTCCGAGATCCACGAGCCGGAGCCGGTGCGGCCGCGCCGGCCGGGGGTGGTCGGCTTCACCATCGCCCACCTGACCGACCTGCTGAACTGGCGCTCGGTGCTCTACAACGTGCTGATGCTGCCCTGGGGCATCCTGAGCTTCACCCTGACCCTGGTCGCGGTCATCGTGATGTGGCCGGTGCTGCCCTGGGCGATCCGGGGGATGGCGGCGACCGACCGGATCCTGATCGAGTCGCTGCTCTTCCCGGGCGCCCTGGCCGAGCGGGTGCGCGAGCTGGAGGACGACCGCGGCACCGTGGTCGACACCGCCGCCGCCGACCTGCGCCGGATCGAGCGCGACCTGCACGACGGCGCCCAGGCCCGTCTGGTCGCGCTGGCCATGGACCTGGGCATGGCCAAGGAGCGGCTGCGCGAGATCGAGACCGAGGACGACGTGGCGGCCGCCACGAAGATGGTCGACAACGCGCACGGCGAAGTGAAGCTGGCCCTGCAGGAACTGCGCGACCTGGCCCGGGGCATCCACCCTGCCGTGCTCACCGACCGCGGCCTGGACGCGGCGCTGTCCGCGGTCGCCGCCCGCTGCACCGTCCCCGGCGGGGTCAGGGTGAACGTCGACCTGAAGGGTCCGGACGGCCAGGCCGAGCGGCCGGACTCGGCGGTCGAGGGCATCGCGTACTTCACCGTCAGCGAGCTGCTGACCAACGTCTCCAAGCACGCCGGCGCCCGCTCCGCCTCGGTCGACGTCTGGCGCTCGGACAACCAGCTGATGGTGCTGGTCCAGGACGACGGCAAGGGCGGCGCGGCCCCCTACCCGGGCAGCGGTCTGGCCGGGCTGGCCGAGCGGATCCGCGCGGTGGACGGGGTGTTCCTGGTGCAGAGCCCGGAGGGCGGCCCGACCAGCGTCACCGTCGAACTGCCCTGGCACACCCACACCGCCCGCCGCTGAGCACGGGCGTGGCACGGCGCCGGGACCTCGTCGAGGCAGTGACGAGGTCCCGGCGCCGTCCGGTGCGGCGGCCGGCCGGTGGCACCCTTGCGCGGCGCGCGGTCGGCCGGGCCGGGCCGGGCGTGGTCTAGGCGGCTCAGGCGGCCTAGGCGGCCCCCAGCGTGCCGAGGGTGACGTCGGCCGTCTTGCTGCTGCCGTCCCTGGTGTAGGTGACGGTGACCTTGCTGCCCGGGGTGAGCGAGGCGAGCGCGGTGGTGAGCGCGTTCAGCGAGTCGACCGTGACGTCCCCGAGCTTGGTGATCACGTCGCCGGCCTGCAGTCCCGCCGTGGCCGCCGGACCGCCCGCGGTGACCGCCACGATGACCGCGCCGGAGGGCTGGAACTGCTGGTTGAAGCTGGTCCGGGCGGTGATGCCGAGCGCGGCCCGGCCGGAGTTGGTGACCTTCCCCTGCTTGATCAGCTGGTCGGTGATGTTGGTGATGGTGGACGCCGGGATGGCGAAGCCGATGCCGGGCGCGGCCGCGCCGTTGGTCTGGGGCTCCGTCGCCGCGAGCGTGTTGATGCCGATCACCTGGCTGTCCAGGTTGACCAGCGCGCCGCCGCTGTTGCCCGGGTTGATCGCGGCCGAGGTCTGCACCATGTTGCCGATGGTGGCGCCCGGCGAGCCGCCGCCCCGGGGCTCGGAGACGGTCCGCCCGATGGCCGAGACGATGCCCTGGGTGACGCTGCTGGAGAGGCCGAGCGGGCTGCCCATGGCGAGGGTGATCTGGCCGAGCTGGACCTTGGCGGAGTCGCCGAAGGAAGCCGGCTTGAGGCCGCTCGGCGGGCTGCTCAGCTTGATCACCGCGAGGTCGGAGTCGGGATAGCTGCCGACCAGCGTGGCGTCCAGCGACTTGGTGCTGTTGGCGAGGGTGACGGTGAAGGTGGTCGCGGTGCCCACCACGTGGGCGTTGGTGACGATGTCGCCCTTGTCGTCGTAGACGATCCCCGAGCCGAGGCTGTCACCGGTGGTGATCTGCACCACCGAGGGCAGCACGTCGGCGATCACCTTCTGGTAGGCGTTCTGCAACTGGTCCCCGCCGCCCGGCTGCGAGGCTTCCGAGGAGGCCGGTTTGGCCGACGAGGAGTCCGCGACCGGCGCCGGGGACGAGGAGGAGCTGCTGCACCCGGCCAGGGCCAGCGCGGTCAGCACGGCCACCACACCGGCCGCGGGCCACCGGCCGCGCGCCGCCTTGGGACCGGTCGGCCGGGGCCCGGCCGGCAGGGGACGGGCGTGTTCCTTCTTTCGGCTCACCTGGCTGCCTCCGATTCGTCACCACGCTGATAGCACGGAAATCTTTGTCAGCATTTCACCGATTTGTACGATTCGACCGTTCGACTCGCCCGCCAGCCGCCACGTAACCCGAACGCCCCGGGGTCCGTCGTGAAGCTCCCGTCCTCGGGCGGACGACGGGAGTTTGACGACGGACCCTAGGATCAGCGCATGACTTGGTTGATCACCGGCGGTGCCGGATACATCGGCGGGCACGTCGTCCGCCAGCTGCTCGACGCCGGTGAGCGCGTCGCCGTCCTGGACGACCTCAGCACCGGCGACGCCTCCCGGCTGCCGGACGGCGTCGCCCTGGTCAAGGGCTCCACCCTGGACCGGGCCGCCCTGGACGCCGCCATCCGCGAGCACGCGGTCGAGGGCATCCTGCACTTCGCCGCCAAGAAGCAGGTCGGCGAGTCCGTCGAGCAGCCGTTCTTCTACTACCGGGAGAACATGATCGGCCTGCAGACCGTCCTGGAGGCCGCCGCCGAGGGCGGGGTCAAGCGCTTCCTCTTCTCCTCCTCCGCCGCCGTCTACGGCATGCCGGACGTCGACCTGGTCACCGAGTCCACCCCCTGCGCGCCGATGAGCCCGTACGGCGAGACCAAGCTGGCCGGCGAGTGGCTGGTCGCCGCCGCCGGGAAGGCCCACGGCATCTCCACCGTGGCACTGCGGTACTTCAACGTGGCCGGCGCCGCCTCGCCCGAGCTCTCCGACGCCGGGGTCTTCAACCTGATCCCGATGGTCTTCGAGCGGCTCACCGCCGGTCAGGCGCCGCGGGTCTTCGGCGGCGACTACCCCACCCCGGACGGCACCTGCGTCCGCGACTTCATCCACGTCTCCGACATCGCCTCGGCCCACGTCGCGGCCGCCAAGCGGCTGGCCGCCGACCCGGCCGGCGAGACCTCGCTGGTGCTCAACATCGGCCGCGGCGAGGGCGTCAGCGTCAAGGAGATGCTGGAGGTGATCGGCGAGGTCACCGGCTACGACACCACCCCCGAGGTGACCCCGCGCCGCCCCGGCGACCCCGCCCGGGTGGTGGCCTCGGCCGACCTGATCCGCCGCGAGCTGGGCTGGAACGCGCGCCACGGCGTGGCGGAGATGGTCTCCTCCGCGTGGGAGGGCTGGTGCAGCCGCCACCCCGAGGCCCGCAAGGCCTGACCCGAGCCGACCCCGCTCCGACCCGACCGCCGCGGCGGCGGGGCACCCGCCCCGCCGCCGCAGTGGTTCAGCGCACCGTTTCAGCGCACCGGGACGGCCGTGCCGTAGAAGGCGTCCAACGCGTACACGCAGCGGTCCTTGGAGCCGACGAAGACCCGGCCGCCGACCGCCACCGGCGAGCCGGTCAGCTCGCCCTTGGTGCCGAGCTCCCAGCGCAGCTGGCCGCTCGCCAGGTCCAGGGTGTGCAGCGAGTGGTCCCGGCTGCCCAGGTGCACCAGGCCGTCGGCCACCGCCGGGGAGCCGACGATCTCGCCGCGCGCGGTGTAGCGCCAGCGCTCCCGCCCGCTCGCCGCCTCGAAGGCGTACAGCACCTCGCCGCTGCCGACCAGCACCATGCCGTCCCCGACCACCACCGGCTCGGCGCCCTGCCGGCTGCCGGTGACCCCGCGCCAGCGGTCCCGGCCGGTGGCCGCGTCCAGCGCGTACACCGTGCCGAGGTAGTCGGCCACGTAGACCGCGTCGGCGTCCAGCACGGGCGGGGTGAACAGCACCACCGGGGCCTCGAAGCGCCAGCGCTCGACCCCGCTGGCCGCGTCCAGCGCGTACACCCGGGTGCCGGCCGTCACGTACAGCACACCGCCGCGCTCGACCGGGTGCGAGGGCACGTCCTCGCCGACCGGGAAGGACCAGCGCAGGCCGGCGCCGCGCGGGTCGATGCAGCGCAGCCGCCCGGCGCCGTAGTAGTAGGCGGAGCCGGCCACCAGGACGGGCCCGGACTGCGGGTTCTCGTAGTCCTGCTGGGCGTCGTCGGCCCGCCACAGCTCGGCGCCGTTGGCGGCCGAGCGCAGCTGGACGCCGCCGCCCCGGACGCCGCAGCAGAGCACCCCGTCGGCGGCGGAGAGCGAGTAGACCCAGCCGTCCAGTGAGGTGCGCCAGCGCTCGGTGCCGTCCGCGACGTCCACGGTGTACAGGTGCGGGCCGTCGGCGGCGTGCACCCGGCCGGCGTCCACCGCGAGCGCCCAGGCGACGTCCCGGGTCTTGTACCGGCGCTCGCCGGAGGCGATGTCCAGCGCGTGCACCTCGAAGCTGGAGACGAACAGCGTGCCGTCGGCGACCACCGGGGTGCCCCAGACGTCGTTGGACATCCGGAACCGCCAGGGGCGCCAGTGGGCGGCCGGCGGCGTCGGCGGCGGGGTGATCCGGCGGACCCAGTCGGTCTCGGCCGGGGCGGTGCCCGGACCGGGCTGCTCGTGCTCGGCCCGCGGCCCGGGGCCTATCCGCACCGAGGCTCCGGACAGCCGCACCTCGACGGCCCCGCCGCCGGTCGGCGCGCGGTGCTTGTTGGGGGAGGCGATCTTCGCGGTCGGGATCTCGCCGTCGGGGCCCGGGCCCGGCCGCGGCCCCGTGTGCACCGGCCCGGACGGCGGCGGCGCGTGCCCGCCGCCCGGGTGGGTGCGCGGGTCGTCCAGGCCGGGGCGCTGCACCGGGACCTGCTGGTGCGGCTGCGGCGGCTGGTGCTGGAGCGGGCCGGCCTGCGGCGGCCCGGCCGGGGGCGGCGGCGCGCCGACCGGCAGGTGGACGGCCCGCTGCGGCGCGCTCGGGCGGCGGCCGCGCTTGCGCTCGATCAGCTCCAGCGCGTTCGCGGGGAGCCAGTCGCCGACCTCGCCGGCTGCGTCGTCCCGGGAGAACAGGTGCGGGGCCAACTCGGCCTGGATCTGCGCCGGACTGGGCCGGTGCTCCGGCGCCTGCCGCATGCAGGCGCGGACCAGGTCCATCAGCTCGCGCGGCATCCCGGACAGGTCGGGCTCCTCGCGCAGCAGCTGGAACACCGTCTCGACCGGGTTGGAGCCGCGGTAGGGCGGGTGCCCGGTGGCGCAGAACACCATCAGCGAGCCGAGCGAGAAGACGTCGCTGGCGCCCCGGACGTTGCGGCTGTCCTTGGCCTGCTCCGGGGACATGTAGGCGGGGGTGCCGACCGCGACGTTGGTCATGGTGAGCCGGGTGCTGGAGACGCCGGACGCGATGCCGAAGTCGATCACCTTCGGGCCGTCCTCGACCACCAGCACGTTGGAGGGCTTGAGGTCGCGGTGGATCAGCCCGGCCGCGTGGATGGACTGCAGCGCCTCCGCGATGCCCGCGATCAGCCAACGGGTGGCGTCCACCGGCAGCGGCCCGCACTCCTCGACCAGGTCCTCCAGCGAGGGGGCCGGGATGTACGCGGTGGCCAGCCAGGGCACCCGGGCGTCCGCGTCCGCGTCCACCACGGCCGCGGTGTAGAAGCCGCCGACCGTCTTGGCCGCCTCGATCTCACGGGCGAAACGGACGCGGAACAGCTCGTCCTCGGCCAGCTCCCCCCGGACGGTCTTGATGGCCACCCGCCGACCGGAGGCGGAGCGCGCCAGGTAGACCAGCCCCATCCCACCCGCGCCGAGCCGCCCCAGCACCTCGAAGGGCCCGATCCGCCTCGGATCGTGCGCCGTCAGCTGGTCCACTCCGCTGCCACCTCCCCGTTTTCCGCACCCGCCGCGTGGTGCCGGACCCGATTCTCCAATGCCGCCCGGCGCATCTCCAACCTCCCCCGCCCAGATCCGGCAGCAGCCCCGGGGACGCCACCGCCCGGTCAGCGATGACGGAACGGCCGGATTCTGACGCCCGTTCCGGCGGCGGCTTGCGTTCGGACGCCCGGACCCTCCATCCCGGCATGAATCTTTCGACACCGGCGATCGTCACGCTCTGTCACTCGACCACCCCTCAGCGGACTCGCCGTCACGCTGTGGGGTCAAAAGCACACGGGGGGGCTTCAACGGCACCTCCGGAGCACGGTGAATATCCGTCCGAAGTGGTTCATGCCCCTATAGCAACCCCCGTGCGGAGTAATAGTCGCATCACCGAATCGCGCCAAGATCGTGCCACGGTAAGCTGACGGCATGACAGGACAAGTTCGCACCGTCGACGGTCGCGTCGCCGGGCGACGCGGACAGGAGACGCGGCAGAAGCTGCTCGACTGCCTCCGCGAGATGCTCAGCACGTCGCCCTATCGGGACGTCAAGGTCATCGACGTCGCCCGTATGGCGGGTACCTCCCCCGCGACCTTCTACCAGTACTTCCCGGATGTCGAGGGCGCTGTCCTCGAAATCGCCGAGGAAATGGCCAAGGACGCCGACACCCTCAAAGAGCTGGTGGCCGGAAAGTCCTGGGCAGGGAAGTCCGGCCCGACCACTTCGGAAGAACTGGTCGACGGATTCCTCGCCTTCTGGCGCAAGAACGACGCCATTCTCCGAGTGGTCACGCTCGGTGCCGCCGAAGGGGACAAGCGGTTCTTCAAGATCCGCATGACGGTCCTCAACGCGGTCGCCAAGCCGCTCGCGGAGGCCGTCAAGGAACTCCAGGCGAAGGGTCAGGCCGACAAATCACTCGACCCGAATGCCGTCGCCGGGGCCCTGGTCTCGCTGCTCGCCTCGGCGGCCGAGCACCAGAAGGCCTTCACATCCTGGGGCGTCAAGGTCAAGGACCTCAAGCCCAACCTCGCTCCCCTGGTGTACCTGGGCGTCACCGGCAAGAAGCCGCCCAAGTAGACCATCCGTTCAACCGACCATCCGCTCCGCGCGCAGCCCCGGCCTCCTGTTCCGGGGTACGACGGACGGCGGCCGTGTCCTCGGGGGAGGTCCGCCGACGTACCGCACGCGCGCCAGACATGCCGGTGGGCGGGCGCCCCTCACACAGGGTGCCCGCCCACCGGCATGTTCGCTTCCAGGGCCCGCAGGGGCGCTGTGGGGGACTCAGGAGATCCGGCTCCACGCCGTCACGGGCAGCGGACCACCTGGCCGGCGTAGGCGAGGCCGCCGCCGAAGCCGAAGAGCAGGACCGGGTCGCCGGGAGACAGCTCACCGCGTTCGACCAGCTTGGAGAAGGCCAGCGGGATGGAGGCGGCCGAGGTGTTGCCGGAGTCGACCACGTCCCGGGCCACCACCGCGTCGGCGAGGCCCAGCTTGGCGGCGATCGCGTCGATGATCCGCAGGTTGGCCTGGTGCGGCACGAAGCCCTTCAGGTCCGCCGGGTCGATCCCGGCCTGCTCGCAGGCCCGGCGGGCCAGCGGCGCGAGCTGGGTGGTGGCCCAGCGGAACACCGACTGGCCCTGCTGGCTGATCACCGGGTCCCAGCCGGTGATCACCACGGCGTCACCCCGCTCCGGCTCGGAGCCCCAGACCACCGGGCCGATGCCGGGCTCGGCACCGTCCTCCTGGGCCTCGACCACCGCGGCGCCGGCGCCGTCACCGAAGATCACGCAGGTGGAGCGGTCGGTCCAGTCGAGGGTGTCGGACATCCGCTCGGCGCCGATCACCAGTGCGCGCCGGGCCGCTCCGGCCCGGATCGCGTGGTCGGCGGTGGCCAGGGCGTACGAGAAGCCGGAGCAGACCGTGTTGATGTCGTAGGCGGCGGGCGCGCGGACGCCCAGCCGGGCGGCCACCGCGGCGGCGGTGTTGGGGCTGCGCTCGATCGCGGTGCAGGTGGCGACCACGACCAGGTCGATCTCGTCGGCCGTCCGACCGCTGTTGGCGAGTGCCTTCTGTGCGGCCTCGGTGGCGAGGTCGACCAGGGTCTCGCCCTCGGCGATGTGCCGGGTTCTGATGCCCACCCGGCTGCGGATCCACTCGTCGTTGGTGTCGACGAGCGCCTCCAGGTCGTCGTTGGAGAGGACCTTGGGGGGCTGGTAGTGGCCGAGTGCCACAATGCGCGAACCGCTCATAGTGCCATGGAACCGGGTTACCGGCTGGTCAGCCGGGCGCGACCGGCTACAGGATCCGTCCCCGTGATCTGTAGGAGCCCGACAACGGGCGTTGCGGCGACTGGCCTCCGCGTGCGCCGGGGCGCACCACGCGAGGCACGGTGGGGCGCACGGCCGGGCGGACACCGCCCGGGCCGCCGCCGGAACGCCGTCCGGAACGCCGGGGTCAGGCGGCGAGCGAGGTCGCGTCGCCCATCACGATCACCGGGTGGGCCGCCGGGTCCAGGGTGCGGATCAGCTGGGCCATCTTGTCCTCGGGGATCGAGACGCAGCCGTGGGTGGGGCCGTCGTGGTCGACGTGGATCCAGATGCCGCCGCCCTTCTTCGCGCCCTGGGGCCGGCGCGGGTCGAGCGGCGAGTTCCCGGGCACCCGGTTGTAGTTGATCGCGACCACGTAGTCGAAGGAACCGGCCAGCTGGTCGCCGAAGAAGCCCGTCCCGGAGACCACGAAGCTCGGGTCCTTGTCGTACGGGAGCTTGCTGCCCGGGTCGGCGTTGCGGCCGCCGGCGTCGGTGAGCGAGAAGACGCCGATCGGGCTGCGCAGGTCGCCCTCGTTGTGGTCGGTGGTCCAGCCGTTGTTGCCGTTGTGGCCCTGCCAGGTCTCACCGGCCAGCCAGCGGCCCTCGGGAGTGCGGGTCCAGAGGGTGACGGTGTTCTTGTTGCCGTTCTTGTCCTGGCCGGAGGCGAGCACCACCTGGGTGGTCTCGGCGGGTATCTTCGCGGCGAAGTCGGCACCGAGGCCGGGTATCGCGGCGACCGAGCCGTCCGTGCGGACCTGGCTGCGGTCGGCGGCCGGGCTCCCGGTCTGCCGGTCGGAGGCCGCCTTGGCCGCGGCGGGCTGGGCGCCGCCCGCGGCCGGGGACGGCTGGTCGGGGGTGGCGACGCCCTCCGGGCCCGGCCCTTCGGCGGTGGTGAGGCCGGGCTTGGCGGTGTCCTGGCCGACGGTGTACCAGCCGGCGGCGGCCGCGAGCAGCAGCGCGGTGCCCGCGGTCACGGCCTTGCCGTGCCGCTTCCGCTTCGGCTTGCGACGTCGTCCGCGGGCGGCGGCCCGGCCCTCCACGGGTGCCGCGGCGGCCGGGGCCGGACGCGGCTCGGGCAGCGGCTCGTAGCTGGGCTCCGGCTCGTACGGCGGCTCGGGGCCGTACAGCGGCTCGGGGCCGGGCATCGGCCCGGGGCCGGACTCGGGCGGGTACGCCTGGAACGGCTGGTCGTAGGCGTCGAAGTACCCGCCGTACCCGTCCTGGGCCTGCTGCGGGGGGTGCTGCTGGTAGCCGCCGTGCTCCTGGTGGACCGGCTGCTGGTACGGCTCGTACGGCTGCTGCGGCGCCCCGTACACCGGCTCCGGCATCGGCTCGTACGACGGGTACGGGGTGGCGCGATGAGAACCGGACATGCCGCCGATCCTGCCAAACGGTGTACCGGTTGGTAAACCCGGGGCGGGTGCGGAGGCCGTGAAGAAAGCCGCCGCCCGGGCCGAGGACCGGCCCGGGCGGCGGGAGACGACGTCAGAGGCGCATGGCCTGCGGGGCCTCGCGGCGCGTCAGGTCCGGGCCCTCGTACTCGCGGATGATCTCGTAGCGGGTGTTGCGCTCGACCGGGCGGAAACCGGCGTCACGGATCAGATCGAGCAGGTCGTCGCGGCCGAGCTTGTTCGGGGTGCCGAAGTTGTCCGCGTCGTGGGTGATCTTGTACTCGACCACCGAGCCGTCCATGTCGTCCGCGCCGTGGCTGAGCGCCAGCTGGGCGGTGGTGACGCCGTGCATCACCCAGAAGACCTTGACGTGCGGCACGTTGTCGAAGAGCAGCCGGGAGACCGCGAAGGTCTTCAGCGCCTCGGCGCCGGTGGCCATCTCGGTGCGGGCCATCAGCCGGTTGCGCACGACGCCGTCCTTGGAGTCGTGGAAGTCGTGCTGGTAGCGCAGCGGGATGAAGACCTGGAAGCCGCCGGTCTCGTCCTGCAGCTCGCGCAGCCGCAGCACGTGGTCGACCCGGTGGCGGGGCTCCTCGATGTGGCCGTACAGCATGGTGCAGGGCGTCTTGAGGCCCTTGCTGTGCGCGAGGCGGTGGATCCGCGACCAGTCCTCCCAGTGGGTGTCGTGGTCGACGATGTGCTGGCGGACCTCCCAGTCGAAGATCTCCGCGCCGCCGCCGGTCAGCGACTCCAGGCCGGCGTCGATCAGCTCGTCCAGGATCTCGTCGGCGGACAGGCCGCTGATCTTCTCGAACCAGTGGATCTCGGTGGCGGTGAAGGCCTTCAGCGAGACGTTCGGCAGGGCCGCCTTCAGCTCCCGCAGCGAGCGCGGGTAGTAGCGCCAGGGCAGGGTCGGGTGCAGGCCGTTGACGATGTGCAGCTCGGTGAGGGACTCGACCTCCATCGCCTTGGCGAGCCGGACGGCCTCCTCGATGCGCATCGTGTAGGCGTCCTTCTCGCCCGGCTTGCGCTGGAACGAGCAGTACGCGCAGGACGCGTTGCACACGTTGGTCATGTTGAGGTGGCGGTTGACGTTGAAGTGGACGACGTCGCCGTTCTTCCGCGTCCGCACGTGGTGGGCCAGTCCGCCCAGCCAGGCCAGGTCGTCGCTCTCGTAGAGCGCGATCCCGTCCTCGCGGGTCAGCCGCTCACCCGCGTAGACCTTCGCCTCCAGCTCGCGCTTGAGCCCTGCGTCCATGCGGTGCCCCGCCTCCTCCGACTTCGATTCCTTGCCGGACCGAGCGTACGCCTATGCCGACAGCAGCTCAGCGAGCAGTGCGGGGTCGATGTTGCCACCACTGACCACGGCCGCCACCGTCTGGCCCCCGGTCTCGGCGGCGCGGTGGAAGTAGGCGGCCGGCGCGACCGCGCCGGAGGGCTCGGCGACCAGGCGGCCGCGGCGGGCCAGCAGGGCGACGGTGGCCCGGATCTCGTCCTCGGTGACGGTGACGACGTCGTCCACGTACGCGGTGAGGTGCTCGAAGGGCAGCTCGCCGACGGACGGGGTGCGCAGGCCGTCCGCGATGGTCCGGTAGGTGTCGGCGACCGGCCAGGCGAGCCGGCGACCGGCCCGGAAGCTGGCCTGCGCGTCGGCGGCCAGCTCCGGCTCGACGCCGACCACCCGGATGCCGGGGCGGGTGAGCTTGAGCGCGGCCGCCGTCCCGGAGATCAGGCCGCCGCCGCTGACCGGCACCAGGACGGTGTCCAGCCCGGCCGGGGCGTCCTCGGCGATCTCCAGGCCGACCGTGCCCTGGCCCGCGATGATGAACGGGTCGTCGTACGGGGGCACCCAGACGTAGCCGTGCCGCTCGGCCAGCTCGCCGGGCAGGGTGTCCCGCTCCCCCGGCGGCACCAGGATCACCTCGGCGCCGAACCCCCGGGTGGCCTCCACCTTCACCGCCGGGGAGGTGTCCGGCATCACGATCACGGCCTTGATGCCGAGCAGCCCCGCCGCGTACGCCACCGCCTGCGCGTGGTTGCCGCTCGACTGGGCGACCACGCCGCGGGCCCGCTCGCCCTCGGTGAGCGCGGCCAGCCGGTTGTACGCGCCGCGGGTCTTGAAGGCCCCGGTCGGCTGGAGGTTCTCCGGCTTCAGCCAGAGCCGGCGCTCGCCCTCGGCCGCCCACGGGGCGGGAACCAGCGGGGTGCGCACGGCGACCCCCGCGATCCGCTGCCGGGCTGCGCGCAGCTCCTCCAGACCGACCAGTGCCATGACGTCACTCTCCTTCGGGAGGGAGCTCGCTCACCCGGTTCTCCCACTTGGTGGAGAGTACGACGGTGGTACGGGTGCGGGCCACGCCCTTCGTGCCCGAGATCCGCTTGACCACCGACTCCAGGCCCGCCACGTCGGCCACCCGGACCTTGAGCATGTACGAGTCGTCACCCGCGATGAACCAGCAGTCCTCGACCTCGTTGAGGTCCTTCAGCCGGAACGCGACGTCCTCGTGGTCGGCGGCGTCGGTCAGCTGAAGACCGATCAGGGCCGTGACGCCGAAGCCGAGCGAGGCCGGGTTGACCGTCGCGCGGTAGCCGGTGATGACGCCGGCCTGCTCCAGGCGGTTGATCCGGTCCGTGACGCTCGGGCCGGAGAGTCCGACCAGCCGGCCCAGCTCGGCGTAGGACGCGCGGCCGTTCTCCCGGAGCGCCTGGATGAGCTGTCTGTCCACCGTGTCCATATACCGTCCGCGTCCTTCCGAACCTCACCAGACCCACAGATCATTATCCGGATTCAAAGGCGCCATGCGCGGAACAACCCGGATATCGCAGAGAAGATACTCTCCCGCTCTCGGCCTTCTCACTCCCCCTCAGCCGACACGCTGCCGTTCCCGCCTCCCTGGCGGGCCGCCGCCCCCAACTCCCCTTCCCAGCGCAGGTACAGGGAATGCGGGACGCCGACCGCGTCCAGCACCCGACCGGCCACGAAATCGACGAGTTCGCGCACGGTCGAGCCGCCGGCGTAGAAGCCGGGCGAGGCGGGGAGGACGACGGCGCCCTGCACGTCGAGCTCCACCAGGTGCTTCAACGTCACCCCGTTGAGTGGCGTCTCACGCACGCACACGACCAGCGGGCGGCGCTCCTTGAGGGTGACGCTGGCCACCCGCTGCAGCAGGTCCTTGCTCAGGCCGAGCGCGATCCCGGCCACCGCGCCGGTGGTCGCGGGCACCACCAGCATGCCCTTGGCCGGGTACGAGCCGCTGGACGGGCCGGCCGCGAAGTCCCCGGCGGACCAGTAGCGGACGTCGTCCAGGCCCTCGTCGGTGCCCAGCCAGGCGGCCAGGTCGGCGCGCCAGTGGGCGTCCCGGAAGGAGATGCCGGTCTCGTCGAGGATGGTGAGCCGGGCCGCGCGGCTGACGATCAGGTCCACCGGCTCCCCGGCGGCGAGCAGCGCCCGGATCACCGAGGCGGCGTACGGCGTCCCCGACGCACCCGAGACCCCGACCACCCACGGCTGACGCTTGACTGTTCCCATGGCCCATTTCTATCCGGCCTTACCCGGTCGGGCCTCATCCACGGGCACCCCTGGGAGGATGGGGTCATGCCAGCGACCCTCGTCGACCTCACCCATCAGGTGACCACCGCGATGCCGGTCTACCCCGGCGACCCGGCCGTCCTGCTGGAGCCCGCGCTCACCACCGCCACCGCCGGGGTGAACGTGCTGGCCCTGCACCTCGGCTCGCAGTCCGGGACGCACGTGGACGCGCCCTACCACGTGAACGTCACCTGGCCGACCCTGGACGGGCTGCCGCTGGAACGGTTCACCGGCCCGGCGGTGCTCGCCGACCTGCGCGGGCTGGAGCCCCGGGGCGCCGTCACCCCCGAGCTGCTCGCGCCCGCCCTGGAGCGCGCCGGCGAGGGGTCCGTCCTGCTGCTCGCCACCGGCTGGGCACGGCACTGGGGCACCGACGCGTACCTCGCCCACCCCGCCCTGACCGAGGCCGCCGCCGAGGCGATCGTCGCCGCCGGAGTGCGGACCGTCGGGGTGGACGCGCTGAGCGTCGACCCCACCCCCGACCCGGGCCCGGGCGACCCGGCGGTCGCCGCGCTGCTCGCGGACCTCACCGACGAGCACGACCAGCCCGCCGCCGACGAGCCGACCCTCGCCGCGCACCGGGTGCTGCTGGGGGCGCCCGGCGGCGGGGTGATCGCGGAGAACCTGACCGATCTGCGGGCGCTGCTGGACGCCCAGGAGGCCGGACGGCCGGTGGAGGTGTCGCTGTTCCCGCTGCGACTGGTGGCGGCGGACGGCGCGCCGGTCCGGGCGGTGGCCCGGCTGGGCTGAACGGACGGCGGCCCGACCGGGGGCGCGCGGACGGTGGCCCGACCTGGCCACCGAGCGGGCCGGAGGTTTTCGGCCAACCACCCTACCGGACTTGGTCTAGACCATCCCCCGGCGCCGCCGCTACGCTGTCCGGCCATGGCAGAGATCATCGGAGTGATCGAGCGACTCTGGCGCTACCCCGTGAAATCCACCGGCGGCGAGCGGCTCGACTCCGTCGAGGTGGACGAGCGCGGCCTGGCCGGCGACCGCCTCTACGCCGTCCGCGACGGGGACGGCAAACTCGGCTCGGGCAAGAACACCCGCCGCTTCCGCCGGATGGACGGCCTGCTCCGCCTCTCCGCCCGCCTCGGCCACCGGATCGACGGCCCCGAGCTGTTCGACCCGCTCGGCCGCCCGGTCGCCGACCCGACCGCCTTCCTGCGCGCCTACCTCCAGCGCGGGGACGTCGAACTCGCCCGCGAGGACGCCGTCTCGCACTTCGACCAGCTGCCGGTCAGCGTGTTCACCACCGCCACCCTGGACTGGGTCCGCGAGGCCGTCCCCTGCGCCGTGGTCGACGAGCGCCGGTTCCGCCCCAACCTGGTGCTGCGCACCCCGCCCGGCACCCCGCCGTTCGTCGAGGACTCCTGGTTCGGCCGGCGGGCCCACACCGAGGCCTCCGACGGCGCCCGGTTGGCCTTCGTCCGCTCCAGCGAGCGCTGTGCGATGACCGGCACCGCCCAGCCGGGCCTGCCGCACGCCCCCGAGATCCTCAAGGCCGTCGTACACGCCCACGACGGCCGGCTCGACGCCCTCGCCGAGGTCGCCGCCCCCGGACGGCTGCGCCTCGGCGACCGCCTGGTCCTCGACTGACGGGCCGCGCCGCCGCCGCCCGCGGTGCGGCCGGCCGGCTACGCCCGGACCAGGCAGAACGGGTGCCCGGCGGGGTCGGCGTAGATGCGCCAGCGGCCGACGTCGCGCAACCGGACGGCGCCGAGCGCGAGCACCTCGCGCTCGGCGGCGGCCAGGTCCCCGACGTCGATGTCCAGGTGCGCCTGCTGGGGGTGCTCCGGGTCCGGCCAGCGCGGCGGGCGGTGGTCGGCGACGCCCTGGAAGCAGAGCACCGTACCGCCGTCGAGGTGCAGCGTGGACCAGTCCTCGCCGAGTGACCAGCGCGGGTCCGGCCGGTCGATCTCGCCGCCCAGCAGCCCGGCGTAGAAGCGGGCCAGCACGGCCGGGTCCGGGCAGTCGATGACGAGGCACTGCAGCTTGCCGATCACGGGGTCTCCTCCGGCGGGATTCGGACGGGCGTCCTTCGGGCGCAATTCTCGCCGGCGGTCCGGGGGTTCAGGCGGCGAGCCCGAGCACGAGGGCGGCGGCGGCCGGGGCCGCGTAGATGATCGGGAACACGACGTGCGCGTGGTCGCGGGCCCGCAGCGCGGTGGCGACGGCGCCGGCGAAGTACAACACCAGCCCGATCGCGGCCAGTTCGCCGATCACCGGGACGGCGAGGCCGACCAGCAGGCCGACCGCGCCGGCCGCCTTGGCCACGCCCAGCCAGATCCACCAGGAGCGCGGCACGCCGTACTGGACCAGCGGGCCGACGACGAACTCGGCCTTGCGGAAGACGGATCCGGCCGAGAATCCCGTCATGAGGGCGCCGAGGACGGTGACGATGACGTGGGCGACGGACATGTGAAGCTCCTTCAAGCGGCGTGTTGTGCTCGGTCACTCCACTGACCCGGCCCACCGCCCACGTGTGACAGCTCCTGCGGGAAATCTTTTTCCGGCCGCGCCACCTGGCCGCGTCACGCCCCTGCCACGTGCCCGCCCTACGGCAGGGCGACGGCCCGCAGGTAGGCGTCCGCGAACAGCTCGATCGAGTCGTCCAGCGAGGGCAGCCCGCCGCCGAGGGCGGGTTCGAGCACCGGGCGCAGGAGGACGTGGTTGATCAGCGGGCCGAGCAGCAGCTGGACCAGGACCGGGAACGGCAGCGGCCGGATCCGCCCGGCCTCGATGTGCGGCAGCAGCAGCCGGGACAGGTAGTCGAACAGGCGCGGGAAGGTGGCCGCCACCATCCGGGCGGCCGGACCGTCCGGTCGGCTGAACAGGTCCGCGAAGACCGCCGGGACGATCCGCGGCTCGCGGTCGAAGGCCGCGACGAAGGTCCGGCAGAGCACCCGGACGGTGTCCTCCAGGCTCTCCGGCGGGTCGGCCACCAGCGCCTCCAGGTCCGGCAGCGGGCCGTATCGCTCGAAGACGGCGGAGAGCAGGCCGTCCCGACCCTCGAAGACCGTGTGCAGGCTGGGCAGCGAGCATTCGGCACGTTCCGCGACGGCGTCCAGGGTGACCCCGCCGAGGCCGCGTTCGGCCACCAGCCGGGACGCCGCCGCCATCGCCCGCTCCCGGACCGGCGGACGGCCGCCCGGGTCGATGCCCGCCTGCCGGACGGCCTCGTCCAGCGCGGCCCGGGAGCCGCCGAGTCGGCGCAACAGCGTGCTGCGGGAGATGCCGGCCGCGGCCGCGATCGCCGTCAGCGGGACGTCCGCGACGTCCTGGCCCCGTTCCTTCGCCGCCGCAAGGGCCGCGGTCACCAGATCCTTCATGTGAAACAGAATACTACTTGACATCTGAGATCGTTCCATAGACTCTCTATGCAGGAGTTCCAATCAGGCAGTGAAGCACTGAGAGGAGAGTCCCATGAGCGTCGTCATCTCCGGGGGCGGGCCGGCCGGCATGATGCTGGGCCTGATTCTCGCCCGGGCCGGCATCGAGGTGACCGTGCTGGAGAAGCACGGCGACTTCCTGCGCGACTTCCGCGGCGACACCGTCCACGCGTCCACCGTGCGACTGATGGACGAACTCGGCCTGGGTCGCGGGTTCGCCGCCCTGCCGCAGAGCCGCCTCGGCAACATGGTGGTGCCCGTGGCGGGCGTCGGCCTGGTCGCGCTGAGCGCCTTCGAACGGCTGCCCGCGCCGTACAACTACATCGCGATGATCCCCCAGTGGGACCTGCTCGACTTCCTCGTCTCGGAGGCGAAGAAGGAGCCCACGTTCAGCGTGCGGATGAACACCGAGGCCACCGGACTGATCCGGGAGGGCGGCCGGGTCGCCGGCGTGCGCTACCGCACCCGGGACGGCGAGGAGGGCGAGATCCGCGCCGACCTCACCGTCGCCGCGGACGGCCGGCACTCGACGCTTCGCCGGGAGGCCGGCCTGGTCCCCGAGGAGTTCCCGGTGCCGTTCGACACCTGGTGGCTCCGACTGCCCCGCCACCCCCACGAGCAGGGCAACCCGCCCAACCTGACGCCCGCGTTCTCGCGCGGCGAGCTGGCGCTCAGCCTCACCCGCGACGACTACTTCCAGATCGCCTACTTCGCCGCGAAGGGCTCCGACCCGCGGCTTCGCGCCGAAGGCGTCGAGCGCTTCCGCGCCCGCATCGCCCGACTGTTCCCCCAGTACGCCGACCGGGTCGACCAGTTGGCGAGCATGGACGACGTCCACCTGCTCGACGTCAAACTCAACCGGCTGCACCGCTGGTACACCGACGGGCTGCTGCTCATCGGCGACGCCGCCCACGCGATGTCCCCGGCCGGCGGGGTGGGCATCAACCTCGCCATCCAGGACGCCGTCGCGGCCGCCACCCTGCTCGCCGAACCGCTGCGGCGCGGCCGCCCGAGCACCGCGGACCTCGCCAGGGTCCAGCGGCGGCGGTGGCGGCCCGCCGTGATCATGCAGCGGATGCAGCGGATGCTGCACGGGGTCATGTTCACCCCGGTGCTCTCCGGCCACCGGGTCGGCCCGCCCGCCCGGTTCGTACTGCTCGCCCGCTTCGTCCCGGGCTTCCGCCAGATCCCGTCCCGCCTGATCGCCCTGGGCCCCCGCCCGGAGCACGCCCCGGCCTTCGCCCGGCGAAGCGCCGCCTGATCGGATGATCCGCGGCGGCGGCCCGCGCCTCCCCCGCGGCCACCCGTCCGGATGAACGTCCCGGACGGGGCCGCGGATCTGCGGCAGGCCCTTCCTCGCGGCTGACAGTCCGTCAGCGCACCGCCGACAAAACGAGGGCGGCCCTCGTGGCCGACGTCCCGAAAGACCTCGAGCACACCCGGGACCAGTGACAGCACCACCCCGGAGCGGGACGTCGGCCCCGCCGACTTCCCGCTCCGGCCGGCGACAGCGGAAGATCGCGCCGACTGTCCGTTCGGAAGGCCGGATTGCCGGGAACGACCGATGACATGACGATCCCTCACCGCTTGACCGGCGCCGGCGACCACCACGTCCTGGTCCTGCACGACTGGTTCGGCACCAGCGCCGGCTGGGGCCCCTTCCTCGACTACCTCGACGGCGGCGCCTTCAGCTACGCCTTCCTCGACTACCGGGGCTACGGGGAGCGCAAGGACGTCCCCGGCAGCTACACGCTCGCCGAGATCGCCGCCGACGCGCTCGCCCTCGCCGACCAGCTCGGCTGGGACCGCTTCTCGCTGGTCGGCCACTCGATGGGCGGCAAGGCGGCCCAGCAGGTGCTCGCCGAGGCGCCACTGCGGGTGCGCAAGCTGGTCGGCCTCGCCCCGGTGCCGGCCGGGGCGTACCCGCTGGACGAGACCGACGAGGCGCTGTTCTACGGCGCCGCCGAGGACCGGGAGAAGCGGTTCGCCATCCTCGACCTGGTCACCGGCCAGCGGGCCGGCCGGGTCTGGCTGGACCGCATGGTCGACCAGTCGCTGCGGCTCTCCACGCCCGAGGCCTTCGGCGGGTACGTCCGGGACTGGGCGACGGCCGACCTGGAACAGCGGATCAGCGGGAACCCGGTGCCGGTCAAGGTGATCGTCGGCGAGCACGACCTCGCCCTCACCGCCGAGGTGATGCGCGGCACCTGGCTCGCCCACTACCCCAACGCCGAACTGGAGGAGATCGGCGGCAGCGGGCACTACCCGATGTACGAGACCCCGGTGGCGCTGGCCACCTCCCTGGAGTCCTTCCTGCACAACTGACACCCGCCTTCACCCGGCCGGGCGAGCTTCGCGTCGAAGAGCGGGGATCTGTAGCAGGCTCCTCCACATGGCTGACCAACCGTCAGCGCAGTCACGACGACCATGCGGAGACCTCCATGGCCAACGTCCCGGCAGACCTCAAGTACACCAAGGACCACGAGTGGGTGCGGACCACCGGAAAGGACAAGGCCCAGGTGGGCATCACCGAGTTCGCGCAGACGCAGCTCGGTGACATCGTCTTCGTCGACATCCCCACCGTGGGCAAGGAGCTCGACTCCGACGAAGCGTTCGGCACGGTGGAGTCGGTCAAGTCGGTGAGCGAACTCTTCATGCCACTCACCGGAACGATCACCGCGGTGAACGAGGAACTGGACGGTGAGCCCGAGCTGATCAACACGGACCCGTACGGCGACGGCTGGATGGTCGAGCTCACGCTGACCAAGCCCGACGAGCTGAAGCAGCTGCTCACGGCCGCCCAGTACAAGGCCTTCATCGCCAGCGAGTCGGAGTAGCAGCGCCCCGACCCTCCCCCGGGCCGCGTGCACAGGAAGTCGAACCGCCGACTTCCTGTGCACAGCAGGAGCCCGGTCAGACGGTGGGGGCCAGGACGAGTCCGCGGGCGGCGAGGAGGGCGGTGCGGGCTCGGGCGGCCCCGGTGCGGGCGGCGGCCTCGGCCTCACCGAGGCGCGGGCGGGGTTCGCGGCGGATGCCCCGGTGGAGCGTGGCGACCGCCTCCCGGACCTGCGGGTCGGGTTCGGTCAACTTGACGGGGAGGGTGGGTACTTCTTCCGGGTTCTTTACGGGAGGAGTGTCAGAGGGGCCGGTATCAGGCCCACCGGAGTCCGGGGGTGGGGTACTCGGTGACGCCGGGCGCCGAGGAGCGTCGTCCACGTGCACGTCGGTGCGGATCGTGCCGTCGGGCATCCGGACCTTCTCGACCCGGTAGTACCCGGCCTCCTTGAGCTCGTTGAACGCCCGGCGGATCGCGCCACGCCCCTGCGGGCTGGTGTCGGCCATGTGCCGCCCGTCCTCGCGCCAGCCGTCCGGGCGGGAGAGGAGATCCACGAGGAGGCCTCGCGCGGTATAGCTGAGGCGACGGTCCTGGAGGAGACCGTTCGAAAGGACGGAGAAAAAGCGCGCGTGAGTTGCCGCGCGCCGGGTGGACGATGGCGCATGGACCGGAGACCCGCACGCATTGGGCGTCTCATACTTGTCGCTTACGTTCGAGACATGACAGATAAGCGAGTTGACGACACGTCACCCGTGCTGGCGGTGGGCGTCTCCGGAACGGTCGGGCGGCATGTCGGGCTGCAGCTCGCGGCCGCCGGGGTGCGGGTACGGACGCTGGCGCAGCGGGAGCTGCTCGACCCGGCGTCGCTGGAGGCGGCGGCCCAGGGTGTCAACGCGGTGCTGCTGGGGTGGCTGTTCCCCACGGCGGACGGGGCGGCGTCGGCGGTGGGGGTACTGGCCCGGAATGTCGGGCGGGTGGTGTTCCTCTCCTCCGCGGCCGTCCGGGCCGAGGGCGAGGTGGAGGCACTGCTCGCCGGAAGCGGGGTGCGGCACACGGTGCTGCGGGCGTACGGGTTCGCCACCGCGCTGCAGTGGGCGGAGGAAGTCCGGTCCGGGGCCGCCGTGCAGGGCTACGGCGGTGCGGCCCGGCTGAACCCGGTGGACGAGCGGGACACCGCGGCGGTCGCTGTCCGAGCCCTGAGCGAGGACGGCCACGACGGCGCCCGGTACCTGCTCACCGGCCCGGAGTCACCCACGCAGGCGGAGCAGGTGCGGATCATCGGCGAGGCCGCCGGCCGCCCGGCCCGCTGGGAGGAGATCCCCCGCGCAGCCGCCCGACACAGGATGCTCACCACCGGCCGTCCCCCGGCCATCGCGGACGGCGCACTGGACTTCATCCACGCCCGCATCGCCGACCCCGAGCCCGCCACCACGACGGTCCGGGACATCACCGGCACCCCGGCCCGCAGCTTCCGCGCCTGGGCCACGGACCACGCGGCCCTGTTCCGCTGACCAGACTCAGGCGGGACGGCAGGATTGCCTCATGAGTCGTCCCGGGCCCGACACCACTCCCCGCCCCGAGAGGACCCCGGCCTCGCTCAAGGCCGCGCTCGCCGTCGTGGCCGCCGACCGGCTGCCGGAGATGACGAAGCCTTCCCGGTCCCCGCGGCCACGGACGGTGCGTCCGCGCATGGCGTGCGTGGTCAGTGCCGTGGTGGAGAAGCGTCCGGCCCTGGCTCGGTTTCTTCTAGCGGACCCGGTAGATCTGGCCGGTTTGCGCGCCCTCGATTGAGCGGACGTACGCTGTCGCCACGCGGGTGGCGGGTACCGCCTCCATGCCGGGGAAGAAGGGCCCGTAGGCGGGCAGGGACTCCTCCGCCACGGTCGGGCTCACCGCGTTGATCCGCTGGGGCGGGAGTTCGATCGCGGCGGCTCGTACGAACGCCTCGATGGCACCGTTCGCCGCGGATGCGGCAGCCCCGGCCACGATCGGCTCCTCGGTGAGGATCCCGCTGACCAGAGTGAACGAGCCGGTCCCGGCTACCTGGGAGGCGCCCTGGCGGACCAGCTCCATCTGGCTCAGCGCCTTGCCACGGAACGTCGCTGCGACATCGTCGGCGGTCAGCTCGCCGAGCGGTTTGAACACGGCGTCGCCCGCCGTGACCGCGACCGCGTCCAGCGGGCCTGCCTGCGTGTACAGCCTGGCCACCGCTTCCGGGTCGGCGACATCGGCCACCAGGTCCCCGCCCGTGCGGCCCACGCCGATCACCTCATGGCCGCGCTCCGCGAGCGCCCGGCGCACCGCACTGCCCAGCGTTCCACTCGCACCGACCAGAAGAATCCTCATGACCCACACCGTCCATCACGTCTCGGGACCGAACCCCGGGAACCGCCCCGGGTACCTGTGACGCTACGGATCACGCCCCATCCCCGGAAATGCCGTTTGGTTAGGGACTATGCTCTGCCGGCATGGATGATGTGGAACTGCGTCACCTCAGGGCCCTGGACGCGCTGGCCAAGGCGGGCACCGTCACCGCCGCCGCAGCCCGGCTACACATGACGCAGCCCGCCCTCTCCCGCACGCTTGCCCAGATGGAGACCCGCGTCGGCGTCCGGCTCGTCGACCGCTCCTCCCGGCACCTGGCCCTCACCCAGGCCGGCACCACCCTCCTCGAACACGCCCGGGCGATCCTCGCCCACCTGGATGCGGCCCTCGCGGAAGCCCGGACGATCTCCCGCCCCCTACGGCTGGGCTACACCTGCGCGGTGCTCGGACAGCAGACCGTCCCGCTGCTCCGGTCGTGGCGTCGCACCCACCCGCACACCCCGCTCGAGGTGGTCCGGCGGGACAACAGCACCGCAGGCCTCGCCACCGGGGACACCGACGTGGCAGTGCTCCGCGCTGTCCCCGCCGATCCGCGTATCCGTACCGAGGCCCTCTACACGGAAGGCCAGGTCGCGGCTCTGTCCGACGACCACCCCCTTGCGGGCCGGGACCGGGTGCTGCTGGCCGAACTCACCGCCGGCCGGGACCTCCCGCTGGCCCTGTGGCCGGGTGTCGGTACCGCCTCACCGGACCTGTGGCCCCCGGAGCAGTGCCCGGTTGGGACGGTCGAGGTGGGCAACGTGGACGAGTGGCTGAACCTCATCGCCACCGGCGGTGCGTTCGGCCTCGGCGCGGAAGGTACTGCGGAGAGCCACAGCCATCCAGGCGTCCGCTTCCTCCCGGTCTCAGACGCCCCTGGCGCCACCGTCTACCTCGCCCACCCCGCTCACCCCGTCCATCCCCGGACGGAAGACTTCCTCACGGTGGTCCGGGAAGTGGTGAGCGGCTAGCCGGAGACTTCGCACATGGGCGTGAAGATCGATAGCCGACTGGCGATGGCATCGGACGAGTCGACCCACGGCGACGGGGTCGATACAAACAGCGACCTTGCAGAGATCAGATCCCGAGCCCGCGGGTGATCAGGTCCAGCAGGGCGAAGACGAACAGCGAGATGCCCACGAATCCGTTGGTCTGGAAGAACGCGCGGTTGAGCTTCGACAGGTCGTTCGGCTTGACGATGCTGTGCTCGTAGATGAACGCCCCCGCGACGACGACCAGGCCGACCCAGAACGCCGCACCGGCGTCCGTCAAGAACGCGAACCACCCCAGCAGAAGCGTTGTGATGACGTGGCACACCCGCGCGCCCCGGATCGCCGCCGGGATGCCGAAGCGGGCCGGCACCGACCGCACCTTGCCGTGCCGGTCGGACTCGACGTCCTGGCAGGCGTAGATGAGGTCGAAGCCGCCGATCCACACGCCGACCGCGACGCCCAGCACGACGGCGTCCCACGACCAGGTTCCGGTCACCGCGAGCCAAGCACCCACCGGGCCCATGGCCTGGGCCAGGCCCAGGATGGCCTGCGGGAAGTCGGTGAAGCGCTTGCCGTAGGGGTAGACCACCATCGGCACGACGGCGACCGGCGCAAGCGCCAGGCAGAGCGGGTTGAGCATCGCCGCCGCGCCGAGGAAGACCACCAGCGCGACGGCCGACCCGAGGTACGCGGTCTTCAACGACACCGCACCCGTGACCAGTTCGCGCGAAGCCGTGCGCGGGTTCCGGGCGTCGATCTCGCGGTCGATGATCCGGTTGGCGGCCATCGCGAAGGTGCGCAGGCCGACCATGCAGACGGTGACGACGAACAGTTCGCCCCAGTGCACCCGCCTGTCGGCGAGGAACATGGCCGTCAGCGCGGCGATGTAGGCGAAGGGCAGGGCGAAGACCGAGTGCTCGATCATCACCAGGCGCAGGAAGGCCTTCGTACGCCCCGGGGTCTCGACGGCAGCCGTGCTCACAGTCCGTACTCCTTCCAGCGACGGGACACCAGCTCGGCCGTGGCCGGGTCCGAGGAGACCATCTCGGGCCATCCGCCGTCCCGGGTGTAGCCCTCCTCGGGGAGCTTGCGGGTCGCGTCGATGCCCGCCTTGCCGCCCCAGAACTGCTGGTAGGAGGCGTGGTCGAGGTGGTCCACCGGGCCCTCCACCACCGTCAGGTCGCGGCTGTAGTCGACGTTGCCGAAGGCCCGCCAGGCGACCTCCTGGTAGTCGTGCACGTCGCAGTCGGCGTCCACCACGATGATCAGCTTGGTGAGCGACATCATGTGCGCGCCCCAGATGGCGTGCATCGTCTTCTGGGCGTGCTTGGGGTACTTCTTGTCGATCGAGACGATCACGCAGTTGTGGAAGCCGCCGGCCTCGGGCAGGTCGTAGTCGACGATGTCCGGGATGATGATCTTCAGCAGCGGCAGGAAGAACCGCTCGGTGAACTTGCCCAGCGGGCCGTCCTCGGTCGGCGGGCGGCCGACCACGATGGACTGCAGGATCGGACGGCGGCGCATCGTCACGCAGTCGATCTTCAGCGCCGGGAACGGCTCCTGCGGGGTGTAGAAGCCGGTGTGGTCGCCGAACGGGCCCTCGGGGAGCATCTCGCCGGGCTCCAGCCAGCCCTCCAGCACCACCTCGGCGTCGGCCGGGACCTGCAGCGGGACGGTCTTGCAGTCGACCATCTTCACCCGCTCCCCGGCGACGAAGCCGGCGAACAGGTACTCGTCGATGTCGCCGGGCAGCGGCGCGGTGGCCGCGTAGGTGACGGCGGGCGGGCAGCCGAAGGCGATCGCGACCGGCAGCCGCTCGCCCCTGCGGGCCGCCACCGCGTAGTGGTTGCGGCCGTCCTTGTGGATCTGCCAGTGCATGCCGATGGTCCGGCGGTCGTGCCGCTGGAGCCGGTAGAGGCCGAGGTTGCGGATGCCGCTGTCCGGGTCCTTGGTGTGGGTGAGGCCCAGGTTGAAGAAGGACCCGCCGTCCTGCGGCCAGGTGAACAGGGCGGGCAGCTCGTCCAGGTCGACGTCGTCGCCGGTGAGCACGACCTCCTGGACCGGGGCCTCGCCGGGCTTGACCTTCCTCGGCGGCACGTGCGCCATCGAGGCGAGCTTGCCGAAGGCGTCCCGGAACCCGGTGAAGCCGTGCGGAAGTTCGGGCTTGAGCAGGCCGGCGATCTTCTCCGCGACGTCGTCGGGTCCCTTGAGGCCGAGCGACTTGGCGAGGCGCCGCTCGGTGCCGAAGACGTTCATCGCGAGCGGCATCGACGAGCCCTTGACGTTCTCGAAGAGCAGCGCGGGGCCCTTGGCCTTCTGGACCCGGTCGACGATCTCGCCGATCTCCAGGTGCGGGTCCACCTCTGCCTTGATGCGCTTGAGGTCGCCCTCACGGTCCAGTGCCCGGAGAAACGAGCGGAGATCGTCGTATGCCATGCCTGTCAGTATCCGCCACCCGATAGCCTGGCTCGGTCAAGGGCCCCGGGAAGACGCCCGCCACCACCACCGCCGGGGGGAGATCGCCACCGTGCTGAGAATTCTTCTGACCATCATCCTTCCGCTCGCGCTCTGGGTGTGGGCGTTCATCGACTGCCTGACCACTCCCGAGGACCAGGTGAAGCACCTGCCCAAGCCGGTGTGGGTGCTCATCGTGCTGCTGTTCCCGCCGCTGGGCCCGATCGCCTGGCTGGTGGCCGGAAAGCAGCGCGGGCTGCTGCGGACCGGGACACCCGGTGACGCCGACGGCCGCCCCGGCCACCCGGCCGCGCGCGGCGGCCGCCCGCTCGCACCGGACGACGACCCCGAATTCCTCGCCTCGTTGAAGAAGAGCGACAAGGACCACGAGGACATGTTGAAGCGGTGGGAGGCCGATCTGCGCCGCCGCGAGGAGGAGCTGCGGAGCGGGGACGAGCCGGAGGACGGCCGAAAAAGCTGATCGGAGCGATCTGGGCGCTCCCCCGGACAGCCCACCCGGACGATATCGGGTGGGCTGCGGCGTTTTTGGCGCTTCCCTACGACTGAACGGCCGCTAACACGGATCGGCACCGGCACCCCGCCGGACTTGAGCGGAGCTTGAGCAAAGCGCAAGAGGACCGGCCTACATTACTGAACGACGGCCCTGACCTGCGCTTTTCTTCATGCTCAGATCATCGGACCATCATCTGACCGACAACCCCCGGTATTCGAACAGACACCCAGCGCTCCGGCCTCGGCCCGGCCGCTTCTGTGCAGGCCTGACATCTAAACGGACCCGACCTTGTACGGAATCGACGCCGAAACCAACGCACGGCCCCTCGTACAGTCATAAGTGAAGAAAGTGATTCGCAGCCGGGGGCACAGCAGACGTTGGCTGTCGGACAGTTCCCTCACCCTTGGAGTGGTTCGAGATGACGGTTGTGCATGAGGCGCAGGTCGACGGCGAGGTCACCGAGGTCCCGGCCGACGCCCGGGGGCGGGTCGCCGAGCTGCACGAACTGCGCGAGAAGGTGCGGCGCGGGCCCAGCGAGAAGGCCACCGAGGCCCAGCACGCGAAGGGCAAGCTGACCGCCCGCGAGCGCATCGCGCTGCTGCTGGACGAGGGCTCCTTCCACGAGGTCGAGCCGCTGCGCCGGCACCGCGCCCAGGGCTTCGGCCTGGAGGCGAAGAAGCCGCACACCGACGGCGTGATCGTCGGCTGGGGCACCGTGCACGGGCGCACCGTCTTCACCTACGCGCACGACTTCCGGATCTTCGGCGGTGCGCTGGGCGAGGCCCACGCGCAGAAGATCCACAAGATCATGGACATGGCCATCGCGGC